>NZ_JBWKKY010000015.1:75294-179383 GCF_056430805.1 Streptomyces sp. NPDC045955
GCGCCGTCGCGGACGCCATGGGTGTGGAGTTCCGCCACGTGCCCCCGGGACCGTGGCGGATCCCTTCGACCGCCCACTGCCGAGGCCGGCGCCGTCGCGGACGCCATGGGTGTGGAGTTCCGCCACGTGCCCCCGGGACCGTGGCGGATCCCTTCGACCGCCCACTGCCGAGGCCGGCGCCGTCGCCGTCGCCGACCGCCAGGGACGGGAGGTCGATGACATCCTCGGCACCGAAATGCGGGCAGGCGGCACGCTGATGAACCTCTTCGCCGACAACCCTGGCCTCCTCCACACCGCCCTGACCCGCCTGCCTCCGGCCTGGCACCGTCTCGACGCCTACCTCGCCGGCCGCACCGCCGTCGCGGGGATCATGACCGCGCCCCTGGCGCGCAGCGTCACTGCCCTGGCCACCCGGCTTCCCCGCCACGCCCGCGAGCACGCCCGCCTGTGAACCGCTCCGCCGCTGTCACGCCTCACAGGTCGGCTGCGTCCACCACGTCGCCCAGGTCGACGAACTTGAAGCCGGTCGCGGTGCGCGTGCCGCCCTCGCCGTCGGGGACGTCGGGGGTCTCGTGGCCGTCCTGGACGACCAGCAGGCCGTTCGGGTAGCGGCTGCCGAGCGGGGCGTTCAGGACGGCGGCGCCGTCGCACTCCTGCACCCCGTCGAGGGTCGCCGAGGCCGCTCCGACGCGGAAGCCGCCTTCGTACTCGTTGTCCTCGCTCACCTCGCGGTCGTACAGGGCGAAGGTGTCGTCGCCCTGGCTGGAGGCGAGCAGGTAGCCGTCGCCGTCGGACTCCTGGAACAGGGTCAGGCCCTCGACATCGGCGGACAGCCGGTCACCGCCGTAGCCGGGGTCGGCGCCCGCCGCGCACTCCTCGGTCTCCTCGTCGTAGACGCCGGGCACGCCGTACTCACGGACCTTGTCCACCAGGACCGGCTTGCCGGTGAGGTCGGCGCGGATCCGCCAGATGCCGATGTCCTCCTGGCCGGCGTAGAGCGTGCCCGTGGCGGGGTCCACCACCATGCCCTCGACCTGCGGGAGCTCGCCGGGCTCCGCGCAGGGGGACCAGGTGGTGCCGTTCGGGAGGCGGAAGGACGCGGGCAGGTCGAGTGTGCGGACCTGCTGGTAAGTGACGGTCCCGCTCGCGGTCGGCTTCAGTTCGACCAGCGCGAGGCGGGTCCGCTCCCGCCGGCTGACCAGGGCGTAGGAGCGTCCGGTGGACTTGTCCTGCCAGGTGGCGAGGCCGTAGGCGGTGCGCTGGTCGTTGATCTCGGCCTGGTCGGTGGAGAAGACCGGGGCGGTCGCCGGGTCGGTGATGTCGGTCAGCGGGCCGCCGGGCTTCGACGGGTCGATGCGGTAGATCCGCAGCCGGTCGTTGCCTCGGTCGCTGACCACGGCGACATCGGCCCGGCCGGTGGAGGTGCGCAGACCCGTGACGAGGTCGACGTTGTTGTACCGGCCCGGGGCGTCGTCCTCGGCGGGCGGGTGGGGAGCGGGCAGCGACTGCACCAAGCGGGCGCCCAGGTCGTACACCCGCAGGCCGCCCTCCTTGGCGGTGGCGATGACGAGGCTGCGGTCGGGGTCGGCCGCGTTGCGCCAGATCGCCGGATCGTCCGCGTCGGAGTTGCCGCCCGCCTCGTCGTCGTAGAGGGCGGGGGTCTCGCTGACGGGGGTGACCGTCGGCAGTCCCCCGTCGTCGGCCCCGGCCGGGGCGCGGGTCAGGAGGGCGAGCACGGCGGTGCCCAGGACGAGGGCGGCGGTTCTGCACGGAGTGCGGTGCGTTCTCACAACCACTTCCTTGGTCGATGTCGAGGACATGCCGATCGTGCGGGGAGAACTTTGCGTGGAGGAGACTGTGATCTGTACTCGTGATCACAGGAAAGACGATTGCCCGCCAACTGCCGTTCAGCTCACGCCGTACCCTGACGCCATGCGCATGCGCCCCACTCTGAGCTGGACGCCCACCGAGGACCTGCCGCCGGGCACCACGGATGCGGAGCCGGTCGCGGATGCGCTGAGCACCGGACGTGTGCTGGTGCTCAGCGGCGCGGGCATCTCCACGGAGTCGGGCATTCCCGACTACCGGGGCGAGGGCGGGAGCCTCAGCCGGCACACACCGATGACCTACCAAGACTTCACCGCCAGCGCCCGGGCCCGGCGCCGATACTGGGCGCGCAGCCATCTCGGCTGGCGCACCTTCGGTCGCGCCCGTCCCAACGCCGGGCACCGGGCCGTGGCCGCTTTCGGGCGGCACGGCCTGCTCTCGGGGGTCATCACGCAGAACGTCGACGGCCTGCACCAGGCCGCCGGCAGTGAGGACGTGGTGGAACTCCACGGAAGCCTGGCCCGGGTCGTCTGCCTTGCCTGTGGCGCCTTCAGCCCGCGCCGCGAACTCGCCGAGCGGCTGGAGGAGGCCAATCCGGGCTTCGCGCCCGTGGCCGCCGGAATCAACCCGGACGGTGACGCCGACCTCACCGACGCGCAGGTCGCGGACTTCCGCGTGGTGCCCTGCGCGAGCTGCGGCGGCATCCTCAAACCGGACGTGGTGTTCTTCGGTGAGAACGTTCCGCCCCGACGGGTCGAGCACTGCCGCGAACTGGTCCGTGAGTCGGCCTCGCTGCTGGTCCTCGGCTCCTCCCTGACGGTGATGTCCGGGCTCCGCTTCGTCCGCCAGGCGGCTCAGGACGGGAAGCCGGTGCTGATCGTCAACCGGGAGCCGACCAGGGGCGACCGGCACGCCTTCACCCGGGTCTCGCTCTCGCTGGGAGCAGCGCTCACCACCGTGGCGGAGCGGCTGGGCATCACCGTCGGCTCACAGGCGGCGCTGCGAAGGTGACAGCAGGCGTCTGATCCCGACCCGCGAAGCGCATGGCGAGGAACGCCCCGAGGTACAGGACGGCGACGACCAGGAGCAGTGCCTGATAGCCCGTCACCAGGGCGAGGTACTCGATCGCGCCCCCGGTCATCGCGCCGAGCAGGTTCGCGCCGAACGCGGAGGTCGGGTCCGGGGCGAGGGCGAGGCGGTCCGAGAAGATGAGGTTGGCGCAGAAGATCGGGGTGAAGGCCAGGGCGATGGCGGCGGCGAGCCGGGCGGCGAAGGGCAGGGACAGCACCGCGCTCACGGGGACGAGCCAGACCACCGCTAGGGAGCCGAAGAGCAGCAGTTGCAGCAGCAGTTGGTTGACCTTCCGCAGCCTGCGCCGGACCTCCACCGCCGCGAGGACGGCGACCAGGACGCCGAAGAAGACGAGGGCGTTGACCAGCCAGGTCGTGCCGAAGTAGAGGGCGAAGCCGATCACGTTCTTGGTTTCGAGCAGCAGGAAGGCCGCACCGAGCAGGAACATGTCGGTGTAGCGGAGCGTGCCGCGGATGCGGACCCCGGCCAGGCGCACCGACAGGAGTGTCACCAGCAGGATCGCGCCCAGGGCGCCCAGGTAGAGCGTGGGGATGCTCCGGTGCAGCAGGTACGGGAAGGGGTGGTCGTCGCTCGCGGCCGCCGGGACCGCGCCGCTGGGCTGCCAGGTCTTCGCGCAGGACTGGTCGGCGGGTGTCATACCGGCCACCAGCACGGCGGCGTTCCTCTTGAACGTCGTCATGCAGGGGGCGTGACCGTAGACGTCGTCGAGGCTCCCTGCGAAACGGTCGACCAGCCAGCTCTGGCGGTAGTAGTTGTACATGGCGAACGCGCCGTTCGGCGCCAGGTGATCGCGTGCGGCCTCGAAGGCCTGCCGGGTGAACAGGTAGCTCTCCAGGCGCAGGTTGCTCGCACCGGCGACCAGCGTGAGCGAGTCGGGCAGGGCCAGGACGATCAGGTCGTACTTGGTGTTCGTCCGCTCCAGGAAGGCGCGCCCGTCGTCGATGTGCACGTGCACCCTCGGGTCGTCGTAGGGCCTCGCGGGGTGCAGGTCCGAGCCGATCTCCTGGAGCCGGGGATCGATCTCGACCGCGTCCACACGCTGGGCTCCGTACGCGAGTGCGACCGCGACGTCGTTGCCGTTTCCGGCCCCGATGATCAGCACGCGCTTGTGCGGGTTGCGGGGTGTCTGGTCGTACGCCTGGCGGTAGGGCGAGTCCTTGCGCATCAGCACCGGCAGCGGGGCGGTGCTCTGGTGAGGGACGCCGTTGGCGGAGATGTACCAGGTCCGGGTGGTGGTCGGCGAGGGTTCGAGTTCGATCTTGTAGTAGGGCGACCAGGAGATGCCGCTGGTCGCCGTCTCCAGGAACAGGGCGCCGACCATCGCCGTGAGGGGAATGCCGTACAGCAGGGTGTTGCGGCGCCCTCCGAGGACCAGCAGGGCCGCGGCGGCGAGTACGCCCCACGCGACCGACGGGGCACGCAACCAGGACAGCACGGCGAAGGACAGGGAGCCGGTGATGCTGCCGAGCAGGTCGTAACGGTAGGCGTCGAGCGAGGGAAGCAGGCGGAAGAGATCCGCGGTGATCTTTCCGATCCCCGCCATGATCAGCGCCGTCAGCAGGAAGATGGCCGGAAGTGTCACCCACTCGGGAAGGCCGGTGGTCTTCACGGCGGTGAAGTAGAGGACCTCGCTGCTGTTCTGGCGCACCTGCACCGGGTATTCGCGCACCAGAATGACCAGCAGCGCGAGCGGAACGGGTGTCCAGCGCTTGAGCCACTGTCCGCGCTCGGCGGGGATCAGGAAGCCGATGCCGATCCCGAGGAACGATCCCAGCAGGATGAAGTTCGAGAAGTAGCTCAGGTGGACGACGTTGGCACCCGCCCATCTGATGAGCGCCAGCTCGACGAAGAGCATGGTGGTGCTGGCCAGTACGAGCCTCCAGCGCACCGATCGCACTGTTTGCCCTGACTCGGTACGCTTCATGGTCATTTACGGTGCCATCCCTGGTGCGGTGAGTCGAGGTGCCGTGCCGTGCCGCGTGTCACTCCCGCGCGCCCGCCGGGCCCGCCAGCATGGCGACGGTCGCGGAGAACAGCCACGGCAGCCGTTGCGCGACCGGCACCAGCGCCGCGCGCAGCGGGGGCTTCCGCGTGGCGCCGAGGAGCGCGTGTGTCAGCCAGCGGTAGCGCCGGGTGAGGCGCCGCCACTCCCGCTCGTAGGCCACCGGGTCACCGCTGGTGATGGCCCGCACCGCGGCAGGTGCCTGCGCGAGTGCCAGCGCGATGCCCTCGCCGGTGAGCGCGTCGACGTACCCGGCGGCGTCGCCCACGAGCAGTACCCGGCCGGCGGTGCGCGCGCTCGCGACCTGGCGGAGGGGTCCTGCTCCCCGTACCGGTCCGGCGAGGCCGGCCCCGGCCAGCCGCTCCCGCAGCTCGGGGAAGGCGGCGAGGTGGTCGTCGAACGGCCGGCGGACGGTGGTGAGCACCGCGACGCCCACGAGGTCGTCGGCCACGGGGGTCACGTAGGCCTCCGCTTCACGGGCCCAGTGCACCTCGACGTGGTCGCTCCAGGGGGCAAGCGCGTAGTGGCGCCGCAGCCCGTGGCGCGGAGGGGACCGGCGCGGCCGGTTCAGCCCGAGAGCGCGGCGGATCGGCGAGTGCAGGCCGTCGGCGGCTACGAGGTGGCCGGCGCGGGTGCCGTCGACCACCACCCCGTCCTGGTCCTGCTCGACGTGACGCGCGGTGCGCTGGTCGACGCGTACGCCCGCTGCCAGCACCGCCTCGCGCAGCAGCGCGTGCAGCGTCGTACGACGCACTCCGCGCCCCGGGCCCGCCCCGAAGGCGGCGTCGACCCGGCGGGAACCGGCGACGTAGCGGATGCCTCGCAGGGAGTGCCCCGGCGGGTGCACGCCCAACGCGCTCAACGCGGCGACGGCGCCCGGCATCAGGCCCTCGCCGCACGCCTTGTCGACGATGCCGGCCCGCTGCTCCCAAACGGTGACGTCGAGCCCCGCGCGGGCCGCGTGCAAGGCCGTGGCTAGGCCCGCGGGTCCCCCGCCGACGACGAGCAGGTCCATGCGCGCCTCCTCAGGCCAGCCGTGTCAGGGCAGCGTCCTCGGCGCGGACGCGGGTGGCGAGCAGGAGCCCGTTGAGGGCGGTGAAGACGACCGCCGTGATCCAGGCCGAGTGCACGAGCGGAAGCGCGAGCCCCTCGACGGCGACGGCGACGTAGTTCGGGTGCGGGATCCAGCGGTAGGGTCCGCCGGTCACTCGCGCGGCGCCGGGTACGACGATCACCCGGGTGTTCCACTGCCGGCCCAGCGTGGCGATGCACCACCAGCGCAGCCCCTGCGCGAGCGCGACGAGGGCGAGCATCGACCAGGCCAGGACGGGGACGACGTCCGGCCGGCGCAGCCACACCTCCGCGAGCGCGCCGACGAGCAGGCCGGTGTGCAGCACCACCATGAACGGATAATGCCCCCGCCCGGACTCCACGCCGCCCCTCGCGAGACTCCAGGCGGCGTTGCGGTGGGAGACGGCCAGCTCGGCGACCCGCTCCAGGCCCACGGCCAGCACCAGGACGGTGAACCAGGCCTCGCTGCTCACTGCCCACCACCCGGGGCGCGCAGGAGTACGAGTTCGGAGCAGAAACCCGGGCCCATGGCGAGCATGAGGCCGTAGGAGCCGGGCGGCGGCGGTCGGTCGGCGAGCGTGTCCGCCAGGACGTGCAGCACCGAGGCGGAGGACAGATTGCCGATCCGGCGCAGCGACTCCCAGGTCACGCTCAGCGCGTCCCGCTCGACGCCGAGGGCGTCCTGCAACGCATCGAGGACCTTGGGGCCGCCGGGGTGCGCGACGTACCAGTCGAGGTCGCGGCCGGTCAGCCCGTGGTCGGCGAGGAACCCGCGGACGTCGTCGCCGACGTGTCGGCGCACCAGGTCGGGGACCGCGGAGTCGAGGACGACTCTGAACCCGCCGGAGCCGACGTCCCAGCCCATCATGCGTTCCGAATCGGGGTAGAGGCGGCTGCGCGAGGCGAGTACTTCGGGAGCGGCGGGGTCGTCGTTCTGTGCGAGAGGGTGCTCGCGCCCGACGGCGACCACGGCGGCGGCGCCGTCCCCGAACAGACCGCTCGCCACGGCGTTGGCGACCGAGGTGTCGTCGCGCTGGAGCGTGAGGGAGCACAACTCGACGGACATCAGCACCGCGACGGCGTCGGGTCGCCCGCGCAGCAGGTCGTTGAGGCGGGCGATGCCGGCCGCGCCGGCGACGCAGCCGAGACCGACGAGGGGCAGGCGCACCACGTCGGGGCGCAGTCCGATCTCCGCCGCGACGCGGGCCTCCAGGGAGGGCACGGCCAGGCCGGTCACCGTGCAGGAGACGATGTAGTCGACGTCGGCCGGTGTGAGGCCGACGCTCTTGAGCGCGTCGACGACCGCGCGCCCGCCGAGTTCGACGCCGGCCCGGATGAAGACGTCGTTCGACTGGCCGAAGTCCTCGATCCGGCCGTACTCCTCCAGCGGCAGCACGGTGTGCCGCGTCTCGACGCACACGTTGCGGTGAAGCCGCTCCACGACGCCGCGATCGACGGTCCGTCCGACCAGGGTGGTGGTGAAGGACTCGGTGATCCTCTCCTGCCGGTGGCAGTGCTCGGGCAGGGTGCCGCGGACGCTGAGGACGCGCATGTTCATGCTGGCTCCTGGAACGGGACGGTGGGGCGCGGGGAGCACCCGGCCGAGGCCGAGCACGAGCTCGGCCGTGACGGTGAGCGCGGGGGCTGGGGCGGTACTGCCGGGGCGGTCGTGGCGCGGGGCGGGCCGGCGCCGGCCGGAGCGGTGTGTGCCGGTGCCATCAGGCGGCCGCCAGCAGCACGACGTCGAGCAGGGCGATGGTCACCGCGGCTCGGAAGGCAGTCCGCCCGCGGCCCAACCAGGTGAGCCCCGCGAGGACGGTGACCAGTGCCAGGGCCGTCCACGCCCACGCCGGAGGGGAGCCGGCGGGACCGGTGACGGCGAGCACCGAGGCGGCGGTGAGCAGCGCGGCGGCCAGGGCGCGCGAGGGGAGTTCGCCGATCCGATGCGGCAGGCCGCGGACCCCGGTTGCCGCGTCGTCGGCCAGGTCGGGCAGCACGTTGAGCAGATGCGCTCCGACGCCGAGCGCGGCGCCGGCCGCGGTCATCCACCAGGGCGCCCAGTGAGGGGGCGAGGCGGCGAGGGTGACGACCGAGGGCAGCATCCCGAAGCCGCAGGTGTACGGCACCCATGACCAGGGGGTCGCCTTGAGGCCGAAGTTGTAGGCGTGGCCCGCGCCGGTGGCCAGGACGGCGTTGACCAGCGCGCTGCGCCAGCCGACGAGCGCGGACAGCACGAGGGAGGCCGCTGCGGCCACGGCGAGGGCGCGTGCCACCCAGCCGACCGGGAGGGAACCGACGGCCAGCGGCTTGTCGGTGCGGCCCACGGTGCGATCGCGCGAGAGGTCGAGCAGGTCGTTGCCCCAGCCGATGGTGAGCTGGCCGGTGAAGACCGCCGCGGTGACGGCTGCGGCGTCCATCGGGCGCAGGCCGCCGCGGAGCGCCAGCAGGCCCGTGCCGGCGGTGACGGCCAGAGCGGGCCCGCCGTGGGCGGCGGCGAGCAGTGCGAGCGCGCGCGGCGGTCCGGGGCGGGCGGGAGCCGTGCCGGCGGTCACGGGCATCGCCCCACCGTGTCCTGCGCCCGGCGGATCGCATCACTGGGGGCACGGGCCACCGTGCCCAGGCCCAGCATGGTGCCCTTGCCGCACCCCTCCGCTCTGTTTCCGGTCGCCCGGGACCACGGCCCGCCGTCACCGGTGATCACGTTGCGCATGCAGCATCGCTCCCACGTTGTCCGCCCGCTCACACGGGGTGGTCCGGCATCCGGTGGAACGGGCATGACCGGGAAGCGGAGCCGGTGCGGCTTCCGAGACGGTCGGCTAGGTGTGCTGTTCGGGGACGTTGGTGACGGGCGACACGCCTTGAGCGGTCCTTGAAAGGGGTGAGGGCCTTCTGGTTTCGGTGTGGACTGCGAGATCTACAACCGACTGCCAGGAGGCCCTCGTTGTCCCACCGTAACGCCCCGCTGACGCCGACCGGCCGGCTGCGTCTGGCTCGGTGTGTCGTCGAGGACCGCTGGCCGATACGGCGGGCCGCGGAGCGCTTCCAGGTCAGCCACACCACCGCATGTGCGGATCGTTCCCGCTCATGGGCCCTCCCCGCCCCGGCGACCGGACCGTGCCCACGAGGGCTCGCCCCAGCCCGTAGATCATTCGCTCGTCAGGACTACTCTGTCAGCCAGGGCCGGCGGCGATTTTCGGCCTGTCGGGTGACGAAATCAGTCACGTAGGCCGACGACATCCTGTCGAGGAGGACCGTTGCACCACGACGAACGGGCAGACCGGCCCGGTAGCCACGGCGAGCACCAGATGCAACGTGAGTTGGGCACGGTCGGCCGCGCCGACCGGTTCTACGACGAGCAGGTTCTGGACCGGCTCAACCCCCGTATGAAGGACTTCGTGGCCCGCCAGGAGATGTTCTTCCTCGCGACCGCGGACCGTCACGGCGAGTGCGACAACACCTTCCGGGCCGGTCCACCGGGGTTTCTCCGGGTACTCGACGACACGACTCTGACATACCCGGAGTACCGCGGGAACGGCGTCATGGCCTCGCTCGGCAACATCCGGGAGAACCCGCACGTCGGCCTGCTGATGATCGACTTTTCCCAGGACCGCATCGGCCTCCATGTCAACGGCCGCGCACAGCTGGTCACCGATGACATCATGCGCCAGAGGATCCCGGACCTGCCGGTAGATCCCGTACCCGGCCGCCGCCCGCACATGTGGGTGGAGGTCGAGGTCGAAGAGGCGTACATCCACTGCTCGAAGCACATACCGAGGCTGGTCAGAGCACCGGTCCGGCCGAACACCGGCAGTGCGGGCCGTTCCGCCGCCGACGACGAGCGGGCCTGGGGCACCGACGACGTCAAGCGCAAGGGTGGCGACTACTTCGGAGCGGCGGCCCGGGAGCGCGGACTGACTCCCCGCTGAAGGGTGCCGCGGTCCGCATCCGCCGGTGGACGATGCCCATGGCTTTCCCGCGAGCTTGGCGACGGACCCGGAAGCCGGTCGCGGCTGCCGGGTCGTCGGTTCGGCGCTGACGTAGCTCAATGGCCCTTCGAAGCAAACCAGTCGATCAGGCCGCGGGCGTCGAGCTCGGGCATCTCGTCGACGGCGGTCTCGGCGCTGCGGGGGAACATGGCCCGCTCGTACTCGGTGAGCGCCGTCTCGATGTCGCCGGTGTGCGCGGCCAGGGCTTCACCGAGTTCGGCGCCGTCGAGCATGGCCAGGTTGGCGCCCTCGCCGTTGGGAGCCGCGAGGTGGGCGGCGTCGCCGAGCAGGGTCACCCCCGGCACCCGGTCCCACCGGTGCTCGGCCGGCAGAGCGTAGAGGGGGCGCAGCACCGGCGGGACGTCGCTGTCGGTGATCAGCGCGGTGAGCTCCGGCGCCCAGCCGTCGAATTCCTGCGCGATCCGCGCGGTGGCCGTTGCGGCATCGGTGAAATCGATGGCGGCGAACCAGTCCTGCGGCTCGGACAGCATCACATAGGCGTGCAGAGTGTCGTTCTTCTCCCGGTGAGCGAAGATCTCCCTGCCCGGCGAAGGGGCCATCAGCATCCCTGCGCCGACCGCCTCCGCAGCGGCCGGGTGCCGGGTGCCGGCGTCGAACAGGTAGGTCTCGACGACCGATTTACCGATGTACTCGGGTGTGGCGGAGGACAGCAGCGGCCGGACCCGTGACCACGCGCCGTCCGCGCCGACGAGCAGGCCGGTGACGACGGTGCCGCCGTCGGCGAACGTCACCTCGTGGCGGCCGTCGCCGAGGGCACGGGTGCGGCTGACCTTGTGCCCCCATCGCACGGTGCCCGCCGGGAGAGAGTCGAGCAGGACCTTCCGCAGGTCGCCGCGCTGCACCTCGGGGCGTCCGCCCATGCCATCGTCGGGCTGGTCGAGCAGGACGGTCCCGTCCCGGTCGAGGACACGCGTCGCCTGGCGGCCCTCCAGAACGATGGCCTGGAACTCGTCCATCAGCCCGGCCGCCTTGAGGGCGAGTTGCCCGTTGTAGTCGTGGATGTCGAGCAATCCGCCCTGGGCGCGCGCCGATGGGGAGGACTCCGCCTCGTAGATCGTGACCGGGATTCCGTGAACGTGCAGGACGCGGGCCAGCGTGAGTCCGCCGAGTCCGGCGCCGATGATCGTGACTGCGGTGTGCATGGTGGCTCCTTCGGGATCGGGCCGCGCGGTGAGCTTCGGGCGGCGTCTCTCGAAAGGTGCCAGCCGCCACCGACGAGCCACCGACATCGCACCGACAGCCCCCGACAGTGCTCCGACCTGGCACCGACGCCGCAGATCAGCCGACTGTCAGGGGAACACCCCGGCCCCTGAGTTGAGCCCGCGACCGAGTGGCGACGGCGAGCGGTGGTCCGGCGTTTCAGCGGGTACGCCCGCGGCGGCGGACGACAAGGACGACGGCGCCGAGCAGCACAGCCCCGGCTGCGACGGCGAACAGCGTGCGGTCCGCGGCGGTCGGACTGTCACCGGACGGTGCCGCCGCGGGGCGTGCGGCCTGCGCGCCGAAGGCGAAGGTGACGCTGTCGTTGGAGGCGTCCGGGTCGTGAAGGGGGATACCTGCCGGGCCGGGACGCACGGTCGCCCTGCCCTTGGCGCCGTCGTACCCCTTGGCCGGCTTCACCCACAGTTCGAACAACTGGCTCTTGCCGGCGGCGACACCGAACGGCACGCTGCACACGTAATGGCGGTGGCCCGTCTCGAAGGGGGCAGTCGTGGTGCTGCCGACGCGGACCAGGCAGGGGCCGTAAGGGCCGTCCTCCTGCTCCATGTGAGCGGTGCCGCTGACGACCACACCCTTGGGCAGGACGACGTCGACCACGGCGACGGACTTGTCGTCGATCCCGTACGCGGAGGCCGGTCCGTGGTTCACGGCGTTGATGTCCAGGAGCCATTCGCCCGCCCTGCGGGCCGGCTTGGTCGTGGCACCGGCCGCGAGATCCGCGGAGTTGTCGGCCGCGACGGTGAACCGGCCCTCGCCACCGTGCTCGAATCCGCCTCCCCCGCCGGACGCCCGTACCAGGGTGAGCGCCGGCCCGGTGCCCTGGTGACTGCCGCCGCCGGGCTGTTCGCGCGGCTTCAGCAGTCTGACCTCGTAGTCGGTCACGGCGGTCAGGACGCGCTTGCCGACCGTGGCGGTCAGGGGGCTGCTCAGCTCCACGGTGCCCCCCGCGGGCACGGAGCCCGAGGAAACCGGGAAGACGCATGTGACGGATGTCCGGCCGCCGGGTTCCCGGGGTTCATCGCCTTCGCCGTAGGCGCAGTTGGAGAACTTACGGTCGAAGACCAGCCCGCCCTCCGACTCCCCACGCAGCATGATGCGCCGGTCCGTGGCCAGATTCCCGGTGTTGCGCAGCCGGAGCGGCACAGTGATCCGGGAACCGATCCTGGCGTGCGTCACGTCCGGCACCTTGCCGACGTCCAGTTTCGGGATGCCCACGACCACTTCGGCCTTCGCGGTGGCGCCCGTGGCACGGTCGGCGGTGAGGGTGTACCTGATCGTGCCGCCGGCGCCGGGTGCGGCGTCCGCGTCCGCACGCAGGGCGAACTCGACCGAACGGCTCTGTGACGCCTTCTTGTTGACGCAGCGGAAGACCCGCCCGTCTCCCGTGCACCGCGGATCGTCGACCGTGACGCTCGCGATGCCCGCCAGGTCGCGCGCATCGATCACGAGCGAGTCGTTCGTGGGAACGGGGACCTGCGCCCCGCCGTCCCAGAACATCCAGTCCACGGTGGCCGGCTGCGCCCCCGGCCCCACGTTGATCTGCTCTTCGGCGTTGATCGTCGCGTGCGCCTGAGTCGGCAGGGGGGACGGTGTCGGCGACGGCGCGGCAGACGCATCGTGGCCTATGGCGACTGCTCCGGGTGCGCTGGGCGCCAGGGCGAGCACCATGGCAGTCAACACTGCCCCGAACACCGTGCGCTTGGGGTTCATGCACGTTTGATACGCGAGGTGCCCTGATAGTTGCACCCGGACATGCGGGCCAGGCCTGCCGGTTGAGGGTGTGTGCCGTATCACGCAACCCAACGCGCCTAAGTTGCGCACATCACAGCGGAAATGTCCATTTAGCGTCCATGCTCGAAACGGACGCCGACGCCCGAAGTCGAACTCATCGGCATCCTCTGGGCGCAAGAGCCCAAAGTGACCCACGGCACAGCACTAGTGACGTTCCCCTGTCAGCCCCTGTTTTCCCTGGAAGGTGCCCCGATATGGCCGCTTACCTCTGTCCCCCTGCCGTGATACACGGCGAGCACCCCGTAACGACCAGCCAGATCGTGGCAGAGGTGAGCGGCCGGCACCCGCACGCGGCGTGGACGCCGCGGATCGACGGCATCGCGGCCAGTACGGGCATCGAGTCCCGCGGATGGATGCTGCCGCTGGAGACCGCGGTCGCCCCCGGCAACGGCAGCGGCCTGCGGGCTGTCGGCGTCGAACCGGCCCAACAGGCGCTGGCACGCGACGGGTTCACCCAGCAGGACGTCGACCGGGTGATCGCCGCCCTCGAGACCATACCCGCGCCGCAGACCGTTCAGGAGCGCACCGCGCCCGCCTGGGAGGCCGTGCAGTCCTACGGGGAGCGTGCGGCGCGCGGGGCCCTGCAGACAGCCGGGCTGGACGCCGCGGACGTCGACTGCGTGATCACCAGCCACTCCACCACCCCGGCGCTGCCGGGGCTGGACGTCACGCTGGCCAACAGACTTCCGCTCCGCAGCGACGTGATGATGCTGCCGGCGACGCAGTGGGCCTGTATCGCGGGCACCCGTTCCCTGGCGCTGGCGGCGGATCTCGTGGCCGCGGACCCCGACCGGGTGGTCCTGGTCGTGATCGCGGAGGCGCTGAGCACGACCTACCAGCCCGGGGACGACACCCTTGAGTCGCTGATCGTCCGGCTGCTGTTCGCGGACACCGCGGTCGCCGCGGTGGTCACGGGCCGCCCGAGGCCCGAGTCGGTGCTGCGGCTGGACGCCGCCTGGCACCACACCCTGCCCGGCACCCAGGACCTGCACCGCCTGGAGACGCGGGCGGACGGCACCCACTTCGTGATGGACCGGCGCGGGCCGCGCGCCGTGCAGGAGACGGTCACCGCGATGTGGGAGTGGCTGCGCGTCCGTTACGAGGACGAGCCCGGCTCCTGGCACCCCGACGTCCTGCTCGCGCACCCCGGCGGGACCCGGGTACTGGAGTACATGGAGCAGACGATGCCCGACGCATGGCCGTCGGGGCTGCTGGACTACAGCCGGGACAGCTACACCAGCGGCAACCGCGGAGGTGCCGCCGTGTTCGACATCCTGCGGCGGGCGTATGACGCCGGACGGCTGAAGCCCGGTGCTCGCGCCGTTCTGTACGCGGCGGCACCGGGGCTCACCGCCACCGCACTGGAAGGGGAGTGGCTGTAGGGCGAGGCCGCGCCGGCGGACCGCCGGCGCGGCCCGCCACGCCCGCCGTGGCCTCGCCGCGCTACCTCGCGATTTCCGCCCAGACCACCTTCCCGGTGTCCGTCCACCGCACCCCCCACCGCGTGGTGAGGCGGTGCACGACGCCGAGGCCACGACCGCCGTCGTCGAGCAGGCCGCCCCGCCTCAGACGCGGCCTGCCGTTGCCGGTGTCGCCCACCTCGCACAGCAGGCCGTGACCGGTCCTGATCAGCCGTACCGTGAGGGGGCCGGAGGCGAAGCGCACCGCGTTCGTGACCAGCTCACTGACCAGCAGCACCACGCTGTCCCGGGTGTCGTCCCTGGTGCGCCACTGCCCCAGGAGCACGGAGACCTGCGCGCGGGCACGGGCGGGGGCGTCCTGGCGGGCGGGCAGCCGCCAGGTCGCGGTGTCCCCCTTGCGGTAACCGATCATCCGCGCGAGCAGCAGGGTCACATCGTCGCGCTGGCGCGCTGGCGCCAGCGCGGCGACGACGTGCCGTGCGGCCTGCTGCAGGGCGTCCCAGGGGTGCACCGTGGACACGGCGTCCGCCAGCCTGCCGATGCCCTCGTCGATCGACACGGCGGGGTCCTCCACCAGGCCGTCGGTGTAGAGCGCGAGCAGGGAGCCCGGGGGTGCGTCGAACATGTGCACGTCGAACGGCTCCCGCAGCGCGAACTCGGCGCCCAGGCCGGGGTGCGGGTGGACCGCGAGCGGGCCCGCCGTCCCGTCCGGGGAGACCAGGACCGGGGGGAGGTGGCCGGCGCTGGACAGCGCCACGTGGTGGCTGACCGGGTCGTAGAGGGCGATGCAGCAGGTCGACCCGAGGGCGCTGTAACCGGCCGCCAGCCCGGACTCCGCGTCGTCCAGCAGCGACACGGTCTCGTCCAGGTGCTCCAGTACCTCGTCGGGCGCGAGCCCCGCGGACAGCAGCGCGCGGGCCTCCATGCTCAGCTGGCCCATGGTTGCCGCGGCTCCCAGGCCATGCCCGACGACATCACCGACCACCAGCGCGGTACGGCCGTCGGGCAGCGGAAAACTGTTCACCCAGTCGCCGCCGACGCCCGCACTGTCGGGAGTGGCGGGCTGGTAGACGCTGGCGATCTGGATGGTGTCGCCGCCGGTCCGGGGCAGGAGCCGGCGCTGCAGCGCCAGCACCTGCGTGTGCTCGCGCTGGTGCTGACGAGCCAGGTCGACGTGATGGGCGGTCCTGGCCACCAGCTCCTGCAGGTCGAACAGCTCGCCGTCGTGGAAGGGGCAGTCCGCCCGCCGCCAGACCTCCGCCACGCCCAGGACGACGGGCGGCTCGCCGTCCAGGACCAGTGGTATGCACGCCACACCCGCCGACCGGTCACCGGGGACCAGGGCACGCATGACGCGTGGACTGCCGAACACCCGCTCGACCGCTTCCCGGTCGGGTATGACGATGGTCTGCGGGACGTCGTCCCGCAGGACCGCCTGCGCCAGCAGGCGACTCGCCTCTCCGGGAAGATCGTCGCCCGGGGTCACGTAGCCGTGGGGCCACGCCCGGTCCGGCACCAGGGCCGCCCGCCGCAGCCGGATGGGCCCCTTCGCCCGCCCGGTGACTCTCTCCCCCGTCCACACGGCGAAGTCGAGGTCGACGGCGGCCACGTCTCCCCAGGCCAGCAGCGACTGCGCCAGCGACTGCGCGGTCTCACCGATGTCCAGCGAGGTGCCGATCGCGGTCTCGGCGGCGTAGAGGTGCAGCCTCCTCGCCATGGCGATCACCGAGACGGTCAGGCCCTCCTCGGGCGCCGCGGCGGGCAGGATGCTCAGCGAGACCACCAGCTCCGACCCGTCGTCGCGCCGCAGGCGCTGGATCCGGGCGACGTGCGCCTCACCGGTCTCCACGACCTGCCGCAACCGCCGTGTGACCGTCGGTACGTCCCCGGGGGGCAGGAGATCGACGAACGGCCTCCCGGCCACGGCGTCCAGACCCGCGAAGACGGGGGCGTCCAGATTGCAGCGGGTGATGATCAGATCCCTGTCCAGGTTGAGCGCGCCGAGGATCTGCTCCTGACGTCCGTTTGCCGGGGTGTCGGGTACGCGCCGGCGCGAGGTGCGGTCGCCCTGCGCGTCGGCAGGACCGGTGGCCGCTGCTCCACCGCGCGGGATGTAGCGCCCCAGGGCTCTGCTGACCAGGTCGAACGCCGAAGAGGACGAAGGGGAGGGTGTGGAGTCCATGCGGCTCTCTCAGCAATCCCCGGCGAGGCACCGGGGCAGTACTCGGACCCGTGCGGCTGGTCCCCGAGATCCCCGACCGCACACCTCATTGAATAACACCGGGCACCGCTTCGCCTACACCAGCGCATCATATGGTGAACACGGACAGTGAGGGAGCTCGGTCCTCAGGCCGGAGAATCCCCGGTGACGTACCCGTCGGCGGTAGCGGGCGCCGGGAGGACGCAAGGCAGCCGCATGCAGGGCCCGACTCGGTAGGCGGGTCGTCTCCGGCAGCTCCTCCTCGGATTCGGCCGCGGAGCCCTGCGCACCGGGGGCGGGCGCGGTCGGCCAGACGAACGCCGGCCCTCTCGCCGTGCCGGTGTGCGCTCAAGCCGGGTCCAGGTCGGCGTGCACCGGATGATGGTCCGAGTACGGGGTGGGGCGCACCCGGTGCCCGAGCGGGGTCATGCCCCGCAGGAAGACGTAGTCGAACTTGCTCTGCCAGTCGGTGGTCGGCTCGCAGGTGCCGGCGGGCGCGGAACGACACCCTGGGTCGGCGTCCGCGGCCAGCGCCCACATCGGGGCGAGCTCGGAGGCGTCCGGCACCGCGTTGAAGTCGCCGAGAACGATGGCACGGTCGTGCCGGGCGACCTCGGTGGCGAGCACGCCCACCTGGTCCGCCCGGACTTCCTCCTGGCGTCGTTGGGCGAGGTGGGTGTTGAAGACCCGGACGGACCGGCCGCCCACCGTGGTGGTGACCGCCATGTACCCACGGTCCTCGGAGCCGCCATCGGGGTATTCCACGCTGACGCGGTCGGTCATCGGCGCCGCCGAGAGGACCGCCTGGCCGAAGGCCCCCGGGCTCCACGGCAATCCCCCGCAACGGCCCCAGTTCTGCAGGACCGTCCCGTACTCGACGTGGTAGACGAGCCCGTGCAGGGTTTCCAGGTACTCCCGGATCATCTCGACGTCGCGCACACACGCTTCCTGCACGCCGATGACCTGGGGCGCATACGCCGCGATCTCCGCCGCCCGGCCGACGTTGCTCACATTGCAGGGATTGCAGATGTTCCAGGTCATGACCCGGTTCGGTACGGCCTCCCTGACGGCGGTGACGGGCAGTGCCCTGCCGGAGACGGCACCGCTCGGCGCACTGGGGCCGACGAGCACCATGCAGACCACGGTCATGGCACCCGCGAGCAGTCGCATGCCCCTTCCGAACACCATCGCCTCCTGAACGCGGGTCTCCATGGCATCTGACGCATCCAGGCATGAGGTTATGGGACGGTGCCGTCAGCAATCCGTGCTTCGGGCAAGCTCCTTGCGCGACCAGACCGACCCCGTCCTCCCTGCCGTGCGGGTGGTCGCCTTTCCGCTCAGGACGGTCCGTAGCCGTTCGCAGTGGTCGCCGTGAGCGGCCTGGGTGTGCTGCCGGAGATGGCGAGCTTGCGGGGCTTGAGCGCTCGATGGGCACGGCCTCGTCGCCGGCCGGGACCGGGGAGCGGCGCTCCCGCCGGGAGGTCGGCGTCGGCCGCGGCGGCATGCGCACCGGCCCGGGGCCCTGACAGGCGAGGGACCGGTGGGCGGGCGCGCGCTACCGGGAAGGCCGTTCCGGCTGTCCGCCGTCGGCGTCGAACACCTTGGTCCAGGTGGCGCCGCAGCGGCAGCGGGAGTGCTCGATCAGTTCGCCTTCTTCGGACACGCTCAGCCCCTGGCTGAGTCGCACGTGCACATGATCGCCCATGAGGAGCCGCTTTCCTTGACGTCCGTAGTGGGAATCAGACTGGAGGAGCGTCGCTTTTGCTGGCAATGTCATAGATCACACTATCTGTAACTGTCAGCTCGCAGAAGCGAGGAGGTGGCCAGGATGCAGGCGCGGGAGCAGCGAGCGGATCTGTACGCGGTGCTGGGGGTGGAGCCCTCGGCGACGGCCGAGACGATCACCTCCGCCTTTCGCGCCCGGGTGCGTGAACTGCGCCCCGACACCCGCGTCGACGCGGCCACCGCCGAGCGGTTCGGTGAGGTGCGGGAGGCCTACGAGACCTTGCGCGACCCGGCGCTGCGGGCGGCCTACGACCGGTCCCGCGAGCGGGCGCACGACCGCGGGCGTACCCCGGCTCCGCCCGTGCGGCCCGCGTGGCCCTCCGTCGTCCGGCTCGGGGCCGCCCGCCCCGAACCTGCGCTGCGCGCCGGTCCCGTCCGGTGGGAGCGGACGCCCCGGTGAGTTCCGTAGACCCCCGAAGGCACAGGGGAGGCAGTGCCGGGCGAGGAGGGAGAAACCAGATGGCACGGGCGGTCGGTATCGACCTCGGTACGACGAACGTGAAGTCGCGGGCCGAGCAGCCCGCGGGTGCCGCCGGGGCGACCGCGCGCGACGGTGCGGCCGGCGGCTCGTCCGAGGACGACGTGGTGGACGCGGAGATCGTCGAGGACGACGAGCCGGAGGCTGGCTGACGATGACCGGGAGCAGGCCGCAGTACACCGAGCTGGCGGAGCTGCGGCGCCTCGTGGAGGAGCGGACCGCCGACCTTCAGCGGGTGAAGGCCGAGTACGACAACTACCGCAAGCGGGTCCGGCGGGACCGCCTGGCCGTGCGTGAGATCGCGGTGGCCAACGTGCTCCGGGCGCTGCTGCCCGTGCTGGACGCCGTGGACCGGGCGTGTGCGCACGAGCCGCTCACGCCGGGTCTGGAGGACATCGCCGGCAGCCTGGAGGAGCAGCTCGGCTCGCTGGGCGTCACGTCGTTCGGCGAGGTGGGCGACCCATTCGATCCCGCCTGCCATGACGCCGTGGCGCACCACCCCTCCCCCGGCAGCGACCGGCTCGTCTGCTCGGCGATCCTCCGGCCCGGCTATCGCCTGGGCGACCACCTGCTGCGCCCGGCCCACGTGGAGGTCGCGGGGCCGGCTCCACCGGCGGGGAGTACGCACGGGGGCGACCGGGGCGTACGCCCTTCCCCCGCCGGTGGTGCGCCGCCCTTCCCCGTCGCGCGCAGCTGAGGCCCGGCATTACCAGCGGTGACCGGCGCATACGTCGCATACCTGGGTACAGGGAGAGAGGGCATCGCACAGATGCCGTCGACGCTCCAGCAAGCGGAGGTGACGAACGATGCAGCACCACGAGTACCTCGCCCGCGTCCGCGAGCTCGGCGAGTACGGCAGCCAGGACGAGGCCGCGAAGGTCACCGAGGCCGTGTTGAGCGTGCTGGCCCAGAGGATCAGCCCTGGTGAGGTCGATGACCTCGCCTCCCAGCTGCCCGGACCGCTCGGGCAGACGCTCGCGGATGCCAAGCCGCCGCAGGCCGAGAGCTTCGGGATCGAGGAGTTCTGCCGCAGGGTCGCCGAGCGCATCGGCGCCCGGCCGCGCACCGCCGAGTGGGATGCCAGTGCCGTCCTGACCACGCTGGCCGAGGCGGTCAGCGGCGGCGAGCTGAACCAGATCCTCAGCCAGCTTCCCTCCGGCTACGCCGGCCTGTTCGGCAGGGCCGACCTCGCCGGCTGACACGACCGGCCGGTCGGCGTGGGCCCCAGCACGGCGTACGCCGGCCGGCTGTCGGCCTCGTCGCGAACGGGCTCGGTCATTCACCACCGTGCGGAACGTACAGCGACAGGGGCGTCCGCATGTCGGGGCACGAGCGGGAGCTGTCCGAGGCGCAGCGCGAGCACTGGCAGCGGACCTACGACGAGCACCCCGGAATGTACGGCGAGGAGCCGTCCGAGGCCGCCGTGCACGCCGCCGCGGTGTTCCGGACGACCGGCGCCCGCGAGGTGCTGGAGCTGGGCGCCGGGCACGGCCGTGACGCGCTGTTCTTCGCCCGCGAGGGCTTCTTCGTACTGGCCACCGACTTCAGTCCGGCCGGGCTTGGGCAACTGCGCCGGGCCGCCCACGCCCAGGACGTGTCCGCCCGGATCACGACGGCCTGGCACGACGCCCGTGAGCCGCTGCCCCTCGCGGACGCTTCGATGGACGCCGTGTTCGCGCACATGCTGCTGTGCATGGCGCTGTCCACCCGGGAGATCCGTGCGCTCGTCGCCGAGGTTCGCCGCGTGCTGCGCCCGGGCGGCGTCTTCGTCTACACCGTCCGGCACACCGGGGACGCGCACTACCGGGACGGTATCGGGCACGGCGACGACATCTGGGAGCACGGCGGCTTCGCCGTCCACTTCTTTCCTCGCGAGCTGGTCGACGACCTTGCCGACGGCTGGGACCTTCGAGAGGTTCACGCATGGGAGGAGGGCGGCTTGCCGCGGCGGCTGTGGCGCGTCACCCAGACGGTTCCGAAGCCCGGACGAGTCACGTGAAACAGCGGTGAAAACTGACCTGCCGGCCGTGGGTCTGAAGGGCATCGCGTGCGTGCTGCCCGAGGCGGTGCCGGCCGGGCGCCGCCACGGCCACCGGGTGCACGTCAAAGGCGTGCTGCTGAGTTCGCGCGCACCCACCGCACCGTCCTGGTGACGTCCACCGTGGAGGAGTTCCGGCAGGTCGCCGCGATCGCCTCGGCGGCCGGGCTCGGCGTCGTCAACGGCGGCTACACCTACGACCGTGCGCCTCCGCCCGCCCCCGGCCCGGCACCACCGTCACGCTGACGCCGCGCGCCGACAGGCGAGCCTGCGCCAGTGGCTCACGGGGATGCGCGACCGGTACGAGAAGGCCGGCCTCGGCCTTGCGGGGCGGGCTCCAGCTCGGCCTCGGCCTTGCGGAGCCGGCTCCAGCTCGGCCTCCGGGACGCGCAGGCCGCGTACACGGACCTGGCCGAGGGGCTGCGACTGGCCGCCGAGTGGCCCGCGGACGCGGTCGACACCAGCCGCCTCCGCGGCGATCTGGCCGAGGCCTGCACGCAACTGGGCCGCCCCGACGAGGCACTGCGGCACCTGACGCACTCCGCGGAGGTGGAGCTTCGCCGCGGCAGCCGGACGGACGCGTTCTGCACGTACAGCAGCGCGGCTCAGCTCAGCCTCGACCCGGGCCGCGTAGAGGACTGCATCGCTCTGCTCGACTCCCTGCTGGCCGAACCGGACGTCACCGCCGGAGAACTGGACGACCGGCTCGTCGCACAGCTGCGGCTGACCCGCGCCCGCGCGCTGCACGCGGGAGACGATCTCAAGGCCGCCACGGCGGAGTTCGTCGCTCTCGCGGCCGAGTCGGCAGGCTGGGACGACGACCCGGGGAGCCATGCCGTCATCGCCTCGGAGACCGCCGTACTCCTCGGCGAGTCCGGCGAGTTCGGCCGGGCCCGCGAAGCGGCCGAGCAGGCACTGGCCGCCCACGCGCGGGACCCGCGCTACGAGCAGCTCAGCAACTGCCTGCGTGAACTCGCCCGGCTCCAGGGCCAGCAGCAGGGCCCCGACGGCCTGGCCGGCGCCCTCGCCTTCCTCGCCGACGCCGGCCGGATCGCGGATGACGCCCGCGCCGCCGGGTACGAGGCCCGCGGCCGTTCCCTGGACACCGCCCTGGCCTACGAGTACGGGCGGGTCAACGCCTACACCGGTGAGTACGAGGACGCCCTGGCCGCCTTGGAGAAGGCCCTCGCCCTGCTCGGCGAGCCGGGAGCGGAGCAGGGCCACGCCGCGGAGTGGGCCGAGTGCGTCCGTCTCGCGGCCGTGGTGGAGGGCCTCTACCTGGAGCGCCGGGCCCCTGCCCTCACCCGCCTCGACGCGGCGGTCTCCCGCCTCACTCCCCTGGGCCACACGGACGAGACCGAGGCACTGGCCTCTTTGGCGGCCCGGCTGCGCGACGAGGAGTGACATGGCTCTCCGGTGCCGGGGCGGGGCGGGCTGTCGCCCCGCCCCCTGCCGTTCGACCCCCGGTAATACCCTCAGACCCGATTGAGCCGGGCGGCGATTCCGTGGCCGATCAGCAAATAGATGACCGCGGGAAGGCCGTAATTGAGGACGACACGCAAACCCTCTGTGTCCATCGTGAAAATGTCCTGTGCCCATCCGGACAGCCAGTCCGCCATTCCGTGCACGAACTCGACGAAGGGATTCGCCTGGTTCGCGTCGAGCAGGTAGAGCACGATCCACAGGCCCAGCAGACCAGCCGCCACATCGGCGATCGTGCAGATGGCAAGGGCCGTCCGCCGCGACGTGGTCTGGTCGCGCGCGGGGCGGCCGTGCCCCGGGGGCTGGTCGTAGGTCTGGTAGCCGGAAACCGGGTCGGTGTGGTTCACAGGAAATTCCCGTCTCGCGCGTGAGAGGTTTACAGGGGGTCGTACCAGGCAGTGGGATTCAGCTTCGGACTGGCTCGTTTCTGCCTACTTCTGCGTCGCGCGAGCAGCGTCGTGTTACACCTCGAACTGCGGCGGAGCGAATACGGTTACATTTCGGGCCGTCGCGCGGGCGTTCCGCCGGCACAGGAGGGCGTTCGGTAATCGGCTTGTGACTGCCGGCCGCATGGCCAAGGCTGACTCACGATGATGCCCTTGACTGAGATCGATCGACTCAAGCAGACCGTGTCCGAAGCATGGGACAGCCCGATCGCCGACGATGTCGCCGCCCAGTGGGGTTACCCGGCCGGCACTGCCAAGTGGTGGCGTTCCAGCGCCTCCCATGTGTTCGTGCTCCCGGACAACGGCCGACGGCGTTATCTGCGGTTCGTGCCCGACTCCTACCGGGGACCGAAGTCCCTGGCCGCGGTGGCTGAACTGATGGCGCGGCTCAGCGACGGCGGCTCGGCGGTGGTGCGGCCGGTCGCCGCCCGGTCCGGGGCACTGACCGTGACCGTGCCGACCGGTCTCGGTGCCGTGCACGCCATGGTCGTCGAACCTGCGCCCGGCGCGGACCTCGACGTCGGCGAACTCACCGCATCGCAAGCATGGCAGTGGGGGCGGGCGCTGGCCCGTCTGCATCACGATGCCGCAGGGTTTGCTGCCGGGCTGCCCGAGTCCTTCGGCGAACTTCCGTCTGTCGGCGCCCTGTTCGCCGATGACGCCGAGTTGGTCGAGGCGACGGCGCGGCTCGCCGACGTGATGCGCGAGTTACCGCGTTGCCGGGACCGCTGGGGTGTGGTGCACGGTGACTTCGAGCTGGACAACATGGCCTGGGAAGCGGACGGGCCGATCGCCTACGACTTCGACGAGGCCGCCCTCTCCTGGCACGCCGCCGACATCGCCTACGCCGTGCGCGACCTGACCGACCACACCGGTCGGCCCGCGCCTGTGCACCGGGCGCGGTTCGACGCCTTCCTCGACGGATACCGCAGCGTGCGCCCGTTCGACGATGAGGACTTGGGGCGCCTGCCGCTGTTCGCCGGCCTGCATGCCGCGGCTTCTCTCGTGCGCATCACGCGTGCGCTGGGCGGACCCGCCCCGGGGGAACCGGATTGGCTGGGCGAGCTGCGCGACGATCTGACCGAGATGGCCCGCGCGCACCGGCAACTCGCGATCGACATCGGCCGACACTGTGTCAGAGGTCGAACTCGAGGTGCTCCACGTCGGTGAACTCGACTTCGAGGCCGTGGGTGAGGCGGCCGTTGTCGCGGAAGTGCACCTCGCCCAGTGCCTCGGCCGCGATGTCGCGCAGCTGCTGTTCCGTGCCGCCGGCTTCCTTCGTCTCGAAGAGGCGGACGGCGTACTGCGGGGGCAGGGCGACGGTGAAGTGGCGCAGCCGGGCGTCGTCGGTGGAGCCGGGGGCGGCCGGGTAGCCGAAGCGGGCGCGGGTGCCGATGACGATGCCGGCGGTGGTGGCCGCCGTCTGTTTGGCCCCGGCCCGGATCTGGGGCTGCCACCGCGCCGTGACCTCGCGTTCCATTGTGCTGTCGCGCCGGACGACACAGGCCGGTGTCGCGCATGACGCGGTCGGCGGTCGCCTCGAGGGTGCTGTCGGCGCCGATGACCGTCTCGACTCCGCCGGGCAGCACATCCAGCGGGGTACCAGTCGCGGAGTCGGGTCTCGTCCACCTCGTCGGCGATCGGCTTGGTGGCATGCCGGGCAAGGGTCTCGTCGAACGGTTCGTCCAGGTAGGAGCGGCGGGTCGGGCCGCGGTGGTCGGCGCTCAGCCGGCCGAGCATGTCGCCGTAGCGGTCGGCGGAGAGGCTGCCTTCGACGACGACAGGGAACCCGGCGTCCAGGGCCAGGCCACGGCCGCACTTCTCGCGGCAGACCGGCCGCGACGGACGACTTGCCCGAGGCGCTGATGCCGCGCAGGACGATCAGCCGGGTTTCCTCGCTGCCCACCTTCACGCCGGTCGCCCTACCGACGGTCGACGGCCCCACGAGCGGAGTGGCGCAGGCAGGAGAGGGCCACCACGAACGGCCAGACCGACTGGAGGGTCGTGACCGCGCGTTCGGCGACACCGGCGACGCCGTGGAGTTGCGTCTCGACCAGGAACCATGCCGCGCCCACCGCCATCACCGCGGTGGCTCCGAAGGACGGTAAGGGCCGCAGGGCCCATGGGACGCCGTCGCCGGTCCGGACGGCCAGGACGGGCCATGCCGCCAGGACGGTGAAGCCGACGGCGGCGACCGAGCCGTGTCCCAGGGAGCCGCCGCTGCTCGGCGCCGGGACCATGGCCACCGCCAGGGCGGACACTCCCCCGGCCGCGAGGGCCAGCCGGCCGGGGGTCGCGGCCGGGCGCAGTCCCCAGGCGCTGAGCAGGTGGCAGACGCCCAGGGTGATGAACGCGCCCGTCATCACCCAGTAGCCCGAGCCTCCGGGGGCCGCCAGGACGCTGATGGTCTGAGCGGCCGGGTCGTAGGCGGGTCCTTGCAGTGCCGCCGCCACCATCCAGCCAATGATCAGCACGGCGGGGGCGCACCCCGACGACAGCAGAACCCATTTCGGAACAGATCGCACCGGAACACCGTAAAACGGATCACCCGCTCCCCTCGTCCCACTACCGCCGCTCCGGGCGGGTCCGTCCGGGGGTTTCGCGGCACGATGGACTCGTGCGCCGACGGCGCCCGTGGCGGTCCGGTGCTCGGCCCGCGGAAAGGTGATCGGTCATGGAGCTCACGCTGGTGGTGCTGATCATCATCGTGGGGCTGACCTTCGACTTCACCAACGGCTTCCACGACGCGGCGAACGCGATCGCCACCTCCATCTCCACCAGGGCCCTGACGCCGCGCGTGGCGCTGACCATGGCCGCGGTGATGAACTTCTGCGGCGCCTTCCTGGGGACCGAGGTGGCCCAGACCGTCGGCAGCGGGATCATCGGCGCGCCCGAGGGCGACTCGGGTCTGCTGCTGGTCCTGTGCGCGCTCATCGGGGCCATCGGCTGGAACGTGTTCACCTGGTGGCGGGGGCTGCCGACTTCGTCCTCGCACGCGCTGATCGGCGGGCTGGTCGGTGCCGCGCTCGCCGCTTCGGCGATCGTGCACTGGTCAGGGATCGTGGACAAGGTCGTCCTGCCGATGCTGCTGTCCCCGCTGGTCGGCGTGGCCCTCGGCTATCTGCTGCACGTGGCCATCCTGTGGACGTTCCGTCGTTCGACGCCCCGTCGGACCACGCGCCGCTTCCGTATGGCACAGACCGTCTCCGCCGCCGCGATGGGGCTGGGACACGGGTTGCAGGACGCACAGAAGACCATGGGGGTCATCGTGCTCGCCCTGGTCACGGCGGGCTGGCAGGACGACTTCTCCGTTCCGGTGTGGGTGATCGCCGCCGTGGCGGCCGCCATGGCAGCCGGTACCTACACCGGCGGGCGTCGCATCATCACCACGCTCGGCCGGCGCATCGTGCACCTCGATCCGCCACGCGGGTTCGCCGCCGAGACCGCCGCCGCGACCGTCCTCTACATCACCGCGTTCCTGGTGAAGGCGCCGATCTCCACCACGCAGACGATCACCGCGGCCATTCTGGGTGCCGGTGCCACCCGGCGCGCCTCGGACGTACGCTGGCAAGTGGCCCGCTCCATCGTCACGGCCTGGGTGCTCACGTTCTTCGGCGCCGGGATTCCCGCCGCCGCGCTCTACCTCCTTCTGCACACCGTCACCGGTCTGTGACGCCCGCCAGGAGGCCCACATGGTCGTCTCTCCGCCGCCCCGACAGTCCCCTGACCTACCTCCGGACGGACTTCCGGCGCCCGGGCGTTTCGCGCATCTGGACCCCGGCGACGGTGCCTGTCTGATGGAGAGCGCCGCGTTGCTGGCCGGCGGCGGGTTCACCGACAGCCCCGCCGGTACGCATCCGGCGCTCGCGGCTCTGGCCCGCGTGGTCAACGACAGCGTCGGTGACGCCACCCGGCACGCCCTGTGGCCGCTGGCCGCCGAACTCGCCGACGCCCGCCCCCCGGACAGGGCGTACACGTCGCTGCTCGTCGGCTCGGTCGTGGACGCGGCGGGCGTGCTACGCCCCGCGTCCCGGCGTCTGGCCCGGCAGGGCCGTGCCTGCCGTCGGCGGAGCGAGAAGCTGGCTCACGCCCCAGGCGGCGGGCTGCCGGGCCGTGCCGCCGATCTGTTGTGGTGGCGCGGCCCGGGGCGGCGGTACCTGGAACACGCACTCCGGGTGCTGTGCGCCGCGCCCGACGCGGATCAGCGCCTTGCCCGGCTGCTGCGCAAGACCGTGGCGGAAGCCCGGGATCGTGCGGCCGGGGACGGCCTGGCGCGGGGCGGGCGGGTGCCGGCCGTGGACGACAGCGCCGTGGTCGGGGAGGGGCGCGAGGGTCGCTGCAACCGGTAGGCGCGCGGGCCCGTCCTAAAGGGCACCATGATCCCTCCAAGCTTCGCCGGCCCCTGGGCCGCGCCGGTTCGGCAGTTGCTCGACTTCGCCTGGACGCAGACCCGGGCGTGCGCGTTCCCCATCGCGCTGCTGTCCGGCGTGGCCGTGTCCGCCCTGCTGCCCGACCTTCCCGTGGCGCGCTACGACCTGCTGGTGGTCTACGGCGTGCTGCTCACGCTGGTGTTCTGGCTGCGTGGCTGGGAGAACGGGCGGGACGTCGCCGTCATCACGGTCTGTCATGTCATCGGCCTGGCCTTCGAGCTGGTGAAGGTGTCGCTCGGTTCGTGGAGCTATCCGGAGCCGGGCGTGCTGAAGTTCGCCGGCGTTCCGCTGTACGGCGGGTTTCTGTACGCGGCCGTGGGCAGCTACGTGTGCCGGGCCTGGCATCTGTTCGATCTCGGGCTCGCGCGCTACCGCCCGCGGGCGACGGCAGTGGTGGCCGCGGCCGTCTACGTCAACTTCTTCAGCCATCACTGGCTGCCCGACGTCCGCTGGGTGCTGGCGGGGCTGCTGCTGGCCGTCACCGCGGGGACGTCGGTGTGTTTCACGGTGCGGGGTGTGCGCCGGCGGATGCCGCTGGCGCTGTCGTTCGCCCTGATCGGTTTCTTCCTGTGGGCGGCGGAGAACCTCGCCACCCTCGTCGGTGCCTGGCGCTATCCGTACCAGGAGCACGGCTGGGAGCCGGTGGGGGTGGAGAAGTTCGGCGCCTGGGCGTTGCTGATCAGCGTCACCTTCGTCCTGGCGGCGGTGGGGCGGGCGCGGGGAGCGCGAGTCGTCGACGGGACGTGATCCACGTATCATCCTATGGGAATAAATTGGGTGATTTGCCTTCGAGGGTCGTCACCGACCGTGACCATCCCCGCCGGAGTGATCCATGGCCCGCACCGGCACGACGGACGACGGCGACGAGCTGCTGACCAGGCTCGGGGCGCTGACGGCTCAGGCGCGTGCGCAGGCCGAGATGCAGCGGTCGCGGGTCGAGCTGGCCATCGCGCTGCAGCGCGGCATGCTCCCGCGCGACCTGCCCGTCGCCCGCCGCCTGCATCTCGCCGTGCGGTACGCGCCCGCGTGCCAGGGGCTCAACGTGGGCGGGGACTGGTACGACGCCTTCACCCTGGGAGACGGCCGGATCGGCCTGTCCATCGGTGACGTCCAGGGCCACAACATCGAAGCCGCCGCCTTCATGGGACAGGTGCGGGCCGGGCTGCGAGCCCTGGCCTCCGTCACCAGCGAGCCGGGCGAGGTCCTGGCCCGGACCAACGAGCTGCTGCTGTCACTGAGCTCCGACCTGTTCGCCACCTGCACGTTCATGCGGCTCGACCCGTGTGCCGGCGTGCTGGAGAGCGCGCGGGCCGGGCACCTGCCCTGCGTCTGGGCCACCGCCGACGGGAAGTCCGGCGTCACCGCGGACGAGGGCGGGCCGCCGCTGGGGATCCTGGCGGGGATGTCGTATCCGGTGACCCGGTACGAGCTGACCACGGGGGGCATGTTCGTACTGCTCACGGACGGTGTCGTGGAGGGGCCCCGCCTACCGCTCGAAGAGGGCCTGGACCAGGTGATGCGGCTCGCGGGCATCGCGGCGGTGACGGGCATGGACGTGGACGCGCTCGCGGCCGCCCTGATCAGGGGCGCGGAGCGGGTCGGGCACGACGACGACGCCGCCGTCCTGGTCGTCGGCCTCGACGGACCCCAGGCTCAGCCATAGGGCCGCAGGGCCCCGCTCTCACCTCGCCGTCGCGGCGGCGCCGGTGTCTCATGGCTGCTGTGGTGGGTAGCCGGGATCTGCGTACGTCGGCCGTCGTCGCTCTGCAGACGCTGGCCGTCGCCGCCTGCTACTACGTCTCGGGGCAGCTCGGTCTGATGCGGGAACTGGTCGTCGAGGGCTCGGTCGTCACCCCCATCTGGCCTCCGACCGGCGTCTCGGTCGCCTTCCTGCTGATCTTCGGGCTGCGCTGCTGGCCGGGGATCGCCCTGGGCGCCTTCTTCGTGATCCTCTCCCTCACGCCTTTGGACCCCTGGGTGTTCGGCGTGCTGGCGGGCAACACGGTGGCCCCCGTCGTGGGATACCTGCTGCTGCGCCGGACGGGTTTCCGGACCGATCTGGCGCGTCTGCGGGACGGTCTCGCCCTGGTGTTCCTGGGCGCGCTCACCGCCATGCTGATCAGCTCGACCATCGGCGCGGGCATCCTGCTCGCCTCGGGCAGACTCGAATGGCCGGGCTTCTGGGCAGTGTGGCTGGCCTGGTGGGTGGGCGACGCGATGGGCGTGCTGATCGTCACCCCGGTGCTGCTCCTGCTGACTCGCGTCCGCCCGCCGCTGCGCCTGTCGCGCTGGAAGGAGGCCTCGGGTCTGGCGCTGATCGCCTGCTGCGTCGTTCCGCTGGCCGCGCACAGCTCGCTCAGCCTGATCTTCCTCGTCTATCCCCTGCTGATCTGGGCGGCTCTGCGGTTCCAGCTGGCCGGCAGCATGCTGTGCGCCCTCTTCGCGTCGGTCATGACCACGGTGGCGGCGACCGACCGGGCCGGGCCGTTCGAGCGGCTGACCCAGGTGGAGGTGATGATCAAGCTCCAGGCGTTCAACGGGGCGATGGCCCTGACGGCCTTGATCCTGTCGGCCGTGATCACCGAGCAGATCCACACCCGGCGCTCGGTGGAGCGCGCGTGCCAGGAACTGGTCGAGGTCCTGGAGCACCTCACCGCGGGCGAGTCGGCGGACGGCCGGGCCCTTCTGGAGGACGGTGGGGTCGGGCGGAGCAGGGCGAGTGACCGTACGCCTCGCGGGGACCCGCCGGGTGGCGGCGACCGCGGCATAGGGGCGACGCCATGACGGAGGTGGAGGTGCTGCAACTGCTGGTGTCGCCCGCGCACCGGCTGGCCGGACGGCCGTCGGACGGCCCCTCCCCCGGCCCGTCCGACGAGCGCGTCCCCCGTGTGGAGGTGCGCCGCGGCCTGGGGCTGGTCGGCGACCGTTACTACGCCCGGCCGGCCCACCGGAACGCGGCGGTGACCTTCATGGCCGCGGAGAACCTCCCGGCGGACGCCGACCTGAGGCACACCCGCCGCAACGTCCTGCTCCGCGGCGTCGACATCGACTCCTGTGTCGGATCGACGATCGCCCTCGACTGCGGCACCGGGCCGGTGCTGTTCGCCGTGAACCGGCCGGCCCGGCCGTGCGCCTGGATGGATGTGACCATCGGCCCCGGCGCCCAGCGCGCCCTGCGCGGGCGGGGCGGTGTGCGGTGCACGCCGCTGAGCGACGGGGTGATCACGCTGGGCCCGGCGACGTTCCGCGTCGTGGCCGGGACCGGTGACACCGGGCCCTGAGACCTGCGGCCGGGCCCGGCGCGGTCAGCCGGCCGCCGGGGGCGTGCGGATGGCGGCGATGTCGAGTTGCAGACGCACCTTCTCGCTCACCATCGCACCTCCCTCGGCCAGCCTGCTGTTGTACGTCAGCCCCCAGTCGGAGCGGTTGATGGTGGTGGTGCCGTCGAATCCGACCCTTTCGTAACCGAAGGGGTCGGTGACGTGTCCGATATAGGTCATCTCCAGGACGACCGGCCGCGATATGCCCTTGATGGTGAGCTCGCCCGACATGTGAAAGAGGTCGGCGCCCATCTGTTCCACCGCGGTACTGGTGAAGCGCATACGCGGATAAGTCGCGGCATCCAGGAAGTCCCGGCCGACCAGGTGGGCGTCGCGTTGTTCCACGCCGGTGTCGACGCTGGCGGTGAACAGGGTGAGGTCGGCCCGCGATCGGGCGGGGTTGCGCGCGTCGAAGTAGAGGCGGCTTTCGTACTCAAGGAAACAACCGCGCACGGTGGTCACCATGGCATGCCGGACGGAGAAGCCGATCCTGCTGTGAGCGGGGTCGACGACCCATTCGCCGGTGAGATTCGCCAGGTCGGGGTCGGGCAGGACCGCGGTGGGGGAAGCCGGTGCGCCGGCGGGACGCTGTGGGGGGACTGGCGGCGTGTGCCGGCGGGACGGCACGACGCGGTTGAACAGGTTCATGATTCATCTAGGTACTTGAGTTTGGTTATTGCCGCAAGTCCCCTTGGCGTTTACGGCTGTTGCGGAGGAGCGCCTGACCTTTTTGCCGCTGCTTTGCACAGAATCCACACATGCCTGCCGCCAGGTGCCGACCAAATAACCATCCGGAAGTCCCGGAATTTTCACTTCGGGCATTTCGGCGATTCGGCCGGTGTCACCTCGATCGCGAGGTCGTTGTCGACGGTGAAGTAGGGGCGTGAGGACGATCCGCCCGCCGTGAGCGCCGGGTAGACGAAGACGTGCTTGCGGTCCGCCACGTCGTCGAGGAGCCGGCCGATCCTGACCGGCGGCGCGTCGGCTGCGGGCCGGACGAAGGCGTCCCAGATCCGGCCCGGGGCTTCGTCACCACCCGTCAGGTCCTCCTGGCCGGCGGTGAAGGAGAAGCCCCTGCCGTCGTCGTCGATCCGGGGCCGCAGGTCCCGTACGGTGGCGGTCCCCCGCAGGCGCAGCCGGACGGTGGCGTCCTCGTGGAGGTCGGTGCCGTGCAGGCGGGCCTCGACGGTCACGGCCTGTTCCGTGACGTCGACGGTGCGGGCCTCCGCGTGGGCGGTGCGCCGCCATGCCCTGAGCGCGAGGAAGCCGTCCTTCGTGACGTACGGGATCCTGACGGCCACCGGTGACGGCCGATCGCGGAGGTGACCGTCGACGAGGGCGCGCAGGTCTCTGAGGCCGGGGCGCAGCCTCTGCCGTTCGGCTCCCGGTTCCGGCAGCAGGTACAGGTCCCAGCGGCCCTCGTCGAGAGCGGGGTGCGGTTCCAGTACGGCGCGCAGGTCGCCGTCGGCCCGGCCGGGCTCCAGGTCGAGGAGGCGGAGCGTCGTCTCGGGGCGACCCTTCTTGGGGCGCAGCCGGAGGAGCAGCTGGGGGCGGGGGGCCGGGGCCGGCGGGAGGCGGAAGGTGATGCGGCCGTCCGTGTCGATCGCGCAGTGGGTGCGCAGGTGGGTGTCGAGGTGTGTGGTCATCGGCGTCCCTTGCGTATCGCGCGCAGTGCGCCGACGGCCGCGGCGTGGGCCGCGTCGCGGGCGGCGTGGCTCCGGCCGATCAGTGCGCTGTTGCTCCGGTGGTCCTGGGGGGTGGAGGTCGGTCGGTCCGTGGTCCGGGCCGTGAGGGCGTCCTCCAGGATGCGTTCGGCATGGGCGACGACGGGGCCCGGGGCGAAGCGGTGCGCGTTCTGCAGGGCGGTGTGGCCCATGCGGCGGCGCCGTTCGTCGTCGCCGACGAGTTCCAGCAGGGCCGAGGCGAGGGCGTCGGCGTCGCCGACCGGCACCAGCCGGCCGTCGGCTCCGTCCTGGATGATCTCGCCGGGGCCGTAGGGGCAGTCGGTGCTGACGACGGGCAGTCCGCAGCGCATCGCCTCGACGATGGTCATGCCGAACGGCTCGAAGTTGGAGGCGGCCGCACCGATCGAGCCCTTGGCCCACTCGGCCTCCATGGGCGTGGCGGCCCCCATCAGGAACACGTTGTTCCACAGGTGGAGCCGTTCGATGAGTTCCCGCAGTCTGGGCTGTTCCTCGCCCTTGCCGTAGATGCGCAGCTGCCAGTCCGGGAAGGCGGCGGCGACCTGGGAGAACGCCTCGATGAGCAGGTCGTAGCGCTTCACCGGGACCAGCCGGCCGGCGGCGATGACGATCTTGGCGGTGCCGTCGGCGGGAGGCAGCGCGGGGTCGGGGACGCTGTTCGGGAGGGCCTCGACGTGGACGCCGGGCAGCCACATCTTGCGCCGGTAGGCCGCGGCGTCCGCTTCCGTGACAGTGGTGATCACGTCGAGGCGGCGGTAGGCGCGGCGCAGTGCGGTGCGCAGGGCGGGTGAGTGGTTGTCGAGGGTGAGGTGCTCCTGGCCGACGCGAAGGACGCGCTGCGGGGCCTGCCGCGCGATGTGCACGTTGAGGCCGGGGCGGGTGCCGATGACGACGTCGGTGTCGATCGCCTCCAGGCACTCGCCGATCCGCTGGTCGGTCAGCTCGCTGTACTGGTGGTGGCGGTACTCGGCGGACGGGAAGACCTTCGCCGGTCTCTGGTGCAGCGGATGGTCCGCCTCCTTGCGCAGGTCCACCAGCGCGCGCAGCCGCACCCGGGGATCCAGGACGAGGTTGGGATGCTCGCGGTGGCGTAAAGCGGAGACGATCTCCACGTCGTGCCGCCCGGCGAGCGCCCCGGCGAGGTTGAACGTGGTGGTGATCGTGCCTCCGATTCCATAGGCGTTGTGAATCAGGAAAGAAATCTTCATGTCCGCGTAGACGGCGCCAACCACCCGACAGTTGTTCGCCGTTATCACTCTGTGGCCTGCAGGAATACGGGTACGGACCGGCCGGTTCCGGAGTGATCTCGGACATAAGTGGTCTGGGCCATACCGGTCTGCCGCCCGCATGTGCATAGCTTGATGTGTTTGCCCGCGGCGGCGTCGCGTCATCGGGTGCACCGTCGTCATCGATCTCCAGGGAGACCCATGCGCCCCCGCATAACCCCCCTCCCGCGCATCACCTCCCTTCCGCCCCTGGCCCTGGCCGGCGGCGCGCTGGCCGTGGGTGCCGGCGGGCTGTATCTCGCCGGGCTGATGCTGACGGGCGGGGAGATCGACTCCGGCACGACGGTGCGCGGGGTGGAGATCGGCGGCCTGAGCCGTGCGGAGGCGGTGCGGAAGCTGGAGCGGCACCTGGACGCGGCGGGGGCGCGGGAGCTGCGCGTGAAGGTCGGTGACCGCACGGGCACGGTCGATCCGCGGCGCGCCGGGCTCTCCTTCGACGCCGAGGAGACCGTCGACCGGGCGGCACGCACCGGCGCCGGCCCGGTCAGCGTGATCGGCGCGTTCTTCCGCTCGGGCGGTGCCGTGGAGCCGGTCGTGCACCTCGACGAGGACAAGGCCCGGGCCGCCCTCGCCCAGGTGGCGAAGGGGCTCGACCAGAAGGTCCGGGACGGTGCCGTGGCCTTCGACGACGGGCGGGTCGAGGTGGTCGCACCGCGCACGGGGTACACGCTGGACGTGGCCGGCGCGGTCGGCCCGCTGCGCTCCTCCTTCCTGCGGGGCGACACCCGCTCGGTCACGCCGCTGCCCGCCCGCGAGACCCGGCCGAAGGTCACGGCCGACGAGGTACGGCGGGCGGTGCGCACGTTCGCCGATCCGGCGATGTCGGCGCCCGTCACGCTCACCGCGGGCGGCAAGCGGTTCACGGTCGGACCGGCCGTCCTGGGCGAGCATCTGGCGATGCGGCCGGACGGCGGCGGACGGCTGAGACCGGAGCTGGACGCCGAGGGGCTGCGCGATGATCCCGCCGTGGCGGGCCCGCTCATGGACGTCACCACCACCGCCCGGAACGCGAAGCTCCGGCCGGACGGCGACAAGGCCGTGGTGACGGAGGACGCCAGGGTGGGCCAGAAGGTCACCGACAAGGCACTGGGCAAAGCGGTGCTGCCGCTGCTCACCAGGTCGGGCGCGGACCGCAGCGGCGCGGTGGCCGTCGACCGGACCCAGCCCGAGGTCACCCGCGAGAACGCGGCCGAGCTGGGGCTGACGGAGAAGATGTCCTCCTTCACCGTCCACTTCGAACCGGCGGAGTACCGCACGAAGAACATCGGCAGGGCCGTGGAACTCATCAACGGCTCCCTGGTCAGGCCCGGCGAGACGTGGAGCTTCAACCGGACCGTCGGCGAACGCACCGAGGCCAACGGCTTCGTCGAGGGCATCATCATCCTCAACGACCAGTTCACGAAGGCGTCCGGCGGCGGCGTCTCGTCCGTGGCGACGACCGTGTACAACGCGCTGTTCTTCGCCGGGGTCAAGCCCGTGGAGCACGGCGCGCACTCCTTCTACATCGAGCGGTACCCGGAGGGCCGCGAGGCGACGGTCGCCTGGGGCAGCCTGGATCTGAGGTTCACCAACGACTCCGGCAAGGCGATCTACATCCAGGCCGAGTCCACGGACACGTCCGTGACCGTCTCCTTCCTCGGCACCCGGAAGTACGACGAGATCAAGTCGGTCAAGGGCCCGCGCACCGAGGTGAAGAAGCCCGGGAGGAAAGTGAGCGACGACAAGGAGTGCGTGCCGCAGACACCGCTCGAAGGGTTCGACGTCACCGTGGAGCGGGTCTTCTACGACGACGGCCGGGAAGTGCGGCGGGAGCCGTTCCGTACGCACTACACGCCGCGTGACGAGATCGTCTGCGAGTGATCCATCCGGCGGTCGCCTTCCCGCTCCCCTTCTTCTGGAACTCTCCTTTCCCGCCGGGGCGTTGACCCTCACCAAGGGCCCCAGCACAATGAGCGCCCAGTGCTGAGAGCGCTCTCAAAGGAGACCCATGACTGGCAGACAAGGCCCGGCGCTGAGCCGGCGTTCGCTCATCGGTGCCGGCCTCGGCATCAGCGCCGCGGGGATCGCCGCGGCAGGCTCCGGGCAGGCCCTGGCGGCGGGTTCGGACAGCGCCGGGGGCGCGACGGAGGCCGGCCCGCTGTCGGCCCCGGCCAGGGGGCGCGCCTTTCTCGCCGCCGCCATGGACGCCTACCCCGACCACGGCAGCGTCCGCCTGACCCAGAGCTACACCGACCAGGCGGGCCTCTTCAGCACCGCGTTCACCTACGACAACGCCCTGGCGATCCTGGCCCACCTCGCGGCCCGGAGGCCGGAAAGCCTGGCCAGGGCGACGGCGTTGGGCGACGCCCTGCTCTACGCGCAGACGCACGACCCGGCGTACGACGACGGCAGGCTCCGGCAGGCCTACAACGTCGGGCCGTACACCTTCTACGACGGCTCGCTCCAGCCCGACGGCTTCGTCCGGGCGGACGGCACCGCCAACGTCGGTACGCAGTTCGGCTTCACCGGGACGGCCGTGGGCGACATGGCCTGGGCGGGCATCGCGCTGAGCGCCCTCGCCCGCCGCACGGGGGCGCGTCGTTTCCTCAGCGGTGCCGTACGGATCGGCGAGTGGATCGAGCGGACCGGCCGTACCGACGAACCGCTCGGCGGCTACAAGTTCGGCGTCGACGGGGCGAATCAGCGGCTGCCGTTCACGTCGACCGAGCACAACACGGACCTGGTGTGCCTCTTCGGCCGGCTCGCCCGGCTGACCGGCGAGAAGGCGTGGCTTCAACGGCGGGCGCGGGCCGAGGCCTTCGTGCGCCGGATGTGGGAACCGGCCAGAGGCTTCTTCTACACCGGCACCAACGACGGAGTGACCATCAACATGTCCCCGGTCCCGGAGGACACCCAGACCTGGACCCATCTCGCGTTCGGCTCCCGCACGGGCGGGTACGCCCGCTCCCTGGACTGGGCCGTGGCGGAGCTGGCCGTACTGGATCACTCCGGCCGCACGAACAGCACGGTGCCCGCGGGACAGTCGTACGAGGGGGTCACCTTCAGTTCCGCGAGCCTGGTGGCGAACGAGGAAGCGCCGATCGCACCGGGCCAGCCCAGACCCGACCGCAACGGTGTGTGGTTCGAGGGGACGGCTCATCTCGCGCTCGCCCTGCGGGACCGCGGGAAGCGTGGTGACGAGGCGCGTGCCCGGCGGCTGCTCACGTCGACCGAGCGCGCCCAGGAGCTGCTGGGCGCCGGTCAGACCGTCGGCGGCAAGGCGCTTCCCGAGCGGGCCGGGGTGGTCTCCGCGAGCAGTCCGCTGGACACCGGGTTCGGCTTCGGCTACTACCCGTACCGGCACACGGGTGCGACGGCCTGGTACCTGATGGCGGCGGCGCGCTTCAATCCGCTGCGGGTGTGACAGGCCGGGCCCGGCCCGCTGTGGCGCACAGCGGGCCGGTTGCTCTCAACTGACGCGGTGCACGGCCTGGTCGGTCAGTTCGTAACGGGCGCCGACGATCGCCAGCCGGCCGGTGCTCACCTTGGCGGCGAGGTCGGGCTCCGCGGCCAGCCGGGAGCGGACGAGGCGGACGTTGGCGTCGACCGTGGCGTCGATCCGCGCGTCTCCTTCCGTGCTGTGGTCTATGGCCGGGCGTATCTGGTCGGCGAGGTACTGGATGTGGGCGGGCAGGCGCCCGCCGGACTCCTCCGCCTCGACCGCGGCACGCACCGCGCCGCACGACTGGTGCCCGAGCACCACGACCAGCGGTATGCCCAGTTCCAGGACGCCGTAGGCGACGCTGCCGAGCACGGCCTCGTCCAGGACCTCCCCGGCGGTGCGCACGGTCATCAGGTCACCCAGCCCCTGGTCGAAGACCAGCTCCGGGGGCACGCGGGAGTCGATGCAGCCGAGCACGACCGCGAAGGGGTGCTGGGCCGTGGTCAACGCCTTCCGGATCGCCGGGGTTTCGTGTGGATGGCGCTCGCGGAAGGCGCGCCAGCGACAGTTGCCCGCGGCCAGTTCCGCGAGGGCCTCCTGCGGGGTGCTCGGCCGTGGTCCGGTGCCGGGCCCGCTCGTGGCGGCGGCCGGGCGGGCGGCTGTGAGGCCCGCGCCGAGCGCGGCGGCCCCGGTCAGCGCGGTGCGCAGAAGAGTGCGGCGGACGGTGCCGCCTGTGGTCGGCCGTGGACCGGCGAAGGAGTGCGGTTCAGGGCCGGTGCCTCTGTGGGCGGTGGCATGTGAGTTCACGGCCAGAACGTATGCCCGACCGCGCGCCCGACCGCGGTCCTTGCCGTTTCATGGTGAGAGTTGGGTAAGTGATGTTCTTACTTTGAACGGTTTTTGACGGACGCTCAGGCAACCGGCAGAACGCCCGGGCCTCCCGGCCCGGGCGCGCTGTCATGCGGAGGTGATCAGACCAGGTCGAACCGGTCCAGGTTCATGACCTTGACCCACGCGGCGACGAAGTCGTTCACGAACTTCTCCTTCGCGTCGTCGCTCGCGTAGACCTCGGCGAGCGCCCGCAGCTCGGAGTTCGAGCCGAAGACCAGGTCGGCGCGGGAGCCGGCCCACTTGACCTCGCCGGTGGCGGCGTCGCGACCCTCGAACGTGGTCTGGTCCTCGGAGGTCGCCTTCCACGTCGTGCCCAGGTCGAGCAGGTTGACGAAGAAGTCGTTCGTCAGCGAGCCGGGCGTCGCGGTGAGGGCGCCGAGCTGGGACTGCTGGTAGTTGGCGCCGAGCACCCGCAGGCCGCCGACCAGGACGGTCATCTCGGGGGCGCTCAGGGTCAGCAAGTTCGCCCGGTCGAGCAGCAGGTACTCGGCCGGCAGGCGGTTGCCCTTGCCGTGGTAGTTGCGGAACCCGTCGGCGGTCGGCTCGAGCGCCTCGAAGGACTCCGCGTCGGTGTGCTCCTGCGTCGCGTCCACACGGCCCGCGGTGAAGGGGACCTCCACCTGGAAGCCGGCTTCCTTGGCGGCCTTCTCGACGGCGGCGGAGCCACCGAGGACGATCAGGTCGGCCAGGGAGACCTTCTTGGCGCCGGAGCCGGCGTTGAACTCCTGCTGGATGCCTTCCAGGACCCGCAGGACCTGGGCCAGCTCGTCGGGCTCGTTGACCTCCCAGCCGCGCTGCGGCTCCAGGCGGATACGGGCGCCGTTGGCACCGCCGCGCTTGTCGCTGCCGCGGAAGGTGGACGCCGACGCCCACGCGGTGGACACCAGCTGCGAGACGGACAGACCCGACTCCAGCAGCTTGGTCTTCAGCGTCGCGATGTCCTCGGCGTCGATGACCTCGCCCTCGGGCTCGGGCAGCGGGTCCTGCCACAGCAGGGTCTCCTCCGGGACCTCCGGGCCGAGGTACAGCGACTTCGGGCCCATGTCACGGTGGGTCAGCTTGAACCAGGCGCGGGCGAAGGCGTCCGCGAACTCCTGCGGGTTCTCATAGAACCGGCGGGAGATCGGCTCGTAGATCGGGTCGAAGCGCAGCGCCAGGTCCGTGGTGAGCATCTTCGGGCGGTGCTTCTTCGAGGAGTCGTGCGCGTCCGGGACGATCTCCGGGGCGTCCTTCGCCACCCACTGGTGGGCGCCGGCCGGGCTCTGCTCGAGCTCGTACTCGAACTCGAAGAGGTTCTTGAAGAACCCGTTGCTCCATTGGGTCGGCGTCGAGGTCCAGGTGACCTCCAGGCCGGAGGTGATGGCGTCGCCGCCCTTGCCCGTGCCGTAGGTGCTCCGCCAGCCCAGGCCCTGCTCCTCCATGGAGGCGGCCTCGGGGTCGGCGCCGACGTGGTCGGCCGGGCCGGCGCCGTGGGTCTTGCCGAAGGTGTGGCCACCGGCGATCAGGGCGACGGTCTCCTCGTCGTTCATCGCCATGCGGCGGAACGTCTCACGGATGTCGCGGGCCGCGGCGAGCGGGTCCGGGTTGCCGTTCGGGCCCTCCGGGTTGACGTAGATGAGGCCCATCTGGACGGCGCCGAGCGGGTTCTCCAGCTCACGGTCGCCGGTGTAGCGCTTGTCGTCGAGCCAAGTGGTCTCGGGGCCCCAGTACACGTCCTCCTCGGGCTCCCAGACGTCCTCGCGGCCGCCGGCGAAGCCGAAGGTCTCGAAGCCCATCTGCTCCAGGGCGACGTTACCGGTGAGGATCATGAGGTCGGCCCAGGAGATGCTCTGGCCGTACTTCTTCTTCACGGGCCACAGCAGACGGCGGGCCTTGTCGAGGTTGCCGTTGTCCGGCCAGCTGTTGAGCGGGGCGAAGCGCTGCTGTCCGGCGCCGGCGCCGCCGCGGCCGTCGCTGATGCGGTAGGTGCCCGCGCTGTGCCAGGCCATGCGGATCATCAGGGGGCCGTAGTTGCCGAAGTCGGCCGGCCACCAGTCCTGCGAGGTGGTCAGCACCTCGGCGATGTCCTGTTTCACGGCCGCGAGGTCGAGGGCCTGGAACGCCTCGGCGTAGTCGAACTCCCCACCGAGCGGGTTGGCCACCTCGGGATTCTTGGCAAGGATCTTCAGGTTGAGGCGCTCCGGCCACCACTGACGGTTGCCGCCCCCCTGAGTGGGATGCAGGGCGCGGCCGTGCGCCACGGGGCAGCCGCCGCTCGTCTCCTCCTGCTTCGCGTCGGTGACGATCGCGTCGTGGTTCTCAGTCATGGAAATCCTTCCGGACGGGGTGGAACACGGTGCTCGGGTGGATCACATCGCTCAGGTACTGCGGGCGGTGGAGCAGGCGGGGCACAGGCCCCAGTAGATGACCTCGGCCTCGTCGACGGCGAAGCCTCGGTCGTCGGACGCGGTCAGGCAGGGGGCGTGGCCGACCGCGCAGTCGACGTCGGCGACGGCCCCGCAGGACCGGCACACGAGGTGGTGGTGGTTGTCACCGACCCGTCCCTCGTAGAGGGCCGGGCTGCCGGGTGGTTCGAGGCGGCGTATGAGTCCCGCCGCGGTGAGTGCGTGGAGCCCCTCGTACACGGCTTGGACGGAGATGTGGCCGACGCGGCCGCGTACCTCGGAGGCGATCGCCTCGGCGCCGAGGTGGTCGCCGTCCCGCACGGCCTGGAGCAGTGCGACGCGGGCGGCCGTCACCCTCAGGCCGGCACCGCGCAGTTCCTCGGCGGCGGTCGGGTTCCGGGATGCGGTCATGACGGACAACCTAGCCGCACAAACACGAATGATTCAAGAAAACGAACGGTTCAATTTTGGTGTCGCGCGGGTGCCGCTCGGATGGGCGCGTGTACGGCTTGGCCTGGCACGCCTGTTGACGCACTGTGAGCTCGGTCACAGCATCGATGATCGCGCTTCGGTGCGGTGGCGGGATGGTGTCAGCCGTGTCCGTGTCGCGCCAGCACCGCCCGTGCGGTTTCGGCCATGGCCTCGTCGACCATCCGGCCCTCGAAGGCGAGGGCGCCGATGCCGTCGCGCTGGGCGGCTTCCACGGCTGCGACGAGGCGCGCGCAGCGGTCCAGCTCGTCGGGGGTGGGGGCGAAGACCTCGTTGATCACGGGGACGTGGGTCGGGTGGACGGCCATCATCCCCTCGTACCCGAGGGCCCGGTTCTGCTCGGCGAAGGCGCGCAGGCCCGTCAGGTCGGCGATGTCCGTCCACAGTCCGGTCACCGGGCCGGGCGCTCCGGCGGCGCGGACGTCGAGCAGGACGCGGGAGCGCAGGGCCAGGGTCTCGGTGCCCTGAGGGCTCCAGCGGTAGCCGACGGCGCGTTCCACGTCGCCGCCGGGTGCGGTCAGGGCGCCGACGTGGGCGACCCGGGGGGCAGCGGCGGCGATGTCGTAGGCGTCGTGCAGGGCGCGGGCGGATTCCAGCAGCGGGACGAGGGCCGTCGAGCCGGCCGGCAGGCCGTGTTCGTGTTCGCACCAGCCGATGAGACGGTCCGCGAGCCGTACGTCGGCGGCGGTGTGCACCTTGGGCAGGACCACCCCGGCCAGTCCCGGGCGTACGACGGCACGCAGTTCCCCGGCGGCGGTCCAGTCGTCGAGCGGGTTGACGCGGACGAACAGGGCCATGCCGCCGGACGGTTCCCCGGCGGCCTCCGCCAGGGCCTCGGCCACCCGGGCCCGGGCGAGCGGCTTGTCGGGGGCGGGAACCGCGTCCTCCAGATCGAGAACGGCGGCGTCCGCCCCGGCCGCGCGCGCCTTGGGCAGCCAGTCCGTGCGGAGGCCGGGGACGAAGAGGAGGGAGCGGAGCGCAGGCCGGGGGGTGGTCGTGGTGCCGGGCGTGGTCGCGCCGTGGGCTCCGGTCGCGCTGTGGACTCTTGTCGCGCTTTCGGGCGTGGTCACGCTGTGCGGCTCAGACGACATCGTTCTTCTCCAGCTCGGCCAGTTCCTGGTCGCTCAGGCCGAGCCAGCCCCGGTACACCAGGTCGTTGTCCTGCCCCAGCGCCGGCCCGGTGCGCCAGACGCGGCCGGGACGCCGGCGGAAGTGCGGGATGACCGCCTGCATGCGGACGTCGCCCAGGTCGGGGTCGGGCACGGTGACGATGTCGCCGCGTTCGGCGTAGACCGGGTCGGCGGCGATGTCGGCCGCGTCGAACACCCGGGAGGCCACCACCTCGGCACGGGCGAAGGCCTCCAGGCACTCGGCGGCGGTGCGGCCGGCCACCCATGCCCGCAGGCCGTCGTCCAACTCCCCGCGCCGTGCGTGCTGTTGCTCCGACGTGGCGAACTCCTCCTCCGGCAGGCCCAGCAGCCGGGCCACATTGCGCACCGAGCGCAGGGTCGCGGAGGTGACGGTGATCCACTGCTCGTCCCGGGAGCGGTAGGTGTTGATCACGGCGGCGGGCGCGACGGCCAACTGGTTGCCGGAGCGCTGGGGCACGGTTCCCAACTGGTCGTGGACGATGACCTGCCACTCGACCAGCCGGAACAGTGGCTCGAACAGGGCGAGGTCGATCCACTCGCCGTCGAAGCCGGGGTCGTGGTCGCGCCGGTGGAGGGCGGCGAGGACGGCGTAGGCGCCCATGAGGCCGGTCACGGCGTCGCCGTGCGAGAAGCCGGTGTGGACGGGCGGCCCGTCGGGGGAACCGGTCAGATGGACGACACCGCTGCGGGCCTCGCCCATCTTGCCGAACCCCGGGGCGTCGGCCTGACTGGAGGTGGCGCCGAACCCGGAGATCTGGAGCAGGACGGCCTTGGGGTTGATCCGGTGCACGGACTCCCAGTCGAGGCCCCAGCGGCGCAGACGCCCGGCGCGCAGGGTGACGATGACGACATCCGCCCAGGCGACGAGCCGGTGGGCGACCGCGCGGCCCGCTTCGTGGTGCAGGTCCAGCGTGACGGAACGCTTGTTGCGGGCGGCCACCTTGAACCACAGGGGAACGCCGTTGCGCCGGGGCCCCATCGCGCGGGCGGCGTCACCGGCGCCCGGGGGTTCGACGTGGACGACGTCCGCGCCCTGGTCGGCGAGCATCGAACCCGCGAGCGGGCCGGCCACCACATGAGCGAACTCGACCACCTTCAGTCCGCACAGCTGGCCCTGCCCGGTGGTGTTCGGCATGTCCTTGTCCGACACGGATGCGTCCCCTCGGCTGCACTGGTCCGGTTCTTCAGACTGCCGAGGAGCAGAAATGCCTGTCCAGCAAAAGAAGACCATCAATCCATGCGACTGGTGCATGAATCGGGGCCGCTCGACGGTGACTCAGGCCCAGGAGACTCCCGGCGGCAGGTCCCGGCCCCGGGCGCGGAAGTCCTCGAGCGTCTCCAGGAAGTGCTCGGTGACGCGCGGGAGGGTACGGCGGGCGCGCAGCGCGATGTCGAGGCGCCGGTCGACCACGGGCTCGACGAGCGGCCGGAACACGAAGGGCCCGGTGCCCAGCAGTGGCAGCACCAGGGCGGGCAGCGCGCTCACACCGAGTCCGGCGGCGACGAGTCCGCCCACGGTGGCGACACTGCCGGCCTCCGCCGCCGGTACGGCGTGCGCGTCGACCTGGCCGAACGCGGCGTCCGTGAGCCGCCGTACGCTCGAGTCCCGTCCGACGGCGAGGAACGGTTCGCGGGCCAGGTCCGCCCAGCCGACCTCGTCGCGGGCGGCGAGCGGATGGTCCTCGCGCAGGACGGCGACGAAACGGTCACGCACCAGCGGCCGGTGCTCCAGCCGCGCGGGCGGCAGGCCGACCGTGGTGATGGCGAAGTCCGCGTCGCCGGACAGGACCCGGTCCAGTACGGCCCGTTCCAGTCCGTCGAGCAGCCGTACGGCCACGCGCGGCCGGTCGGTACGGAAGCCGGAGATGACCTGCGGAAGCAGCACGGCGGCGACGGAGGGCAGGGTGGCGACGGTGACGGTGCCGGACTCACCGAGCAGGAAGCGGTCCAGTTCGTTCATCCCGGCCCGGTGGGCGCCGAGGATCTGCTCGGCGATCCGCAGCGCCTCGGTGCCCGCGGCGGTCAACTGCACGTTGCGCGTGTCGCGTTCGAGGAGTTGCGCGCCGACCTGCCGCTCCAGGTCGGCGACCGCGCGGCTGAGGGACGACTGTGAGACGCCCAACTGGGCGGCCGCCGCGGTGAAACTGGTCGCCCGGGCGACGGCCGCGTACGCCGTGAGTTGACGCAGGGTGGCATCCATGGCCGGGAAGCGTACGCCGGAGCGAGCCGATTGATGCGGGGATCGCATGGACAGATACCGGTTTGATGCTGGACAGGGATCATCCGGCGCTCGGACACTCTCGGCTATCCCCGTACGCCCCGCCACACCCAGCTCTCCGCGCCGGGGACCGCGACCCGAGAAAGCGAGCCACCATGCCGGCAGCCCTGGGCTTCGCCACGATCGCCCTGTTCCTGTTGCTCACCATGACCAAACGGGTCTCGGTGCTGGTCGCGCTCGTGGTGCTTCCGGTGCTCGCGGCGCTGGCGGGCGGCTCCGGGGGCGAGCTGGGCGGGATGGTGCTCGACGGGCTGTCGAAGGTGGCCCCGACCGGCATCATGATCGCCTTCGCCGTGCTGTACTTCAGCCTCATGGTGGACGCGGGTCTGTTCGATCCGCTGATTCGCGGTCTGCTGCGGCTGGCCAAGGGCGATCCGCTGCGCGTCACCGTCGCCACGGCCGTCCTCACGCTGTGCGTGGCCCTGGACGGGGACGGGGCCTCCACGTTCCTCATCACCGTCTCCGCGCTGCTGCCCGTCTACCGGAAGCTGGGCATGAGTCCGCTGGTGCTGTCCGGGGTCGTCTGCCTGGGGGCGGGCGTGATGAACATGATCCCCTGGGGCGGGCCGACGGTCCGGGCCATGGCGGCACTGAAGCTGGAGAGTTCGGACGTCTTCACGCCCGTGCTGCCCGCGATGGGGTTCGGGATCGCGTGGGTCCTGGTGGCGTCCTGGCTGATCGGCCGCCGGGAGCGGCGGCGGCTCGGCGCACTCACCGGGCCGGGCGAGGAGGCCGCCACCGGCGAGCCGGTTCCCGCGACGGCCCCCAGGTCCGAGGACGGGCCTGTTCCCGCGAAGCCCCCCGCCCCCGGTGACGAGCCGGTTCCGGCGAGGCCCCCCGCCCCCGGTGAGGGGCCGGGCGCCGTCCGGCTCGCCGCGCCCACGCCGCGCCGGCTGACGCTGTTCAACCTGCTGCTGACCGTCGTGCTCGTCGTGGCGCTGATCCTGGAGGTCATGCCGCTGCCGGTGCTGTTCGTCCTCGGGTTCGCGGTGGCTCTCCTGGTCAACCACCCCACGTGGGAACAGCAGCAGGCGCTGCTCGACCGGCACGCGAAGAACGTCGTGCTCGTGACCATCATGATCTTCGCGGCCGGTGTGTTCACGGGGGTCCTCACCGGGACCGGGATGATCGACGACATGGCCGAGGCGCTCGTGTCCGTGATACCGGACTCCCTCGGCGGCCATCTGCCGGTCCTCGTGGCCGTCACGGGCATGCCGCTGAGTCTCGTCTTCACCCCGGACGCCTACTACTTCGGTGTCCTGCCCGTCCTCGCCGAGACGGCCCACGGCTTCGGCACCGACCCGGCCGAGGTCGCCCGGGCCGCCGTCCTCGGCCAGATGACGACGGGTTTCCCGCTCAGCCCGCTCACGGCCGCCACGTTCGTCCTGGTCGGCATGAGCGGCGTCCAGCTCGGCGAGCACCAGCGCTTCATCTTCCGCTGGGCCTTCGCCACCACGCTCGTGATGACCGCCGCCGCCGTCCTGACCGGCGCCCTCTCCCTCTGACGGGGAATCGGCATGCCCCCGGGGGGAGCCGGCCGTCTACCGGTCCGCCGATGAGCTCAGACGTTCGAGCTGGGCGGCGGCCGTCGCCGCCCTGCGATCCGCCTCGCGGACGCGGCGGTCGGCCGTGCGCGCCCGTTCCCGGGCCGACCGCTCGGCGAAGCGGGCCTGCTGGTGCTCCTCCCTGGTGCGGGCCAGTTCGGCGGTGAGTTCGTCGACGCGCCGCTGGAGGCGGTCCACCTGCTGTTGCGCCTCCTGTGCGGCCTGGCCGGCGGCCGCCGCCTCGTCCTTCAGCGCCCGCAGCTCCCGGTCGGCGGCCTCGGCCTCCCGGCGGGCCTGCGCCAGCCGTCGCCGCTGTTGCTCGCCGGCCTTCCGGTCCGGACGGGAGGGGGCCGGAGCGGCGGACGGGCGGCGCTGCGTCGTGGCGCGGTCCGGGGCGGCCCTCTCCTCGACGGCGACCGCCGCGGCGGCCGGGAAGCCGACGGCGGCACTGAGCGGCTTGGCCAGCCGGCCGCTCGCCCAGGCCTCGGCGGCCTCGGGGTCGGCCAGGACGGCGTGCAGGGTGTTCTCGACCTCGCGCTGCACGCCTTCACCGATCGGATGTCCGGCCTCCGCGGCGAGCTGCCGGGCCTGAGCGGACAGGGCGCGGATGAGCGCGTGCTGCTGCCTGCTCAGTTCGCGCAGCTGGGTGCGGTCCAGCGACTGGTGGGCCTGCCGCAGCCCTTCGCCCAGGCGGAGCAGGGGCTCGACATCGCCGGGCCGGCTGCGGACGAGGAGGTTGCCGGCCCAGGCCGCGAGGCTGGGTTTGCGCAACGCGCCGATCCGCTCGGCGAGTTCCCGGTCGCCGGCCGTGCGGGCGGCGGCCACGGCCGATGAGCGGGCGGCGGTGAACTCCTCCGGCCGCAGGGCGTACAGCTCGTCGGCCACAGCGTCGAAGTCCATGAGCGTCCCTTTCGGTGGAGGCGCTGCTCCGATCCTCCCAGGCGAGGCCGCGAGGGGCTCGTGGAGCGCGCCATTCCGGCGGGGCGGAACGCTCCCGCGGTACCCGGTTCATGATCCGGAAATCGACGGTTTAACATATGAGCGCCGCCTAGCTCGAAAGATGGATCTGTGACTGTCAACGACGACTCGTTCACCAACTGGAAGAACCGCGAGGAGATCGCGGAGTCGATGATCCCGATCATCGGGAAGCTGCACCGGGAGCGGGACGTGACCGTCCTGCTGCACAGCCGCTCCCTGGTGAACAAGTCGGTGGTCAGCATCCTCAAGACCCACCGGTTCGCCCGGCAGATCGCCGGCGCGGAGCTCTCGGTCACCGAGACGCTGCCGTTCCTGCAGACCCTGGCCGAGCTCGACCTCGGGCCGTCCCAGATCGACATCGGCATGCTCGCCGCGACGTATCGCGAGGACGACCGCGGTCTGTCGGTCGCGGAGTTCACCGCCGAGGCCGTCGCCGGTGCCACCGGGGCCAACAAGATCGAGCGCCGCGAGGGCCGGGACGTCGTCCTCTACGGCTTCGGCCGCATCGGCCGGCTCGTGGCCCGGCTGCTGATCGAGAAGTCCGGCTCGGGCAACGGTCTGCGGCTGCGGGCCATCGTCGTGCGTGGCGGTGGGGAGCAGGACATCGTCAAGCGCGCCTCCCTGCTGCGCCGCGACTCCATCCACGGCCAGTTCCAGGGCACGATCACCGTCGACGAGGCGAACAGCACGATCGTCGCCAACGGCAACGCGATCAAGGTCATCTACGCGAACGACCCGTCGGAGATCGACTACACGGCGTACGGCATCAAGGACGCCATCCTCATCGACAACACCGGCAAGTGGCGCGACCGCGAGGGCCTGTCGGAGCACCTGCGTCCCGGTATCGACAAGGTCGTGCTGACCGCGCCCGGCAAGGGCGACGTCCCGAACATCGTGCACGGCGTCAACCACGACACCATCAAGCCGGACGAGCGGATCCTGTCCTGCGCGTCCTGCACGACGAACGCGATCGTGCCGCCGTTGAAGGCGATGGACGACGAGTTCGGGGTCCAGCGCGGGCACGTGGAGACCGTCCACTCGTTCACCAACGACCAGAACCTGCTGGACAACTACCACAAGTCCGAGCGCCGGGGCCGCAGCGCGCCGCTCAACATGGTCATCACCGAGACGGGTGCCGCCTCCGCCGTCGCCAAGGCGCTGCCCGACCTCAGGGCGAAGATCACCGGCAGCTCCATTCGGGTCCCGGTACCGGACGTCTCCATAGCGATCCTGAACCTCCAGCTCGCGCGCGAGACCACCCGGCAGGAGGTCCTCGACTACCTGCGCGAGGTGTCGCTGACCTCGCCGCTGAAGCGCCAGATCGACTTCATCAGCGCGCCCGACGCCGTCTCCAGCGACTTCATCGGCTCGCGTCACGCCTCGATCGTCGACGCCGGCGCGACCAAGGTCGAGGGCGACAACGCCATCCTCTACCTCTGGTACGACAACGAGTTCGGCTACTCCTGCCAGGTCATCCGTGTCGTGCAGCACGTGTCCGGGGTGGAGTACCCGACGTACCCGGCTCCGGCGGTCTGAGCCCTGAGGACCACGCGGGGCGTGTCCGGCTGGCACGCCCCGCGTTCTCATGCGTCAGGAGCGGGTCTGCTCGATCCGGTACTGCCGTGTCTTCGCGCCGTCCTCGCGGTCACCGGGCCGGAGGCGCGCACCGGGACGTCGGCGAGGAGTGTGCCCTCGGTGCCGACGGGCACGGTCTCGCTCGCGTCGGTCGCGCGCCTCGCGCAGGTGAAGGTGATGGTGTCGGACGGGTTCTTCGTGCCGGACCTCCACTTCGACCAGGCCTTCTCGGACGAGTTGCCGTTGCGCGGCGGATCTGATCGGCGAGCACTGGCTGACCCACCGCGGTCTCGTCCCCGCGTCGAAGCGGGCGGCCCGCGTGGCCGAGCTGCTGGAGATGGTCGGCCTGCGCGCGTCGGACGCGAGCCGTCACCCGCACGAGTTCTCCGGAGGACAGCGGCAGCGGATCGGGATCGCCCGCGCCCTGGCGCTGGAGCCGGAGGTGATCGTCTGCGACGAACCCGTCTCCGCGCTGGACCTGTCGGTGCAGGCACAGGTGCTCAACCTCCTGTGCGACCTGCGGGACGAGCTGGGCCTGTCGTACGTGTTCATCTCGCACGACCTGTCCGTGGTGCGGCACCTCGCCGACCGGGTCGCCGTGATGTACCTGGGCAGGATCATGGAAACCGGACCGACGGAGGAGGTCTACGAGCGCCCACGCCACCCGTACACGGAGGCGCTGCTGTCGGCGGCCCCCTCCCCCGTGGCCGGCGGCGGACGCAAACGACAGCGCATCCCGCTCACCGGTGAGATCCCCTCCCCGGCCGAACCACCGTCAGGATGCCGCTTCCGGACCCGGTGCCGGCAGGTACGGGACCTGTGCGCCGAGACAAGTCCCCGCGGCACCGCCCCCGGGGTCCGTGCACGGTGCGGCGTGCCACTTCCCTCTGGAGGAGACACCGCCGGTGGCTGTGTGAGGGCGGTGCCCTCGTCAGCCGACGGCATCCACCAGGAACTCCTGGTCCCGTGACCCCGTGCAGCGCTGCTGGGCGATCTCGGCACCCGCGGCACGGTCGTCGGCGCCGTTGACGCCGAGACACATCCCGTTGTGCACCACGTGAATCCGGTATTCGTTCCCCTTGGCCCCCTTGGACCCGTCAAGGGGTTCGAAGAAGAAGTGCTGGCTGGTGCGGTCCGCCGAGCAGCTTTCCCAGGGCCAGGGTTCGAGCAGTCCCTCGACGACATGCCCGCTGCCGAGCGCGGTGAGACAGCCGTCGCCGTACACCGGGTGGCGCCACTGGATGTAGTACGAGCCTGTGTTGCCGACCGACACCAGTGCGAGGTCCGGTGGTGTGGCGTCGGCGCAGGGGCGCTGGACGGCGACCTGGCTTCGGTAGCGCCCCTTGCGGTCGTGGCCCTCGGTGACGCACAGCCTGGGGGCCAGGGCGGGCCGGACCCTGGATCGGCCTGGCTCCGGGCCGTAGTCGCCGGTGGTCAGAGGGGAGGCCGAGGAGGAAGCGAGGCCCGCTGCGACCCCGGCCCCACGCGCCGACGCGTCCCGGCCGCCCTCCTCGCCGGGCAGCAGGGCCCAGGCCCCCACAGCGGCGAGCAGCAGCCCGGCAATGGCGGTGGCGGCGAGAGTTCGTCGGCTTCGGACTCGGCCGACGCCCCGGGCCCGGTTCGCGGCCGGGTTCTCGGCTGGTGACCGGGCGGAGTCCGGCGCCCCGTCGGACGTCGGCCCTTCGTCGGCCGGCGTCGGCCCTCCACCGTCAGGCCTCGGCCCGTCCTCCGCCCGCGGCGGCTCGGCGACAGTCAGCCGGTCCCTGGCCTCCAGCCACGCGCCGACGTCCTCACCCCTCCCACACGCGCGGACGAACGCGGCGACCACCTCCGCACGCGGCAGCGAGTCCCGGCGCAGCGCGTCGGCCACGGTGCTGCGCGCGAGCACGTCCCCGCGTCGTTCCGCGTTCGCTTCCAGCCGGCGGTAGGTCAGGCCGGCCTGTTCCTTGAGCCGGCGCATGCACGCCACGAACTCGGCGGCGCTGCGCGCCTCCTGCGGCAATGGACGCTCTCTCCCCATGTCCGGCCATCCTCGTCCCGCCCCGGGTGGTGGACAATCCGGGATTCGGTCAGTTCAGGAGTTCACGGTGTCCCAGTCGCACTCCACGAGCCGGCCGTGCTCACGGACCAGGGGCCGGGTGAGCCGGTCCGGAGAGGCGTTGGCCTGCCAGCCGTAGAGGTCCTTGGGACCCAGGCGTCCGCGGTTCACCCGGTCCGCGGCCCGGCCCCGCGCTCCCACGATGCGGCCCTCACGCACCGCGATGTCCATCGCGTCCCGTTGGAATGCAGCAGCGAGGCGGACTGCACCCAGCGCTCCACGTCCTGCTCGGCGACCCCGGCCCGCACGTGCGTGTCCGTCCGGGACGGCCAGGGCGTGCCGGGGGCGTAGGGGGTGCGCGCACCCCAGGGATCCGCTATCCGGTCGGCCGAGGTGTCCATGGTCCCATCTCCCACAGCAGAACGTCCCGTGACCAGTGCCCCGCGGTGCCCCCGCGAGTCCGGTGACACTGAGTACACAGCTTCGTCACACAGGGCACGCACCGTCGCGGGAGACGATCACCCGGTCGTTCGATCGTGGGCACCTTCGCCACTGGGCTGGCAGCCGCCAACTCCCCCTCCCTAGGATGTACTTCCTGTCCGGCCAGTTCGTTGGCGCGGCACCACGCAGGGGGAACGATGCACTCCGAGAAGCAGTTGTCCACCGAGATCGACGCGAGCGTGCCGACGGCAGCGCGCATGTACGACTACTACCTGGGCGGCAAGGACAACTACGCGGCCGACCGTGCGGCGTGCGAGGAGCTCGACAAGGTCGTGCCCAGCACGCGCCGCCTGGCCCTGAACAACCGGCGCTTCCTCCAGCGGGTCGTGCGGACCCTGTCCGAGGAGTACGGCATCCGGCAGTACCTGGACCACGGATCCGGCCTGCCGACGCAGGACAACGTGCACCAGGTCGCCCAGCGCATCGACCCCTCGACCCACGTGGTGTACGTCGACAACGACCCGATGGTGCTGGTCCACGGCCGGGCGCTGCTGGAGCAGGACGAGCGCACCAGCGTCATCCACGCGGACATGCGCGAGACGGACCTGATCTTCGACCACCCCGACACCCAGCGGCTGATCGACTTCTCCGAGCCGGTGTGCGTGCTGTTCAACTCGGTGTTCCACTGCATCCCGGACAGCGACACCGACGGGCCGCTCGCGGTGGCCCGCCGCGTGCGGGAGCGGCTCGCGCCCGGCAGTTTCCTGGTGATGTGCCAGCTGGTCAGCGAGGACCCCGAGGTCCGCACCTTCGTCACGAACTTCATGGACCAGGCGACCCAGGGGCACTGGGGCCGCGTGCGTGAGGAGAAGGACGTCGCCGCGTACTTCGAGGGTCTGGAGATCCTGGAGCCGGGGCTGGTGGAGGTGTCCACGTGGCGTCCGGACACCGAGGTGGCACCCCGTCAGCTCACCCACGAGTGGATCGAGTTCGGCGGTGTGGGGCGGATTCCCCTGGAGAAGTGACGCTGACTCGTCTGGAGAAGTGACACAGCCGCCGCGTGCGGGACGCCTGTCGTCCCGCACGCGGCACTCGCGGGTCAGGCGTAGCGCTGTTCCATCGTCGTGCGCAGCAGTTCCAGGGAGTCACGGGGCCTGAGCGCCTCGTCCGCAAGGCGGTCGAGCGCGATCCGGTACTCCTCCGTCTCGTCGCGGTCCTCGAGGAAGTTCGCGCTCTTGATGTGCTCCAGGTAGACCACGTCGGGCAGGTCGAGGCCGCCGAAGCGCAGATACGTGACCGGGATGGCGGGCGCCGAGGCGTTCGTGACGTTCAGCGGGACGATCTGCAGGGTCACGTTGGGGCGTTGGGCCATCTCGACGAGGTGCGCGAGCTGCTCCCGCATCACCGCGGTGCTGCCCAGGACGCGCAGCAGCACGGACTCGTCGATGACCGCCCACAGCTGCGGTGCGTCCGGCCGGAACAGCAACCGTGCCCGGTGCCTGCGCAGTTCGACGCGCCGCTCCACCTCGCCGGACGGCGCGTTCGGCAGGCCCCGCTCCACCACGGCCCTGGTGTAGGCGGGTGTCTGCAACAGGCCGGGCACGTACTGGATCTCGAAGGTACGGATGGTGGCGGCGGCCTCCTGGAGTCCGACCAGGCGGTCGAACCACTCGGGCATCAGCCGCTTGTCGTACCGCTGCCACCACCCCGGCTCGCCGGCGCGCTGCAACAGCTTGAGCAGCACCGAGGCCTCGTAGTCGTCGGTGCCGTACAGCTGGAGCAGGGCACGGACGTCGTTCTCCGTCGGCGGACGGCGGCCCTTGCCGGACTCGATGCGGGACAGCTTCGCGGCACTGAAGCCGACAGCGCGCGCCGCCTGGTCCTGGGCCAGCCCGGCGTCCTCACGGAAGCCTGCCAGTTGTACGCCGACCAGCATCTTCAGCAGAGTCGGCGCAGGCTCGGACCTGTCCAGATAGGGTTCCAGACGGGAGATGCGATGCGACGCGGCGGACATCCTGACTCCCAGCAGACCGGCACAAGGGCGATTTACACTATCGCACTCCGCCGGGCGTGCCCGCATCCCTCAGAGCAGCCCCATGGAAGTGGGGAGTTGAGCTCCACTTCACCACGCGGGCTTCACAGCAGGTGGTCGAACTCGCCGTCCTTCGCCCCGGCCAGGAACGCCGCCACCTCCGCCGCCGTGTAGACGAGCGCGGGCCCGTCGGGGTCACGGGAGTTGCGCATCGCGATCCCGCCGTCGACGAGAGGGGCGACCTCGACGCAGTTGCCCTCGGCGTTGCTGTGCCGGCTCTTGATCCAGCAGGCGTCCAACGAGCTTGCCTGCACTCCGTTCCGCACTGGTGGCACCGCGGTCTCCTCGCTGTTCTGGTTCACGTCCCGGCTTGCGTACCCAACACGGCTGGATTCTCACGCAATTTCGCGTGCAATTGCACGCGAGCGCCTTCGGCGTGGATAATAGCCGCGGCGTCAACCCCTGTGCCGGCGCCGCGTCCTGACCTCGCATCGGGGAGATGACGTGTCATCAGCTGCGCACCACGTGCTCCGGCCGCCCAGCGGGGCTGCGGCACAAGCAGCCGCACCCGCCACGAGCACCGGATTCCCGTCCGGTCCGCCCGCGGTGACGCCGTACGAGGCGATGCCGTACGGGACTTTGCCCCCGATGCCGGAGACGATGCCGCAGCCCCCCGGGGCCCTGGCCGCCTCGGCCGCCCTGCGCGTCGAGTGCAGCAGGGAAGGGTTCGCGCGAGCCCGGTCCTTCACCCGCGAGACGCTGCATTTCTGGTCGCTCGACCACCGCTGCGACGACACGACCCTCGTCATCACCGAACTCGCCGCCAACGCCGCGACGCACGCGGCGCCGGGGACGGCGGGCACGACCGGTGCACCGGCCGCGCCGGAGATCCGGCTCGGATTCCTCCTGGACCCCACGCACCTGCTGGTCACCGTCTCCGACCCCGACGACCACCCGCCCGTGTACGCCCCCACCGGCTCGGCCCTGGCGGAGCACGGCAGGGGCCTGGGCATCGTCGACGCCCTGTCCGAGGAGTGGGGCTGGACCCCCTGCCCTCCGGCGGGCAAGACGGTCTGGGCCAGGTTGTCGGCCTGTCCACCCATCTGACACGACTGCCGCGAAAGGCCCCTCGCCATGCGCAGCGCTTCGACGGAACACCCGAGCAGCGAGCGCCCACAGCGCCCCGACGCCCCGTCCGGGGTCGCCCGGACCACGCCGCTCACGGCCCTGGACCGAGTGCCCTGGGGCGACATCCAGGACTCCACCGGTTCGGCGGCGGCCATTCCCCTCCTGCTCAACGGCATCGCCTGGGGTGACGCCGACACGGCCCGCTCGGCTCTCGACGACCTGCGCAGGCGGATCTGCCAGTTCGGCTTCGTCGTGGAGCAGGCCACGGCCGCCACGGTTCCCTTCCTGTGGGAGCTGGCGAAGCTGCCGCAGGTGACCTGCCGTGCCCAGATCATCCGGCTGCTCAAGAGCATCGCCGACGCCCGGCAGTGGGAGAGCACCGCCGCCGTCTATCCGAAGCTGCTGAACCGCCGGGAGAACCCGGTGGTGTGGGAGCGTGCGGCACGCCAGGCGGTGCGGGCCCGGCGCGGTGAGCTCGGCCGGCTGATGGCGGACGAGGACACGGAGATCGCCCGGGCCACGACCGAGCTCGCTCGTTCCCTGAGCGCCTGACGGTATTCGGGTGCCGGGCGCCGGGAGTCGTGACGAAACGGTGAGGGCCCCCTGCCACCATGGGTGATGCCCCTCGCCTCGCGCGGCCGGGCAGTGTAGACATGGCAGCATGGTCCGACTCTTGGGTCGATCCGGGACTCGATCGCCCCTGCGGCCCGGCGCTGCGCCGTCCGCTCGGCAGCGGCGGGAGGCGGGCCCGTCACGGTGGCAACCGGTGGCGGGACTGCGGTCGGTGCTGGGCGGACGCAGCGTCGCCGGACAGGTGTTCCTGCTCGTCGTGGTGATCGTGCTGCTGCTGGTGGTGGCGGCCGTCGTGGCGCTGGTCCTCCAAGTGCGGCACGACACGACCCAGGAGGCCCGCAACCGTTCCCTCGCCGTCGCGGAGACCTTCGCCAACGCGCCGGGCACGGTGGAGGCGCTGAAGAGCCCCGACCCGACGGCGGTGCTCCAGCCGCGTGCCGAGGCCGCCCGTGAGCGGTCGAAGGTCGACTTCATCGTCGTCATGAACACCGACGGGATCCGCTACTCGCACCCCAAGCCGGACCGCATCGGGAAGAAGTTCGTGGGGACGATCGCGCCCGCGCTGGCCGGAGAAGCGGTGACCGAGGAGATCGAGGGCACCATCGGCCACCTCGTCCAGGCCGTGGTGCCGGTGAAGGACGCCGACGGGCAGGTCGTGGGGCTGGTGTCCGCGGGGGTCACGACCAAGAACATCGGCGGGACCGCCGACCGTCAGCTGCCGCTCGTGCTGTCCGCCGCCGCGGCGGCGCTCGCCCTGGCGACGGCGGGTGCCGCGCTGGTGAGCCGACGGCTGCTACGCCAGACGCACGGGCTCGGGCCGCACGAGATGACCCGGATGTACGAACACCACGACGCCGTGCTGCACGCCGTCCGGGAGGGCGTGCTCATCGTCGACGACGGGGGCACCCTGCTGCTCGCCAACGACGAGGCGCACCGGCTGCTGGGACTGCCCGCCGACGCCGAGGGCCGGCACGTGCTCAGCCTGGGGCTGGACCCCGGCACCGCGGAGCTGCTGGCCTCCGGACGTGACGCCACCGACGAGGTGCATCTCGTCGGGGACCGGCTCCTCGCCGTGAACCAGCGCACCACGGACCGTGCGGGCGTGCCGCCGGGCAGCGTGGCCACGCTCCGCGACTCCACCGAGCTGCGCGCCCTGTCCGGCCGGGCCGAGACCGCGCGGGAACGGCTCAACATGCTGTACGACGCCGGGGTGGGCATCGGGACGAGCCTGGACGTGACCCGCACGGCCGAGGAGCTGACCGAGCTGGCGGTGCCCCGGTTCGCCGACTTCGCCACCGTGGACCTGTTCGACGCGGTTCTGGGCGGCGGGCAGCCGGACGCGGCGACCGCGCTCAGCCGTGCCGCACTCAGCGGGGTCCGCAAGGACGCTCCCCTCTACCCTGTCGGCAAGCGGATCAGGTTCGTCGAGTCCTCTCCGCAGGGCCGCAGCCTCGACACCGGCCGTCCCGTGCTGGAACCCCGGCTGAGCGAGGCCCCGGGCTGGCAGGCCCAGGACCTCGAGCGCTCCGCGCAGATCGTGGAGTACGGCATCCACTCCCTGATCACCGTGCCACTGCGGGCCGGCTCCCTGCTGCTCGGCGTGGTCAGCTTCTGGCGCTGCGAGAAGCCGGAGCCCTTCGACACGGACGAACTGGCCCTGGCGGAGGAGCTGGTCGCGCGGGCCGCCGTCTCGATCGACAACGCGCGCCGCTACACCCGTGAGCACAGCATGGCGGTGACGCTCCAGCGCAGCCTGCTCCCGCGGAACCTGCCCGAGCAGGACGCCCTGGAGATCGCCTACCGGTATCTGCCCGCGCAGGCCGGCGTGGGCGGCGACTGGTTCGACGTGCTGCCGCTGTCGGGCGCCCGGGTCGCGCTCGTGGTCGGGGACGTCGTCGGCCACGGGCTGCACGCGGCGGCGACCATGGGGCGGCTGCGCACCGCCGTGCACAACTTCTCAGCCCTCGACCTGCCGCCGGACGAACTCATCGCCCTGCTGGACGAGCTGGTCGGCCGCATCGACCAGGACGAGACGCAGGAGGAGGGCAGCGCCCCGGTCACCGGCGCGACCTGTCTGTACGCCGTGTACGACCCGGTCTCCCGGCGCTGCACCGTGGCACGGGCGGGACATCCCCCGCCGGCGCTGATCCACCCCGACGGCAGTGTCGAGTTCCCCGACGTGCCGGCCGGTCCCCCGCTCGGGCTCGGCGGCCTGCCGTTCGAGACGGCGGAGCTGGAGCTGGCGGAGGGCAGCCGGCTCGTCCTCTACACCGACGGGCTGGTCGAGGACCGGCAGCGGGACATCGACGTCGGGCTGGACATGCTGCGCGACGCGCTGGGCCGGGCCGGCCGGTCCCCCGAGGACACCTGCCGGACCGTCCTCGACTCTCAGCTCACGGCCCGCTCCAGCGACGACATCGCCCTGATCGTCGCCCGCACCCGGGCACTCGCCGCCGACCGGGTCGCCGAGTGGCCGGTGCCGGCCGACCCGGCGGCCGTGGGCGAGGTACGGGCGGCGGTCACCCGGCAGCTGGCGGAGTGGGGGCTGGACGAGCTGACGTTCACCACGGAGCTGATCCTGAGCGAGCTGGTCACCAACGCGCTCCGGTACGGCGGCGGCCCCATCCACGTCCGGATGCTGCGCGACCGGAACCTGATCTGCGAGGTGTCCGACAGCAGCAGCACGTCGCCGCGTCTGCGGTACGCGACGATGACGGACGAGGGCGGGCGGGGGCTGTTCCTGGTCGCGCAGCTCGCCGAGCGCTGGGGGACGCGTTATCTGCCCGCCGGGAAGGTGATCTGGGCGGAGCAGCCGTTGCCGTGAGCGGGCCATAAGGCCGTCTACGGCCTGCCATAAAGTCGCCTTATGAGCTCATAGACCGGACCCGCGTACCAACTTAGGCATGCCTCAGTTTAGGCTTCACGGCGAGATCACTTGTCGCCGCTCGAAGGGAACCTGACCATGCCCCGCCCCCTGCGGGTAGCCATCGTCGGATCCGGCCCCGCCGGGATCTACGCCGCCGACGCCCTGCTCAAGTCCCAGGTGGCCGCCGAACCCGGCGTGTCCATCGACATCTTCGAGCGCATGCCGGCGCCGTTCGGCCTGATCCGTTACGGCGTCGCGCCCGACCACCCGCGGATCAAGGGCATCATCACCGCCCTGCACCAGGTCCTCGACAAGCCGCAGATCCGGCTCTTCGGCAACGTGGACTACGGCACCGACATCAGCCTGGACGACCTGCGCGCGTTCTACGACGGCGTGATCTTCGCCACCGGCGCGATGGCGGACCGGGCGCTGTCCCTCCCGGGCATCGACCTCGACGGCTCCTACGGCGCCGCTGACTTCGTGTCCTGGTACGACGGTCACCCGGACGTGCCGCGTACCTGGCCGCTGGAGGCGGAGAAGGTCGCCGTGCTCGGCGTCGGCAACGTCGCGCTCGACATCGCGCGCGTCCTCGCCAAGACGGCGGACGAGCTGCTCCCGACGGAGATCCCGCCGAACGTCTACGAGGGTCTGAAGGCCAACCGGGCCAAGGAGATCCACGTGTTCGGACGCCGCGGCCCGGCGCAGGCGAAGTTCAGCCCGATGGAGCTGCGGGAGCTGGACCACTCCCCCAACATCGAGGTCATCGTCGACCCCGAGGACATCGATTACGACGAGGGCTCGATCGCGACCCGGCGCGGCAACAAGCAGGCCGACATGGTCGCCAAGACCCTGGAGAACTGGGCGATCCGGGACGTCGGCGACCGGCCCCACAAGCTCTTCCTGCACTTCTTCGAGTCGCCGGTGGAGATCCTGGGCGAGGACGGCAAGGTCGTCGGGCTGCGCACCGAGCGCACGGAACTCGACGGCACCGGCAACGTCAAGGGCACGAGCACGTTCAAGACCTGGGACGTCGGCGCGGTCTACCGTGCCGTCGGCTACCTGTCCGACAAACTCCCCAAGCTGCCCTGGGACCTCGACTCCGGCACCGTCCCCGACGAGGGCGGCCGGGTCATGCAGGAGACCGGCGAGCACCTGCAGTCCACGTACGTCACCGGCTGGATCCGGCGCGGCCCGGTGGGCCTCATCGGCCACACCAAGGGCGACGCGAACGAGACGGTGTCCAACCTGCTGGACGACTACGCGAACGGCCGGCTGCACACGCCCGCCGCCCCCGGCCCCGAGGCCGTGGACGCGTTCCTCGCCGAGCGGAACATCCGCTTCACCACCTGGGACGGCTGGTACAGGCTGGACGCCGCGGAGAAGGCGCTGGGCGAGCCCGAGGGCCGCGAGCGCGTGAAGATCGTGGAGCGTGCGGACATGCTGCGGGCCAGCGGCGCCTGACGTCTCACACACCCCGCGGGCGGGTCCGGTGGCAATGTCACCGGACCCGCCCTTATGCGTGCTTGAACCGTGTACGATCCGGATGCTTCACCGAACCATCACATCGCCTTCACCAGAGGGCCATGCAGGGGGGACGAACGTCCATGCGTATACGCCTTGTCGCGGCCACGGCCGTCGCTGCCGGAACACTGACCGCCCTCGCGGCGGTTCCGGCCCAGGCCGCCGAATACAACTCCGCGCTGAAGATCCGCGGTATCCAGTACGACGCTCCCGGGAGCGACTCCAACCGCTGCTCGACGGGGAACACCGACGAGGAGTACCTGACCATCAAGAACTACTCGCGGTCGACGACGGTGAACCTCAAGGGGTACGTCGTGAAGGACGCCGCGGGGAACAAGTTCACCTTCACCGCGAGCCACACCCTCCAGCCGGGTGACTACGTGAAGCTGCGCGGCGGCAACGGGACCGACTCCGACGCGAACAACGTCGTCTACCGCGACAACTGCAACTTCATGTGGAACAACGACAAGGACACGATCTACGTGTACAAGCCGTCCGGCAGCCGCGCCGACGTGCACTCGTACACCAAGAGCGGCTCCGACCCGGACGGCAACGGGTACATCACGTACCACGGCTGAGCCGTTTGCCGAATCGGCAACAGGCTTCGTGTGCGTCGCGGCGGACGCTGCATGATCGGTGGACCGAGCGCCCCTTTCCGGAACGCGGGAGGAACCATGCCACAGACGTCCGCCGTCGACCACACCCATCGCCTGGTGCCTTCACCGGCCGGCCGCCTTCACCTCGTCGAGCAGGGTGACGGGCCGCTGGTCCTGCTCCTGCACGGATTCCCCGAGTCCTGGTACGCGTGGCGCCACCAGCTGCCGGCCCTGGCCGCCGCGGGTCACCGCGCGGTGGCCGTCGACGTGCGCGGTTACGGGCGCTCGTCCCGGCCCGCTGAGGTGGACGCCTACCGGATGCTCGAGCTGGTGGCCGACAACGTGGCCGTCGTGGAGGCGCTGGGCGAGCGGTCCGCGGTGCTCGTGGGGCACGACTGGGGCGCGGCCATCGCCGCGACGTCCGCTCTGGTCCGGCCGGACGTGTTCCGCGCGGTCGCGCTGCTGAGCGTGCCGTACACCCCGCCCGGCGGGCCCAGGCCCAGCGAGGTCTTCGCGCGGATGGGCGGCGAGGAGGAGTTCTACGTCTCCTACTTCCAGGAGCCCGGCCGGGCCGAGGCGGAGATCGAGCCCGATGTGCGCGGCTGGCTCGGGGGCTTCTACGCGGCACTGTCCCCGGACACGATGCCGGAGGCCGACCCGCATTTCGTGGCGCGCGGAGGCCGGCTGCGCGACCGCTTCCCCGTGGGCCGGCTGCCGCACTGGCTGAGCGAGGCCGATCTCGACGTCTACGCCGGGGAGTTCGAGCGCACGGGGATGACCGGTGCCCTGAACCGCTACCGGAACATGGACCGGGACTGGCAGGACCTGGCGGACTTCGCCGGCGCCCCCGTCACGCAGCCGTCGCTGTTCATCGGCGGCGGTCTGGACGCGTCCACGACCTGGCTGTCCGACGCGATCGCGGCGTACCCGACCACGTTGCCCGGATTGACGGGTTCTCACATCCTCGGTGGCTGCGGGCACTTCCTCCAGCAGGAGCGTCCCGCTGAGATCAACCGGCTGCTGACCGAGTGGCTGAAGGGCCTTCCCGCCTAGGCCTTCTGGCTGGGCAGCCAGCGGTCGAGGTAGGTGCGCAGGCCCGAAAGGTCGGTGCCTCGGGCGACGTAACCCACGTATCCGTCGGGTCGTACGAGGGCGTGAGTGGTGCCGGGCCAGGGACTTTCCGTGCCGAGGCGGTGGACGTCGACCAGGTCGTGCAGCGGTGGGATCCCGGGCCAGGAGCCGGTGAGCAGAAGGTGGTGGCCCGGCCCGGCGGTCCGCTGCTGGAGGCCGCGTGGGACATCGGGGAGCCGGTCCCCCGCCCGGGGGCCGCGTGCCGGCCGGGCCGGTCCGGTGGTGGAGACGGGGCCGCGACGGTAGTGGATGCCGAGTTCGGACACCGTGCGGAAGAGGCGTGCACGGGGGCCGGTCGCCCGCAGGAGCAGCGGAGCGAAGAGCGGGGCGAGGTGGGTGCGGGCCAGCCGTAGGGCCGGGTGACTGCTCGTGCCGACGCTGAAGGCGCGGTCGGTGAGGTGCCGTACGCGGTGGCCGACCGGGGCCCGCTCCGCCTCGTAGGTCTCCAGCAGGTCCTGTGGCGCTGTCCCGCGGCAGACGTGGGCGAGTTTCCAGCCCAGGTTGAGCGCGTCCTGGATGCCCGTGTTCATGCCCTGTCCCCCGGCCGGGCTGTGGATGTGCGCGGCGTCTCCGGCGAGGAAGAACGGGCCCTTGCGGTAATGGGCGGCGCCGCGGTTGTGGATGCGGAAGGTCGTCGTCCAGACCGGGTCCCGCAGGGTCAGCCGGTCGGTCGTCCAGTCGTCGGCGATCTGCTGGAGGAGGTCCAGGGTCACGTCGTCGGACCGGGCTCCCGGCGGGTGCGTGGCGATCATCCGCCAGCTGGCCGGGGTGCCGAGCGGGAAGAAGAACAACAGGCCGGAGGCGGTCATGAAGGTGTGCGCGGTGCCCGGCTGAAGTCCGTCGACCTCCAGATCGGCCAGCAGGAACGTCTGCGGGTAGGCGTATCCCTCGAAGACGATGCCCGCCGCGTCGCGCACGGTGCTGTGGGCGCCGTCGCAGCCGACGACGTAGCGGGCCCGCACCGTCTCCTCGCCGGCCTCCCCGTGGCGCAGGCGGCAGGTGACGTACTCGCCGTCCGCCTCGGCGCTCACCAGCTCCGTGCCCCGCTCCACGGTGACGTCTCGTGCGGCGAGACCGGCCGTGAGGACCGCCTCCGTCTCCGACTGCGGGAGGAAGAGCAGGAAGGGGTACGGCGTGTCGTCGCAGCCGACGTCGAACACCGGCACGTGCAGCACCCGTCCGGGAAAGTGCAGGTGCAGCCGGACCGCCGCGTTCCCCCTGTCGATCAGTTCGTCCGTCACGCCGAACCCGGCCAGCATCTCCAGGGTGCGGGGCTGGATGGCCGGGGCGCGTGACTCCCGCACACGGTCCAGTGATCGGTCGACGATCCGGAACAGGGTGTCGTACGCGCGGAGCTGGGTCGCGAGTGCGAGTCCGGTCGGGCCCGCCCCCACCACGAGCACGTCCAGGGGTGCCGTCATGGGACCAACCGTAGGCGCCGATTCCCGGCGTGTCGGGGCCCTCCGCGACGTGTCCGTGGCGGAGGGCTCCCGTCCGGTGGTGCCGGCTCAGACCTCCAGGTCGGTTTCGATCCGGCGGAGCTGATGGCGGGCCATCGCCAGGTTCGCGCGGCTCGCGTCGAGCACGAGGTACAGGAACAGTCCGCTGCCGCCGCGTCCCTTGAGCAGGCGGATGAGGTGGTACTGGGAGTTCAGGGTGATCAGGATGTCCTCGATCTCCTCCTTCAGGCCCAGGAGTTCCATGGTGCGCAGCTTGGCCCGTACGACGTCGGTGTTGCCGGCGGCGGCGACCTCCAGGTTGAAGTCCTTGGTGCCGCCGAGGGTGCCGAGCGCCATGCCGCTGGTGTAGTCGACGAGTGCCACGGCCGTCGCTCCGTCGATGGAGCTCAGGCATTCCTTCAGCGCGGTCTCGGTGTTGGCCATGCGGGCGGTTCCCTTCGTTCGGTGTTTCTTCGGTGGGTCGGATGGTTCGGGTGGTTCGGGTGGTTCGGGTGGTTCGGGGGTTCGGGTGGCTCAGATGCCGGTCTGCGGGCGCGGCTGGTGGGTGGGCCGCTGCGGCGTGCGGACCGGGAGGGTGCCGATGGGGCGGGCCGTGGCCGGGGGCGCCGCCGCGAGGTGTTCGGTGGGCGCGGGCCGGTCGGCGTGGCGGCCGGTGCCCGGCCCGACGTGCGTGGTCACCAGGTCGGCGATCCGGGCGCCGCCGCGCCGGCCCTCCAGGTGGAGGCGGCCGACGTTGACGTGGTCCTCGGCGAGGAGGGTGAGGACGGCGGTCGTCCCGGCCGCGTAGGTGGCGACGTAGCCTCCGGAGCCGCGCACCAGCAGTTCGCGGAAGTCGCCGCGGGCCGCGGCGTCGGTCATGCGGTGAGCGACGCCGAGGGCCGCGGCGGTGAGCGCCGCGAGTCCCTCCGGTTCGGTGTCCGGGACGTCGTGGGCGAGGACGAGTCCGTCGACGGTGGCCGCGAGCGAACCGGTCAGGCGGGGTATGCGGGTGCGGAGCCGACGCAGTTCGTCGAGGACGTCGGTCTCGACGGCCATGAGCAGTCTCCTTTCGGCACGCTGTCGTCGCGCGCGGATCACAGTGCCTCCAAGGCGTGCAGGAGCCGTCGCAGCAGCGCGGTGTCGGGCTCGTCCGGTGCCGTGGGACGAGGGGCGGGGCCCGGCTCGGCGGACACGGGTGCGGGGGCAGGGGCGGTGGCTGGGGCGGAGGCGGGGGCGTTGGCGGGAGCGGGGAGTTTGGGGACGACCAGCCCGGCGGCGGCCAGGCGCCGGAGTTCGACGAGGGTGTGGAAGGTGCGGCTGGCGAGGGCGGTGGCGATCTGGGCGGCGGTGCGGACACCGTCGACCTGGGCGAGGGTGCGGCAGCGGCGGGCCGGCAGGTCCGCCGGGTCGGTGCCGGGCACGCGGGCGAGCGGGGCGAGGTCGATGGCGGATTCGGGCCATATGCGGTGCAGCAGTTCACGGCGGCGTCTCGACTCGCGCAGGACGCTGTCCACCGGCACGGAACGGACCGCGCCGAGCCAGTGCGCGGCTCCGGGACGGAAGCGCAGGGCCGGTCCGTCGTGGGCGAGGACGAAGTACGCCGCGTCGAAGAGCGCGCCCAGGTGGCACAGTTCGAGCGCGCCGGCGGCGAGGTGACCGCTGTCCACCAGCCGACGGCCGACGCGGCAATCGCGGCCGGCCACGTCGATGGCCTCCCACCAGCCGTCCGGGGCGAGCGCGCCGCTGTGGGTGAGCAGATCGCCGATGTCGGGGGTGAGGGCGGATTCGACGTGAACGACGTGTCCCGCGGCCAGGTAGACGATCCCCGCCTCGGTCGACAGGGCGCCGCTCGCGCCTTGGGCGGCAAGGGTGCCGAGCAGGGCCGAGGCCGGTTCGTCCGTGCGTGCGGTCCGGGTCGGCATGATCATCCGAGCACCAGTCTGTCCGCCATCTCGGCCAGCCGGATGCGGGCCAGGGCGAGGTTGCCCTCGCCGCGGTCGAGCCATAAGTGCAGGAACACGGTGCTGTCGAAGGTCGTGGTGACGAATCTGAGCAGGTGGTACGAGTCGGTGTTCGTGATGATCAGGTCCTGTACGGGTGGTTCCTTGCCGGACGCTCCGCCCGCCTCGCCGCCGGCCGGGGCGAGCACGCCGCTCTCCGTGGCGAGACGGGCGAGTTCGGCGGTCTCCGCGGCCGCCGCCTCCAGGTCACCGCCCGGTGCGTCACCCACCGCGCCCAGGGCGAGACCGCTGATCCAGTCGACCACCACCGCCCCTCGCGCACCGGGCAGCCGCATGGCCTCCAGCAGACTCTCGTCGATTCCGGGCACGCCGAATCCCCCTCCCCTGCACGGCCGTTCCCGCGAACGTGAGCACGACACTACGGAACGTACTTGGCCCAGGTGAAAGCTTTGGCATTTTCCAAAGGAATGTGCAGCGGAGCGGGCAAGGGTGCGTATGGATCGATCCGAAACGGGCAGGACCTGTCCCGTCGGCCACAGATTCCGATCTCATGTGTGGCGAAGAGAGCCATGACTTCTTCAGTGTCTGTCGCGGGCGGCCTCGACCAGCGCGTCGAAGAGGCCCTGCTGGGCCGGGTCCTGGTCCGCCGTGTCCTCGGGGTGCCATTGCACCGCCATGAACCACCCCGGGTTTCCGGGTAGTTCGAGCCCCTCCACCGTGCCGTCGGCGGCCCGCGCGGTGGGCTTGAGCCCGAGACCGATGCGGTCGACCCGCTGATGGTGGTAGCAGGAAGCTTCCGTCTTCTCGGCGCCGGTGGCCTGTTCGAGCAGGGTGCCGCGCTGGATCGCGACCGGGTGCACGACGTGCCGGTGTTCGCGGTCCGCGCCGCCCATGTCCTGTTCCAGGCTGCCGCCGAGGGCGACGTTCACCACCTGCAGCCCCCGGCAGATGGCGAACATGGGCAGCCCCGAGTCGAGGGCCCGCCGGGCGACTTCGAGGTCGAACGCGTCCTGGAGGTCGTCGACGTCATAGACGCTGTCATGGGTGTCGGCCGCTCCGTAGCGGTGCGGGGCCAGGTCTCCCCCGCCCGGCAGCAACACGCCGTCGAAGCGGCCGAGCCGCTCGGCCACGTCGGCTCCGGCCGGGTCGGCGGGGTGGATGCTCACCGGCTCGCCTCCGGCCCGCCACACGGCCTCGACCAGCGCGCGGGCGTTGACCTCGGCGGCGTAGCGGAGCGCGGAGGTGGTGGCGGCGAACCGGGCCGGAATCGCGATGAGGGGTCGCGTGTGCGTACGGGTCACAGCTGGATCCAGGTGGTCTTCAGTTCGGTGTACTTCTCGATGGCGTGGGCGGACTTGTCGCGGCCGTTGCCCGACTGCTTCATGCCGCCGAAGGGGACGGTCAGGTCGCCCTCCTCGTAGCAGTTGACCCAGACCGTCCCTGCCTTCAGGGCGCGCGAGACCTTGTGGGCGGTGGACAGGTCGGAGGTCCACAAGCCGGCGGCGAGGCCGTACTCGGTGGCGTTGGCCAGCCGTACCGCCTCGTCGAGGTCGTCGAAGGCGAGGACGGACAGGACGGGGCCGAAGATCTCCTCCCGCGCCAAGCGCATGCCGGGGTCGACCCGGTCGAACACGGTGGGCCGCAGGTAGCTGCCGCCGGTCTCGGTCAGGGCCCGGTCCCCGCCCACGCGCAGCCTGGCGCCCTCGTCCAGGCCGGAGGAGACATGGTCCAGGACCCTGCCGAGGTGGCCGTCGCCGACCAGTGCGCCCATCTCGGTGGCCGGATCGAGGGGGTCGCCCACCCGCAGCTCGCGCGCCCGCGCCACGACGGCCTCCGTGACCTGTTCGGCGATGGACGAGTGGACCAGCAGCCGGGAGGGTGCGGTGCACATCTCACCCTGGTTGAAGAAGATGCCCCAGGCCGCGGTCGCCGCCGCCTTCTCCAGGTCCGGAGCGTCGGGCAGCACGATGTTCGGTGACTTGCCGCCGAGTTCGAGCCAGACGCGCTTGAGGTTGGAGTCGGCGGCGTAGCGCAGGAAGTGGCGGCCGACGGCGGTGGATCCGGTGAAGGCCAGGACATCGACGTCGGGGTGGAGGCCGAGCGCCCGCCCGGCCACCGGCCCGTCACCGGCCACGACGTTGAGGACACCCGGCGGCAGTCCGGCGTCGGTGGCGACGCGGCCGAGCAGGAGGGCGGACAGCGGAGAGGACTCCGACGGCTTCAGGACGACCGTGCAGCCGGCGGCGAGCGCGGGAGCGACTTTCCAGCTCGCCAACGTGAGCGGGAAGTTCCACGGCACGACGGCACCGACGACGCCTGTCGGCTCCCGGGTGACCAGGGCGAGCGAGTCCGGTGCGGTATGGGGAGACTCGTCGGTGAGTTTGTCGGCGAGCTGCCCGTACCAGCGGAAGGTGGTGATCGCGGCGCGCAGCTCGATGGCGTACGCGTCCGTGATCGGTTTGCCCATCTCCAGGCTCACGGTCAGCGCCAGTTCCTCGCGCCGCTCCTGAAGCAGCTCGGCGATCCGCAGCAGCACCCGGCCGCGCTCGGCGGGCGTCAGGTGCGGCCACGGCCCGGTGTCGAAGGCGCGGCGCGCCGCCGCGACGGCGAGATCGACCTCCGCCTCCCGCGCGTCGGCGACCTGGACCAGGGTCTGACCGTCGCGAGGGGAGATCACGGCGAACGATCCACCGTCACCGGCTTCGTCCTTGCCGTCGATGTGGTGCCGCGTGGGCAGATCGAGTCCCTTGGCGCGGCGCAGCAGTTCCTCGTGGGTGGCGTTCAGCACGCGCTCTCCCTCTCCGTTCCATCCGTTTCATTCGATGACGAACGACTCCCGCTCTCGACGAAGGCCCGATGCGGCCGGGGCGCGGGGTCCGGCCGTATCGGTGAGGGATCGCGGTGTTCAGTCGGTGGTCTCTGCCCGGGACCGCGTCAGCCGGGCGGCGACGACACCGAGGATCAGCACCACCGGAACGGCGGCCTGGAGCCATAGGGCCGTGGTCCGGTCGCCGCCGATGAGCGTCGTGAAGTTGGCGACGACGAGCCAGATGGCACCGGCGATGCCGAGCGCGCCCAGAACGGGGGCGATCAGGGTGTTCCAGGGGCGGGTGTCGGCGCCCGAGCGGCGGAAGTACACGATGACCGAGACCGAGGTCAGGAAGTACAGCAGCATGATGCCGAGGACGGCGACCCCGCTGAACCAGGAGAAGAGGGTCAGCACCGGGTCCTTGCCCAGGACCGCGAAGGGCACCACGAGCAGCACCGCGATCGCGGTCTGCACGGTGCCCGCCACCCAGGGCGAGTGACGCCGGTTGATGGCGGTCAGGCCGCGCGGCAGGAGCCCTTCACGCCCGAGAGAGAACAGGTAGCGGTTGGCGGAGTTGTGGAAGGCCAGGAGGCCGGCGAACAGGGAAGTGGCCAGCAGGATCGGCAGCACGTCGTCGACCCAGCCGCCGAACTGGGCGGCGATCGGCGCGAAGACGAAGGCCGTGGCGTCGCCGCTCCCCAGGGCCTTGCCCGCCTCGGCCGTGGCCCGGGAGGCGCCGTGCGCGGAGACCAGCATCCATGAGGTGAAGGCGAAGAAGCCGGTGATCACCGCGACGGACAGGTAGGTCGCCCGGGGGACGGTCTTGCGGGGTTCACGGGCCTCCTCGCCGTAGATGGCGGTGGCCTCGAAGCCGAACATGGACGCCACGGCGAACATCAGCGCCACGCCGGGAGCGCCCTGGAGCGCGGCGGACGGCGAGAAGCTGTCCGTGACGCCGAGCCCCTCGGGACCACCGCCCTTGAAGAGGGTCACGAGGGCGAAGACGATCAGGATGCTGAACTCGGCCAGCACGAAGACGGCGAGGATCTTGGCGCCCATCTCGATGCCGGAGGCACCGAGAACCTGCACGATCGCCATGGTGACCAGGGCCCAGACCCACCACGCCACATGGGCACCGGTGTGATGCTCGACGAGGCCGCTCATGATGCTTCCGTACAGCCCGTACATGCACGCTTGCACGGCACAGTAGGAGAAGAGCGCGACGGCGGCGCTGCCGGATCCGGTGGAGCGGCCGAGGCCCTTGCCGATGTAGGTGTAGAAGGCGCCGGCGTCCACGACGTGGCGGCCCATGGCGACGAAGCCCACCGAGAAGAGCAGGACGATGACTCCGGCCGCGAGATAGGCGGCGGGAGCGCCCGCGCCGTTGCCGATGGCGATGGCGATCGGCACGGCCCCGGCGATGCCGGTCAGCGGTGCCTGGGCGGAGAGAACGAAGAAGAGGATGCCCAGGACGCCGAGAGAGTTGGGCTTGAGTCTGCCTGCCATGGATGCGTCATGAGCGGTCTGGGTGGCGACCGCGGTCTGACTGTCCACTCGAATCACCTGCCGGGAACGGGGAGGGGCGGAGGTTGTTTTAGGCCAAACGAGTTGCCTCATGCTGGGCCTGAACTATCCGTTTGGCAAGGGTTGGCGGGGAGATCTTTTGTGCGGCGGCGGAGTTCTTGCGGGACGGCGACCGGGGACCCGCGGCAGGTGCGACGGGTTACGCGGTCATCGTCTCCACGCGTCGCATGACGTCCCGGCAGAAGTGTCCGATGCCGTTGGGGTCGTCGATGAACTGGTTCGGCTTGATGCAGAAGGTGGTGAAGCCGAGCTCCATCTGCTCGGCCGGCGGCGACCGGGCGGGTGTGGTCGAAGGTGTCGGGGTCGGCGAACACCTCGGAGCCCTCGCCGGGGCGGGCACGCTTGTCGGCCAGCAGCCGGCGGATGCGCTCGGCGAACCAGGCGAACGCCTCCGTGGCGGTGCGGGCCTCCTCGTCGTTGCCGCCGGGGCCGAGGCTCAGCCCGATCTCGTAGGTCTCGCGCTGGATGGTGTCCATCGAAGTCCCCGTTGCTGGGCGACGGGGGCCCCTCCTGACCTGCTGTTATGGCAGGTACCACGACATGGGCGACTACTCTGCGCCGCCACGCTGCCGCGTCAGCAGTGACCGCAGCTCCTTCAGCGCGGCCTCGGTGACGTCCGGCTCGTCGAAGATCAGCTGATGCAGTACGAGGCCCTCCAGAGCGGCGAACACGAGCCGGGTCAGGGCAGGGCTGGTGCCTTCGGGCAGGCTGCGGGACAGCTCCCTCTCCGTGGCCTCGAAGTACTCGTCGTACAGCGCGCGGATCTGCGGCAGCAGCTCGGGCCTGCGTCGGGACTCGAGCATGAGCTCGTACTGGAACGTCTGCATGGCCGGCTCGCGGGTGACCATGTCCGCCAGTCCCGCCGCGAAGTCCGCGAGGTCGCCCGTACCGGGTTCCAGGGAACTCGTACTCGCGCTGGTGCGTACCGCGTGTTCGAGGGCTGCCTCGATCAGTGCGTCCCGCGAACCGAAGTGGTGCACCACGAGCCCGTGCGTGACACCCGCCTCCTGCGCGACGGCGCGATAGGTGAGCTTCCGCAGCCCTCCTCGGGCCACGACGCGCACAGCGGCGTTGAGCAGGGCCTCGCGGCCGGTCCCGTAGTCCACGCGCTTGCGAGGCCTGGCGGGGGGCTTGTCGGAGGAATCGCTCATGAGCGCGACCCTACCCGTACCTCGGGACCGGCGGACCGCCGCTCGGCGTCACCGCTTCGGCGGGCGGATACCGCGGAACTCCCAGTCGCCGCCGAGCGCGGTGGACAGCACCTCCTCCGATTCCGTGGGCTGGGCGCCGACGTCGGCGCGGATGGAGGTGGGGCCGGTGACGATGTGGTTGGTGAGCCGGCCGAGGCCCTCGACCTCGACCTCGACGACGTCGCCCGGCTGGACGGGGCGGGAGTTGGCGGGGGTGCCGGACAGGAGGACGTCGCCGGGGTAGAGGGTGATGGTGCGGGCGATGTCGGCGACGAGGTAGTGCATGTCCCACTTCATCTCGTCGGTCGAGCCGTCCTGGACCACCTCGCCGTTGACGTAGGTGCGCAGGCTCTTGCCGTGGAAGTCCCAGCCGGTGACCAGGGCGGGGCCGAGCGGGCAGAGGGTGTCGGAGCCCTTGACCCTGAGCATGGAGCCGGCGTCGGTGTCGCGGAAGTCGTGGAGGCCGTAGTCGTTGGCGATCGTGTAGCCGGCGATGTACTCGCCCGCTTCGGCCGGGGCGATGTTGCGCGCGGTCCTTCCGATGACGATGGCCACCTCGCCCTCGTAGTTGAGCCACTTGCAGCCCTCGGGGCGGACGATGGAGCCCTGGTGGGAGTTGAGGGCCGAGGTCGGCTTGTGGAAGTAGGTGGGAGTGTCAGGGAGGTCGATCCCGAACTCGTCGACACGGCTGCGGTGGTTGAGGTGGACCGCGATGATCTTGGAGGGCACGACCGGGGGGAGGTGCCGGGCGTCCTCGGTCTTGACGCGGCGGCCGTCCGCGGCGACGAGTTCGTCACCGTCGGCGGTGACCTGGACGGCGGCGCCGTCGAGGAGGATGCGGCCGTACTCAGGCATGGGCGGTCTCCCGGGAGGTCGTGGTCGGGCTGCCGGTCCAGCCGCCCACCGGGCGGTCGAACCAGAGGTGCACCTGGCCGGTGCCGATGGAGTTCTCGTACTCCCCGTACTGCCGGGCCCTGGCGACGCAGGCCCGCTCACCGAGGGCGCCGGCCATCATCAGGTAGTGGAAGAACTTCGCCTCCGGCTTGTACTTCCAGAACTCGTCCATGGTGTCGAGGACCTTGTCGTGACGGCCCTCCTTGAACCAGCCGATGCGCTCGAAGTCCGCCTCGCGGGCCTCGGGCGTGAAGATGTGCACCGGGTCGCCGGCCTCGTGGTCGCGCAGCTCGCGCAGCGGCCAGAAGGTGTGCGAGAGGGCGCCGGAGGCGATCAGCAGGACCCGGCGGCCCGGGGTGGCGGCGATGCCGTCGGCCAGGGCACGGCCCAGGCGCAGATGGTCCTCCATGTCCCCGGTCTGGCAGACGCCGATGGTCACCCACCGCTTGTCCGGCAGGCCCTCACCGAGGAACTTCCAGAGGTTGATGGTGGCGTAGTAGATCGGCAGGTACTCGTCGTCGATCGCGGTGATCCAGGTGCCGTGCTTGTCGGCGAACTTCTCGATGTTGTGGGCGAGTTCGGGATCACCGGGGAAGTCGTACGGCATCCGGCACATCCCGCGCGGCAGTTCCTCGGAGGTGAACAGGCCGGCGCGGCGGTGCTGGGCGGTGACGACGAACTCGACGGTGGTGGCCCAGTGGGAGTCGAGGACGACGACGGTGTCGTAGTCGTCGCGCGCGAAGACGTCCTCGCGGAGCTGGTTCAGGCCGGTGACGAGGGTGATCTCCTTGCCCCCGTTGAGTTCCAGCCGGGTCTCCTCGGGCAGCACGATGGTGGGGACGTGGGCGAGGAGGCCCGCCCCGACGATCTCACCCATGGCTTGTCCATCCGTTCGGTGCGGTCACGGTGTTCTTGAGGTCGCAGTAGAAGTCGAAGCTCCAGGTGCCGCCCTCGCGGCCGACGCCGGAGAGCCGGGAGCCGCCGAAGGGGGCCTGAAGGTCGCGTACGAAGAAGCAGTTGACCCAGACCGTGCCCGCGACGAGTTGCGCGGTGACGCGCTCGGCGCGCTCGGGGTCGCCGGTGGCGACGGTGGCGGCCAGCCCGAAGCGGGTGCCGTTGGCCAGCCGGACGGCCTCGTCCTCGTCGGCGAAGGTCTGCAGCGTCAGGACCGGGCCGAAGACTTCCTCCTGCACGATCTCCGAATCCTGGTCGACGTCGGTGAGCAGGGTGGGCGCGTAGTACTGGCCGTCCTTGCGGTGGCCGCCGATGACCGCGCGGGCCCCGGCCGCCACGGCCCGCTGCACGAAGCCGTCGATCTTCTCCAGCTGGCGGGGGTGGATGTTGGGCCCGATGTCGGTGGCCTCGTCGCGCGGATCACCCTGCTTCAGCGCGCTCGCCTTCTCGACGAACCGGCGTGTGAACTCCTCGGCGACCGACTCCTCGACCAGCAGCCGGGTGCCCGCCAGGCATACCTGCCCGGCGTTGTCGTACTGCTCCACCGCGAGGCCGACGGCGAGGTCCAGGTCCGCGTCGGCGAACACCAACAGCGGTGATTTGCCCCCCAGTTCGAGACTCAAGGGCGTGAGGTTCGCGGCCGCCGACTCTGCGATGCGCTTGGCTGTGGGCACCGAGCCGGTGAAGCTGATCCGGCGCACGTCGGGATGCGAGGTCAGCGCGTCGCCGATCTCGGAGCCGTAACCCTGGACGACGTTGAGGACACCTGCCGGGAGCCCGGCCTCCGCCGCGATGTCGGCCAGCAGGGAGGCGGTCAGCGGCGACCACTCGGCGGGCTTGAGGACGACCGTGTCACCGGCGGCGAGGGCCGGTGCGACCTTCCAGGTGGCCAGCATGAGCGGGGCGTTCCACGGGGTGATCAGCACACAGGGGCCCGCCGGGTCCCAGCTGACGTGGTTGGTGTGGCCACGAGTGTCGAAGTCCTCGTGGTCCAGCGTGAGCAGCCAGTCGGCGAAGAAACGGAAGTTGTGCGCCACGCGCGGCATCACACCGCGGCGGTGGGAGCGCAGAAGGGCTCCGTTGTCGGTGGTCTCGACGATGGCGAGCTCTTCGGTCCGCTTCTCGACCCCGTCGGCGATGGCGTGCAGGACGCGGGCGCGTTCCGCACGGGAGGTGGCCGCCCAGGAGGGGAACGCGGCCTTCGCCGCGGCCACGGCGGCGGCCGCCTCCATGGCCGTGCCGCGGGAGATGCCGCCGATCGCGCTGCCGTCGATGGGCGAGACGTCCGGGAACGTCTGTGCCGAGGCGATGCGCTCGCCGCCGATCCAGTGCCGGGTGTCGACGGCGACCCCGGCAACGGTGATGGTGTGTTCGCTCATGCTGTGTTCCTCCGGTCTCACGGGGTGGCGGGGTCTACTCGGGCGCCGGAGGGGCCGGATTCCAGCAGCCGGCCGCCGTCCCAGACGACGCCGACCTGGCGGTAGTAGGCGGCGATCGGCTCGCGGATCTCCAGACGGGCCAGTTCTTCGGTGGGCGCTTCGAACAGTTCCAGCTCGGCGTCGCCGCGCCATGCCTGTCCCGCCTCGAAGGACGCGGCGCCCGACTCGATCAGCTCGTCCAGAGCGAGGCCCTTGCCCTTCTCGATGGAGGGCAGCCAGCGGTGGTGGGCCATCGGGTGGGCGTTGACGAAGCCGTTCGTCTCCGACGGCTCGCGCAGGGTGACCACGGTGTGGGCCAGGCGCCGGTCGGCGGCGGCGAGGGTGGCGCCGAAACGGGCCCCCGCCTCGATGCGCGGCGCGGGGCCGTACGGGTGCGGGCGGGTCTGGTGGATCGAGCCGAGCTTCTTCGGGTAGCCCTGGTGCAGGCCGCGCGCGATGGCGAAGTCCTTGTCGACCCAGATGTAGACGCATCGCGAGTAGGTCTGTCCCCGGTACTGGCAGCGGACCACCGCGAACGCCTCCTTGTACTGGGAGAGCACGGGATCGAGCAGTTCCTCGCCGGACGCCGAGCAGGACTGCCAGTCGGCCCAGATCAGGGCCACCGTGCCCGGGTCCTCGTCGGCGAGCTCCAGTGGCTCGGGAAGCAGTTCACGCACGCGTGCCGGGTCGGTGCGGTACTCGACGGTGAGCAGGTCCCCGGAGTACCGCCAGGGCGGTGAGGGGATCAGCGACGAGGCTCCGCTCGCCGTCTTGGGGAAGAGGAATCCGCGGACGGTGTTCATGATCAGCAAAGTCCTTAGGCGGTGAGGGCGGGCTGCTTGAGCAGTTCGGCGCGGTAGCGGGAGGCGGCGGCCGCCGCGGCCTGACCGCCGAGGGCGACGACACCGGCCAGCCGGCCACCGGCGTGGTAGCCGACGACGACATCGCCGTCGAGGTCGCCGTCCAGGACCCGCACGTCCTCCCTGCCGAGCGCCGGTGCGCCGAAGGACTGCAGGCGGAAGTCGTGCTGGTCGCTCCAGAAGGTGGGCAGCGGCGCGAACGGGGACAGGTCGTGGCCGGTGCCGGTCAGGTGGGCGACGAGGGTCTTCGCGGCGTGCTTGGCGGTGTCCGTGGGGATGCACCAGTGCTCCACACGGCGCGGTACGCCGTCGTAGCGGGCGTTGGGGAAGCGGGCGACGTCACCGACGGCCACCACGTCGGGCCGTCCGCCGACGCGCAGGTGCTCGTCGGTGAGGACGCCGTCGCTCAGGTCGAGGCCGTTGCCGTCCAGCCACTCGGTGTTGGCGACCGAGCCGACCGACTCGACCACCACGTCGGCGGGCAGGACGGTGCCGTCGCCGAGGGCGACGCCGGTGACATGGTCGTCGCCGGTGAAGCCGGTCACGCCCGTGCCGAGGGCGAAGCGCACGCCGCGTTCTTCGTGGCGCTTCAGCAGCGCCTCGGCGAGGAGCTCACCCAGGGGGCCGACCATCGGCAGGGGCAGCGGGTCGACGACGGTCACCTCCTGGACGCCCAGAGCGACGGCGGTGGCGGCGACCTCGCAGCCGATGAAGCCGCCTCCGACGACGACCACCCGGGCTGCGGGCCTGGTGAGGGCCTGCCGCAGGCCCTGCGCGTCGTCGATGGTGCGCACCGAGTGCCGGCCGGCGAGCGGGCCGGGGCAGCGCAGGCGCCGGGGCCGCATTCCGGTGGCGACGACCAGACCGTCGTACGAGAGTGCCTCGCCGTCGTCCAACTCGACGATGTTCTCCGCGAGCCGCGCGGCGACGACCTTGGTGTCCAGCCGCCACTCCGCGTCGGCCACGCTCGCCCGCGGGCGGAAGGAGAGCGACTCGAAGGCGGCCTTGCCGGCCAGGACCTCCTTGGACAGGGGCGGCCGGTTGTAGGGCATGTGCCGCTCGTCACCGACGAGCGTGATGGCTTCGGTCCAGCCGGCGGCCCGCAGTTGCTCGGCCGCGCGCAGGCCTGCCATGGAGGCGCCGGCCACGACGATGCGTGCACTCCTCGACGTCATGGTCAGCCCTCGATACGGATGGCCTGGAGCGGGCACACGTCGGCGGCTTCCTCGACCTCGTCGCGCAGCGCGTCGTCGGGGTCGGGGACGTAGGCCAGGTGGCCGCTGTCGTCCATGGAGAAGACATCGGGGGCGGCGAAGACGCACTGGCCGTGGTCCTGGCACTTGTTCATGTCGACGACGACCTGCATGGCCGGTCCTCCTGGAAGTGAGGGCGTCGGGGCGGGGGTGAAGGGAGGAAGAGAGGGGGCGAAGGGAGGAAGAGGGGCCCGACCGCCGTCGGCCGGGCCCCGGCCAAGGGTCCGGCGACTGGCCGGACCCTTACTCATTTGACTTCAAACAACATAGGAAGCCATCTGACCCTGGTCAATACCTATCCATGCGGATAATTTTTTTCCCACCCCTCTTGCGGGGTGCTTGCGACCCCCATACCGTTTGGCATCAAACAAGCCGGTGTCCGCCGCGCCCCACCCTGACCGGCCCTCTGACTCCCCTCGTCATCCACACCCCAAGCGCCCGAGGAGACATCGGTGAGCGCAGCCCCAACCCCCAGCCTCCGTCAGCGCATGCAGCGGCTCGCCGCCGACGGCATCGACGTGGTGCGCGTGAGCTATCCCGATCTCATCGGCACCGACCGCGCACGCGATGTCCTGCTGGACCATCTGCCGTCGGCCTGCGACCACGGCCTGGCCTTCTGCCGGGCCGTCTATCACACCAGCCCCCAGGGCGACGTGGTCCCCGTCTCCGGCGGCCTCGACGCCGGCCTGCCCGACATCACCGTGCGACCGGACCTGGACACCCTGGTCCCCCTCCCCTGGGAACCCGGCGTGGCCTCCTGCCTCGCCGACGTCACCGACCCGGCCACCGGCCTGCCCGCGCCCGAGTCACCCCGCGACCTGCTGCGCACCGTCCTCGACCGGTGTGCCGAACACGGCCTGCGTCCGGTGGTCGGCCCCGAGCTCGAGTACTTCCTCTGCGACGAGGACGTGGCCTCCCCGAGCGGCTGGAAGCGTTACTCGGGCGCCGCCGGTGTCGTCTACACTGCCGGCCTGCGCGCCGACGGTGACAACCACCTGCTCCGCACGCTGCGCCTGTTGCGGGACATGAACATCGGCGTGACCGGCGGCAACCACGAGTTCGACGGCGGCCAGTTCGAGATCAACCTCACCCACTCCGACGCCCTGTCCGCCGCTGACCGCGCCTTCCGCTTCAAGTCCGCGATCAAGGAGCTGGCCCGGAAGGAGGGGAAACTCGCCACCTTCATGGCCAAGCCGTTCAACGACGCCGGAGGCTCCGGCTTCCATCTCCACCTGTCCTGCGACCACGACGAGGGCGGTAACGCCTTCGACGATCCCGCCGGGGCGTACGGGCTGTCCGCCACCGCCCGCCACGCCGTCGCCGGCATCCTCGCCCACGCCCCGGCCCTGGCCGCACTGGCCAACCCGACCGTGAACTCCTACAGACGTTTCGGCCCCGACACCCTCGCACCGTGGCTGATCGACTGGGGCCTGGACAACCGCAGCGCCATGGTCCGCATCCCGCCCGAGCGCGGCTCCGGCGCCCGGTTCGAACTGCGCCTCGGTGACGCCGGTGCCAACCCGTACCTGCTGATCGCGGGTACCGTCGCCGCCGCGCTGCTCGGGGTTCTGACCGGCGAGGAGCCCCCCGCCCCACTGGAGGGGTACGGCTACGGCACCGCCAGGGCAGCCGTGCTGCCCATGAGCCTGCCGGCCGCGGTCGACGCCCTGGAAGCGGACACGGAACTGACCGACGTCCTCGGCAAGGACTTCACCGCCTCCTTCCTCTCCTACAAGCGCAACGAAATCGAACGCTTCCAACGGCACGTCACCGACTGGGAGTTCACCGAGTACGCCTATCACCTGTGACGACTGGGAGCCATGCGATGACGACCGAGACCCCGACCGCCGCGGTGAACGAACCGATGCCACTGGCGGACGTCAACCTCGCCGACCTGGACAACTTCACCGACGGCATCACCCCGTGGCGCATGTTCCACACCCTGCGCCACCGGGACCCGGTGCACTGGCAGCCCGAGGAGGCCCCCAACTCCGGCTTCTGGGCCGTGACCCGCCACGCCGACATCGCCCGCGTCGACCGCGACGCCGAGACCTTCACCTCCACGAAGTTCGTCAACCTCGAAGAAGTCGACGACGACCAGATCAAGACCCGCGCCTCCATCCTGGAGCTGGACGGTGTCCGCCACCGCGCGCTGCGCAGTCTGCTCCAGCGCCAGTTCGGCGCGAGCGTCATCAACAGCTACACCGACTTCCTGCGCGGCCTGACGGCCACCACGCTCGACGCGGCACTGGCCAAGGGGACCTTCGACTTCGTCAAGGAAGTCTCCGCCGACTTCCCCATCAACGTCCTCGCCCGCCTCCTCGACGTTCCGCCGGAGGACAACCAGCAGCTCATCGACTGGGGCAACCGCATCATCGGCAACACCGACCCCGACTACGCCGACGTCCTGCTGGACAGCGCGGAGAGCGAGCAGTACCGGCACCTGCCCTTCCGCTCACCCGCCTCGCTGGAGGTCTTCGCATACGGCCGTGAGCTGGCCCGGCAGCGGCGCGGCGGCGACGGCACCGACCTGGTGTCGAAGCTGGTGAACACCACCCCGAAGGACGGTGTGCCGCTCTCACCGCAGGACTTCGACAACTACTTCCTGCTCCTCGTGGTGGCCGGCAACGAGACCACCCGCCACACCATCACCCACTCCATGCTGGCCCTCCTCCAGCACCCCGACCAACTGGCCCGCCTCAAGGACGACCCGTCCCTGATTCCCGTCGCGGTGGAGGAGTTCCTGCGCTGGGCCTCCCCCGTCTACCACTTCCGGCGCACCGCCACCCGGGACGTCGAACTCGGCGGCAAGCGGATCAAGGAGGGCGACAAGGTCGTCATGTGGTACGCCTCCGGCAACCGCGACGAAGCGGCCTTCGGCAACCCGTACGACTTCGACGTCACCCGTGCCGGCAACGACCATGTGACCTTCGGCAAGGGCAGCCCCCACCTCTGTCTGGGCAACCTGCTCGCCCGCACCGAGATCCGCATCATGTTCGAGGAGCTGATCCCGCGCCTCGCCGGCATCCGCCTCGTCGGCGATGTCCCGCGCGTCCGCTCCAACTTCGTCAACGGCATCAAGAAGCTGCCGGTCGAGGTGACCCTCGCCTGACCAGCGCCGGGGCGGCACGCGGACGGAAGCGTGCCGCATCCGCCCGCGTGCCGCCGTCGATCGCCTCTTCCCCGGTGTCGAATGGCCGGCTGGATCTGTCCGACACCCGCCATCAGCCTCTGCGGACATGCCGGGCGCCGGCCGGCTGGACAAGGCGTCGTACTCGGGCTCGTCGGTCCGACTGTCGCCCAGGGCCGCGCGTCAGGTCGCTCCCACTCAGGCCAGCAGGACATCCTCGCCCGCTGTCACGGGGACGACCTGCTCGGCCGACGGCGCCTCGGCCTTCACCGGCGTCCCGAAGTCCGACAGCGTCATCGTCGTCATGACCTTCACACCTCCGAAGCAGGACAGCCGGGCCTGGACGGCGCGCCCCTTCCCGTCGACCCACACGTCCGCGAAGACGGGCATGTCGTCGCCCAGCTTCTCGCGCAGGTCGTCCAGGCCCTGTTTCGTCTCCGCCGTCATGCGGAGCGTCGCGGTGGCGTGGTCGATCGTGCCCCGGTAGTGCACCGCGGGGGCGCCGTTCACCTGCTCCTTGCCCTCGTTCGACACCTGCCGCATCGCCTTCGTCTGGCGGAGCAGGTGCTCGGGGTCGTTCAGCGGCGCCCGCAGGAAATAGCGGGTCAGGGCCTCGCTCCGGACGGTCGAGGCCCACTCGCTTGCGCCCACCGCCCGCGAGCCCCGCACATAGACGGTGTCGCCGACGAAGACCTCCTCGACGGGGTCCATGCCGCTGTCCTCAAGCTCCACCGTGAGCCGGCCCCTGTCACCCGCCAGATCGAAGCCGCCGGCGATCGTGAACACGTACGTCGTGGGGCTGTCGGCGGAGCGCAGCTCGATCTTCTGGTCCAAGCGGGCGCTGCCCGCGCTCGTCCTCTCGATCGCGGCACGCACGGCCGACCCGTGATCCACGGCCTTCTTCGCAGTCTCCCCCGAGTCCTTGTCCGGACCGCCGGAACAGGCAGTGCAGAACAGCAGGACAGCGGCGCAGAGGAGGGAGGCGCGGCGCATGGGCTCTCCGAGGAATCGTTACTGCGGCAGGGTGGGCCCGACAGGGCCCGTAGATCTTCGCACGACATCGGTGACGGGGCCCGGGGTTTCGGCCGTGACGCCCTGTTCCTCACCAGGTCCGAGGACGGGGTCCGGGTCCCCCGACGGCGATCGCCACCGACCGGCGCCGCGGCTCCCGTTCCGCCATGTGCCGCCACGGACTGGTCGACCAGATCCGGGTTCTCATCGGAGACCAGAGCGAAGCGGCCGGCGAGCGCGCCGCCGGCCACCTCCTCGGTGGCTCCCAACCGCCCACCGTAGTCACCCCGTCAGCGACCAGTCGGCCATCGGTGTGCCGGCCGCCCTGACCCGTGCCCGGTTCCCCAAGGGCCCGACGGCAGGCGAGCAGGACCCGCCCCGATGCGGATGGTGGGCGGGCCCTGCTCGTGCGGACCATTGTCGGGATCTGGTGCCGGTGGAGCCACGAGTGTGATCCGCCGGTGTGCGCGCGGCGCGCACACCCCGTGCGCGCCGCGTGGCTCCGAGCACCCGGTGCTGCCCCCTGGCGCCGCCCGGTGCCGCAGGGCGCCACCCCGTGTGTGACCCCGGGTTATGCCCGTCGGCCTGCGCCGACGATACTGGCAGGAGCCCCTGCCCCCGTTCACAGTTGGACCCATGCCGACTTCCCCCACCGTCCGCCCCATGACTCCCGCCACGGTGTGGCTGGCTCGCGGCCGCCTTGCCGAAGGCGCCGCGGAAGACGTGCTCCGGCGCTCGCTGGAGCAGCGCAAGCGAAGTCGGGCCATCGACGACTTTCTCGAGTTGCCCGAAGCCGGGACCGAGGCCGACACCGATGCCGGGACCGATGCCGGGTCGGAGGAGACCCCGGCGGAGCGGGTCTTCGAGGCCCGCTGGCGGGTGGAGGAGACGGTGACCGTGCGGGCCCGGATCGGCGTGACGCCCGGGCCGGACGGCGGGCAGGAGTGGATCCTGGTCGCGGAGGCCGAGCAGCCGTGGAACAACGACTGGCCGTCGCCCGCCGCGCTGTTCTGGCCGGAGGAGCCGGACCTCGCCTGGGACCGGGACGGCGCCGCGGAGCTGTCCCTGCGGAAGATCAACCCGCTCCCCCACGACGACAAGGACACGCGGCGCCTGTTCAGGAACGCGGTGCGCGGCGGGTGGCACATCCACGTGGTCGTCCACGAGGCGATGACCACCGACGACCGGGGTCGGTTGCCGGTGGCGCGGTGGCTTCCGCCGGGCCTGCGGCACCGTGTGGTGGAGCACCGCGCCGCACCCCAGCAGCACCGGGGCCTCAACTGGGCCCTGCGCGACCTGGGGGTCCAGGTGCCGCGCGGCGGTGCCGTGGTGCTGCCCGGCACCCCGGCGCCGGAGGGCTACGTCGCCGAGGACTTCTCCGTCCGCGCGGTCTTCCTGGACGGCTCGGAGCCCACCGACCTCGTCGACGCGGTGACGCGGTACGCCGCGCTGCCGAGACCGCTGCCCGACGGGGCCGAGGACGCCCTCACCGCGCTGCGGGAGGACTGGCACCTGCTGACCCTCCAGGAGGAGCTGGAGCGCCAGCGCGGGCTGGTGGCCATGTACGCCGAGGCGCTGGAGGCCATGACGAAGTCACGTGACCTGTACCGGGAGGCGGCCGAACGCGCCCACGAGGCCCTGGCCGCCTACCAGGAGTCCGCCGAGGCCGTTCCCGCGCGCCGGCAGCCCTCCGACACCACAACGGCGTCTCCGTTGCAACAGCTCACACGCACGTTCGAACGCCTCAAGAGCAGGTCCCAGCGTCCCGTGGCCCCGTCCGGGGACGAGCACTAGGTCTAAAACTGACGGACGTTATTGACAGGGGGGTCTCCCGAACGCGAGCTCGCAAGACGCGCCCGCCATCGGCTCGCAGTGCTGCGTCACGCGGAAGCCCCGGGCTGTCCAGGGCGCCGAGCCTTAAGCGCTGGTGCTGCAGTGCATCCAGGCCGACCCGGCCCTCCGCCACCAGCTGCAGCACCACCGTGGCGACGAAAACCTTGGTGATGCTGCCGATCCGGACCTTGTCACGTGCTGTCACGGGCCGCCGCGTGCTGATGTCGGCCACGCCCGAGGTGCCGCACCAGTGGCCGGTCGTGCCGCCGACGCGCAGCTGGGCCGCGGTCGACGGCGGGTGCTCCAGGTCGTCGACCGCCGCCTGCAGGGCCATGGGATCCAGCGGTGGGAGCGGGGCGGACGAGGCATGGGCGCGAGGCGCGGGGAGAGCCGCGGTGGCAGCCAGCGCGGCCGTCCCGAACAGGGTGGCGCCCGCAAAGGCCCTTCGTGACATGCGCGGTGAGGTCATGCCCCCACGCTGTCAGCGGGCAGGCGCCCGAGCATCGGGGTCGATCCCGGAGCGATCCCCGAGCGCACCCTGACCCGTCCCCGCACACGGACGGACCGGGTGACCTTCCTGGCACCGGCACATGCGGTATACACCCCAGGATCCTTCCTCGCGGGGCGCACGTGTCAGTCGTGGTCTGGTGGATACGCGGTTCCGTACGGCAGTACGGCCCGTCCGGGAAGGTCTTCCACGCCATGGGCAACGACCAGCACCACTCGGAGACGACGCTCCGCGTCAACGGCAAACCCCACACCCTCACCGTCGACCACCGGCGGGTCCTGCTGGACCTCCTGCGGGAGGACCTGGACCTCACGGGCGCCAAGAAGGGCTGCGACCACGGCCAGTGCGGTGCCTGCACGGTCCTGGTGGACGGGCGGCGCGTCAACAGCTGTCTGCTGTTCGCGGTCGCCCTGGACGGCTGTGACGTCACGACCGTCGAGGGGCTGTCCGGCGACGGGGAGGAACCGCACCCGTTGCAACGGGCCTTCCTGGAGCGTGACGCCTTCCAGTGCGGCTACTGCACCCCCGGCCAGATCTGCTCCGCGGCCGGCATGCTCGCCGAGGCGGCGGCCGGCCACCCCTCGCACGTCACCGACCCGGCCACGCCCTCGGCCGGGCCGGTGCCGCTGGACCGGGCGGAGATCCGGGAGCGGCTGAGCGGCAACCTGTGCCGGTGCGGTGCGTATCCGCGGATCGCCGAGGCCGTGGAGGACGTGATCCCGTGAAGGAGTTCGCCTATGTCCGCGCCGGGAGCGTCGAGGAGGCGACCTCCGCGTACGCCTCCCACGCCGGTGCCCGTTATCTCGGCGGCGGCACCAACCTCGTCGATCTGATGAAGCTCGGTGTCGAGCGGCCCGCCGCCCTCGTCGACGTCACCCGTCTGCCGCTGAACGCGGTGGAGGAACTGCCGGACGGCGCGCTGCGGATCGGGGCGACGGTCCGCAACAGCGACCTCGCGGCCCATCCGCTGGTGCGCGACCGGTACCCGGCGCTGTCGCAGGCGGTCCTCGCGGGGGCGTCGGGGCAGTTGCGCAACGCGGCGACGACCGGCGGCAACCTGCTTCAGCGGACCCGGTGCCCGTACTTCCAGGACCTGTCGAAGCCGTGCAACAAGCGGGAGCCGGGCAGCGGCTGCGGCGCCCGGGACGGCGTCCACCGTGATCACGCCGTGCTGGGCCACTCCGCGCACTGCATCGCCACCCATCCGTCGGACATGGCGGTGGCGCTGGCCGCTCTGGACGGGCGTGTCGAGCTGTACGGTCCGAAGGGCGCCCGGAGTGTCGCGGCGGCGGACTTCCACCGGCTGCCCGGGGACCGGCCGGAGCAGGACACCGAGATCCGGCCCGGCGAGCTCGTCACCGGCGTGGTGCTGCCCGCCGCGACGGCCGGGCTGCCGTCGGTGTACCGCAAGGCCCGCGACCGGGCCTCGTACGCCTTCGCGCTCGCGTCCGTCGCGGCCGTGCTGCGCGTGTCGGACGGTGTGGTCGCCGACGTGGGGCTCGCGTTCGGGGCGCTGGCGCACCGGCCGTGGCGGGCCCGGCGGGCGGAGGAGGCGCTGCTGGGTGCGGCTGCGACCACCGCCGCGTTCGAACACGCCGTCGACCTGGAACTGTCCGCGGCGCAGCCGCTGCGCGACAACGCCTACAAGGTGCCGCTGGCCCGGTGGATCGCCCTGGACGTGCTGTCCCGGCTCGCGGACGCGGCGCCGGCGAGGAGGACCTCATGACCGGCAGCGTGGGAGCCCCCGCCGAGCGCCGGGAGGGCCGGGAGAAGGTCAGCGGCACCGCCCGCTACGCCGCCGAGTACCACTACCCCGGACGCGCCCAGGCCTGGCCCGTGCCGGCAGCTGTCGCCCGGGGCCGGGTGACCGGCATCGACACGGCGGCCGCCCTGGCCGTGCCCGGTGTGCTCGCCGTCCTCACCCACGAGAACGCGCCGCGGCTCGCCGAGCCGGACGACGCCACGCTCGCCCTGCTCCAGAACCCCCGGGTTCCGCACCGCGGCTGGTTCGTGGCCCTGGTGGTGGCCGAGACCCTGGAGGCGGCGCGGGCCGGTGCCGCCACGGTCCGTGTGGACTACGCCGCCGAGGAGCACGATGTGACCCTCACCGCGTCGCACCCGGGTGTGTACGTCCCCGACGACGCCAACGCCGAATATCCGGCCGTCCGCGAGCGGGGCGATCCAGACGGGGCATTCGGGTCCTCGGCCGCCCGGGTCGATGTCGCCTACCGCGTGCCGCCGCTGCACAACCACCCCATGGAGCCGCACGCCAGCACCGCCCGCTGGGACGACGGCCGGCTCACCGTGCACACCTCCAGCCAGGGCGCCGGTGCCGTGCGGGGTGTGCTCGCCGGGCTGTTCGGCGTTCCCGAGGAGCGGATCGTCGTCACCGCCGAGCACGTCGGCGGCGGCTTCGGTTCCAAGGGCACGCCACGGCCGGACGTGGTGCTCGCCGCGATGGCGGCGCGGCAGACCGGGCGGGCGGTCACGGTGGCGCTGCCCCGCCGGTACCTGCCCGCCGTCGTCGGGCATCGTGCGCCCACCCTGCACCGGCTGCGGCTCGGCGCCGACACCGACGGACGCCTCATCTCCCTCGTGCACGAGGTCACCACGCACACTTCCCGCATCAAGGAGTTCGTGGAGCAGGCGGCGGTCCCGGCGCGGGTGATGTACGCGTCGCCGCACAGCCGTACGGAGCACCGGGTCGCTGCGCTGGACGTGCCCTCGCCGTCGTGGATGCGGGCGCCGGGCGAGGCACCCGGTATGTACGCGCTGGAGTCCGCCCTGGACGAACTCGCCGACGAGCTGGGCATGGACCCGGTCGAACTGCGGGTCCGCAACGAACCGGACGTCGAACCCGACAGCGGCAAGCCGTTCAGCAGCAGGCACCTGGTGGAGTGTCTGCGCGAGGGCGCCCGCCGCTTCGGATGGGCCGGGCGCGATCCCCGGCCGGCCTCCCGCCGGGACGGGCCCCTGCTGCTGGGCACGGGCGTGGCGGCGGCGACGTACCCCGTCATGGTGTCGCCCGCCACGGCGTCGGCCCGCGCACTGCCCGACGGCGCGTTCCTGGTGCGGATCAACGCCACGGACATCGGTACGGGCGCGCGGACCGTGCTCGCACAGGTCGGCGCCGACGCCCTCGGAGTGCCGCTGGAGCGGGTGCGGATCGAGGTAGGCAGCACCGAACTCCCGCCGGCCCCGCTGGCCGGCGGCTCGTCCGGCACCGCCTCCTGGGGCTGGGCGGTCCACGAGGCCGGTGCCCGGCTGGCGCGGCGGCTGGCCGAGCATCCGGGGCCGCTGCCCGAGCAGGGCCTCGGCGCCCGCGCCGACACCGAGGGCACGGCGGACGCCGGGAGCGAGTGGGCGCGGCACGCCTTCGGGGCGCACTTCGCCGAGGTCGCCGTGGACACGGTCACCGGCGAGGTGCGGGTCGGCCGGCTCCTCGGGGTGTACGCCGCGGGACGCATCCTCAACGCCCGTACGGCACGCTCCCAGTTCGTCGGCGGCATGACGATGGGTCTGGGCATGGCGCTGACCGAGGGCAGCACGATGGACCCCGCGTTCGGTGACTTCACGGAGTCGGATCTGGCGTCGTACCACGTGCCGGTGCACGCCGACGTCGACCGGATCGAGGCGCACTGGCTGGACGAGGACGATCCCCACCTCAACCCCATGGGCAGCAAGGGGATCGGGGAGATCGGCATCGTCGGGACGGCCGCGGCGATCGGCAACGCGGTCCACCACGCCACCGGCGTCCGCTTCCGCGAACTCCCGCTGACGCCCGACCGGGTACTGGCCGGACTGCTCGGCGGCCGGACGGCGAAAGACGCCCGGACCGGCTCCGCAGGGGGCGGATCCATTCCGGTGCGGGGCGTCTAGGCGTCACTCCGCCGCCTGGCGTATCCCGGGCGTCGCTGCGGGTGCCCACTCCCGGCCCCCGAGAGGCGTCACACCGTGCCACTCGGGTGAACCACCGGGATGACCACCACACCTGCGGCGGTACGGAAAATCCGCCGACGCGCCGACATGTCGGGCCCCGGCGGCAATACAGCCGCCGGAAACGGGAATCCAGGAAGGGACACCCCGTGTCGCGGACGCCAGGAGGAGGGCAGCCCGTGGATACGACCACAACGGTGATCACCCTGGCCGCGGTTGTCGCGGCCGTCGTCCTCGTCTTCGCCGTCGGCATTCTCGTGCGACTGGTCAGGACCCGGCGTGAGTTGCGTCGCGCGGGGCTGCCCGCGGGTCCGCGCTGGGTCTTCTGGGGCGCGGTTCTCTATTTCCTGCTGCCCGTCGACCTGCTGCCCGATCCGGTGTACCTGGACGACATCGGCGTCCTGCTGCTCGCTCTGCGCACCGTCCGTGGCTCCCTCGGCGAGCGGGAGCGCGAGTCGGCACACCGGCCGGACCGCCAACCGGCCCGATGACTACGGAAAGTAAGGAAACCAACCACCCGTTCGATTCGTATAAGTCTCTGGGAGCCGAAACGAGTCGGCGGACCGGGTGGCCGTGCCCCTGGATCCGGCTCGATCGGCGCAGCACCGACGAGGGAGAGACGATGCAACCGTTCGCGCTCAACTACGCGCGCCCGGCAGTGGAGTTGGAAGCTGCCATTCCGTACGTGTACGACGCCGGACAGCAGTTGAACGTGCTCCACGACGGCCGGGTGGCCGCCTCCGACTTCGCTCTGTTGAGGGAGGTCGGCACCACGACGTCCACCGCCGGCTCCAAGACGCACTTCGACGACTGACCGCGGGCCGCCGAAGATGACGGTATTGATCCTCACCTGCGAGGAGGACGTGACCGCGGACATGGTGGTCGTCCACCTGAACGCGGCCGGGATTCCAGTGGTCCGCGTCGACCCCGCCGATCTGACCGGTGGTGTCTCGCTGTCCGGGGAGTACGTCCACGGCCGCTTCCGCGGTCACCTGTCCGCCGGGGGGCGGCTGGTGAGCATCGGCGGGCTGCGATCGGTGTGGGTCCGCCGGCCGGGCACCCCTGCGGTGCGGGCGGCCCAGCCGTCCGCGTGGCTGACCGAGGAGGCCGCCCAGGCTCTCTACGGAATGCTGCGGGGCTCGGATGCACGCTGGATGAACCACCCCGACGCGGCTCGCCGGGCCCGGCACAAGCCCTGGCAGCTGCGCCTCGCCCAGCGGTGCGGCCTGCCCGTGCCGGCGACGCTGATCACGACCTTCCCGCGCGCCGCCCGCGAGTTCTCCGAGCGCTACCCGGACCTGGTGGTCAAGCCGGTGTCGGGCGCGCATCCGCAGGACCCGCCCCGGGCCGTGCCGACCAGCAGGGTCGCGCCGGACACGGACTTCTCCGCCGTCGCGTTCGGGCCGACGCTGTTCCAGCGGCGGATCTCCAAGCGGGCCGACATCCGTCTCACCGTGGTGGGCGACCGGATGCTGGCCGCACGCAAGGCGGCCGCCGCGGACGCGGATCCCGACGAGGTGGACGTGCGGTTCGCCGCACCCGGCGAACCGTGGCGGCCCACCGACGTGCCGTCGTCCATCGTGCCGGGTGTCCGGGCCTATCTACGGGAGGGCGAACTGGCGTACGGGGCCTTCGACTTCGTCGAGGACGCCGACGGCACCTGGTGGTTCCTGGAGTGCAATCAGTCGGGACAGTTCGGGTTCGTCGAGGTGGAGACGGGCCAGCCGATCGCCCGCACCATCGCCGAGTGGCTGGCCCGCCCCGTCCCCGAGGGGCCGTCGCGCGTCAACGGCGCGAACAGGACGGCCTGTTGAGCACGGTGACGGCCGCGCACCGATCCTGGTTCACTGCGGCCGCGGCCCGGGCAGCATGGCCGTACGCTGCCATCCGGTGCCCGGGGAGTGCGGGCGGTCGTAGCCGGGGGACTGCGCGGGCCGCATGACCTGCTCCAGTTCCCTGCTCACGCGTTCGGCCTCGCGGCGAACCTGTGTGGGCACATCGCCGCACTCCGCGATGAGTCGGTCGTAGATGGGGGAATCCTGGAACACCCGTCAACACGCCTTTCTGCTCGTCGGCCCCGAGCGGGGGCGAGAGAGCCGAGTGTAGGCGGACAGGTGTCCCGGAGTGTGAATTACCCGGGTGGACTTGACGCAGACCGGATATCCGTGACATGCGGCCGGCCGGAGCTCAGGCTCCCGTCGTGGAGCCCGGCCTGACGATCATCAGGACGGTCACCGTCGCCCACAGGAGGTTGAAGATGCCGGTGAACATGGCGAGTTGAACGGTACTTCGGTGCTCGACAGCCTGTTCGCCGTCCAGTTGGCCGAGGAGCTCCTCCTGGCGGGGCAGGACGAAGGCGACCAGGATGCCCGCCGCGGCGGCGGTCAGCGCGATGGACGTGACGAGCCATCCGCTGCCCAGGACGCCCATCGCGGCACCGGTGGCGAACCCGAGGAGCGGAACGGTCAGTCCGATACCGGCGTAGACACGGCAGATGCGGTGCAGCAACGCGACCGTGCTCACCGCCGACGAGTCGGGGGCGTGGCCGCCCGCGGGGACGGCGCGGCGCACCGCGGGCGGGAACATGCTGGCGGCGACGGTCACGGGACCGATGGCGACGATGGCGGCCAGTACGTGCAGGGACAGCAGGATCTTGGTCACCGGGACTCTCTCCGTGGTGCGATCGACGGCGGCGAGCCCACGTTAGGGAGCCCGGAGACGATCGCCCATGGGCTGGAACGACAGCTTCCAACGGATTCCCGCCAACTCGTGCGACCTGCTCTCTTGTGCCGTGGGCCGGTACTTCGGCGGTTCGTGCGCCTGGCGGGAATGCGCCTAGGGTGGCGGTCATGCACTCCGTGGCGATCCTGGTTCTCGACCGAGTGGTGCCGTTCGACATGGCGGCGCCCCAGCAGACGTTCGCCTGGACCCACCTGCCGGACGGGCGGCCGGCCTACCGGGTCCGGTTGTGCGCCGAGACGCCGGAGGTGCGTGTGGACGGCGGTTTCACCCTGCGCATCGACCGGGGGCTGGAGGCGCTGGCGGAGGCCGACACGATCATCGTGCCGGGCTGCTCTCCCGAGGCGCCGCCACCCTCCGCCCGGGTCCTGGCGGCGCTGCGGCAGGCCGCCGAGGCCGGTACCCGGATCGCGTCCGTGTGCGTGGGCGCCTTCGTGCTGGCGGAGGCCGGGCTGCTGGACGGGCTGCGCGCCACCACGCACTGGGTGGCCGCGGGCGAGCTGGCCCGGCGTTTCCCGCGGGTCGAGGTGGAACCGGACGTGCTGTACGTCGACAACGGGCAGATCCTCACCTCGGCCGGTGCGGCCGCCGCACTGGATCTGTCTCTGCACATGATCCGGCGGGATCTGGGGTCGGCCGTCGCGGCGAACATCGCCCGGATGTCGGTCATGCCGCTGGAACGGGAGGGCGGACAGGCCCAGTTCATCGTGCACGAGCACCCGCCGGTGCCGCGGGGGTCGGCGCTGGAGCCGCTGCTGGAGTGGATCGAGGACAACCTCGCCCACGAGGTGACGCTGAGCGCACTGGCGGAGCGCGCGGGAATGAGCGAGCGGACGTTCAGCCGCCGCTTCCGCGAGCAGACCGGGACCACGCCGTTGCAGTGGCTGCTGCGGGCGCGGGTGCGGCGCGCCCAGTACCTGCTGGAGAACACCGACCACTCCGTCGAACGGATCGCGCGGCAGGCGGGGTTCGGCTCGCCGACGGCGTTCCGGGAGCGGTTCCGCAAGGTGGTGGGCACCACACCGTACGCGTATCGCACGGCGTTCCACGGGAAGACGAACGCCCCGGCGGCCCGTTCACCGGCCGCCGGGGCGCTGCCCGGTTCATGACCGGGCCCTACGAGATCTCAGCCGACCAGCGTCAGCCCGTTCTCCCCGTCCGCGTCCGCTTCCTCGGACCGCTCCTTGGTGAGCAGCAGGGTGTCGGCCTTGGCGATGGCGTCGGTGATGTCGGACGTTCCCATCATCACGCACAGCGTGTAGCTGACGTCCTCAAGCTCGCGTGCCGCCGTCGGCACGTGCCTCTCCGCCTGAGTGATCCTCAGCGACGCATACCGCGTCAGCAACTCCCTGACGACCTTCCGGTCCGGTACGAGCACGTAGCGCCCCTCTCTCTGTTTTCGCTGCGTATGCCCGAACCACGCGGAAACATTCACATGTTTTTCTCACCAGGGGCGGATGTGACGGAAAACTTACCGTCTCCGACTGTCCGTCAGTGAAACCGGTCGATGCTCAGGCCGCGTCCAGCTCCGCCAGTTCCTCCGGCGTCAGGACGAGGTCGGCCGCGGCGAGCGAGTCGCGGATGGTCTCGGGGCGGCTGGCGCCCGGGATCGGGACGACCACGGGCGACTTGGCGAGCATCCACGCCAGGCACACCCGCTGCGGGCTCACCCCGTGCACCTCGGCGATCCGGGCGAACGCCGCGTGCCCGGAGCCGAGTTCGCCGGCCTTGGAGATCCCGCCGAGGGGGCTCCAGGGCAGGAAGGCGATGCCGAGCTCGTCGCAGAGGTCCAGCTCCGGTTCGCTGGAGCGGAAGGCCGGGGAGAACTGGTTCTGCACGGAGACCAGACGGCCGCCGAGGATCTCGCCCGCCAGCCGGATCTGCTCGGGGTTCGCGTTGGAGATGCCGGCCATGCGGATCTTGCCCTCGTCCAGCAGGTCCCGGATCGCGCCGACGGACTCGGCGTAGGGGACGCGCGGGTCGGGGCGGTGGAACTGGTAGAGCCCGATGGCCTCGACGCCGAGTCGGCGCAGGGACGCCTCGCAGGCCTCCTTCAGGTGGCGGGGGCTGCCGTCCAGCGTCCAGCTGCCGTCACCGGGACGCAGATGGCCGCCCTTGGTGGCGACCAGGACGTCGCCGTCACGGTCGTGGGAGGCGAGGGCCTTGGCTATCAGGGTCTCGTTGTGACCGACCTCGTCGGCGTCCCGATGGTAGGCGTCCGCGGTGTCGATCAGGGTCACGCCGGCGTCGAGCGCGGCGTGGATGGTGGCGAGGGAGCGTTCCTCGTCGGGTCGTCCCTCGATGGACATGGGCATCGCGCCCAGGCCGATCGCGCTGACGTCGACATCACCGATGCGGCGGGTGTGCATGTGCTCGTGACCTCTTCCGGCTGTCGCTGAGGCTGTCTGGCGATGGTGCACTCCAGCCTGGACACCGAACGGCCCCGGGGTCCAATAGAAGAAGGAGAACGCATTCAGCACTCGGGCAGCTGAATCGCGCCCGCCCCCTCGGCGGCCGACCGGCGGTCCCTTGTCACGCGGGGATGAAAGCCCGCACCCGAGGACTCAATTCCCCCACACGGACCGGCGATTCGCCCGGCGCTCCCCCGTCCCACTGCCATATTCGAGAACCGCTTCGGAGGTGGTTGTGAGCACAGAGGTGACAGCATCCGGTCCGGGGGAAACGGCGGCGCACGTGCCCGGGAGCACCGCGGAGCGCGTCGCAGGCCTGGAACGCCGCCGCGAGCAGGCGGTGGCCCCGGGCGGACCGCGCAGACGCGGGGAGTTCTCGGCCCGGGAGCGGATCGAACGGCTCGTGGACAAGGACTCCTTCACGGAGACCGGCCTGTTCGTCCGGGCCCGGCCCGCCGCGAAGGACGGCACCCGCCGTCCCTGGGGCGACGGGGTGATCACCGGGTACGGCACGGTCGACGGCCGCCCGGTGTGCGTGTTCGCCCAGGACTCCACGGTGTTCGGCGGCAGCATGGGCGAGGCCTTCGGCGAGAAGACCGTCGCGCTGATGGAGCTGGCCCTGAAGACCGGCTGCCCGGTGATCGGTCTCAACGACTCCGGCGGGGCCCGTATCCAGGAGGGCGTCGCCTCGCTCGCCCTCTACGCCGAGCTGGTGCGCCGCAACGTCAAGGCGTCCGGGGTGATCCCGCAGATCTCGGTCGTCCTGGGGCCGTGCGCGGGAGGCGCCGCCTACTCACCGGCGATCACCGACTTCACGGTGATGGTGGACGGCGCCTCGCACATGTTCGTCACCGGCCCGGACGTCATCGAGACGGTCACCGGCGAGCGCACCACGGCCGAGGAACTGGGCGGCGCCCGCACCAGCAACACCGTCAACGGCAACGCCCACTTCCTGGCCGCCGACGAGGAGGACGCCCTCGACACCGTGCGCGACCTGCTGTCGTACCTCCCGGCCAACAATCTGGAACGGCCCCCGGAGTACGCCCCCGGGCACGCGCCGCCCGGTGCCGGCCTCGACGAGGTCGTCCCGGACCGGCTGGGCGAGGCGTACGACATGCGGGCGATCCTGCACGCGGTCGTCGACGACGGTGAGCTCCTCCAGGTACAGGAGCTGTTCGCACCGAACATCATCTGCGCCCTGGCCCGGATCGAGGGCCGCTCGGTGGGTGTCGTCGCCAACCAGCCGCTGCACGCCGCCGGGGTCCTCGACATCGACGCCTCCGAGAAGGCGGCGCGGTTCGTGCGGTTCTGCGACGCGTTCGGCATCCCGCTGCTGACCTTCGCCGACGTGCCCGGTTACCTGTCCGGGGTGCGGCAGGAGCAGGCCGGCATCATCCGGCGCGGAGCGAAACTGCTGTACGCCTACGCCGAGGCCACCGTCCCCAAGGTCACGGTCGTGGTGCGCAAGGCGTACGGCGGCGGATACGCGGTGATGGGCTCCAAGCACCTGGGCGCCGACGTGAACCTCGCCTGGCCCACCGCCCGTATCGCCGTCATGGGAGCCGAGGGGGCCGTGGGCGTGCTGCACCGGCGGGAACTCGCCGCGGCCGACGACCCCGAGGCGCTGCGCGCCCGCCTGCTCACCGCGTACGAGCGCACCCACGGCACGCCCTATCTCGCCGCCGAGCGCGGCTACGTCGACGCCGTCATCGCGCCGCGCGAGACCCGGGAGCAGGTCTGCCGCGCGCTGCGCGCCCTGCGCGGCAAACGCGCGCCGATGCCGGAACGCCGGCACGGCAACATCCCGCTCTAGCCGCCCCCCTCTCCCCCCTTTGCGACCCCTAGGCCGATCCGCGCCGTGAGGAGCCCCGCCTGATGGACAGCCGCCGCCCCCCGCTCGCGCCCGTGTGCCCGACGCTGCCGGAGTACGTCCGGCACTGGGCCGAGAACACCCCGGAGCGCAGGGCGTTCACCTTCGTCGAGCACCCGGCACCGCACTCGCGCGGCGTCCACCGCACCCTGACCTGGCGCCGTCTGGACGTGCGGGTGCGGGCGCTGGCCGCGCGCCTCGCCGAGCAGGCCGGTCCGGGAGAGCGGGTCGCGCTGCTGTGCCCGCAGGGCACGCAGTACGTGACCGCCTTCCTCGCGGCCCTGGCCGCCGGGCTGGTCGCCGTGCCGCTGTATCCGCCGGGCCTGCCCGGGCACGCGGACCGGCTCGCGGGTGTCCTGGCCGACGCGTGTCCCTCGGTCGTCGTGACCACGAGCCGCTGCCGGGACGAGGTGCGCGACTTCCTCGGCCCCGACGGGCCGCGGATCGTGGTGGCCGACCAGGTGACGGACGAAGCCGCCCGGGACTGGCGGCCCGCCCCGCCGGACGCCGGGGCGACCGCCTACCTCCAGTACACCTCCGGTTCGACCCGCGCCCCGGCGGGTGTGGAGATCACCCACGGCAACGTCGTCGCCAACGCCCGCCAGGCACTCACCGCCTACGGTGCCGACGCCCGCCCGGTGACCTGCGTGGGCTGGCTGCCGCTCTACCACGACATGGGGCTGGTGCTCAGCGTCGCGGCCCCCGTGACACGAGGGACGCTGTCGGTGCTGATGGACCCGGCCGCCTTCCTGCACGAGCCGGTGCGCTGGCTCCGGCTGCTCTCCGCGCACCCGGACGCGGTGAGCGCCGCGCCCAACTTCGCCTACGACTACTGCGCCGCGAGCGTCTCCGACGACCAGAAGGAGGGGCTGCGGCTGGACCGGGTGACGGCGCTGATCAACGGCAGTGAGCCGGTCCGCCCGGGCACGGCCGACCGTTTCCACGCCGCGTTCGCCGGTCAGGGACTGGCGCCGGAGACGCACTGCCCGTCGTACGGCCTGGCCGAGGCCACCGTGTTCGTCTGCGCGGCCCGGCCGGGTGAGCCGCTCGGCCGGTTCGCGCTCGACCGTGACGCCCTGGCCGCCGGGAAGGCCCTGCCGGCCCGGCCGGACGATCCCCGGGCGGTGCTGCTGGCGGGCTGTGGCACCCCGGCGGGCCAGCGGGTCCGTATCGCCGACCCGGTGACGCGGGCCCTGCTGTCGGAGGGCGAGGTCGGCGAGATCTGGGTCCAGGGGCCGAATGTCGGCCGGGGTTACTGGAACCGGGAACCGGGGGACGTCTTCGGCGCCCAGTTCGCGGACGCCGAAGCCACTCCGGGCGGCTGGTTGCGGACGGGCGATCTGGGGACGGTGCTGGAGGGACAGCTGGTCGTCACGGGACGGTTGAAGGACCTGATCATCATCGACGGCCGCAATCACTATCCGCAGGACGTCGAGGCGACGGCCCAGGACGCGGACCCCGCGGTGCGCCGGGACCGGCTCGCGGCGTTCGCCGTGCCCGGCGACGGTGGTGGTGAGCGGGTGGTGATCGTGGCGGAACACGCGCGGAGCGTGCGCCTCGCCGAGCTGGACGTGCCGGCCGTGGCGCGGGCCGTGCGCGGTGCCGTCTCCGCCCGGCACGGGTTGCGGCTCGCCGAGGTCGTCCTGGTGCCGCCGGGCACGGTGCCGCGTACCTCCAGCGGGAAGGTGTCGCGGGCGCTGACCCGAGCCCGGTACCTGGAGGGTGCGTACGGCGGGCAGGCCACCGCGGCGACGGCGGGTACCGCGGGATGAGCCCCCTCGACGAGGGCGCGCTGCGCCGGCTGATCGCCGAACGGGTGGCCGTCTGGTACGGCGCCTCGCCCGAGAACGTTCCGATGGACCGGCCTCTCGCCGACCTCGGCATGTCCTCGCGGGACGCGGTCGCCCTGGCCGGTGAACTGTCCCGGGCGACGGGCCGGGAGCTGCCGACGACGCTGCTGTGGGAGACGCCCACCGGTCAGGCCCTGGTGGCGCGGCTGTGCGGCATGGAGGCCTCAGGAGCCTCGGATGCCGCCCGAGCCGGACTGCCGGGCGTGACGGCCGAGCCGCTCGCCGTCGTCGGGGTCGGCTGCCGGCTGCCCGGCGGGGTGCACGGCCCGGACGGCTACTGGCGGCTGCTGAGCGAGGGCGTCGACGCGATCCGGCGCGTCCCGGAGGACCGCTGGCGCGACTTCACCGACTTCCCACCCGCCGACGCGCATCCGTACGGCGGCTATCTCGACGACATCGCCGGGTTCGACGCGGACTTCTTCCGCATCACGCCGCGCGAGGCGGCGGTGATGGACCCCCAGCAGCGGATCCTGCTGGAGGTCGTCCACGAGGCGCTCGACCACGCCGCCGTGCCGGCCGGGTCCCTGGCGGGCACCGCCACCGGGGTGTTCGTCGGGGTGTCGGCCCCCGAGTACGGGCAGCTCACGGGCGCCGATCCGGCCGCTGTCGATCCCTGGGCGCCGGCCGGGGGCGCCCTGAGCGTCACCGCCGGACGGCTCGCCTACGTCCTGGACACGCGGGGGCCGAGCCTGGCCGTCGACACGGCCTGCTCGTCCTCTCTGGTCGCCGTGCACCACGCCTGCGTCAGCCTGCGCACGGGCGAGAGCGACCTCGCGATCGCCGCCGGGGTCAACCTGCTGCTGTCGCCGGCCGTCACCGTCGCCTTCCGCAGGGCGGGCGCGCTCGCACCGGACGGGCGGTGCAAGCCGTTCTCGGCGGCGGCCGACGGCATCGGGCGCGGCGAGGGCTGCGCGGCCGTGATCCTGAAGCGGCTGTCCGACGCGGAACGGGACGGCGACCGCGTCCTGGCCGTGGTCCGCGCGACCGCCGTCAACTCCGACGGCCGCTCGAACGGCTTGATGGCGCCCAACCCGGCCGCGCAGCAGGCGCTGCTGGAGAGCGCGTACGCACGGGCGGGGCTCGCCGCGGCCCAGGTCGACTACGTGGAGGCGCACGGCACCGGCACCCCGCTGGGCGACCCGATCGAGGCGGGCGCGCTGGGCGCGGTGCTCGGCCCGGGCCGCGACCCGGACCAGCCGCTGCTGCTGGGGTCCGTCAAGGGCAACCTGGGGCATCTGGAGTCCGCCGCGGGCGTCGCGGGCCTGGTGAAGACCGTGCTGGCCCTGCACCACGACAGCATCCCGCCGTCCCTGCACTGCGCGGAGGGCACGTCCCTCGCGGACGAGCGGCTGAGGGTGGTGACCGAGCCGGAGCCCTGGCCCCGCTACGGCGGCACCGCCCTCGCGGGCGTCTCCGGGTTCGGCTTCGGCGGCACCAACGCGCATGTGGTGCTGGAGGAGGGGCCGCCCGGCCTGGCCCCCGTACGGCCGGCCGAGGAGCCTGTGGCACGTCTCCATGTGCTGTCCGACCTCGACGCGGGGCGCGTCCGCGACACGGCGGGCCGGCTCGCCGACTGGCTGCGCGAGAGCACCGCGCACCCCGCCGATGTGGCCCGGACCCTGGCCGGGCGCACCGGCCGCGGTCCGGTACGTGCAGCCGTGGTCGCCCGGGATCGCGCCGAACTCTGCGATGCCCTGGGCGCGTTGGCGGCGGGGCGCCCGGACGCACGGGTGGTGACCGGGGAGGGGGACCGGGTGGGGCGCGGCACGGTGTGGGTCTTCTCCGGCTACGGCAGCCAGTGGCCGGGCATGGGGCGCAGGCTGCTGGCCGAGGAACCCGCGTTCGCCGCGGCCGTGGAGAAACTCGACCCGCAGCTCGCCCCGGAGTGTGGCCTGTCCCTGTACGACCATCTGTCCTCCGGGGCCAGCGTCGACCGCCTGGACGTCGCCCAGCCCGTGCTGTTCGGCCTCCAGCTGGCACTGGCCGAGCTGTGGCGTTCGTACGGGGTCGAGCCCGCCGCCGTGGTCGGCCACTCCATGGGCGAGGTCGCGGCGGCGGTGTGCGCGGGCGCGCTGGACGTGGCGGACGGGGCGCGTGTCATCGCCGTACGGGCCCGGCTGCTGAGCGGGCTGAGCGGCGGCGCGATGGCCGTGGTGGACCTGGACGACGCCGAACTGGACTCCCTGGAGCGGGACTTCCCAGGGGTGCACGTCGCCGTGCACTCCTCGCCCCGGCAGAAGGTCGTCACGGGCGAGGAGGCCGCGGTGGCCGGGCTCGTGCGCCGGCTGGAGGGGCAGGGCCGGGCGGCCCGGGCCATGCGGGTCGTCGGTGCCGGGCACTCGCCGCAGGTCGACGCGCTGCTGCCGGAGCTCGCCGAGGCGCTGTCGGGCATCCGGGGCCGGCGGCCGCGTGTCCCGGTGTACTCCACCGTGCTCGACGACCCGTGCGGCGACTGCCTGTTCGACGCGGCCCACTGGGCGGCCAACCTCAGGCGGCCCGTCCGCCTCGACCGGGCGCTCGCGGCGGCAGCGGCCGACGGCCACACGGCCTTCGTCGAGATCTCACCCCACCCGGTGCTGACCGGGGCCGTCGCCGACACCGTGCCCGATGCCCTGGCCCTGGCCACCCTGCGCCGGGACGCCGACGGGACGGAGGCGTTCGCCGGGCAGCTGGGCGCCCTGTACGTGGCGGGCCAGCGGCTGCCGGTGCCGCCCGGCCGGGTCGTCGATCTGCCGGTGTCCCGGTGGCGGCACGTACGGCACTGGTGGACGGACGGCCGGGCCCGCACCGAGCCGGAGCCGGAACCGGCGGAGCCTGCCACCGAGGTGACGGAGCCCTCGTCGGTCCTGGCCCGGCTGACCCACCACATCGCCGCCGTCACCGGCCACCCGCCGGCCCGCGTCACTCCCTCCACCGCCCTGGCGGACCTCGGCCTGGACTCGTTGATGGCCGTCCGGGTCCGCACGGCCGTGGAGCGCGAGTTCGGTGTCGAGCTCCCCCTGCGCGACCTGTTCGCCGCCGCCACGGTCGAGGACGCCGCCGCACGGATCCGCAACGCCCTCCCCCGCGAGGACACGCCGCTGCGGCCGCTGCGCGCCACCGGTTCCCGGCCCCCGCTGTTCCTCGTCCACGCGGCCGGCGGCCCGGTGACCGTCTACCGGACGCTCGCCGAGCGGCTCGGCGAGGACCGGCCGGTGTACGGGCTGGAGCGGATCGAGGAGGCCCGGACCGTGCCGGAGAAGGCGCGGTGCTACGCCGAGGCGATCGCCGCCGCCCACCCCGACGGGCCCTGCCTGCTGGGCGGTTGGTCCTTCGGCGGGTTCGTCGCCCAGGAGACCGCGCGGCAGCTGACCGCCGCCGGACGGGACGTGCCGCTGGTGGTGCTCCTCGACTCCGTACGCCCCCTCCCCCGGCCCGGCGTGACGCGCGCCGACCGGATCCGGGCGCATTTCGAGGGCTTCGCCGGCCACGTCGCCGACGCCTACGGGGTGCGGCTGGAGCTGCCGTACGACGAGCTCGTGGCCATGGACGACGACCGGGACCGCATCGACACCGTGCTGCGGGCGCTGCGCGAGGCCGCCGACGTGCCGCCCGCGGCGCTGGAGCACCAGCGTGCCTCCTACCTGGACATGGGCATCGGGGAGTCGCACCGGCCCGGCGGGTACGACGGGCCGGTCCTCCTCTACCGCGCCACCGAGGCCGCGCCCCACACCGTGCGCGACCCGGCGTACGAGCGGGACGACGAGGCGCTGGGCTGGGACGAGGTGTGCCCGCGCCTGGAGGTCGTGCCGGTGCCCGGTCACCATCTGTCGCTGCTCGATCCGCCGCACGTCGACGAGATCGCCGCCCACCTGAGCCGGGTGCTCGCCGAACGGGCCCCCTGAATCTCCAACCGAGGAGCCGCCATGCCCGACCTGCCGCCCAAGCCCGCTGCCGGAGTGTCCCGGCGCACTGTCGCCAGAGCGACGGCCGCCGCCGGCCTCGCCGCCTTGTTCGGGGCCGCGGGCGGCACGGCCCGTGCCGCGGCCGCCACCCGGCTCGGGCCGCGCACGCTGGACGTGTCCGTGCCCTCCGCCGCGCTCGGCCGCAGCGCGCCGGTCCGGCTGATCCTGCCGTCGGACTTCGGTGCGCGGCCCGAGAAGAGGTACCCCGTGCTGTACCTGCTGCACGGCGCCCACGACGACTACACGTCGTGGACCCGGGAGACCGGCATCGAGGCCTTCACCGAGGGCCGCGACCTGATCGTCGCGATGCCGGACGCCGGCCCCACCGGCATCCCCAGCGTCTGGCGCGGCGGCCCCGACTACGAGACGTTCCAGGTCAAGGAGGTGCCGGCGCTGCTCGCCCGGAACTACCGGGCCTCCGGCGTACGGGCGGTCGCCGGGGTCTCCACCGGCGGTTACGGCGCGATGGCCCACGCGGCCCGCCACCCCGGGGCGTTCACGGCAGCGGCCTCCTACAGCGGCATCCTCGACACCACCGCCCCCGGCGTGCCCCCCATCATGGACGCCATCGTGGCCCGCGAGAACCTGCCGGCCGCGTCCCTGTGGGGCCATCCGCTGCTGAACCTCCTGACCTGGCGGGACTTCAACCCGCGGGCCCGCGCCACGGGGCTGCGCGGCACCGCCCTGTACGTCTCGCAGGGCAGCGGCGTGGGCGATGGCAGCGGCGGCGATCCGCTGCCCGGGGTGCTGGAGAGCGCGCTGTGGCCGTCGGCGCAGGGCTTCGCCGGCACCCTCGCCCGCCTCGGCATCCGGGCCACCACGCACCTCTACTCGGGAGGAGGACACGACTGGCCCTACTGGAAGCGGGAGTTCACCGCCTCGTGGCCGATGCTCGCCCAAGCGCTGGGCGTGCCGGAGTGACGGGGGTGCCGTCGGGGCACGGAACGGAGCGCAGGGGTCGTCCGTCCAACCCAGGACTTCCCACGCGTCACAGCGGCAACAGCCTGCGGGTGAGCCGCTTCCGCTCGAAAGGAGTGTCCGTGATGGCTGTGCCTGCCCGGCACGGCGTGCCGGACCGCCCCGGTATGCCACCGATGCCGCCCGAGCTGGCGAAGCTGCTGCGCGCCCAGCTGGCGGCCGTCGCCGACCAGGTGGAGGAGGAGGTCCGCCGTCAGGTCCCCGAGTACGCTCGGCCCGCCGACGGGCCGTACGGCAGAAACCTGCGGGCCGGGGTGGTGCAGGCGCTGACCCTGTTCGTCGACCACATAGCCGACCCGCGCGACGACGCGGGCGCGATCGCGGCGACGTACTACGAACTGGGGCGCGGCGAGGCCCTCGAGGGCCGCAGCCTGGACGCGTTGCAGTCCGCGCTGCGGGTCGGGGGGCTGCACGCCTGGCGGCTGATGGGGCAGACGGCGGAGGAACTCGGCCTGGACTCCACGGTCGTCGCGGCCCTCGGCGAGCTGGCGTTCCGGACGGTGCACGAGGTCGCCGAGGCGGCCGCGGCCGGCTACGCGGAGGCCCAGCTGCGCAACTCGGACGAGCTGGAGCGGCGCCGCAGACGGCTGCTCGACCTGCTGCTGGAGGACGGGCCGGTGGCGCTGGAGGCCGTGCAGGACCTGGCGCACAGCGCGCGCTGGCCGGTGCCCCGGACGGTCGCCGTCGTGGCGCTCGCGGCGGCGCCGGACCGGCGGGAGGAGGACCGGCCGCTGGCCGCGGCGGGCGCGCTGGTGGACATGAAGTCCCGGCCACCGCGGATGCTGGTGCCCGACCCGGACGGCTCCGGCCGCTTCGGCGGCCGGGCGTTCACGCTCGCGCTGCGCGGCCGGCCCGCCGCGATCGGCCCGACCGTCGCGGTCACCGATGCCGCGCAGTCGCTGCGCCTCGCCACCCGGGCACTCGGGCTGATGGGCCGCGGGGTCCTCCCCCGCCAGGGCGTGGTGCGGTGCGCCGACCATCTCTCGACGCTGCTGCTGTACGGCGACGAGCCGCTGCTGGAACGGCTCCAGGCGCGGGTTCTCGCGCCGCTCGACACGGTCTCGGCCGGGCAGCGCGAGCGGCTCGCCGAGACGCTGCTGGCGTGGCTGCTCACCGGCAGCAACGTGCCGGACGTCGCCACCCGGCTGCACATCCACCCGCAGACGGTCCGCTACCGCCTGCGCCAGCTGGAGAAGCTCTTCGGCGACGCCCTGCACGACCCGGAAACCCGCCTCGACCTGATTCTCGCGTTGCGCGCGGAGTCACTGCGCACACCACAGAACTGAATGCCGGTACTCAATCGGCGACGTACTCATTCGGCGACAAAAAGCTGCGGCGATTTCATAATCCCGTCCATAACACTCCGGGAGACACAGCGAATACGTTCGGGCCGTCCTTTTTCGCAGGCGCTCCACGCGCCCCACCCGCAGAGGATCCCCATGCGTATCCGTTTGTGTCTCGCCGCACTCTCGCTGGCCGGCGGGGCCGGTCTGGCCACCCTCTCGGCTCCCTCGGCCACGGCCGCGGCCTGCTCTGACGTCGAAGTCGTCTCGGCACGCGGCACCTTCGAGCCGGGCACGCTCGGCTTCATCGTCGGCGACCCGGTGTATTCCGCGCTGCAGAAGAAAACGGCGGGCAAAAGCCTGTCGAGCTATGCGGTGAATTATCCGGCGGACCTTTCCCTGACGTCCGCCGCGCAGGGCAACAGGGACCTGGTGGACCATGTGAAGAGCCAGGCCGCCGCCTGCCCGAATCAGCGGTTCGTGCTCGTCGGCTATTCGCAGGGCGCGAACGTCGTCGACAACTCGATCGGCATCAGCAGCGCGGGCGCGGTGGTCGGCAGCCCCATCGTGGCCACGCTGCCCGCGGCGGTCGAGCCGAAGGTCGCCGCGGTGCTGCTGTTCGGCAACCCGATCCGGGCCCTCGGCAAGAGCGTCACCGGCACGTACCAGAGCCGCACCCTGGACATCTGCGCCAAGGGTGACCCCGTCTGCGAGAGTGGCGGCGGCAACGTCGGGGCGCACCTCGGCTACCGCGACAACGCCGACCAGGCGGCCACGTTCGCCGCGGGCAGGCTCTGACCCCGGCAGCACACCGAAGGGCCCGGGAGGATCTCCTCCCGGGCCCCTTGTGTACGTACGCGGAGGGTCAGCGCGGCGACCGCGCGAAACCGGCGAGACTGGTGGAGACGATCTCGGGTCGGCCGTTGTTCTGGACGGGCGCGGCGGTCAGGACGTCGAGGTGCTGGTAGCCGTCGGCGACCACGGGGTGGAGCTCGGCCGGGGCCCGGCCGGCGAGGAGTCCCTCACCGGCGAGGACGGTGAGCACCGGGTTGGCGGTGAGCCCGCCGGGATGGACGACGAGCTTCTTGACCTGAGGCGAGCCGGCCAGCTGGATGTCCGTCACCAGCTTGGTCGGGAAGTACTGCTCGGTGAAGTCCAGCGGCTGCTCGGCCAGACTGCGGGCCAGTTGCCGCACGTCGGTGACCTCCTCGCCGGGGCCGGTGAACGGGGTGCCGTCGGCCGACCGGTGGCCGGGGTCGTCGGGGTCGCCGACGCGGTCGTAGTTGCGCCAGGTGTAGAGCGGCCCCCGCGGCCGGTCCGGGATGGCCTTGTACGCGGTGCCGTACAGCCCCGGCTGCTGCTCACCGCCGTTGGCCACGGGGAAGCTCTTGTCGGCGATCGGCCCGCCGTCGAAGAAGCCGACGCTGGTCTGGAGGAACGCCAGCGGTACGGAGTTGTCGTCCAGCAGCGCCCCGAGCACCGCCCCGTTGGTGAGGCGGAAGTCCTTCACTGCGGGCTTGCCGGTGAGGAAGGCGGCGGTGTCCTTGGAGAACAGGAAGCGGTGGGTCGCCTCGATGTTGAGGTTGGAGGGCAGGTACCGGGGCAGGTCGGCCTCGGCGTCGGGGTCCTTGAGGGCGCCCATCCCGGCGATGCCGAGCAGGGTCATGGTCTCGGGGTTGAGCAGCACCGGCGCGGACAGCGTGCGCGGCAGCACCCCGGTGTCGAGGCCGGCCTGCACCGCGCCGTGACCGAGGCCGATGTCGGGCAGGTTGGTGTCGTCCGGCAGGCTGCCGCTGAGGTCGGCGAGCGAGGTGGAGACGGTCGTGTCGAGGGCGAAGTAGCCGGCGCACTGGTTGTAGCCGGCGTCCGCCGTGGTGGCCCGGTCGCCGTCGAAGTCGGCGGCGGCGAAGTACCCGGTGATCACACCGCCCAGCGAATGCCCGCCGCACAGCACCTTCCGCTTCCGCAGTCCCTGGTCCGGCAACTCCGCGGTGAGCAGGTCGTACTGGTCGCGTACGGTCTGCTCGATCCCGAGCTTCGCCATCCACCCCAGTTCCGCGTTGCGGGCGTAGCCGCCGAAGGTCCGGCCGCCGACCTGCTTGCCGCGGTAGTAGTAGTCGACGGCGGTGTGCTGGTCGCCGGAGGCGATGCCGGTGCGGTCCTCCAGGCAGTTGGAGCGCCGGTCCAGCGCCCAGAACTCGATGTGCAGGCCCTGCTCGGCGGCTCGCGCCACGGTGTTGCGGGCCACGCTGTCGAACGCCCCGGCTCCTTCCAGGATCCCGGGCTGGGCGACGAGGATCCGGTCCGCGTCGGCCGAGGCGGCCGGGCCGTCGGCGGAGCGGTAGCGCAGGTACGACAGCCAGTCGCAGGCGGCCGGACGCGGCCCGGCCGACTCCGGCAGCGGCACCTTCACCCGCACCACCGACTCCGTCACCCCGGTCACCGGCGACGTCGACGCGACCGGCGTCTCGGTCCGCGCGCCGTCGGCCCGGGCGCCCGGGGCGGCGGCCGTCAGCGTCCCTGCGGTGAGCAGCACCGCCAGTGCCGCGCCGCGCCACTTCCCTCTTCTCGAAAGGTTCATGTCCATGCCACGGACGCTAGGGCTGCGGTGCGAGCTCCCTCAGGGGATGCTGATGAGAACTCAGTTTCCGGATCGTGCCTTGTCACCGGCGCACAGGGACCCGGTACCCGCACAAGGACCCCTTCTGGGCCAGTCGAGCTGCGAACCGGCGGTTTCGGGAGCATGGTGGGGCTATGGACGGTCAACCCCCTGTGGTCGTGCAGCCGCCCGCGCCGGACGGCGGACGGCTGGTGACCATCCACGGCGAGCGCATGGGCGTCGCCTACAGCCTCTTCGACGTGCTGGACCTGCTGCACCGCGAGGGCCTGCCCACCACCGACACGGCCGTCGACGACACCGAGCTGATCGAGTGGCGCGGCGGCGGCCCGTACGACTGGAACAACGGGTCGTCCGACGAGGCGTGAGCCTGTCCGACGAGGCGTGAGCCTTCAGCGCCGTCCCTATGACAATGGTCCCGTCCCGGAGGTTCTCATGGTCTCGCGTCTCAACCCGTACCTGTCCTTCAACGGCGACGCCCGGCAGGCGTTGGAGTTCTACCAGGAGGTCTTCGGAGGCACCCTGGCCCTCAACACCTACGGTGACTTCGGCCATGGGGACGACCCGAACGCCGACAAGATCATGCACGGCATGCTGGAGACCACCACCGGCTTCACCCTGATGGGCGCCGACAACCCCCCGGGCATGGAGTCCGCGCCGGGCCAGCCCTTCTCGGTGAGCCTGAGCGGCGACGACGACGCCGAGCTGCGCGGCTACTGGGAGAAGCTCTCCGAGGGCGGCTCGGTGTCGGTGCCGCTGGAGAAGCAGATGTGGGGCGACGTGTTCGGCATGTGCACGGACCGCTTCGGCGTCCCTTGGATGGTCAACATCAGCGGATCGGAGAGCTGAGCAGGACCGACCGGACGGTCAGGGACCGTCCGCCGCGCGGGGGGGGGGGGGGGGGGGGGGGGGGGGGGGGGGGGGGGGGGGGGGGGGGGGGGGGGGGGGGGGGGGGGGGGGGGGGGGGGGGGGGGGGGGGG
>NZ_JBWKKY010000016.1:0-178386 GCF_056430805.1 Streptomyces sp. NPDC045955
CTGTTTTTTTCCCCCCCTCCCCCCCCCCCCTCTTTTCCGGTTTTTTTTCCGGGTTAGCAGGAGAGGAAAAAAAAACTTTCCCTCGGGCGTCCCCACCCCCCCCCCCCCCCCCCCCCCCCCGGCGCCGTTGTGGGGCCTGTCAGTCCCGACGGCAGGGGGAACGCCGGAGGGCCCGCGGCAGTCACACTGCCGCGGGCCCTCCGGCGTTCTGTCTGGCTTTCAGACCTCGTCGCGACGGAGCGAGGGCTTGAGCTCCTTCAGCCGTCCGAGCAGGCCGTTCACGAACGAGGGCGACTCGTCCGTGGAGAACTCCTTCGCCAGCTGCACCATCTCGTCGAGGACGACGGCGTCCGGGGTCGCGTCGACCCAGATCAGCTCATAGGCGCCGAGCCGCAGGATGTTGCGGTCGACGACCGGCATCCGGTCGAGCGTCCAGCCGACCGAGTACTGGGCGATGAGCTCGTCGATGCGCTTCGCGTGCTGCGCGTAGCCCTCGACCAGCTCCATCGTGTACTCGCTCACCGGCGGCTGCCGGGTGTCGGCCCGGGAGTGCCGGACCCAGTCGGCGAGGACCGTGCGGACCTCGGCGCCGCGCTGGTCGCCCTCGAAGAGGATCTGGAAGGCGCGCTTGCGGGCCGTGTTGCGGGCAGCCACGGTTAGCTGTTCACCCGGCCGAGGTAGTCGCTGGTGCGGGTGTCGACCTTGATCTTCTCACCGGTGGTGATGAAGAGCGGGACCTGGATCTGGTGGCCGGTCTCCAGCGTGGCGGGCTTGGTGCCGCCGGTGGAGCGGTCGCCCTGGACGCCCGGCTCGGTCTCCTGGACGGTCAGCTCGACGGCGGCCGGCAGCTCGACGAAGAGCACCTCGCCCTCGTGCTGGGCGACCGTGGCCGTGAAGCCCTCGACGAGGAAGTTGGCGGCGTCGCCGACGGCCTTGCGGTCGACCATGAGCTGGTCGTAGGTCTCCATGTCCATGAAGACGAAGTACTCGCCGTCCATGTAGGAGAACTGCATGTCGCGCTTGTCGACGGTGGCCGTTTCGACCTTGACGCCGGCGTTGAAGGTCTTGTCGACGACCTTGCCGGAGAGCACGTTCTTGAGCTTGGTGCGCACGAAGGCCGGGCCCTTGCCGGGCTTGACGTGCTGGAACTCGACGACGGACCAGAGCTGGCCGCCTTCGAGCTTGAGCACCATGCCGTTCTTGAGGTCGTTCGTGGAAGCCACGGTTGCGGAATCTCCTGGACTGACGTACGACCCCGGGGCACGCACCTGCCTACAGGGCGAGCAGCTCCTTGGTCGTGATGGTGAGTAGCTCGGGTCCGCCATCCGCCTCTGGGCGGACGACGAGCGTGTCATCGATCCGGACGCCGCCCCGGCCCGGGAGGTGGACCCCGGGTTCGACGGTGACCGGCACGCAAGCGTCCAGTTTACCCATGGCCGCGGGACTCAATTGAGGGTCCTCGTCGATTTCGAGCCCGACCCCGTGTCCGGTGAGCGCCGTCAGGCCCTCCGTGTACCCCGCGGAGTCCAGGACCTGGCGGGCGGCACGGTCGACGTCCCGGCAGGCGGCGCCGGGTACCAGGCTCTCACGTCCGGCACGCTGCGCTGCGAAGACCAGGTCGTACAGCTCGATCTGCCAGTCCGCGGGGGCGGTGCCGATGACGAAGGTGCGGCCGATCTCGCAGCGGTAGCCGCGGTACGTCGCCCCGAGACAGACGGAGAGGAAGTCGCCCTCCTCGACGCGGCGGTCGGTGGGCCGGTGCCCGGGCCGTCCGGCGTTCGGACCCGTGCCGACAGAGGTGGGGAAGGCCGGGCCGTCGGCCCCGTGATCCACGAGGCGTCGTTCGAGCTCCAGGGCGAGATGGCGTTCGGTCCGCCCGACGAGGATGGACTCCAGGAGTTCACCGAGGGCCTGGTCGGTGATCTCGGCGCCGATGCGGAGGCAGGAGATCTCCTCCTCGTCCTTGACAACCCTGAGCTGCTCGACGGCGCCGCCGAGATTGGCCAGGCGCAGCCGGGGGGCGACCGAGCCGAGGGCGCGGTGCCGGGCCACGGTGAGGTGGTGCTCCTCCACGGCGAGGGAGTCGGCACCCTGGCGCGCGGCGAGGCCGGCGGCCGCGACGGCCGGGTCGCCGCCGCCGGCACCGGCGCCGGGCAGGGTCTGGACGCGCAGGGCCTCGTCCGGGCGCTCCTGCGTGGGGCGGTCGGCCATCGGGCCGGCACACACCAGGAGGTCCTCGGTCTTGCCCAGCAGGAGAACGGCGCCGTGCGGGGCGGCGCCCGCGAGATAGCGCACGTTGGCGGGGCGGGAGACCAGCGCCGCCGCGCTGCCGCCCGCGTTGCAGTATTCCCTCAGACGCGTCCGGCGGGCCGCGTACACCTCTGACATGACCCGAGCCTACGAGCGCCGGGGGGATGTCGCCGGTCGGGAGGGCCGAGTGGGGGTCGTCCACGATGTATCCGCGACGGCTGGGTGGTGCGCGCGGGTCCGCCCGTGCTGGGCCGGGGCCGTGCCCGGGTGCGGGCGCGTTGTGGCTGCCCCCGCTGCGGGCAATCGTGCCGCTGAGGGCGGCACGGGTGGGCGCGGCGTCACCCCGTTCCGCCGGGCTGCGGACGACCCGCCCGGCCCCAGAATCAACGCCGCGGACATGGAAACGCCGGGTTACCGCGCCGCCCCCACGCCGGCTACCACTGCGGCGGACTCGCGATGGACCTGGCCAGCACATCGTCCAGGACTCTCGCCGTCTCCGGCACGTCCAGCTGCGAGTTGTCGATGATCGGCAGGCCGGACCCGTACCACCCGGCCATCCGCCCATGGATACGGGCGACCTCCTCGTCCGACAGCCGCCGATTCCCCGTGCGCTCCGCGTTGCGTTCCAGGACGATGTCCAGCCCGGGCAGCAGGACGACCGGCAGCAGGCCCGGCCCGACGTGCCGCTTCCAGCCGCCGAGGCCGACGACGGGCCGGTCGGGAAAGACCGCGTCGTCGAGGATGCAGGAGATGCCGTTGGCCAGGAAGTTCCGCGCGGCGAAACCGCACGTGCGGCGGGCGAGGCGGTACTGCGCCTCGGAGTTGTCGTTCCACCCGGACTGCGGGTCGGCGAAGCCCGAGCGGACCCATTCGCGTACGTCGTCGAGGCTGATGTGCGCCGTGGGGACCCGGCGATGGTCCGCCCAGTACTTGGCGACACTGGTCTTCCCGGCACCGGCGGGCCCTATGAGCAGCACGGCGAGCGTCGTACCGGCCGGATCGGGGACCGCCGTGGCGGGCGGCGCACTGGGCATGGCGACCGGGCCGCCGGGCGGCAGCGGCACATGGCCGGTGGTGTCCGGCGCCGGAGGAACGGAGGCCTGCGGCGGGGGCGCGCCCGGCGCGGGCGGGGGCACGGGATAGCCGGGCGCCGGGGGCGGCGGGGTCACGGGCGCGGGGCCCTGGTGCGCGCCCGGGTGCTGCGGGCCCGGGTGGTGTGCGGCCGGCGACCAGCCGACGGCCGGTCCGTGCCCCGGCTGGTGGGGCGGCGGCAGCGGAGAACCCACTGCGTGCTGCATCCGGTGCCACTCCGTCTCGTACAGGCGATGGGCGCTGAACAGCGGGGGCGGAACCCGCTGCTACCGAACGGTACCGCCCCCGGCCGGTGTTGTGTGAACGGCCGGGGGCGGTCCGAAGTGCCCGGTCCCGTAAGGCGGTTTCGGGCGGAAGGCGCGCCTGGGTGCTTACTGTCCGACTTCGCCGTACGCGGCGAGCAGCACGGCCGGGTCGGGTCCTTCCAGAACCGTGGGCTTGGCCAGACCGTCGAGGACGATGAAGCGCAGCAGGTCGCCGCGGGACTTCTTGTCGACCTTCATGGTCTCCAGCAGCTTGGGCCACTGGTCGTACCGGTAGTGCAGCGGCAGCCCGACGGCTTCGAGGACGGTGCGGTGGCGGTCGGCGGTGGCGTCGTCCAACCGCCCGGCGAGGCGGCCCAGTTCGGCGGCGAAGTGCATGCCCACCGAGACCGCGGCGCCGTGCCGCCACTTGTAGCGCTCGTTCTTCTCGATGGCATGGCCGAGCGTGTGGCCGTAGTTGAGGATCTCGCGCAGGCCCGACTCCTTCAGGTCGGACGACACCACGTCGGCCTTGACCCGGATGGAGCGCTCGATGAGCTCGGCGGTGTGCGGACCGGCCGGGGTGCGGGCGCCCTCGGGGTCGGACTCGATCAGGTCGAGGATCACCGGGTCGGCGATGAAGCCGGCCTTGATGACCTCCGCGAGTCCGGAGACGTAGTCGTTGACCGGGAGGGAGTCCAGCGCGGCCAGGTCGCAGAGCACACCGGCGGGCGGGTGGAAGGCACCGACCAGGTTCTTGCCCTCGGCGGTGTTGATGCCGGTCTTGCCGCCGACCGCCGCGTCGACCATGGCGAGCACGGTGGTCGGGATCGCGATCCAGCGCACCCCGCGCAGCCAGGTGGCGGCCACGAACCCGGCCAGGTCCGTCGTCGCGCCGCCGCCGACACCGACGATGACGTCCGTGCGCGTGAACCCGGACTGGCCCAGCGCCTTCCAGCAGTAGGCGGCGACCTCGGCGGTCTTGGCCTCTTCTGCGTTGGGCACCTGGATGGCGACCGCCTCGTAGCCCTGCCCGGCCAGGTCGGCGCGCAGGGCGTCACCGGTCTCGGCCAGTGCCTCGGGGTGGACGATCGCGACCCGCTTGGCCCTGCCGCCGATCAACCCGGGCAGCTCGCCGAGGAGTTGCCGGCCCACCAGGACCTCGTAGGGCTCGGTGCCCGCCGTGCCGCCGACCTGGATCCGCGTCACTGCCTCAGTCATGCTTCCTTCAACTCCAGTGCGTCCAGGGCGGCTCGGGTGACGTCTTCGGGGGTGCGGCCGTCGGTGGCGACCACGGCCGTGGCGACCTCCTCGTAGAGGTGCCGACGGGCCTCCATCAGCTCGCGCCACTGCTTGCGCGGGTTGATGGCGAGCAGCGGCCGGGCCGCGTTGAGACCGGTGCGCTTGACCGCCTCTTCGACGTCCATCGACAGGTACACCACGCGCTGCCCGGCGAGCAGCGCGCGCGTGTCCGGGTCGAGGACGGCGCCTCCGCCCAGTGCCAGCACACCGTCGTGCCCGGCCAGTGCCTCGCGCACGGCCTGCTTCTCGATCGCGCGGAAGGCGGGCTCGCCCTCCTCGACGAAGATCTCGGCGATGGTCCGGCCCTGCGCGGCGACGATGTCGTCGTCGGTGTCCCGGTAGCCGGTCCCGAGCCGCTCGGCCAGCAGCTGCCCGACGGTGGACTTGCCCACGCCCATCGGGCCGACCAGCACGATCAGCGGGCTCATCGGATGGCCAGGTTGTCGAGGTAGGACCGCACGTTACGGCGGGTCTCGGCGACACTGTCGCCGCCGAACTTCTCCGCGACCGCGTCCGCGAGGACGAGGGCGACCATCGCCTCGGCGACGATGCCGGCGGCGGGCACCGCGCACACGTCGGAGCGCTGGTGGTGGGCGGCGGTGGCCTCGCCGGTGACGACGTCCACCGTCTTCAGCGCCCGCGGCACGGTCGCGATCGGCTTCATCGCCGCCCGCACGCGCAGCAGCTCACCGGTGGACAGCCCGCCCTCGGTGCCGCCGGAGCGGCCGCTGGTCCGCTTGATGCCCTCGTCGGTCGCGACGATCTCGTCGTGCGCCTTGGAGCCGGGGACGCGGGCCAGGTCGAAGCCGTCGCCGACCTCGACTCCCTTGATCGCCTGGATGCCCATCAGGGCGGCGGCCAGGCGGGCGTCCAGGCGGCGGTCCCAGTGCACGTGCGAGCCGAGGCCGACGGGCACCTCGTACGCCAGCACCTCTACCACGCCGCCGAGGGTGTCGCCGTCCTTGTGGGCCTGGTCGATCTCGGCGACCATCGCCTTCGACGCGTCGGCGTCCAGGCAGCGCACCGGGTCCGCGTCCAGCTTCTCCACATCAGCGGGGGTCGGGTACACGCCGTACGGCGCCTTCGCGGCCGCGAGTTCCACGACGTGGGAGACGATCTCGATGCCGGTCGTCTCCTTCAGGTACGACCGGGCCACCGCGCCGAGGGCGACCCGGGCCGCCGTCTCGCGCGCGGAGGCGCGCTCCAGGATCGGCCGGGCCTCGTCGAAGCCGTACTTCTGCATCCCCGCCAGGTCGGCGTGGCCTGGGCGGGGACGGGTCAGCGGGGCGTTACGGGCGAGGCCGTCGAGGATCTCCGGGTCGACCGGGTCGGCGGCCATGACCTGTTCCCACTTGGGCCACTCGGTGTTGCCCACCATGATCGCGACCGGGGAGCCGAGGCTGAGGCCGTGCCGGACGCCGCCGAGGAAGGTGATCTCGTCCCGCTCGAACTTCATCCGGGCACCGCGCCCATAGCCCAGGCGCCGCCTCGCGAGATGGTCCGCCACCATGTCCGTGGTGATCGGCACGCCGGCGGGAAGGCCCTCCAGCGTCGCGACGAGTGCGGGACCGTGGGATTCCCCCGCGGTCAGCCAGCGCAACCTGCTCAACGGTGCTCCTCAGTGTTCGCGGCGTGCTTACTGCCCAGCGTACGCACCTCATCGCGTACGGCGACGGCCCGACCGGGTGCGCGGCCCCGGTCCGCCACCCACGATCCTGCCACGTCCGGAGCGTGGACCCGGCCGCCGGTCCATCAGGCGGACGAGGCCGGGCCGCCGGTCTGCCCCTGCGGCGCGTACGCGCCAAGGAAGTCCGCGCCGCTCGGCTGCTGCGGCGTCTGCGTCTGCTGCGGTGCCCGGTCGCCCAGGTGGTCGGCTCCGCTGCCCTGCTGCTGCGCCTGCCGCGGTGCGTACTCCCCCAGGTAGTCCGCTCCGCGTCCCTGCCCGTACTGGGCCGCCGCGTGGACGGGCCGGCCGCTCCGCACGGCCCGCCGGTAGGCGATCTTGCGCTTGATCTTGACCGCCCAGGACGCGAGGACCGCGAGCACGATCAGGGCGAGCACCGTGATCTGCACCCAGTCGGGCAGGAATCCCAGCAGGGACTCGAATATCTGGGACTTGACGGATGCCTGAGGCATGCCGGTGGACATGACTGGTTCTCCCCTCCCCTGTTCCGCCCCCTGCGGAACCGAGAGCGGATCTTATCGGGCCGCCAGAGCGCGTTCGCCCGCTTTTCGCATGGCGTCCAGCGGGGCCGGGGCCCGCCCCGTCATCTGCTCGACCTGCAGCACGGCTTGGTGCACCAGCAGGTCGAGGCCGCTGACGACCGCGCCGCCGTACGCCGACCAGCGGGCGGCGAGGACGGTCGGCCAGGGGTCGTAGAGCACGTCGAACAGGGCCGTCGGGCGCTCCGGGACGGATCGGGCGAGGGCGTCGGTGGCACCCGCCGGCGTGGTGCTGATCACCAGCGGGGCGTGCAGAGCCTGCTCGGCGTCCGCCCAGTCGGCGATGCGCACCGAGACCTCCAGCCGTTCGGCCCACTGCCGCATCTCGGCGGCCCGGGCCTCGCTGCGCACGTACACGGCGATCTCGCCCGGGCAGACCCGGGACAGCGCGGCCAGCGCGGACGAGGCGGTGGCGCCCGCGCCCAGGATCGCGGCGGCCTCGACCTTGTCGATGCCGTGCTCGCGCAGAGCCGCGACCATGCCGGGGACGTCGGTGTTGTCGCCGGTCCGGCGGCCGTCCTGAGTGAGGACGACCGTGTTGACCGCGTCGACGGAGGCCGCGGTCTCGCTGATCCCGTCGAGCAGCGGGATCACGGCCCGCTTCAGCGGCATGGTCAGCGACAGGCCCGCCCATTCGGGTCCGAGCGTCTCGAAGAACCCGGGCAGCGCGGCCTCGTCGACCTCGAATCGGTCGTACGTCCAGCCGGTCAGCCCCAGCTCTTCGTAGGCCGCGCGGTGCAGGACCGGGGAGAGCGAGTGAGCGATCGGGGAGCCGAGTACGGCGGCTCGGCGATGTGCGGCCATCAGGTCTTCCTCAGTTGTTCCGCGATCAGTTAACCCGCGATCAGTTGTTCCGCGAGGCGTTGAACTTGTCGACCAGCTTCTGGTGCTCTGCGTTGGTCTTGGTGAACTCGCTGGTCTTGCCGTCCAGCGAGATGAAGTAGTACCAGCCGTCCTTGGTCGGGTTGAGGGCTCCCTTGAGCGCGGCCTCGCCCGGGTTGTCGATCGGTCCGGGCGGCAGGCCCTTGTGGAAGTACGTGTTGTACGGGTTGTCGTAGTTCCGCAGCTCGCTCAGACTCAGGTCGATCTTGCTCTGGTTCTTGATGTAGTTGTAGGTGGAGTCGAACTCCAGCATGCCGTTGGTCTGCGGGTTCCCCGGCTTCATGCGGTTGTAGACGACCTCGGCCATCTTGCGGAAGTCGTCGTGGCTCGTGCCCTCGGCCTGGGCCAGGCTCGCGACGGTGAGCAACTGCCAGGGGTCTTCGAGTCCGAGGCTCCGGGCCTTCTTCTCCACGCCGAGCTTCTCGTACGTCTGGGTGGCCCGGGTCACCATCTGTTTCAGCACGTCCTCGGGCTTCTGCCCCTTGGCGATGCCGTAGCTGGAGGGGTAGAGGAACCCTTCCAGCGGGTCCTTGACGTTCTCGTGGTTCAGCGCCCAGCCGGGCAGGCCGAGCTTCTTCCAGTCCTTCTTGGCGACCGCGGCGGTGGTGCCGTCCTTGACTTCGAGCCGCTTGTCGATGAGCCGGTAGATGTCGGCGTTGCGCTTGCCCTCGGCGATGATCAGGTTGTCGCGGCTCTCCGGGCTGAGCATCAGTTCGACGGCACTGTCGGCCGACATTTGCTTTTGCAGCGTGTAGACGCCGTCCTGGATGGTCCTGCCCTCGGGGTTGCCGGCCTGCGCAGAGACGAAGGCGTCGACGCTCTTGACGACGCCCGCGGACTTCAGCACCCGGCCGATCGTGTAACCGTCGGCACCCTGCGGGATCTCGACGGACACCTGCTGCCCGTTGCCGTCCCCCGCGTAGTCCGGGGCGTCTCCGAAACGATCCTGGAAGAACTGGTAGCCGAAGTAGCTGACACCTGCCAGCCCTCCGCCGAGGACCAGGACGACCACCAGGCAGGCCATTCCGCTGCGGCGCTTCTTGGGCTTGCCGCCACGTCCCCGCTGGTCGTCGCGCCGACGGCGGTCGTCCGGCTCGTCGGCGTCGTCATCGTCGTCACCGCCCGCGAAGAAGGCGTGCTCACCCTGGTCGGGGCCGGGGTCCCAGTCGGTCTCCGGCTCCTGCTCGGCCCGCCGCCGCCCGGGCGGCTCCGGTGGCGGATACGCGTCGGGGGTGCCGTAGTAGTCGGACTGGCCCTGGCCGTACGCACCGGTTTGCTGACCGTACGGGTCGGCGGGGTCGCCGGGATACGAGACCTGCTGGTGCGGGCCGGTGGCCCAGCCGCCGTTGTCGTACTGCTGGTGGTATCCCGGGTCCTGCTGGTGTCCCTGCCCTTGGTCCCCCTGCCCCGGGTACTGCTGATGCCCGTGGGCCTGTGCCGCGTACTGCTGCTGGTCGTACTGGTACTGCTGCTGCGCCTGACCGTATCCGGCCTGCTCACCGGTGCCCCAGTCGCCGTACTGCGGCTGCTGCGGCTGCTGCGGATAGTGCTGTGGCTGGCCGCCGTAGGGAGCCTGCTGACCCTGGTGGGCCTGCTCTCCTCCCCATCCGCCGTCCCCGTACAACGGGTCCTCCGGATGCCACGGTTCGGAGCCTTGGCCCCGGCCATACTCAGTCATCAATCCCCTAGAGCCGCGAGGCGGCGGTCACGCGGCTTCCGGCTCGGCTCCCGTCCCGCCTCTTGCTGTGCGGTGGCTGTTCGAATGCCGCCGCATCGCGCGGAACGTTACCGTATCGCGATCAGATGACCACTTCGACGCCTTCCCCGGGTGCTTTACCTGACACTCGTTCGGATTCAAGCGCCTGTTGCAGGATGATCACCGCCGCCGCCTGGTCGATGACGGACCGTCCCTTCTTGGACTTCACGCCCGAAGCGCGCAGTCCCTGACTGGCCGTCACCGTCGTCATGCGTTCGTCCACGAGTCTCACCGGGACCGGTGAGATCATGCGCGCCAGTTCCTGTGCGAAACCCCGGACCTTGACCGCGGCCGGGCCCTCGCCGCCCTTGAGGGAGCGCGGGAGACCGACCACGACCTCGATGGGCTCGTATTCCTCGACGAGCTGCTTCAACCGCCGGTGAGCCGCGGGGATGTCACGCCCCGGGACCGTCTCCACCGGGGTGGCGAGGATCCCGTCGGGGTCGCACGAGGCGACCCCGATACGGGCGTCCCCGACGTCGATCGCGAGTCGACGTCCTCTGCGCATCTCTTCCAGACCCGTTTCTTACTTGGCCGTCTCGGCGACCAGGCGCTCGACGGCGTCCACGGCATCACCGATCGCGGCCGGGTTCTGGCCGCCGCCCTGGGCGACGTCCGGCTTGCCGCCACCGCCGCCGCCGAGGGTCTTGGCGGCCGTGCGGACCAGGTCGCCGGCCTTCAGGCCGCGCTCGCGGGCGGCCTCGTTGGTGGCGATGACCGTCAGCGGCTTGCCGTTCGCCACCGTGAACAGGGCGACCACGGCGGCCCGTCCGCCCTGGATGCGTCCGCGCACGTCGAGCACCAGCTTGCGCAGGTCGTCAGCGGTCGTGCCGTCCGGGACCTGACCGGTCACGACAGCAACACCCCGGACGTCCTTCGCCGACTCGGCGAGACCGGCGGCGGCCTGGAGGACCTTCTCGGCGCGGAACTTCTCGATCTCCTTCTCGGCGTCCTTCAGCTTGCCGAGCATGGCGGAGACCTTCTCCGGGAGCTCCTCCGGGCGGCCCTTGATCAGCTCCTGGAGCTGGGCGACGACCGTGTGCTCCCGGGCGAGGAAGTTGTAGGCGTCGACACCGACCAGGGCCTCGATACGGCGGACACCGGAGCCGATGGACGACTCGCCGAGCAGCTTCACCAGGCCCAGCTGGGCGGTGTTGTGCACGTGCGTGCCGCCGCACAGCTCCTTGGAGAAGTCGCCGATCGTCACGACGCGCACGCGCTCGCCGTACTTCTCGCCGAACTCGGCGATGGCACCCTGCTTCTTGGCCTCGTCGATGCCCATGACGTCGGCGCGGACGTCCAGGTCGCGGGCGAGCACCTCGTTGATCTTCTGCTCGACGTCGGTCATCACGGCCGTCGGAACGGCGGACGGGGAACCGAAGTCGAAGCGGAAGCGGCCGGGCTGGTTCTCGGAACCGGCCTGGGCGGCCGTCGGGCCGAGGGCGTCGCGCAGGGCCTGGTGGGTCAGGTGCGTGGCCGAGTGGGCACGGGCGATGGCCTTGCGGCGGCGGTCGTCGATGGCGGCGTGGGCCTTGGCGCCGACGGTGACCTCGCCGACCTGGACGACGCCCTTGTGCACGTAGACACCCGGGACCGGCTTCTGGCAGTCGCGGACCTCGATGACGGCACCGGAGTCGGTCTTGATCTTGCCCGTGTCTCCGATCTGACCGCCGCCCTCGGCGTAGAACGGGGTGCGGTCGAGGACGATCTCGACCTCGTCGCCCTCCGTGGCGGCCGGGGAGGAGACACCGTCGACGAGGATGCCGACGACCGTGGACTCGCCCTCGGTGTCGGTGTAGCCGATGAAGTCGGTGGCGCCGGCCCGGTCGGCGATCTCGCGGTAGGCACCCATGTCGGCGTGGCCGGTCTTCTTGGCCTGGGCATCGGCCTTGGCGCGCTCCCGCTGCTCCCTCATCAGGCGGCGGAAGCCCTCCTCGTCCACGGACAGCCCCTGCTCGGCGGCCATCTCCAGGGTGAGGTCGATCGGGAAGCCCCAGGTGTCGTGGAGCAGGAAGGCCTTGTCGCCGGGCAGCACGGTGGAGCCGGCGGCCTTGGTGTCGCTGACGGCCGTGTCGAGGATGTTGGTGCCGGCCTTCAGCGTCTTGAGGAAGGCGTTCTCCTCGGCGAGGGCGACCTTCTCGATGCGCTCGCGGTCGGTGATGAGCTCGGGGTACTGCTGGCCCATCATGCCGATGACGACGTCGATCAGGTCCTTGACGACCGGGCCGGTGGCGCCGAGCAGGCGCATGTTGCGGATGGCGCGGCGCATGATGCGGCGCAGCACGTAGCCGCGGCCCTCGTTGCCCGGGGTGACGCCGTCGCCGATGAGCATGGTGGCGGTGCGCATGTGGTCGGTGACCACGCGCAGGGACACGTCCGAGGCGTGGGCGTCGCCGTAGCGGACCCCGGTCAGCTCGGTGGCCTTGTCGATGACGGCCATGGAGGTGTCGATCTCGTACATGTTCTGCACGCCCTGCAGGATCATGGCGAGACGTTCGAGGCCGAGGCCGGTGTCGATGTTCTTGCTGGGCAGGTCCCCGAGGATCTCGAAGTTGTCCTTGCCGGTGCCCTCGCCCCGCTCGTACTGCATGAAGACGAGGTTCCAGATCTCCACGTACCGCTCGTCGTTGACGGCGGGACCGCCCTCGGCGCCGAACTCGGGGCCGCGGTCGTAGTTGATCTCGGAGCAGGGTCCGCACGGGCCGGGGACGCCCATGGACCAGTAGTTGTCCTTCATGCCGAGGCGCTGGATGCGCTCCTTCGGCACGCCGACGACCTCGTGCCAGATGCGCTCGGCCTCGTCGTCGTCCTTGTAGACGGTGATCCACAGGCGCTCGGGGTCGAGGCCGTAACCGCCCTTGTCCTGGGGGCTGGTGAGCAGCTCCCAGGCGAGCTTGATGGCGCCTTCCTTGAAGTAGTCGCCGAAGGAGAAGTTGCCGCACATCTGGAAGAACGTGCCGTGGCGCGTGGTCTTGCCGACCTCTTCGATGTCCGGCGTGCGCACGCACTTCTGCACGCTGGTGGCGCGGGCGAAGGGCGGCTTGACCTCACCCAGGAAGTAAGGCTTGAAGGGCACCATGCCGGCCGGGACGAGGAGCAGAGTCGGGTCGTCCGCGATGAGCGACGCCGAAGGGACGACGGTGTGACCGCGCTCCTCGAAGAAGCTCAACCAGCGGCGGCGAATCTCAGCCGACTCCATCAGTGGTCCTCATTCCGGTTGTACGAATTCTTCTTGTACGTGGACGACATGCTGTCGATGACGTACGTCTTCGGCTCTGTGCGGTTCTCGATGGCGGCGTACCGCCTGGGCGCGGGGAGTTCGGGGTCGACGGGGGCGTTGAGCCCGAGCGCGTCGCCCAGTTCGGCCTCCCGCTGGGCCATGTTGTCGCGGACCTCGAGCGCGAAGTCGACCGCGCGGTCCTTGAGCCGGTGGCCGGCCTCGAGCGCCTTGTTCCCCGCGGTTCTGGCGAGGCTCTCGGGCGTCAGCTGCTTCAGCTTCCGGTTGACCTTGGTGGTGGCCCACACTCCGGCGGCGACGCCGGTGGTGAACCAGAACGTACGGCGGAACATCGCTGGCTCTCAGTCCCTCTTCCCTCGGGCGCTGCGCCGAGAGACCGTGCGGCCCACGATCACGGTACGCCTCGACGCCTTGCCGGGCACGTCCTCCTTGCGGCCGCCGAGGGCCCGGCGCACGCCGTAGCCGAAGGCGGCGACCTTGACCAGGGGGCCCCCGAAGGTGGAGGCGACGGTGGTCGACAGCGCGGAGGCGTTCGACGTGACCTCCTGGACGTCGGAGGCGATCGAGTCGACGCGGTCGATCTGGGTCTGCGCGGAGCGCACCGCCGCGGAGGCGTCGGCCAGCAGCGGGACGGCCTGATCCGTCACGTCCGCCACGAGCTTGGTGGTCGCCCTGAGCGTCTGGGCCAGCCTCGCCAGCGCGACGGCGAGGAAGGAGACCAGGATCGCCCAGAAGACGGCCACCAGGATTCCGGCCACCTCTCCACCGGACACTGTGTGCACCCGCTCCCTGAAAAACGTGCCTGAACATCGAAAAAGTCGTGCGACGAGCCTATCGCGCCGGGGATGCGGCTCCGTACCGGATTACCGCCCGGGGACGGCGGATTCGCGAAAGCCCGCCGCCTCGCCCGCCCGGAGGGGCGGGGAGACGACGGGCTGGGGTACCGCGTGCCTGCCGTGCTATCAGCGGGCGTAGTACTCGACGACGAGCTGCTCGTCGCAGATCACCGGGATCTCCTTGCGGTTCGGCTCGCGGTCCAGGCGGAACGCCAGGGCCTTGAGGTTCACCTGGAGGTAGCGCGGGGTCTCGCCGTCGGGGGCGAAGCCACCCTCACGGGCGATCGTGAAGAGGGTCTTCTCCTTGGAGCGCTCGCGGACCTGCACCACGTCGTCCGGGCGGACACGGAAGGAGGGCTTGTCGACCTTCTTGCCGTTGACCGCGATGTGGCCGTGGACGACCATCTGTCGGGCCTGGTAGATCGTGCGGGCGATGCCCGAACGCAGGACCAGGGCGTCGAGACGGCGCTCCAGCTCGATGATCAGGGCCTCACCGGTCTTGCCCTGGACCTTGGAGGCACGCTCGTAGGCGCGGACGAGCTGGCGCTCGGACACGTCGTACTGCGCGCGCAGGCGCTGCTTCTCGAGCAGACGGACCTTGTAGTCCGAGTTCTGCTTGCGGCCACGGCCGTGCTCACCGGGCGGGTAGGGGCGGGCCTCGAAGTACTTGACGGCCTTCGGGGTGAGCGCGATGCCGAGGGCACGCGACTTCTTGACCTTGGGGCGGGACTGGTTCGCCACTGTTTCTCGTTTCCTAGTGTCGGCTTGTCAGGGTTGTGGGAGGTCGCATCCGCAGCCGGGGAAACCCGCCTCGGTCCTGGTGGACCTCGGTGGGCAGCCGCTCCCCTGGTCTGGGCACATACGTGCAGCACGCGAGTGGCCCACCGACCGGTCCCGTCCGCAGGACGAGGGGTGGTGGGCTGCCCGCGACACCTTCGACGGTGCGCGACGCTCCTGGAGCCGATCCCCGGGGGGACCGGGCTCCGGCCGACTGTCCCGTTCTGACTGCACGGGACGCGGCACTCCGAACGAGTTTACAGGGTGCTCAGGACCGCTTTCGACCGAGGTTCTTCCGGGTCCACTCGACCGCGTCCGCGTAGCGGGCCTCCGCGCCGTGCCGGGTCGGTTCGTAGTATTCGCGGTCCTTCAGGGCGTCCGGGGCGTACTGCTGGGCGGCGATGCCCTCGGGCAGGTCGTGCGGGTAGACGTAGCCCCGGCCGTGGCCGAGCTTGGTGGCGCCCTTGTAGTGGCTGTCGCGCAGATGCGCGGGCACGGGGCCGGCCAGCCCCTTGCGTACGTCCTCCAGGGCGGCGCCGATCGCGGTGGTCGCGGCGTTGGACTTGGGAGCCAGGGCGAGGGCGATGGTGGCGTGGCTGAGGGTGAGGGCGGCCTCCGGGAAGCCGATCATGGCGACGGCCTGGGCGGCGGCGACCGCGATCGGCAGCGCGTTCGGGTCGGCGAGGCCGATGTCCTCGCTGGCCGAGATCATCAGGCGGCGGGCGATGAAGCGGGGGTCCTCGCCGGCCTCGATCATCCGGGCCAGGTAGTGCAGGGCGGCGTCGACGTCGGAGCCCCGGATCGACTTGATCAGGGCGCTGGCCACGTCGTAGTGCTGGTCGCCGTCGCGGTCGTACTTCACGGCGGCCCGGTCGACCGTCTCTTCCAGCGTCGTCAGGCCGATCTCCGTCTCGCCCTTGTCGAGGGCGGCTCCGGCGGCGGCCTCCAGGGCGGTCAGGGCGCGGCGGGCGTCACCGCCTGCGATGCGCAGGAGGTGGCTCTCGGTCTCCTCGGGGAGGGCGACGGCGCCCTTGAGGCCGCGCTCGTCGGTCAGGGCCCGCTGGACGAGGCCCTTGATGTCCTCGTCCGTGAGCGGTTCGAGGGTGAGCAGCAGGGAGCGGGACAGCAGGGGCGAGATCACCGAGAAGTACGGATTCTCCGTCGTCGCCGCGATCAGCGTCACCCAGCGGTTCTCGACGGCCGGGAGCAGGGAGTCCTGCTGGGCCTTGCTGAAGCGGTGGATCTCGTCGAGGAAGAGGACGGTCTCCTTGCCGTATCCGCCGGAGGCGCGGCGGGCGCCGTCGATGACCGAGCGGACCTCCTTGACGCCCGCGGTGATCGCCGACAGCTCGACGAAGCGGGCGTTGGTGGCCTTGGAGACGACGTACGCCAGGGTGGTCTTGCCGGTGCCGGGCGGGCCCCAGAGGATCACCGAGGAGGGGCCGGCCGGGCCGGAGGCGCCCTCGCCGACCAGTCTGCGCAGAGGAGAGCCCGGCTTGAGCAGATGCCGCTGGCCCACGACCTCGTCGAGGGTGCGCGGGCGCATCCGCACCGCCAGGGGGCTGCTGGACGGTTCCTTCTCCTGGCGTTCTTCTGCTGCGGCGGTGAACAGGTCGGGCTCCACGTCAGAAACCCTAAATCACGGCACTGACAATGCCGCGGGCCCCGGTGCTCCCGGCTGGGGCCCTTCTAGCTCAGCCAGAAGTCCCACCAGCGGGTCAGGACCAGCATGCCGATGACGCCGATGTGCAGCACCGGCATGACCCAGGTGAACTCGCCGAAGAAACTCCGGAGCCAGGCCGGGGCGGGCAGGAAGCCCTTGCGGATGTTGAACGACGTCACGTACCAGAACATCAGGATCGTGGCGACCCAGGCCAGGGAGCACCACAGGCACAGCGCGTTGATCCGGTACAGGGACTGGAACATCAGCCAGGCGCAGAAGCCGACGCCGAACAGGCAGCCGGCGTTGAAGGTGAGCCAGTACCAGCGCGGGAAGCGGGCGCGGGCGAGCAGGCTCACGCCGACGCCGATGACGATGGCGTAGCAGACGAGGCCGAGCATCGGGTTCGGGAAACCGAACACGGCGGCCTGCTTGCTCTCCATGACGCTGCCGCAGGAGACGACGGGGTTGAGGCTGCACCCTGGGGTGAACGTCTTGCCCTCGACCTTGGCCTCGAGGATCTTGAACTTGTCGATCGTGATGACCCACGAGGCGAGCAGTCCGGCCGCGCCGGTGATCACCAGCAGCAGGGCGAGGGCCCGGCTGCCGCCCTCGGCGCGGGGTGCCATATCGGCGCTCTCCGGCTCGGGCTCCGTGGAGACGTCCTTGACTGTCGTCTTGCTCATCACGCCGATTCCGTCACTTGAGACCCTGGACAACTTCGGACAGGGCCATTGTGCCGCACGGGTACGTCCGTCGCTGATGGATCTGCGGATGCCGGGGGGTGCGGACTCCCTCGTGCGGATGACGCGGGCCGAAGCCGGAGCGGCCGCGGCTGCCGGGGCACGAGACGGCCGTGCTGCGGTTGGTCGCCGAGGGCTGCACGAACGCGGAGATCGGGCGGCGGTTGTTCATCGGGGAGTCGACGGTGAAGACGTATCTGCTGCGCGTCTTCGGCAAGTTGGGGGTGGACGACCGGACGGCGGCGGTGAGAGCGCGCTGCGGTACGGGCTGCTGGACCGAGGGTTCTCGCCCCCGCCGCCCCTCCCCGTCCCATCCTCCAGGGGCTCCGTCCCTTCAACCCCGCCAGGGGGCGTCGCCCCCTGGACCCCCATCGGCCTGAACGGCCTCGTCCTCAATCGCCGGACGGGCTGAGTTGGCGAGGCCGCCCGGGCACGAGCGGCGGGCTCAGCCAGTCGCTCCCGCCCTCCAGCACCGGACGGGCTGAGAGGGCGAGGCCGCCCGGGCGGGGAGCGGCGGATCAGCCCAGTCGGGCTTCCAGTTCCGCCACGATCTCGTTCACGCCGACCGCCGACTGCTCGCCCGACTCCATGTCCTTGAGCTGGACGACGCCCTCGGCGAGGTCGCGTTCGCCGGCGACGATCGTGTAACGGGCGCCGCTGCGGTTGGCGTTCTTCATCGCGCCCTTGAGGCCCTTGCCGCCGTAGGAGAAGTCGGCCGCGATGCCGTTCTTGCGCAGCTCCGTGACCTTGGCGAACAGGACCCGGCGGGCCTCCTCGCCGAGCGGGACGGCGAACACGCTGGTGGTGGCGGGCAGTTCGAGCGCGATGCCCTCCGCCTCCAGGGCGAGGACCGTGCGGTCGACGCCGAGGGCCCAGCCGACGGACGGCAGCGCGGGGCCGCCGATCATCTCGGACAGGCCGTCGTAGCGTCCGCCGCCGCCGACGGCGGACTGGGAGCCGAGGCCGTCGTGGACGAACTCGAACGTCGTGCGGGTGTAGTAGTCCAGGCCGCGCACCAGCTTCGGGTCGTCCTCGAAGGCGACGCCGGCCGCCGTGATCAGCTCGCGGACCTCCTCGTGGTACGCCTTGCAGGCGTCGCAGAGGTAGTCGCGCAGCAGCGGGGCGTCCCCCAGCTGCTTCTGGACCGACTCGCGCTTGTCGTCCAGGACGCGCAGCGGGTTGATCTCCGCCCGGCGCAGGGTGTCCTCGTCCAGGTCCAGGCCGCGCAGGAACTCCTGGAGCGCGGTCCGGTACACCGGGCGGCACTCCTTGTCGCCCAGGCTGTTGAGCAGGATCCGGAAGTTGCTCAGGCCCAGCGAGCGGTACGCCTGGTCGGCCAGGATGATCAGCTCGGCGTCCAGCGCCGGGTCCTCGGCACCGATCGCCTCGGCACCGACCTGGGAGAAGTGGCGGTAGCGGCCCTTCTGGGGGCGCTCGTAGCGGTAGTACGAGCCGGAGTACCAGAGCTTGACGGGGAGGTTGCCCGCCTTGTGCAGGTTGGCCTCCAGCGCGGCACGCAGGACGGAGGCCGTGCCTTCGGGGCGCAGGGCCAGCCTGTCGCCGCCCTTGGTCTCGAAGGCGTACATCTCCTTCGTCACGATGTCCGTCGACTCGCCGACGCCGCGGGCGAAGAGTTCGACGTTCTCGAAGCCCGGTGTCTCGATGTAGCCGTAGCCGGAGTTGCGCAGCGGCGCGGCGATCGCCTCGCGGACCGCCAGATACGTCGCGGAGTCCGGAGGGATCAGGTCGTACGTGCCCTTGGGGGCCTTGAAGGTGCTCACGGAAGGTCTCGTCACATTCCTCGTCGGGGAGCCGGGGATTCTCCCTGGCCGGCCGCCACCTGCCGCAGATAGGGGTTGGTGGCGCGCTCCTGGCCGATGGTGGTCTGGGGGCCGTGGCCGGACAGCACCACGGTCGAGTCGTCGAGCGGCAGGCACACACGGGCCAGCGAGTCGAGCATCTCGGCCATGTCGCCGCCGGGCAGGTCGGTGCGTCCGATGGAGCCGGCGAACAGCAGGTCGCCCGAGAACAGGATCGGCGGGATGTCCGCCGCCTCGGGCATGCCGAAGGTCACCGACCCCTTGGTATGGCCGGGCGCGTGCGCGACGGACAGCTCCAGGCCCGCCAGCTCCAGCTTCGCCCCGTCGGCCAGTTCCTTGACGTCATCGGGCTCTCCCACGGTCAGCTCACCCAGGAGCGGCATCCCGATGGATCGGCCTATTCCCTTCTCGGGGTCGCTCATCATGTACCGGTCGTCGGGGTGGATCCAGGCCGGCACGTCGTGCGCGCCGCACACCGGGACGACCGAGGCCACGTGGTCGATGTGGCCGTGCGTGAGGACGACGGCGACGGGCTTGAGCCGATGCTTTCTGAGCGTTTCCGCGACGCCGTCGGCGGCCTGATGGCCGGGGTCGATGATCACGCACTCCTCACCGGCGGCGGGGGCGACGAGGTAGCAGTTCGTCCCCCAGGCCCCGGCGGGGAACCCGGCAATGAGCACGATCGTCCTTCGTTGTGTCGATACGGGCGGCTGCGGCTGCTGTCAGAGCCTACCGGCGCTGCCGATTCCTCAGCGAACCCATATACGGTACGGGGCACACGCAGGCGGTCGGCGCACAGGCCCCACGCGTACCGGTCGACGTTCGAGACGCATGAGGAGAGAACCCGGTGGTCAGCCAGGAACAGCGGCGGCGTCAGCTCGCCCGTGAGAAGTACTTGCGGCAGCAGCAGCGGCGCACTGATGCGCGACGCAAGGCCCGTATCCGCAACTCCGTGATCGCCTCGGTTCTCGGCGTGGTCGTGGTGCTCTCCGTGTCGGTCTACCTGACCAAGCCGTTCGAGGAGGACGGCAAGACCGAGAAGGCGGGCGCGGAGGTCAGCCCGAGCGCCTCGCCCAGCAAGGCCCCGGACCCGTGCGAGAAGCCCGCCGCGGGCAAGGTCAAGCCGGAGACCTGGAAGAAGGAACCGGCGATGACGATCGACGAGTCGGCGAAGTACACGATGAAGCTGGACACGACCTGCGGCGAGATAGACATCGCGCTGAAGGCCTCGGCGGCGCCGCACACCGTCAACTCGTTCAACTTCCTCGCCGGCAAGGGCTACTTCGACCACAGCAAGTGCCACCGGCTCACGAACCAGGGCATCTACGTCCTGCAGTGCGGCGACCCGCAGGGCACCGGCATGGGCGGCCCCGGCTACACGATCCCGGACGAGAATCTGAAGGACAAGAGCCTCAAGGGCGGGGTGTACCCGGCGGGCACGGTCGCGATGGCGAACCAGTACAACGCCCAGACGAAGCAGGGCCGCAACAGCGGCGGCAGCCAGTTCTTCCTCGTCTACCAGGACAGTCAGCTGCCGCCCGACTACACACCGTTCGGCACCGTGTCCGAGGCGGGCATGAAGGTCCTCAAGAAAATCGCCGCCGCCGGAGCCCAGGCTCCCGACCCTCAGACGGGCAACACCGCGCCCAACGCGACGGTCGTGATCAACAAGGCCACGGTCGCGAAATCCTGACCCTCAACTGCGTAATTTCGGTCGCGCGGGATGCGGACAGGCCCCCCGCCGGTCGCCTATGTTGGCCGTGACGAAACTGTGGACGATGCCCGGGGGTGCTGAGGCCCCTCGCAGGCATCATGTGGAGGAGGCGCTGTGAGCAGCGACCCGTGGGGCCGCGTCGACGAGACGGGGACCGTGTACGTGCGTACGGCCGACGGCGAGCAGGTCGTCGGTTCCTGGCAGGCAGGCTCCCCTGAAGAGGCGCTGGCCTATTTCGAGCGCAAGTACGAGGGCCTGGTTGTCGAGATCGGCCTCCTCGAGAAGCGAGTGAAGACCACCGACCTGTCGGCGAAGGACGCCCAGGCGGCCATCGACCACATCAGGGAGCAGGTCGACGCGCACCACGCGGTGGGCGACCTGGACGCCCTGCGGGTCCGGCTGGACAAGCTCACCGAGCTGGTGGAGGCGCGCCGCGAGGAGCGCAAGGCGCAGCGGGCGAAGCAGTCCGACGAGGCGCGCAAGGCCAAGGAGGCGCTGGTCGTCGAGGCGGAGGAGCTGTCGCAGTCCGACCAGTGGCGGGCTGCCGGTGAGCGGCTGCGGGCCCTGGTGGACACCTGGAAGGGTCTGCCGCGGCTGGACCGCAAGTCCGACGACGAGCTGTGGCACCGGTTCTCGCACGCGCGGTCGGCGTTCTCCAAGCGGCGCAAGCAGCACTTCGCGCAGTTGGACGCCCAGCGCGAGGAGGCGCGGCGGACCAAGGAGCGGCTGGTCGCCGAGGCCGAGGCGCTGTCGAACTCGACGGACTGGGGTGCGACGGCCGCGCGCTACCGCGAGCTGATGGCCGAGTGGAAGGCCGCCGGCCGGGCCCAGCGCGAGCACGAGGACGATCTGTGGAACCGCTTCCGCGGCGCCCAGGACGTCTTCTTCGCCGCGCGCAGCTCGGTGTTCGCCGAGCGGGACGCCGAGCAGGCGGAGAACCTGAAGCTCAAGGAGGAGCTGGCCGAGGAGGCCGAGAAGCTCCTGCCGATCACGGACCTGAAGGCGTCCCGGGCCGCGTTCCGCACGATCAACGAGCGCTGGGAGGCCATCGGTCATGTGCCGCGCGACGCCCGGCCCAAGGTCGAGGGCCGCATGCACGCCGTTGAGCGGGCGCTTCAGGAGGCCGAGGAGGCCGAGTGGCGCCGGACGAACCCGGAGGCACGCGCGCGTGCCGAGGGTCTGACCGGTCAGCTCCAGGCGGCCGTGGACAAGCTGCGGGGCCAGATCGACCAGGCCCGGGCGCAGGGCAACAACGCCAAGGCCGACAAGCTCGAGCGTGAGCTCGAGGGCCGCCAGGCGCTGCTGGACCAGGCGCTGAAGGGTCTGCAGGAGTTCGGCGGCTGATCCAGCCGGCAGCGAAGGGGGCCCCGTACACACCGTACGGGGCCCCTTTCGCGTGGCTGTTACGCCCTGCTGCGCGCCGACGTCACCCGGTACACGTCGTAGACGCCCTCCACGCCCCGGACCGCCTTCAGTACATGGCCGAGATGCTTCGGGTCGCCCATCTCGAAGGTGAAGCGGGAGGTGGCGACGCGGTCGCGGGAGGTCTGCACGGCCGCGGAGAGGATGTTGACGTGCTGGTCGGACAGGACGCGGGTGACATCCGAGAGGAGCCGGGAGCGGTCCAGGGCCTCGACCTGGATGGCCACCAGAAAGACCGAGGACTGGGTGGGCGCCCACTCGACCTCGAGAATCCGCTCGGGCTCACGGGACAGCGAGTCGACGTTGACGCAGTCGGTGCGGTGAACCGATACGCCGCTGCCGCGCGTGACGAAGCCCATGATGGGGTCGCCGGGGACGGGAGTACAGCAGCGGGCCAGCTTGACCCACACGTCCTCGACACCCTTGACGACGACGCCCGGGTCGGCGCTGGAGCGGCGCTTGCGGCTGCGGCCCCGGGCCGGCGGGATCGACTCGTCGATCTCCTCGGTGGCGGCCTCCTCGCCGCCGAGCGCATGGACGAGTTTCTGCACGATGTTCTGCGCCGAGACATGGCCCTCGCCGATCGCCGCGTACAGCGCGGAGATGTCCGCGTAGCGCATCTCGTGCGCGAGGGTCACCAGGGAGTCGCCGGTCAGGATGCGCTGGATCGGCAGGTTCTGCTTGCGCATGGCGCGGACGATGGCGTCCTTGCCCTGCTCGATCGCCTCGTCGCGGCGCTCCTTGGAGAACCAGGCGCGGATCTTGTTGCGGGCGCGCGGTGACTTGACGAAGCCGAGCCAGTCGCGGGAGGGGCCGGCGCCGGGTGCCTTGGAGGTGAAGACCTCGACCAGGTCGCCGTTGTCGAGGGTGGATTCCAGCGGGACCAGGCGGCCGTTGACGCGGGCGCCTATGGTGCGGTGGCCGACCTCGGTGTGCACGGCGTAGGCGAAGTCGACCGGGGTGGCACCCGCGGGGAGCGCTATGACGTCGCCCTTGGGGGTGAAGACGAAGACCTCGTTGCGGGAGAGGTCGAAGCGCAGCGACTCCAGGAACTCGCCGGGGTCCTCGGTCTCCTTCTGCCAGTCGAGGAGCTGCCGCAGCCACGCCATGTCGTTGATGGCGTCCTTGTCCTTGCCGGACGACTTGGGCGCGTCCGTGCGCACCTTGGAGGCGCCGGCGACGGCCTCCTGCTTGTACTTCCAGTGCGCGGCGATGCCGTACTCGGCGCGGCGGTGCATGTCGAACGTGCGGATCTGCAGCTCGACCGGCTTGCCGCCGGGGCCGATGACGGTCGTGTGCAGCGACTGGTACATGTTGAACTTGGGCATCGCGATGTAGTCCTTGAACCGGCCGGGGACCGGATTCCATCGCGCGTGCACCGTGCCGAGGGCCGCGTAGCAGTCGCGGACGGTGTCCACGAGGACGCGGATGCCCACCAGGTCGTAGATCTCCGCGAAGTCCCGGCCGCGGACGATCATCTTCTGGTAGACGCTGTAGTAGTGCTTCGGGCGGCCGGTGACGGTCGCCTTGATGCGGGCCGCCCGCAGGTCCTGCTGGACCTCGTCGGTGACGATGGCGAGGTACTCGTCGCGCTTCGGGGCGCGCTCGGCGACCAGGCGAACGATCTCGTCGTACATCTTGGGGTAGAGGATCGCGAAGGCGAGGTCCTCGAGCTCCCACTTGATGGTGTTCATGCCCAGGCGGTGGGCTAGCGGCGCGTAGATCTCCAGGGTCTCGCGCGCCTTCTTCTCCTGCTTCTCACGCTTGAGGTAGCGCATGGTGCGCATGTTGTGCAGGCGGTCGGCGAGCTTGATGACCAGGACGCGGGGGTCCTTGGCCATGGCGACGACCATCTTGCGCACGGTCTCGGCCTGCGCGGCCTCGCCGAACTTGACCTTGTCCAGTTTGGTGACGCCGTCGACGAGCAGGGTGACGACGTCGCCGAAGTCGCGGCGCAGGTCGTCCAGGCCGTACTCGGTGTCCTCGACCGTGTCGTGCAGCAGGCCCGCCATCAGGGTGGCCGGGTCCATGCCCAGCTCGGCGAGGATGGTCGTCACCGCGAGGGGGTGCGTGATGTACGGGTCGCCGCTCTTGCGCTTCTGGCCGCGGTGCCAGCGCTCGGCGACCTGGTAGGCGCGCTCGATCTGGCGGAGCGTCGACGTCTCGATCTTCGGGTCGTTGCTGCGCACTATCCGCAGCAACGGCTCCAGCACCGGGTTGTACGGGTTCGCGCGCTGCACGCCGAGGCGGGCCAGGCGGGCGCGGACGCGGTTGGAGGAGCCGGTACGGGCGGGCTGGCCGCCGGCCTGGCGCACGGGCGGGGCGGGCTTGGGACGCGCCTGCTCGGCGGGCTTGTCGACCGGCGCCGACTGGGCGTGCTCGACCGGCCCGCGAGTGTCGTTCTTGGCGTGGGGCGCGTTCGGCGCGGGCTTGGCCGCGGCTGCCGAGGCGGACTCGGGCTTGGCGGCGGTCAGGTGCTGGGCCTCGTCTGGCAAGAGGGCTCCTCGTGCGCGATCCGGGTCCCCCGGTCAGGCTCCGGAAACCCCATGGTAGCCATCCTGGGCCCCAGGATCGCCTTCAGGCCAATGTGAGGACCGTCTACCCGAGAAACGTGAGAGGCGGGCGCCGGATTACTCCGGGCCCGCCTCCACGGTGTCGAGCCGGTGGCATGACGGTGTCCACCGGGCTGCCCGGGCCTTCTAGACCGTGAGCAGCGCCTCCAGCGGTGCGCCGTTCAGAGCCGGTTCCAGGCGGCCGCGGCCGCTGAGGAAGCCGAGCTCCATGAGGACGGCGAGGCCCGCGACCTCGGCGCCGGCCCGGCGGATGAGCTGGACCGAGGCCTCTGCGGTGCCGCCGGTGGCGAGGACGTCGTCGACGATCAGGACGCGGTCGTCGGCGGTCAGGTCCTCGGCGTGCACCTCGATCTCCGCCGAGCCGTACTCCAGGTCGTAGGCCTGGCCGAGGGTGGCTCCGGGGAGCTTGCCCGCCTTGCGTACGGGGATGAAGCCGAGGCCGGCGCGGACGGCCACGGGGGCGCCGAGGATGAAGCCCCGGGCCTCCAGGCCGACGACCTTGGTGGCACCGGTGCGCTCGGCGATCTCGGCGAGGGCGTCGGTGAGCGCGGTGAACGCCGCGGGGTCCGCCAGGAGCGGGGTGATGTCCTTGAACATCACGCCCGGCTCCGGGTAGTCCGCCACGTCCCTGATGCGGCTGAGCAGCAGCTCCCTGATGTCGGTCATCGGCGCTTCCCCGACGGACGGCCACGGCCGCGGGTGCGGGACGCGGGCTGGTTGCGGGGGCCGACGACCGCGGGTGCGGCGTCCTCGGGCTCGCCGTCGTACGACTCGTCGGCGTCGTGGGTCTCGGTATCGCCCTGGGCGCCGGACTGGGCCCGCTTGGCGAGGACGCGCTTCCTGAGGGCCTTCAGCTGCGGCTCGCGCTCCTTGAGGTCGGCGACGAGCGGCGTGGCGATGAAGATCGAGGAGTACGCACCGGCGGCGAGGCCGACGAACAGCGACAGCGAGATGTCGTTCAGCATGCCGGCGCCGAGGACACCGCCACCGATGAACAGCAGGCCCGCGACCGGCAGCAGCGCGACCACCGTGGTGTTGATGGAGCGGACCAGGGTGCTGTTGATCGAGCGGTTGGCGATGTCGCTGTAGGTCCAGCGGGTCTGCTTGGTGATGTCCTTGGTCTGTTCCTTGAGGCTGTCGAAGACCACGACGGTGTCGTACAGCGAGTAGCCGAGGATGGTCAGCAGACCGATCACCGTGCCCGGTGTGACCTCGAAGCCCACCAGGGCGTAGATGCCGACCGTGATGGTGATGTCGTGGATCAGTGCGACGAACGCGGCGAGCGCCATGCGCCACTCGAAGGCGATCGCGAGGTAGATCACCACGAGGACCAGGAAGATGCCGAGGCCCTGCCAGGCCTTGTTCGCGATCTGCTCGCCCCAGCTGGGGCCGACCAGTTCGGCGTTGATCTGCTCCGAGTCGACCTTGAGGTCGTCGGCGAGCGTGTTCTTGATCGTGTTCGCCGCGTCGGTGTCGATGCCGGCGACCTGGATGCGCAGGCTGCCGTCACCCAGCTTCTGGACGATCGCGTCGTGGCCGGCGGCCTGTTCCGCGTACTCCTCCGCCTGGGACACCGAAGCGCTGGTGTTCTTCGGCGTGTTGAAGACGGCGCCGCCCTCGAACTCGATGCCCATGTTCAGGCCGCGCACCGCCAGGCCGACGATGGCCGTGATGGTGATCAGGATGGACAGGCCGTACCAGATCTTGCGGTTCTTGACGAAGTCGTAGCCGACCTCGCCACGGTGCAGCCGGGCGCCGAGGTTGCCGAGTTTCGACATCTCAGGCCTCCTTGGGGTCGACGGGGACGGCGGGACGGCGGGTGCGGCGCAGCGGTGGCTGCGCCCCCAGGCTCTTCGGGTCGAGACCGGACCACTTGTGGCCGTTCGCGAAGAAGGGGCGGCGGGCCATCAGCGTCAGCAGCGGCTTGGTGAAGAGGAACACGACGACCACGTCGAGCAGGGTGGTCAGGCCGAGCGTGAACGCGAAGCCCTGGACCTTGCCGACGGTGACGATGAAGAGCACCGCGGCGGCGAGGAACGACACGAAGTCGGAGACCAGGATGGTGCGCCGGGCACGCGGCCAGGCCCGCTCGACGGCGGGGCGCAGCGAGCGGCCCTCCCGGATCTCGTCGCGGACGCGTTCGAAGTACACGATGAACGAGTCCGCGGTGATGCCGATCGCGACGATGGCACCGCACACGGCCGGCAGGTTCAGCGCGAAGCCGATGGCCGGGCCGAGCAGGGCCATGAGCGTGTACGTGAGCGCGGCGGACACCAGCAGCGAGAGGATCGCGATGAACGACAGGCCGCGGTAGTAGGCCAGCAGATAGATGACGACCAGCGCGAGACCGATCGCGCCTGCGATCAGGCCGGCGTTCAGCTGGTCACCGCCCAGCGCGGCGGTCACAGTCGTCATGCTGTCCACCTTGAAGGTCAGCGGCAGCGCGCCGTACGACAGCATGTTGGCGAGTTCCTGGGCGGACTGCTGGGTGAAGTTGCCGGAGATCTCCGCGTTGCCGCCGGTCAGGGCCTGGCGCACGTACGGGTCGGAGACCACGTCACCGTCGAGGACGATCGCGAACTGGTTCTGCGGCGACTGGTTCTGCGCCAGCTTGCCGGTGATGTCCGCGAACTTCTTGGCGCCCCCGTCGGTGAAGTCCATCGTGACGGTCCAGCCCGCACCGGTCTGGGTGTTCAGGACGGCCTGGGCCTTGTCGACGTCGGTGCCGTCGACCTCGGCGGGGCCGAGGATGTACTTCTGCCACTGACCCTGCGCGTTCTTGCCGCAGGCCAGGGTGGGCTGGGAGGCCTTGACGCCGTCGCCCACGGTGGAGCGGGTCTTCGCGTTGGTGCAGTCGAGCTTGGCGTACTGCTCCTGGAGCTTGCTCGGGTCGTCACCCGAGGCGCCGCCGGACGCGGAGGGGCTGGCCTTCGCCTTGTCCGAGGCGCTCGCGGACGGCGTCGCGTCGGCCTTCAGCGCGTCCGTGACCGCGCGGCCCTGGGTGCTGGGAGAGGCGGACGGGGAGGCGGAGCCCTTGTCGGTGGCCTCGGGCTTGTCGGTGGCCTTGCCGGACGGCTGGTCCGAGGGGCTTCCCGTGGGGCTCGGCGAGGGGCTCGCCGAGCCCCCGCCGCCGGAGACCTCGGTGGCGACGACCGGGCGGAAGTAGAGCTTGGCGGTGGTGCCGACCTGCTTGCGGGCCTGCTCGGAGTTCGTGCCCTTGGGGATGTTGACGATGATGTTGTCCCGGCCCTGCGTCTGGACCTCGGCCTCCTGGACGCCCAGACCGTTGACACGTCGCTCCATGATGGAGACGGCGGTGTCCATGTTGGTCTTGTTGATCGCCGCCTCGTTGCCGGCCTCGGGCACCGCGCGGAGCGTGATGCTGGTGCCGCCGGCCAGGTCGATGCCGAGACGCGGGGTGGTGTGCCCCGAGGCGAACATCCCACCGGTGAGCGCCGCGATGGCGATCAGGATCAGGGCCAGCGAGCGCCCCGGCTTGCTCTGGGCGCTCGCGCTCCGGCCCTTTTTAGGTGTGGCCACCTTCTCGTACTCCCTCTCGGGCCGCCTCGCTCCGGATCGGCGGACGGGCGGCCATCACATGGTGTCGGGACTCCGTGCGAGCCGGTCGTGTCCCGGGGTGCGCGGGCCCGGCCCGTGCACCCCGGGACGCGACTACTTCGCCTCGGAGTCGCCGTCGGTCTTCTTCGGCTCTTCGTCCGTCTTCGCCTCGCCGGCCGGGGCGTCGTCGGCCGGCTCCTCGGCCGCGTCCTTCTTGCCGAGGTCGACGGCCTTGTCGTCGTCGTTGGCGTCGGCGGCGGATTCGCCGGTCTCGGTGAGGGAGGAGGCGTCGTCCGGGACGATGTCGGCGTCGGACTTCAGGTCGTGCTCGATGCCGTGGACGATGCGGTTGTACTCGTCGTCGGTGAGGACGGCGCCGATGGAGTTCTTGGCGAAGAGGAGCTCGACGCCCGGACCGGCGTCGAGGAGGACGGTGTCCTCGTTGACTTCCTTGACCGTGGCGTACATGCCCCCGATGGTGCGGACACCGCTGCCGGGCTGCATTTGGTTCCGCATCTCCACGGCCTGCTGCTGCTTCTTCTTGGCCGACCGGGTCATCAGGAACATGGCCCCGATGAGCACGATGAACGGGAGGAGGGTCAGGAGACTCACGGGTCGGTACTTCCTTCACACGACCGCGCTGTGAGCGGCCAGATGGTTGGGGGTGTGTACGCCGCCGACAAAGGCGGCATCGGCGGAGTCTAAGCGAGTCCGCGCGCATGGAACAACGCTCAGCATGGCACCGGGGTTCCTGCTCCGGCCACTGGCCTCGCCGTCCCGGAGCCGTGACGGCGCCGTCACGCCCCGAACAGGTCCTGTTGTCCGTTTCCGGCAGTCTGGGAGCGGGGCGGGGTGAGGCCGAGATGCGCCCATGCGGCGGGGGTGGCGACCCGGCCGCGCGGGGTGCGGGCCAGGAGTCCCTCCCGGACCAGGAAGGGCTCGGCGACCTCTTCCACGGTCTCACGCTCCTCCCCCACCGCGACCGCGAGCGTGGACAGGCCGACGGGGCCGCCGCCGAACAGCTTGAGCAGGGCTTCCAGCACGGCCCGGTCGAGGCGGTCGAGGCCGCGGGCGTCCACCTCGTAGACGGCGAGCGCGGCCTCGGCGATGTCCTTGGTGATCAGTCCGTCGGCCTTGACCTGCGCGTAGTCCCGGACGCGGCGCAGCAGACGGTTGGCGATGCGGGGCGTGCCGCGGGAGCGGCCGGCGATCTCGGCGGCGCCGTCCGGCTCGATCTCGACCTCGAGGAGGTCCGCGGAGCGGTGGATGACCCGCTCCAGTTCGGCCGGTTCGTAGAACTCCATGTGGGCGGTGAAGCCGAAGCGGTCGCGCAGCGGGGGCGGCAGCAGGCCCGCGCGGGTGGTGGCACCGACCAGGGTGAAGGGGGGCAGCTCCAGCGGGATGGCGGTGGCGCCCGGGCCCTTGCCGACGATGACGTCGACGCGGAAGTCCTCCATCGCCATGTACAGCATCTCCTCGGCGGGCCGGGACATGCGGTGGATCTCGTCGAGGAAGAGGACCTCGCCCTCCTGGAGGGAGGAGAGGATCGCGGCGAGGTCTCCGGCGTGCTGGATGGCGGGGCCCGACGTGATGCGGATGGGGGCGCCCATCTCGGCCGCGATGATCATCGACAGGGTGGTCTTGCCGAGGCCGGGGGCGCCGGAGAGCAGCACGTGGTCGGCGGTGGCGCCACGCGCGCGTGCGGCGCGCAGCACCAAGTCGAGCTGTTCGCGGACCTTCTCCTGGCCGATGAACTCGCCCAGGTCCTTGGGGCGCAGGGCGGCCTCGACGGCCTGATCCTCACGGTCGGCGGACGCACCGACGAGCCGCTCGGCGGCATCGGCGTCGGTCGTGTCGTCCCAGTTCATGGAATGTGCCTCGGAATCTAGGTGCGGATCATCGGGCGCGGTTCAGGGTCTGCAGGGCCGCCTTCAGCAGCTGCCCCACCTGGGGCGCGCCCTCGGCGGCCTCGGCCTGCGGAGCGACGGCGGTCACGGCCTCGTCGGCCTCCCGGGTCGCGTAGCCGAGGCCGATCAGGGCGGCGTGCAGCTGGTCGCGCCAGCCCGCGCTGACGGCCGCACCGACGGCGGGGGCGCCGACCGGCTCGCCGAGGCGGTCCTTCAGTTCCAACAGCAGCTTCTGGGCGCCCTTCTTGCCGATACCGGGGACGGCCGTGAGCGCCTTCTCGTCGCCGGTGGCGACGGCCCGGCGCAGGGCGTCCGGCGTGTGCACGGCGAGCATGGCCTGGGCGAGCCGGGGGCCGACACCGCTGGCCGTCTGGAGCAACTCGAAGGTCTGCCGCTCGTCGTCGTCCGCGAAGCCGTACAGGGTGAGTGAGTCCTCCCGTACGACGAGGGACGTGTGCAGCTTCGCGGGCTGGCCCATGCGCAGCGTGGACAGCGTGTTCGGCGTGCACTGGACGGCCATGCCGACGCCGCCGACCTCGACGACCGCGGCGTCGGGGGCGAGCGCGGCGACCGTGCCGCTGACGAAGGCGATCATGCCGTACGGCCTTTCGATGTGTGCAGGGCGACGGCCTGCTGGAGTCGGTTCTGCGCGGGGGCGCGCCAGATGTGGCAGATGGCGAGGGCGAGGGCGTCGGCCGCGTCGGCGGGCTTGGGCGGTGCGCTCAGCCGGAGCAGGCGGGTCACCATGGCGCCCACCTGGGCCTTGTCGGCCCGGCCGCTGCCGGTGACGGCGGCCTTGACCTCGCTCGGCGTGTGCAGCGCCACGGGGATCCCGCGGCGGGAGGCGCACAGCAGGGCGACGGCGCTGGCCTGGGCCGTGCCCATCACCGTACGGACGTTGTGCTGGCTGAAGACGCGCTCGACGGCGACGAACTCCGGCCGGTGCTCGTCCAGCCACTGTTCGATGCCCTGCTCGATGGCGACGAGGCGGTGGCCGAGGTCCGCGTCGGCCGGTGTGCGGACGACGCCGACGCCGATCATGGTGAGCGGCCGTCCGGCGACGCCCTCGACCACGCCGACACCGCACCGGGTCAGGCCCGGGTCCACCCCCAGAACGCGCACGCGCCCTCCCTCTCGATCGCCTGTTCCTGCAGGCTATCGGGTGCCACCGACAACGCGACGGGCCGACGGGGTGTGTCCCGTCGGCCCGTTGGGTCCCGCGGAGTCCGCGACGGCGTTACGCGCCGACCTTCTCCATGACCTCGTCGCTGACGTCGAAGTTGGCGAAGACGTTCTGCACGTCGTCGCTGTCCTCCAGCGCGTCGATCAGCTTGAAGATCTTCTTGGCGCCCTCCTCGTCCAGCTCGACCTGCATGGTCGGGACGAAGTTGGCGTCGGCGGAGTCGTAGTCGATGCCGGCCTCCTGCAGGGCGGTGCGGACCGCGACCAGGTCGGTGGCCTCGCTGAGGACCTCGAAGGTCTCGCCGAGGTCGTTGACCTCCTCGGCGCCCGCGTCCAGCACGGCGGCCAGCACGTCGTCCTCGGTCAGCTCGCCCTTGGGGACGATCACGACGCCCTTGCGGTTGAACAGGTACGACACCGAGCCCGGGTCGGCCATGGAGCCGCCGTTGCGGGTCATGGCGACACGGACCTCGGAGGCGGCGCGGTTGCGGTTGTCGGTGAGGCACTCGATGAGCACGGCGACACCGTTCGGGCCGTAGCCCTCGTACATGATCGTCTCGTAGTCGGCGCCGCCGGCCTCCAGGCCCGCGCCGCGCTTGACCGCCGAGTCGATGTTCTTGTTGGGGACCGACGACTTCTTCGCCTTCTGGATGGCGTCGTAGAGCGTCGGGTTGCCTTCGGGGTCGGCGCCGCCCATCCGGGCCGCCACCTCGATGTTCTTGATCAGCTTCGCGAAGAGCTTGCCGCGCTTGGCATCGATGACGGCCTTCTTGTGCTTCGTCGTGGCCCATTTAGAGTGGCCGGACATCTGCCTGTCTCCTTCGCGTAACCCATCTCAGCAACGAACGCAGGAATCCTACAAGGACTCGGCCGTTCGGTTCGCGCGCACCATGTCGACGAACAGGGCGTGCACACGGTGGTCGCCGGTCAGTTCCGGGTGGAACGACGTGGCCAGAGCATTGCCCTGACGGACCGCGACGATGTGGCCGTCGTGCTCGGCGAGCACCTCGGCCCGGGCACCGACGGACTCAACCCAGGGGGCACGGATGAAGACGCCCTCCACCGGGTCGCCCTCGACGCCCTTGACGTCGACGGCCGCCTCGAAGGACTCGTTCTGCCGGCCGAAGGCGTTGCGGCGCACGATCATGTCGATGCCGCCGACGGTCTCCTGGCCCGAGCGCGGGTCGAGGATCTTGTCGGCGAGCATGATCATGCCGGCGCAGGTGCCGTAGACGGGCATGCCGTCCCGCACACGCGTGCGCAGCGGCTCCATCAGGCCGAACAGCACCGCCAGCTTGGAGATGGTGGTGGACTCGCCGCCGGGGATGACGAGGCCGTCCGCCTCGGCGAGTTCTTCGGGGCGCCGCACCGGCCTGGCCACGGCATCGGCCGCGGCCAGGGCGACGAGGTGCTCCCGTACGTCGCCCTGGAGGGCCAGGACGCCTATGACAGGAGTGCTCATGGGGTTACCAGCCGCGGTTGGCGTAGCGCTCGGTCTCGGGGAGGGTGTCGCAGTTGATGCCGACCATGGCCTCGCCGAGGTTGCGGGACGCGTCGGCGATGATCTTCGGGTCGTCGTAGAAGGTGGTGGCCTTCACGATGGCGGCGGCGCGCTTGGCCGGGTCGCCGGACTTGAAGATGCCGGAGCCGACGAAGACGCCCTCGGCGCCGAGCTGGCGCATCAGGGCCGCGTCGGCCGGGGTGGCGACACCGCCGGCGGAGAACAGCACGACCGGGAGCTTGCCGAGTTCGGCGACCTCGCGCACGAGCTCGTAGGGGGCGCGCAGCTCCTTGGCGGCGGCGTACAGCTCGTTGTTGTCGAAGCCGCGCAGCTTGGCGATCTCGTTCTTGATCTGGCGCAGGTGGCGGACGGCCTCGACGACGTTGCCGGTGCCGGCCTCGCCCTTGGAGCGGATCATCGCGGCGCCCTCGGCGATGCGGCGCAGGGCCTCGCCCAGGTTGGTGGCGCCGCAGACGAACGGCGTGGTGAAGGCCCACTTGTCGGAGTGGTTGACCTCGTCGGCCGGGGTGAGGACCTCGGACTCGTCGATGTAGTCGACACCGAGGGACTGCAGGACCTGGGCCTCGACGAAGTGGCCGATGCGGGACTTGGCCATCACCGGGATCGAGACGGCCTCGATGATGCCCTCGATCATGTCCGGGTCGGACATGCGGGCCACGCCGCCGTCCTTGCGGATGTCGGCCGGGACCCGCTCCAGGGCCATGACGGCGACGGCGCCCGCGTCCTCGGCGATCTTCGCCTGCTCCGGCGTGACGACGTCCATGATGACGCCGCCCTTGAGCTGCTCGGCCATACCGCGCTTCACACGGGCGGTGCCGATCTCGGGGGCCTGGGAGTTGGGAGACGTGGTGGACACGGATGACCTCGCTACGGAAGGGGAATTCTGCAGCACCGAGGAAACGTGAGGGGACCAGTCCACAGCAAGGGCCAATGGGAACGCTGTGGATCCTTTTCCGGCGGTCGGCCGGGGTACGGGGCGGGGACGGGCTCAGGCGGCCCGGTCCGCCAGGGCCGCCGGAGGCTCGTCGTCCATTTCGAAGGCCAGGGGGAACGGGGCGTGGCCCGCCAGCCGGAACCAGCGGACCTTGCGGTGCCGGCGCAGGGCACGGGCGGCCCGCACGGCGTCGTTGTGGAAGCGGCGGGCCATCGGGACGCGCCGCACCGCCTGCGCGAGTTCCTCGGCGGCCGCCTCGCCGCCGGGCGCCTCCCGCACCGCCTCCACCTGCTGGACCTCCCCGAACACGGCCCGCAACGCCTGGCTCAGCTCGCTCTCGGCGACCTCCCGCTGCTCCTCCTCCGCCTGGCGGGCGGCGTGCGCGGCCTCGTAGAGGACGATCGAGGCGGCCGGGTCGAGCACCCCGGAGGTGGCCAGTTCCTGGGCGACGGAGGCGCGGCGCAGCAGCTGTGCGTCGAGTGCGGCGCGGGCCGCGTCGATGCGCGCGTGCAGCCGGTCCAGCCGCCCGGCCGTCCAGCTCAGGTACAGGCCGATCACCACGAGGGCGACGAGGATCCAGATGAGGGTTGCGGTCACGGCCCAGAGGCTACCGGTGCCTGCTCAGGCGGCCGGGTGCCCGGTCAGTCCCGGGCCAGTCCGAGCCGCCCCCACAGCCCGCTCGTCCGCTCGTCCTCGGCCACCGCCGCCGCGCCCGCCGTCACCGTCTCGTAGACGGACAGGATGTCCGCGCCGACGGTGGACCAGTCGAAGCGGCGCACGTGGGCGCTGCCCCGCTCGCTCAGTTCCGCGCGCCGGGCCGGGTCGTCCAGCAGACGTACGGCCGCGTCGGCCAGGGCGTCGGCGTCCTCGTTGGGGAACAGCTCCCCGGCCTCTCCCCGGTCCAGGACCTGGGCGAAGGCGTCCAGGTCGGAGGCGAGGACGGGGGCTCCGGCGGACATGGCCTCGACCAGGATGATCCCGAAGCTCTCGCCGCCGGTGTTGGGCGCGACGTACAGGTCGACGCTGCGCAGGAAGCGGGCCTTGTCCTCGTCGCTGACCATGCCGAGGAACTCGACGCGGGAGCGCAGCTCGGCCGGCAGCGACTCCACCGCCTCCTCCTCGTCACCGCGCCCGGCGACCAGCAGCCGGGTCCGCGGACGGGCGGCGAGGATCTTCGGCAGGGCCTTCATCAGTACCGGCAGGCCCTTGCGGGGCTCGTCGATGCGCCCTATGAAGCCGATCGTCTCGCCCTGCCACTCGGCCTTGGGCTCGGCCTTGGCGAAGAAGTCGACGTCGACGCCGTTCGGGATCACCACCGCGTCCCCGCCGAGATGCTCGACGAGGGTGCGCCGGGCGTACTCGCTCACGGCGATCCGTGCGCTGATCTTCTCCAGGGCGGCCTGGAGGATGGAGTACGCGGCGATCATCGCGCGGGAGCGCGGGTTGGACGTGTGGAACGTGGCGACGATCGGTCCCTGGGCGGCCCAGCAGGTCAGCAGGCCCAGCGAGGGCGAGGTCGGCTCGTGGATGTGGATGACGTCGAACGCGCCCTCGTGCAGCCAGCGGCGCACCCGGGCGGCGCTCAGGAAGCCGAAGTTCAGCCGGGCCACCGAGCCGTTGTACGGCACCGGCACCGCACGGCCGGCCGAGACGACGTACGGCGGCAGGGGGGTGTCGTCGTCGGCCGGGGCGAGGACGGACACCTCGTGGCCGAGACGGATGAAGTACTCGGCCAGGTCCCGGATGTGGAACTGGACGCCGCCCGGTACGTCCCAGGAGTACGGGCAGACGATGCCGATCCTCACGATGGCCCCTTCGAAGGGTCGAGGTCCGCGAGCCACAGGCGCTGCAGCATGTGCCAGTCCTCCGGGTGGTCGGCGATCCCGGAGGCGAAGGCGTCGGCCAGCGCCTGTGTCATGACGGATGTCTTCTCGGCGCGCGTGCCCGACGCGGGCACCTCGACGGGCGGGTGGACTCGGCCGCGCATCACGGGCGAGTCGTCGTACCAGAGGGTGACGGGGAGCAGCAGGGCGCCCGTCTGCTGGGCGAGCAGCGCCGGTCCGGCCGGCATCCGGGCGGTGTCGCCGAAGAAGCCGACCTCGACGCCGGTGGCGGACAGGTCGCGGTCGGCGACCAGGCAGACCAGGCCACCGTCGCGCAGCCGCCGGGCCAGGGTGCCGAAGGCGGTGCCGCCGCTGTGCGGCAGGACCTCCATGCCGAGGCCCTCGCGGTAGGCGACGAACCGGTCGTACAGCGTCTCCGGCTTCAGGCGCTCGGCGACCGTCGTGAACGGGATGCCGAGCTTCGTGGTGACCCAGGCGCCGGCGAGGTCCCAGTTGGCCAGGTGGGGCAGGGCGAGTACGACGCCCTTGCCGGCGGCCAGGCCCTCGGTCAGGTAGTGCAGGTCCTTGGCGACGAAGCCGCCCTCGATGCGCTCCTTGCTCCAGGCGGGGAGGCGGAACGACTCCATCCAGTAGCGCAGGTACGACCGCATGCCCGCGCGCGAGAGCTCGGCGAGGCGCTCGGGGCCGGCGCCGGGCACCACGCGCGCGTAGTTGCTCTCCAGGCGCTGCACGCCCTTGCCGCGCTGTTTCCAGGCGAGGTCGGCGATGGTGTTCCCGAGCCGTACGGCGACCGGCTCGGGGAGCTTCTTGACGGTGCTCCAGCCCAGTCCGTAGAGCGCGTCCGTCAGCCGCTCCTGTGCACTCACGTGGCCGCCTCGCTCCCGTGGGAGGCGTTGTGCTGCTTGCCTCCATTGTCCTGCGGGGCGTCGTCCTGCGCGGCTGCCTCGGCCTCGGCCTCGGCGGACTCGCGGCGGACCGTGACGACCCGCTGGATCAGCGTGACCAGACTGCCCACGGCGACGATCCACAGGGCGACCGGCAGCAGGTACTGGATGCCCGGGACACCGAACGCGTGCAGACCCGCGAGGCCGGCCGCGACCAGGGAGATCACCAGCCGCTCGGCCCGCTCGACCAGCCCGTTGACCGCGACCGGCAGGCCGATCGACTCGCCGCGGGCCTTGGTGTACGACACCACCTGGCCACTGGCCAGGCAGAAGATCGAGACGGCGCACAGGACGAGGTCGTCGCCCCCGCCGGCGTACCAGAGGATGAAGCCGCCGAAGATCGCGCCGTCGGCGACCCGGTCGAGCGTGGAGTCCAGGAAGGCACCCCAGCGGCTGGAACGGCCCAGCTGGCGGGCCATGTTGCCGTCGACCAGGTCGGAGAAGACGAACAGCGTGATCACGACCGTGCCCCAGAAGAACTCGCCCATGGGGTAGAAGACCAGCGCGCCCGCGACCACACCGGCGGTACCGATGAGCGTGACGGTGTCGGGGCTGACGCCCCTCCGGATCAGAAACGCGGCGAACGGTGTGAGAACACGCGTGAAGAATGCACGCGCGTACTTGTTCAGCATGGCCTTCCCGAGGGTCGGTGTCGCCGTCTGGCCCCTGCTGGCCACCGGCTGGCCCATCGTAGCCACGCACGCGGGCGGGCGGCGGGCGGGACCCGAGGCCCGTGTCACGGCGCACCGGTGCGCGAGGCGGGGCGCGATCACGTCCTTCGTATGGACGCACCGTGACGGGAGTGGGAAGGTCGAATAACCGCGGGCGTCGCCGGAGCCGCACCGCACGCGGATCCCGCGTGTCCGCGCCCACAGTGACCTCACCGTGCACGGGAGGCAGGATCATGGGCGACAAGGCACAGACACACCCTGGGGCCGCCGGCAGGGCACAGGCGGCCGACCACCCCCAGTCCGTACGGAATGTGGTGCTGGTCGGCCACTCCGGATCGGGCAAGACCACGTTGGTGGAGGCCCTCGCGCTCACGGCGGGGGCAGTGAACCGGGCGGGCCGCGTGGAGGACGGCGGCACCGTCTCCGACTACGACGAGATCGAGCACCGGCAGCAGCGCTCGGTGCAGCTCTCCCTGGTACCCGTCGAGTGGGACGGCATCAAGGTCAACCTCCTCGACACCCCCGGATACGCCGACTTCGTCGGTGAGCTCAGGGCCGGTCTGCGCGCGGCGGACGCGGCCCTCTTCGTCGTCTCGGCCTCGGACGGCGTGGACGGCTCGACCCGCATGGTGTGGGAGGAGTGCGCGGCCGTGGGCATGCCCCGGGCCATCGTCGTCACGCACCTGGAGGCGGCGCGGGCCGACTTCGAGGAGATGACCCGGATCTGCGCGGAGGCCTTCGGCGCGGACGACCCCGACGCGGTCCTGCCGCTCTACCTGCCGCTGCACGGGCCGCAGGCGCCGGACGGGCACGCTCCCGTGACCGGTCTGATCGGGCTGCTGTCGCAGAAGCTGTTCGACTACTCGGCCGGCGAGCGCAAGGAGTCCGAGCCGGGCGAGGACCAGCTGCCGCTGATCGAGGAGGCCCGCAACCGGCTGATCGAGGGGATCATCTCGGAGAGCGAGGACGAGACCCTCATGGACCGCTACCTCGGCGGGGAACCGGTCGACGTCAAGACCCTGATCGAGGACCTGGAGCGGGCCGTCGCACGCGGCGTCTTCTTCCCCGTCCTGGCCGCCGCCCCCGCGACCGAGGGCTCCCGGCAGGGGCTCGGCACGGTGGAGCTGCTGGAGCTGATCACCCGGGGCTTCCCCACGCCGCTGGAGCACGAGACGCTGCGGGTGACGACGGTCGACGGCAAGCCGCGCGAGCTCAAGCCGTGCGACCCGGACGCGCCGCTGGTCGCGGAGGTCGTGAAGACCTCCTCGGACCCGTACGTCGGCCGGCTGTCGCTGATCCGGGTCTTCTCCGGCACCCTGCGCGCCGACCAGACGGTCCACGTCTCCGGGCACGGCCTGGCCGACCGCGGGCACGAGGACCACGACGTCGACGAGCGGATCGGCGCCCTGTCCACGCCGTTCGGCAAGCAGCAGCGCCCGGTGTCGCACGTGATCGCCGGTGACCTGGCGTGCGTGGCCAAGCTCAGCCGTGCCGAGACCGGCGACACCCTGTCCGCCAAGGACGACCCGCTGCTCATGGAGCCGTGGCAGATGCCCGACCCGCTGCTGCCGCTGGCCATCCAGGCGCACAGCAAACCGGACGAGGACAAGCTCTCCCAGGGCCTGGCCCGGCTGGTGGCCGAGGACCCGACGATGCGGCTCGAACAGAACCAGGACACCCACCAGGTGGTCCTGTGGTGTCTGGGCGAGGCGCACGCGGACGTCGCCCTGGAGCGGCTGCGCAGCCGCTACGGCGTCCAGGTCGACGTCGTACCGCACAGGGTGTCCCTGCGCGAGACGTTCGCGACCAAGGCGGCCGGGCGTGGCCGGCACGTCAAACAGTCCGGCGGGCACGGGCAGTTCGCCATCTGCGAGATCGAGGTGGAGCCGCTGCCGGGCGGCTCGGGCATCGAGTTCGTGGACAGGGTCGTCGGCGGCGCGGTGCCCCGGCAGTTCATCCCGTCGGTGGAGAAGGGCGTACGCGCCCAGGCCGCCAAGGGAGTTGCCGCCGGATATCCGCTCATCGACGTACGCGTGACCCTCCTGGACGGCAAGGCGCACTCGGTGGACTCCTCCGACGCCGCGTTCCAGACGGCCGGGGCGCTCGCACTGCGGGAGGCCGCGGCCGACGCGAAGATCCATCTGCTGGAGCCGGTGGCCGAGGTGTCGGTGCTGGTCGGCGACGACTTCGTGGGCGCCGTGATGAGCGACCTGTCGGGGCGGCGCGGCCGGGTGCTCGGCACCGAGCAGACGCCCGGCGGGCGCACCCTGGTCCGGGCCGAGGTGCCCGAGATCGAGATCGGCCGGTACGCGATCGACCTGCGGTCGATGACGCACGGCACGGCCCGCTTCAGCCGCCGGTACGCACGGCACGAGCCGATGCCGCAGCAGGTCGCGGACCGGATCCGTGAAGAGGAGCGCAAAGCCTCATAGTTGGGGCCCGAGGGGGCCAAGTGGCCCTGGTGGGGGCTCCCTCCGCACAGGCGGGCGGTTCCGCGGACCGCCCGCCGACGGATGCCGGTGCCTGCGGATACGCTGATGACCTGATCAACAGGTGTGCGGAGCGCGGAACTCGGGAAGGCCGCTTGATGCGGAAGCGGCAGCGATGGGGGCGGCAGTGACGGACGGATTCGACTTCAGCCCAGGGGCCCAGGTGCCTCTGGCGGGTGCGAGCGGCCAGACCGCGGCGACCTACGCGCTGGCCGCGGCGGCGTACCGGGACGACGAGGTCGCCAAGATCCTGAACGCCGACAACGAGTGGCACCAGTCGAAGGTGACCCCTCCGCGCTCCTGGGCGAAGATCTTCCGCCCCAACTTCGGCGAGGCCTTCTCCCGCGCCGTCATCGACCGGATGCTGGGCGCCGGGCGCAACCCGGTCATCCAGTCCTTCGGCATCGAGCCCCAGGTCGTCGTGGAGCACTGTCTGGCGGCCCACCGCATCCGCCGCGACCGCGACAACTGGCTGTCGGCGGTCACGGTGATCTGCGGAGTGCTCTTCCTGCCGGGATTCCTCGTGTGGCTGCTGGTGTTCACGCTGCGCACCACCATGGCCAAGCGCGAGGACAAGCGGGCCGGCGCCCTCGCCACGACCCTGCTGGTCGCCGTGGGCGCGCTCGCCGTGCTGTTCCTGATCCGCATGCCGTTCGAGGGATTCTGGGCCCTGTACGGGCGCGCAGCGGTCGTCATGCCGGTCGTCGGCTGGTTCTGGGCCAAGCAGATCTGCGAGCGGACGGCCCGGGACCTGCGGGAGCGCTGGTCGAGCCTGCTGTCGGGCGGCGGTGTGGGCGCCAAGATCCCCGAGGCGGTGCCGGGCAACCCCGGCGACGCGGCCGAGCAGGTCCGCAAGGAGCTGGCCCGTCTCGCCGCCGAGCAGCGGTCCAACTCGGTCTTCTACGCCGGGCCCAAGGGCATACTCGGCATGGGCACGCGGTGGGGCAGCTGGCAGCTGGCCGAGGAGCTGGTGTCCGCCGAGCCGGGCAAGGAGTTCCACCCCTTCCGCAGCTGGGACGTCATCGTGGCGATCCAGGGCGGCCTGGGCATGCTGGAGCGCACGTCCATCAACACCGGCGGCTTCCCCAAGCCGTCCATCACGCACTGGATCGTCACGCCGATCGGTGAGAAGGCGACGGAGGTGTCCCGGCCGAGCGGCGCGGACGTCGACGCGTACACGGTCCGGACGCACGCCATCCAGGACATCTGCAACAAGCAGCAGTTCGGCAGCGGCGACCGGCACTATCTCGGCGTGCAGTGGACCCTGTGGGACGGCCACCTGGTCATCACGATGCTGATCACGGTGACGGTGCTGCACGACACGCTGCGCATCGAGGTCACCGGGCACGCGCTGGGACCGGTCAACTCCCTGTTCAACGAGAAGCCCGCGGCCAAGGAGAAGACGGTTCAGAAGGCCTTCCGCTTCTGGGAGACCCGCACCGTGAAGATGCCCCTGATCGACGCCGACGAGGTGGTACGGCTGGCCGCGCGCGCCCCGCTGACCTGGTATCCGCCGCTGCTCAACTGGCTGGGCGGCAGCCTGACGCTTCCGGAGCCGTTCGGTCTGCGGCACGCGTGGGCGGACCAGCCGTGGCGGCACCGGTTCATGGCGGACGACGCGCTGCGGGCTGCGACGCCCGTGCTGCGGGTGGTGCATGCGGCGGCGCTGAAGGTGCTGCGGGAGAACGGGGTGGACGTGGAGAAGTTCGGGTCCAGGTCGGCGGCGCTCAGTGGGGCGGTGCAGGAGGCTTCGCCGAAGAAGGCCGACGTCTACGACGCCTGAGCCGCGGGCAGTCGTGCCGCTGGGGCGGCACGGGCGGGCGCGGCGGCACCCCGCAGTGCCGGGCTGCGCACCCACCCTGCGGCACGGCAACCGAGCGTGCCGTCCAACGCCGCGCTTTACGAAGGCCAGGCCTCCGCCAGCATCTTCCGGGTGTCCGCCAGCAGCTGCGGCAGTACCCGCGTGTGTCCCACCACCGGCATGAAGTTCGTGTCGCCGCCCCACCTCGGCACGATGTGCTGGTGCAGGTGTGCCGCGATGCCCGCGCCGGCGACCGAGCCCTGGTTCATGCCGATGTTGAAGCCATGGGCGCCGGAGGCCGTGCGCAGGGCCGTCATCGCCTGCTTGGTGAGTTCGCCGAGCTCGGCGGTCTCCCCCGCCGTCAGGTCGGTGTAGTCGGCGACGTGCCGGTAGGGAACGGTCATCAGGTGCCCGCCGTTGTACGGGTACAGATTGAGCACCGCGTAGACCTGCTCGCCGCGCTTGACGACCAGGCCGTCCTCGTCGGACTTGGCCGGGATCGAGCAGAAGGGGCAGCCGTCGCCGGCGCCCGGGCCGCTCGGCTTGTTCTCGCCCTGGATGTAGGCCATCCGATGGGGCGTCCACAGACGCTGGAACGCGTCCTGCGTCCCCACTCCCAGCTGCTGCTCCGGCTCACTCGTCATGCAGTGCAGCATATGGCGTCGAGCTGGGGGGACGGCAAAGGCCCCCGGGATCTCCCGGGGGCCCGTACGCGGTGCGGTCAGGGCGTGGTCGCGCCCTGCGGTCAGACCTGGGCGCGCTCCTCGACGACCTTCATGATCTTCGCGATGGCCTCGTCGAACGGGATGCCGTTCTCCTGGGAGCCGTCGCGGTAGCGGAAGGACACGGACCCGTGGGACATGTCCTCGTCGCCCGCGATGACCATGAAGGGCACCTTCTGCTTCTGGGCGTTGCGGATCTTCTTCTGCATACGGTCCGAGGAGGAGTCCACCTCGACGCGCAGGCCCTGCTTCCTGGCCGCCGCCGCGAACTTCTCCAGGTACTCGACGTGCGCGTCACCGATCGGGATGCCGACCGCCTGGACCGGGGCCAGCCACGCCGGGAAGGCGCCCGCGTAGTGCTCCAGGAGCACGGCGAAGAAGCGCTCGATCGAGCCGAACAGGGCGCGGTGGATCATGACCGGGCGGGTCTTGGAGCCGTCCGCGGCCGTGTACTCCAGGTCGAAGCGCTCCGGCAGGTTGAAGTCGAGCTGGATCGTCGACATCTGCCAGGTGCGGCCGATGGCGTCCTTGGTCTGGACGGAGATCTTCGGGCCGTAGAAGGCGGCACCGCCCGGGTCCGGGACCAGGGGCAGGCCCTGCTTCTCGGCGACCTGGCGGAGGGTCTCCGTCGCCTCCTCCCAGGCCTCGTCCGAGCCGACGAACTTCTCCGGGTCCTTGGTGGACAGCTCCAGGTAGAAGTCGGTGAGGCCGTAGTCGCGCAGCAGGTTCAGGACGAAGGTGAGCGTCTTGTCGAGCTCCTCCGACATCTGCTCGCGCGTGCAGTAGATGTGCGCGTCGTCCTGCGTGAAGCCACGGGCCCGGGTCAGGCCGTGCACGACGCCCGACTTCTCGTACCGGTACACGGTCCCGAATTCGAACAGGCGCAGCGGCAGCTCACGGTAGGAGCGCCCGCGCGCGTCGAAGATCAGGTTGTGCATCGGGCAGTTCATGGGCTTGAGGTAGTAGTCCACGCCCTCGTCGAGCTGCATGGGCGGGTACATGCCGTCGGCGTACCAGTCCAGGTGGCCCGAGGTCTCGAAGAGCTTCCCCTTCGTCGCGTGCGGGGTGTAGACGAACTCGTAGCCCTCCTCCTCGTGGCGGCGGCGGGAGTAGTCCTCCATGACCCGGCGGATGACGCCGCCCTTGGGGTGGAAGACGGCGAGGCCGGAGCCGATCTGCTCCGGGATGGAGAACAGGTCGAGCTCGCTGCCGAGCTTGCGGTGGTCGCGCTTCTCGGCCTCGGCGAGGAACTCCAGGTGCGCCTTCAGCTCGTCCTTGGTCGGCCAGGCGGTGCCGTAGATGCGCTGGAGCATGGGGTTCTTCTCGCTGCCGCGCCAGTAGGCGGCCGCGTTGCGCATCAGCTTGAACGCGGGGATCGCGCGGGTCGACGGCAGGTGGGGACCGCGGCAGAGGTCCTTCCAGCACAGCTCGCCGGTCTTGGCGTCCAGGTTGTCGTAGATCGTCAGCTCACCGGCGCCGACCTCGACGTCCGCGCCGTCGTCGCTGGAGGCGGCGCCCTTGAGGCCGATCAGCTCCAGCTTGTAGGGCTCACCGGCCAGCTCCTCGCGGGCGGCCTCGTCGGTGACCACGCGGCGGGCGAACTTCTGCCCCCGCTTCTGGATCTCCTGCATCTTCTTCTCGATGGCCTTGAGATCCTCGGGCGTGAACGGCTTCTCGACGTCGAAGTCGTAGTAGAAGCCGTCCTTGACGGGCGGGCCGATGCCGAGCTTGGCCTCGGGGAAGAGCTCCTGCACGGCCTGCGCCATGACGTGCGCGGTGGAGTGGCGCAGGATGTTCAGGCCGTCCTCGGAGGAGATCTCGACGCCCTCGACCTCGTCGCCCTCGGTCAGGGCGTACGACAGGTCCTTGAGCTCGCCGCCCACGCGCGCGGCGATGATCGAGCGCTCGCCGGCGAAGAGCTCGGCGGCCGTAGTGCCCGTCGTCACCACGCGTTCTTCCCGCTCGGAATCGCGCTGGATGATCACACGGACGTCTGACACCGGTCTCTCCTGACTGAAGGTGGGGTCGCGGCGCCATACCGGAGCGCGCGCACGAGTATGGATCGTACCGACCCAGGACCGCCCACCGCGAAATCAGTCCCCGCAGTCCCCTCCGCAGGCCTCCTCGAAGAAGGCCGCCATCCCGGCGTTCTCCTGGAGCGCCTTCATCAGGCGGTCCCGCTCGGCGTCGTCGACCTGCACCGGTACGACGCCGTGGGCGCCGGTCAGGCGCCGGAAGCCGCCCCGGCTCTCCAGCCGACCCTGGACCCGCACCGGCAGCCCGACCAGATGGGCGTGCCCGGCGATGCGGTACCCCTCCTCGTCGAGGGTGATGCGGACGTTCGGTACGTCGGCCCCGGCCAGCACCCGCAGCCGTACGGTGCCCTCGCCGCGCGGCCCCGACCTGCGCATCCGTGTCACGGCTCCGGTGATCCGCACCGGTACGGCGGGTTCCTCGCGCAGGTAGCGGGCGCCCGCCTCGCGCAGCACGGGCAGGTCGCCGGGTGAGAACTCGACGGGCTCGGCGGAGGGCGCGCAGCCCTCGGGCACACCGGCGGCCGGGGCCCACTCGACGGCGATCCTCGCGCCCTCCGTGCCCCGGACCAGGGCGACGAGGGCCTCGGTGAGCTCGTGGCTCACCCCCGCCTCGACCGCGGCGTCGAAGGCGTCCATGCCGCCGGTGGCGCGCTGGTAGTCGATGGCCTCACGGGCGGCGTACAGGGCCTGGTGGAGGCGGACGGCGAGGGGGCGGCCGCCTCCGACCGGCACGAAGGCGGTGAGCCGGCCGTGCGTCGCGGAGCCGACGAGGACGTGGTCCAGCAAGGCCGCGGCGGAGCGACGGTGCCGGGCTCCGTGGTAGCCGGCCCGGGCGCGGGTGGCGAGCGCCGCCGCGAGCAGCATCCGGCGGGCGGCGGTGCGCAGCCGGTCCTCGACGGTCCAGGGCGCCGCACCGGCGGGCCCGGCGGGGACGTCGTGCCACCAGCGGATCTCGTCGCTGGGGACGGCGAGGGAGACGAGGACCTCACGGGCGGAGGGCGAGGCGCTGCGGGACAGGGCGAGCAGGGCCTCGGCGAGCAGGTCGTCGCTGTCGGGGAAGGCGCGGCTCTCGGGCACGAGGAGGCTGGTGCCGTTGCCGCCCGGGCCGGGCGGGGTCCAGCGGCCGTAGCGGCCCGGGGCTCCGCCGCGCCGCCGCCAGCCGTGCCGGCGGAGCAGGGCGCCGAGCACGGCCGGGTCGATGTCCGCGGGCTCGGGCGGAGCGCCGCTGAAGGTGCTGTCGACGGGGTGGGGCCGCACGGGCCTCAGTGGCTCCTCGGTCGGGCGGTGCGTCACGGTTTCCCTCCCGTCCCGACCCGCGTCATGATCTCGCACAGCGCCCGGTCGTCGAAGATGCGTGAAGTCGGTATCCGCACGGTGGTGCGGCGGCGGCCGGTGATCGGCTGGCCGGCGAGGTTGGTCCAGTAGCAGCAGTGCCTGAGGTCGAGCCGGTCGTGGCCGGCGCGCAGCCAGTCGTCCTGGGAGCGCGGCACCAGCATCACCACCAGGATCTTGTGCACCGACACGGGTGTGCGGGCGAGTTTCGCCAGGTGGTCGTTGTCGAGCGTGAAGGCGAAGGTGCGGCCCGGTGGGTCGGGCGGCACCTGATAGGTGGCCTTGAGCTGCACCTTGATGGTGACCTCGTCGTCGACGGTGTGCCCGGGGGCGCTGTGGCTGACGTGCCAGTCGATGCCGTTGTCGGGGAACGGCTGGGAGAGCGAGCAGCCGGCGGCGGCCGCGACGGCGTGCAGATAGCCGACCTGGAGTGTCTCCATGCAGGCGGTGGTGGCGAGAGTGCCGCGTGAGGGGGCCGTGCGCTCGGGCAGCAGCCCGCCCCGTTCGGGCTGCGCTATGGCCATGGCCAACAGCCTTCCCCAACAGTCGAGTCCCCGTACGGTCCGTTGAACTGCGCGGACCCGTACTCCTGTTGTCTCCGTCCGGCGTACGGCGCAAACAGGCCGGGTATCACCGGATCGGGCAGCGGACGGTGCGTCAACTGCCGAGGGTGAACGAGGGGTTGTTGTGGCTATGACGACGTGCTGGTATGAGGGGCCGCTGGCCGCCTTCGACACGGAGACGACGGGCGTGGACGTCGAGACCGACCGCATCGTGTCGGCCGCCGTCGTCGTCCAGGACGCCCCGGGCCTCCGCCCGCGGGTCAGCCGCTGGCTGGTGAACCCGGGCGTGCCGGTGCCCGCCGAGGCGACGGCGGTGCACGGGCTGACGGAGGAACACCTTCAGCGCAACGGCCGGTGGCCGGCGCCCGTGATGTTCGAGATAGCGGAGGCGCTCGCCGAGCAGGCGCAGGTCGGCCGCCCGGTCGTGGTGATGAACGCGCCGTTCGATCTGACCCTGTTCGACCGGGAGTTGCGCCGTCATCGCGCCTCGGCCCTGAGCCGCTGGTTCGAGTCGGCGCCGCTGTGCGTGCTCGACCCGAGGGTCCTGGACAAGCATCTGGACCGCTACCGCAAGGGCCGCCGCACCCTGACGGATCTGTGCGCGCACTACGGCGTCGCCCTGGAGGGCGCGCACGACGCGGCGGCCGACGCCGTGGCGGCGCTGGAGGTCACCCGGGCGGTGGGCCGGCGTTTCGCGTCGCGGCTGGAGCGCCTGGCCCCCGGTGAGCTGCACACGCTTCAGGCGGTGTGGCACGCGGCGCAGGCCCGGGGGCTCCAGGCGTGGTTCGCGCGCAGCGGCGTGGAGGAATCGGTCGACCCGGCGTGGCCGCTGCGTCCGGACCTGCCGGCGGCGGCCTGAGCGCCTGGTACGGGGCATGAGAAAACCGGTCCGTCTGCGACGGACCGGCTGTTTCCGGTGGGCGATACTGGGTTCGAACCAGTGACCTCTTCGGTGTGAACGAAGCGCTCTCCCACTGAGCTAATCGCCCGGGAACGCACTGAACAATACAGGTCCCGGCACGTTTCCTTCAAACCGCTTCGAGGTGCCTGGCCAGTCCGCGCGCTCCCGTGCTCATCATCAGCCGGTGATTGGCCCGGAAGGCGGGCCGGCACGGCACGGCGAGCCGCCGCAGCAGCGGCTTGCGGACGTCGACGACCTGGTCGTACCGCACGACAGTCCCCGCCCCGTCCGAGGTGACCGTCCAGCGTGCCCAGCCCTCCATGTCGCCGGACAGGGCGATCTCCAGCACGCCGACCGCGGGGTCGCGTCGCACCTCCCGCGCCGTGAAGGTCAGGTCGTACGGCAGGACGGAGCGGATCCGGACCACCCCCGTGGTGTCGTCGAGCCGGGTCACCTCCTTGACCTGGCGCCACCACCGGGGGTAGTCCTCGGCGCGCTCCAGTGCCTCGTACACGGCAGCGGGCGGCGCGGCCAGGGTCCACAGAGCGCGGAAACGGTAGCGGTTCCAGTCCATGACGGCAGTCTGCCCACGTGCGGTGCGGGCTGTCTGAGTACGCGCCTGAGTATCCGCACTCATGCCGTACGGGGGTGACGCCGACCACACTGCCGGTCATGACGCACCTTCCGCCCCCGGCCGAGGAGTTGCGGCTCCTCGATGCCGAACTCCGGCAACTGGACTCCCGCCGCAGCCAGTTGCTGGCCCGTCGCGCCTGGCTGGTCGCGGCCCTGCAACAGACACAGCAACAACCGCAGCAGGCGGGGGCTCAGACGCGGACGCAGCCGCCGCCCGCCGCGCCGCCCCGCCCGGAGACCGCCGCGCCCAGCGTGCAGAACGTGCTGCTGGTGCTCGGCGGTGTGCTGCTCACGCTCGCGGCGGCGGTGTTCACGCTGGTCAGCTGGGGTCAGATGGGGATCACCGGGCGGGCGCTGGTGCTCGGCGCGGTCACGCTGGCCGCCCTCGCCGGGCCGGCGCTCCTGCTGAAGCGGGGGCTGCGGTCGACGGCCGAGTCCGTGGCGGGTCTCGGCTTGGCGCTGACCGTGCTGGACGCCTACGCCCTGCACGAGGCTGCTCTCGCCGGGACCGACGGGACGGGGTACGCGGCGGCCGCGACAGCGGTGCTGGCGGGGGTCTGGTCGGCGTACGGTCTGCTGCCGGCCACGGCCGCGCTGCGGCTGCCCCTGCCCTGCGCCCTGGCGGCGGCCCAGTTCCCGCTGCTGCTGTGGGCCCTGTCCGCCGGCGCCGATCCGTATGCGATCAGTGGCGCGCTGCTGGTGACGGCCGGCCTCGACTCGGTGGCCGCGGTGCGGGTGCCGGCCGTTTCCGTACGGATCTGCGCGGTCGTCGGCGCGTACGGCACGGGCGGCTCGGGCGTTCTGGCGGCCGGCTGGCTGTCCGTGACGGCCGGCGGCCCGGGTGCTGCCGGCCGGGCCGGGGGACTGCTCCTCCTCGCGGCGGCGATCGCGCTGGGCGCGGCCTGGCGGGTTTCGGCTTCGGGCGCACGGCACGCCCTCGGTCTCGCGGCGGCCTCGGGGCTGCTCACCGTGGGCGCGCTCGGCGCAGTGGCTCGCTTCGCGGTGCCGGCGCAGTGGGTGGTGCTGGTCCATCTGGCCCTCGGCGTCGCCCTGTTGGCGGGGCTGCGGGCCGGGCGGCTGCTGCCGGACGCGGTGCGGCACGGTGTCGCCTGGGCCTCCGCCGTCGTACAGGCGCTGTCTCTGCTGTGGGCGCTGCCCGTCGTCGCGCTGGTGGTGATGGGGCCGACCGGCTGGCTGGGCCGGGTGTGGAGCGGTGCGCCGTCGGACGCCCGTGCGGCGGTCGCCGTCGAGGCGCCCTGGCCGTCGGACGCGCCGGCGGCTCCCGTCGTCCTGTTGGCGGTCGCGGCCGTACTCGCCTCGGTGGTCCGGGCGGAACAGTGGCGCCCGCGTGCCCGGCTCGGTGCGCTGGGTCTGCTGTGGACCGCGGCGCTGCTGCTTCCGGCGATCCTCACGGTTCCCTACCTCGCGGGGCTGGCGGTCCTGGGAGTCATGACGGCGGCCGCGCTGTACCTGGGCCGGACCACGGCGTCCGGTGCGCGGACCACGGCCCTCGTCCTGGCCCTGGTCACGGCTGCCGACCTCACCCTGGTCTCCCTCGCCTCCCAGACCGCGACACTCGTGGTGCTGTCCCTGCTGACGGCGCTGCTCGCCGCGGCCTCGTGGCGCTCGGGCGTCGCTCCCTTCGCGGCTCCGGCCGCCCTGGTGTACGCCGCCGCCCTCGCCGCGGCGACGGGTGGCGCCGTGGACTGGCCGCCGGCCCGGACCGCCCTTCTGGTCCTGGTCGTTCCCGTGGCCTCCGCCCTGCTCGCGCCGCGTCTGGCCGCGTGGCGGGCGACGGTGCCGGTCGAGGCGGTGGGCGCCGCCGCCGGGCTGCTGGCCGTGGGCCTCGCGGTCACCGATCCGCCGCTGCTCGCCCTGGTGCTGGCGTTGTGCGGCGTCATCGCCTCGGGCACGGCGCTGCGTGGGGACCGCCGTCCCGTCGGCTACGCGGCCACCGCCCTGTTCGTGCTGGCCGCCTGGGTGCGCCTGGCCGCGTGGGAGGTCGGCACGCCCGAGGCGTACACGCTCCCGGTGACCATTCCGGCGCTGCTCGTCGGCGCCCTGCGCAGGCGCCGCGACCCGCAGCTCTCCTCCTGGACGGCCTACGGCCCCGGACTCGCCGCCACGCTCCTGCCGAGCCTCGTCGCGGCCTGGGGCGACCCGCACTGGACGCGGCCGTTGCTGCTGGGCACGGCGGCCCTGCTGATCACCCTCCTGGGTGCCCGGCACCACCTCCAGGCTCCGCTGGTGCTGGGCGGCTCGGTGCTCGCCCTGGTCACGCTGCACGAACTCGCCCCGTACGTCGTGCAGGTGACCGGCGCACTCCCCCGCTGGGCGCCTCCCGCCCTCGCCGGACTCCTGCTGCTCGCACTCGGGGCCACGTACGAGCAGCGGATCCGGGACGTCCGGCGGGTGCGGGAGGTTCTGGGGAGGATGAACTAGTGCCGAGGCACCAACCCTGGTGCTCGCGCCGTCGGTGCCTCCGCGTGCCGTACGGGTGTCTCGACTGCGGACAAGGCCCGTGATGTCATATTTTCCCGATCGGCCGCTGCAGGCGACACGGTCGGGCGGGACGGGGGAGGCATCATGACGGACCTGGAGGAATCGGCGGGGCGGGGCACGGGCGCCGAGGACCGGGGAACACTGGAGCACCTGCTCTCGGTGGTGGGGGCGGGAGCCGTGGAGTTGCACACGGCCCCGGAGGGACTGCGGACGAGCGTCACCGGCGTCCATGTGCTGGACGCCCTGGAACCCGTCATCAGGCCGCGGGAGTTACTGCTCGCGGTCGGCGTCGACCCGCGGTCGGCGCATGCGGTCGACGTGGTGCGCCGGGCGAGTGAGGCCGGTGCGGCCGGTGTGGTGTTCGGCCCGGGGCGCCCGGAGCCCACCGCACGAGCGTTGCGGGCGGCCGCTGAGGAGGGCGGCACGGCGGTGCTCTTCCGTACCGCCTGGTGCACCTGGGCACAACTCGTGGGTCTGCTGAGGGCGGGACTGGCCGCGGCGGGTGTACCCCCGATGCCCGCGACCATCGGCGTGCGCCTGGGCGATCTGGAGTCACTGGCCGATGCGGTGGCGGCCCTGGTGGGAGGCTCGGTGACCATCGAGGACACGGACTCCCGGGTACTGGCGTACTCCTCCACCGAGGAGAACGTGGACGAGATGCGCAGACTGACCATCCTCGGTCGTCGCGTGCCGCCCTGGCGTGTGGCGGCCATGCGGGAGGCGGGGTTCTTCCAGGCGCTGTGGGGTGCGGGGGACGTGCTGCACCGGCCGGCCCACGGCCAGGACCCGGAGCGTCTGGTCGGCGCCGTACGGGCGGGCGGAGAGGCGCTGGGGTCCATCTGGGTGGCGGCGGTCGCCGGCCGCCCGCTGTCCCCGAACGCCGCTGAGACCCTGCGCGCGGCGGCCCGGACAGCCGCCGCCCACCTGCTGCATCACCGTACCCACAGCTCGGACGGCCGGTTGCTGGAGGACGCGGCTCGGGCGCTGCTGGAGGACCGCGGATCCGTCGAGGTGCTCGCGGAGCGGGCCTCGCTGCCGCCCCGGGAGCCCTGTGCCGTCCTGGCGGTGGGAACCGGGTCCGACCGCCACGGGGACGACGACCCGTCCGGGCTGTACGGGCTGCTGACCCTGCACTGCGCGGCCCTGGGCCACCGCGTCGTGGTGGTCCCGGCGGGGGGCAGGATCCTGGTACTGCTGAGCGGGCTGGAGCGCGACCCGGGGCGGGCCGACGGCCAGGTGACGCGGCTCGGCGAATCGCTGGCCGGACAACTGTCGGCGACGATCGGCTCGTCGGTGAAGGTGGGGCTCGGAGACGTGGTCCCCGGGCTGGCTCGGACGCCCGCGTCACGCCGGTCGGCCGAGCGGGCCCTCCGGGCGCTCCTCGCGGCCGCCGGGCCACGCGTCGTCGCGCGGAGCGAGGACGTCGCGGACACGGTGGGCATCCTTCAGGTCGTCGACGCCCTGCGTGAGGTGGCGCTGCCGCCGCGGACCTCGGTGGCCCGGCTGAGAGAGTTCGACGCCGCTCACAGCGGCAGTTGCCTGGTGGAGACCCTGCGCGCCTACCTCGACCATTTCGGTGACGTGTCCGCCGCTTCGCGCGCGCTGGGTGTGCATTCCAACAGCCTGCGCTACCGGTTGCGCCGGATCACGCAGGTGTCGGGGCTGGACCTGGAGAGCCCCGACGCCCGGCTGCTCGCCCAGTTGCAGTTGCGTCTGGGTGGAGACGCCGACGGCGCACGCCCCTGAGCGCCCGGCAGCGAGGTGCGGCCACGTGCGGTCCACCGCTTGGCCGCCATCACCATCGAAGGGCCTCCCCTTCGTCGTACCGCACAAGGCCCAGGCGTGGCCGAGGGGTTGTTGCGTTCCACCGCCGTGGGCGAGGGCCTCGCCTTTGACGACTCGACGAAGACACCGTCCCGGTGCGGACAACAGTCTGGTACTCCACCCCGGGGCGGTCCCGGGTGCTGCGCGTACGACACCGGAAGGCTCACCATGACCGGACTGACCCCCGCCGCCGAGCGGCGCGAACGGATCCTCCAGGAAGCGGTGCTGCAGGGACTGCTGGACGCCGAGCGGTCCCAGCTGGTCGCCTTCGTCGACCTCGACGGCGTCGCCGCGACGGTCGGCTCCCTTCACCGTGCCTTCCCTTCGTCGCCCCGTGTACTGCACGCGTTCGCCGCCAAGGCGAACTGTCTGGTGCCGGTGCTGGCGGAGCTGCGTCGGCTCGGCATGGGCTGCGAGGTGGCCACCGCGGGTGAACTGGCCCGCTCGCTGGCCGCCGGGTTCGCGCCGGATCGGATCGTCTTCGACTCTCCGGCCAAGACGGAGGCCGAACTGCGGCGTGCCCTGGACCTGGGTGTGGCCGTCAACGCGGACAACTACCAGGAACTGGCCAGGATCGACCGGGTCCTGGGCGACCGCGTGCCGGTGTCGAGGATCGGCGTACGCGTCAACTCCCAGCTCGGCGGCGGAAGCATCGCCGCGATGAGCACGGCGACCAGCACGTCGAAATTCGGCATCCCTCTGGCGGACCCCGGAAGCCGACGGCGGTTGCTGCGCGCCTACCACGACCACCCGTGGCTGACCTGGGTGCACACGCACGCCGGGTCGCAGGGCTGCCCGCTCGACCTCATGGCCGGCGGGGTCGCGCAGGCCGTGGCGTTCGCCGAGGAGGTCAACGCCTCGCTCGGACGACGCCAGGTCGTCGGCATCGACATCGGCGGCGGACTGCCCGTCAACTTCGCCGACGACGAGATCACGCCGACCTTCGACACGTACGTCCGGCAGCTGCGTGCCCAGGCGCCCGTGCTGTTCTCCGGCGGGTACGAGATCGTCACCGAGTTCGGGCGTTCCGTCCTCGCCAAGAACGGGTTCACCGCCGCGTACGTCGAGTACACGAAGAGCATGGGCGGGCGGCCGATCGCGGTCACGCACGCCGGTGTGCAGGTGGCCACCCGGACCGTTTTCCATCCCGACGCCTGGCCCCTGCGGATCGAGGCGCACGACCGAAGCGGGAGGGCCAAGCGGGGCGGACCGGTCCGCCAGGACATCGCGGGCCCCGCCTGCTTCGCCGGGGACCTGCTGGCGCGCGACCGCGCGTTGCCCCTCCTGGAGCCCGGCGACATCATCGCCGTCCCGGACACCGGCGCCTACTACTTCTCGACGCCGTTCCACTACAACAGCCTGCCCGAACCCGCCGTGCACGGGGTCCGGACGAGCGGTGACGGCGGTGTCCGCTTCGAACTCCTGCGTCCCGCGCAGGACCCCTGGGACGTGCCGGTGCCCGTCCTGGGTGGCCACGGCGCGCCCCCGCGGCAACGGGCGCACGAGCCCGCTCACGGCGTCGGGTAAGGAGCACCGGGGTGGCACAGGCCGACCGTCGAGGGCCCGGCCGGGACGGACCGCTCCTCAGTCAGCGCGCGGCGATCGTCTTCCTGCTGGCAGCCCTGGTCGGCATCGGTGCCACTGTTCTGGCGGCGCTGGCAGGCAACGTGTGGCCGGTCGCGGTGAGCGTCGGAGGCGGGGTCGTGGCCCCGGCCGTCCTGTTCTTCAACCAGATCATCGACTAGACGAGCGGATCCCGATGACTCGCCACGGGATCCGCCGGTCCAGTCCCCCGCTACGGCATCCTGTCCCCCAGCAGCGCCAGGTTCTCGATCGCGGCGAGTCCGTACAGGGAGGTGTCGTTCGTGGAAACCCAGGGCGCCTCGCTGCCCGGCACCAGCGTGAGCGGGCCGCTGAGCTTCTCGGTCTTCCAGGGCGCCGACTCCTTGTAACCGTCGGAGTTGTAGAACTTGTCCCACGCGCGCTTGGCGAGCTTCTCGTCGCCGGACTGGACGGCGGCGTAGGCGTCGAGGCGCGAGTGTCCCTGGAAGAGGATCAGGGAGCCGAAGTTGCTGCCGTAGCGGGCCGCCTGTTCGGCCTTGGTGGCGTTGAAGTAGCGGCAGTAGTCGAGGTACGCCTCCTTGAACTTCGGCACGTCCACGAGGTCGATGAGCTCGGCGCACAGCTCGTTGAGCCCGAAGACGGCCGACAGGTGCGAAACCTCCACCTTGGGCTGGGCGGCGACGGCGAACCTGCCGGTGTCCAGGTCGTACAGACCGCTGCCCTGGACGAAGCCGTTGGGCTGGGCGGCGATCGTCTCCATCGTGGACAGCACGCGCGCCTTGGCCTTCTCCCACTTGGGGCCCTTGCGCTCCCACTCGGTCAGCCACGCCGAGACGAGGCCGCTCCAGTCGGTGCCGAAGCCGATCGACAGGGCGTGCCGGTCGGGCGTGTACGGCTCGGTGCGGATCTTGCGGAGCGGGTCGAGGGCGAGGAACGTCTCGTCGGAGTCGACGTTGGCGTGCATGAGGTCGCCGACGCGTTCGTCCGCCGTGAGGAAGTAGTAGTAGCGCCGGTACGTGGTGTTGGCGATGCGCTGTTGCTTGGCGCTGTCGGCGAAGTGCTGCACGCCGTGCCGGGTGCCGAGGCCCGCCCACTTGCCCAGGTGGTAGACGTCGACCTCGCCGGTGTGCCGGGTCATGGCCTCGGCGAAGCGGAAGATGTCCGAGCGGCCGCTTCTCAGGTACGCGTACCAGAGCCACAGGTCCGGCGACAGCTCGGAGTTGTCCCAGGCGTAGCCGCCGACGTCGTAGCGCCACTGGTGCCGGACGGTGTCGTAGGTGTGCATGATGTCGCCGTAGTCCCAGAAGCCGTACCACCGGCGCATCTCCACCTGGTCCTTGTAGTAGGTGAAGAGGAAGTCGAGGTGGTCCTCGATCTTGGCCTTGGCGGGGGTGGAGCGGTCGGGTTCGGCGTACAGGCCCTTGCCGAAGACGCCCGCCTTGATGAGCTGCTTGGGCGGGGCGGCGAGCTGCGGGAGCACGCGGACGGCCTCGACCTGCCCGGCGAGCTGCTCGGCGCTCGGGGTGGACTCGTTGGCCCAGAAGAGCAGTTCGGAGGTGCGGGCGATGCCGTAGGGGGTGCCGAACCCGGGCTCGTAGTCCTCGTAGGTGATGTTGAGGCCCTCGATCTGCTCGGGGAAGGTGTCCTGGCCCATGCCGTCGTGGTAGAAGCGCATGTCCATGGGCTGGGCCTCGGGGGACCAGAGCCAGAGGGTGACCTCGGCCTCGTCGGTGTGGGCGTCCCGGATGTCGAGCTGGGCGGGGAACTTCTCCCAGAAGTCGCGCAGCCCGAAGGAGAATCCGCCGCTCACGCCGCCGACGTACCCGAAGCCGGAGGCGCGCCGGCCGCCGCCGGCCGCGATCCAGCCGTGGCCCTTCCTGGTGCGCTTGCGCAGGGTGAAGCCGTCGGCGGACAGCTGGGAGAGGGTGTAGTCGCCCCACTCGGGGATGTACTGCAGCCGGGTGGTGACCCGCTGGTCCCAGGTGGCCGGGTCGGGCAGCTTCTTGCCCTCGTACTGCGCCGCCTGCACGGCCGCGCCCGGGTCGCGGCGCAGGCCGGTGATGCCCTTGACGGCCTCGCGCAGCAGGCCGGTGCCCTCGCCGCCGATGCGGATGTGCCGGTCGTAGGACTCGTCGCGCATGGGCACGCTGAAGCGGACGCCGAGGCCGCGGATGAAGTCGCCGCTCGCCTTGCCGGGCTCCTGCTTCCCGTCGTAGGTGATGGTGTGCACCATGCGGAAGGAGTCGGCGCCCGCGTAGAAGTAGAGCCTGATGGAGAAGGGCAGCCAGCCGCGGCTGCCCCTGCGGTGCTTGCCGTCGATGCGGACGACCGCGCGGACCGGGCCCTCCTGCTCGACGGTGACCTTGTCGACGGCGCCGTCGAAGCGCTCGGTCCTGACCGCGCCCTGGTCCTCGTCCTCGATCTCGGGCTGGCGGATCAGCACGAGCCGGCCGTTCTTGGCGATCTCCGTCGAGCCACGCCTGACCGACTTGACGATCGTGGAGCCGGACTTGCCGATCCTGGCGGTGATGACGCCGGTGGAGACGTCGATGGTGCCGCCGCTTCTGTCGACGGTGACCTTCTTCTCCGGTGCGGCGGGCGTCCCGGCGGTGAGGGTGAGCTTGCCGTCGCCCGAACCGACCGCGTGGGCGGTCCACTTGAGGGAGCCGTCGGGCCAGTAGGCGATCGGCCAGGACTGCACGGGTACGGCCTTGCCGTGCGCGTCCGTCAGCGCGAAGGTCTGGTCCTTCTGGTAGGTGCCCTTCGGCCAGGGGACGCCGACGGTGGAGCCGGGGGCCGCGCCGAGGCCGCCGTCCTCCAGCCAGTCGAGGGTCACCGGGTCGGCGTCGGCGGGCTCGGCTCTGGGGACGGCCTGCGCGTCCTGCGTCCCCAGAGCCCAGCTGAACTGGGCGGCGGCTCCGGCGACGGCGGCCGCCTTCAGAAGGGACCTGCGGGGGATGGGAGACATGGCGTTGCTGCCTTTCCTCGTCCGTGCGGGAAGCGATTCCGTGCGCTGGTCAGGGGCATGACAGAGAGAGGCGCGGCACCCGGGGCGCCGGCCCGGCAGGGGAGGAACCGCCGCTCAGCGGCGCCGGTACCGCTCCTCCACGGCCACGGCCGCCGCCGCGACGGCCCCGAGGACGGGGACCGCGAGCGGCGCGGCGAACCAGGCGGACACGACCACCACGGCCAGTCCGCCGATGATCAGGAAGGACCCGGCCGGGTCGAGCACCGTCCGGCGCCAGGCCGCCGCCAGCAGCGTCCGCCAGCGGACCCCCGGCTCCCAGACCGCCGCCGCCCGCAGCCCGGCCACGATCAGGCCGATCAGCGCGCACACGCCGACGGCCCCGACCAGCGGCCCGCCGGGAATCCCCGCACGGACCGCCTGGACGTCCACCCAGACCGCGGCCAGCGCGGCCCATCCGGCGAGCCCGGCGAGCCACCCGCCGCGCACGGCCGTGCGGAAGTCCGCGACGAACTCCCGCCGGCCACCGCCCTCGTGCGCGGTACGGCGCCGTAGGTGCCGCGCACCCGCGGCGAAGGCGGCGGGATACGTGACGACCCCCAGCGAGGCCACCGCGATCCACACACCGGTCAGCAGGCACTCGGCGAACACCGCGAACCGCTCGGCGAGCAGCGACTCGCCCCGTGCTTTCACCCGGGTCCCGGCCATGCTCACTCAGCCCTTCAGACCGGACGTGGCCATGCCGTCGATCAGATAGCGCTGGAAGGCCAGGAAGAAGGCGAGCACCGGCAACAGCGCGACCAGCGACATGGCGATCATGCCGCCGTAGTTGGCCACGGCGTCCTGGTCCACGAACATCTTCAGGCCGAGCGAGACCGTGTACTTGTCGGGCTCGTTGAGGTAGATCAGCGGGCCCATGAAGTCGTTCCAGGAGTTGATGAACGTGAAGATCGCGCTGGTGATCAGGGCCGGCCGGCACAGCGGCAGCATGATCGACCAGTAGATGCGGAAGTGCCCGCAGCCGTCCAGCCGGGCCGCCTCGTCGAGTTCCTTGGGCATGTTGCGCATGAACTGCACCATCAGGAAGACGAAGAACGCCTCCGTGGCCAGGTACTTGCCGAGCAGCAGCGGTGTGTAGGTGTTGATCATCTCCATGTTGCGGAACAGCACGTACTGCGGGATCAGCAGCACGTGGTACGGCAACAGGAGGGTGCCGATCATCAGCGTGAACAGCAGATTGCGGCCCGCGAACCTGATCCTCGCGAAGGCGTAGGCCGTCAGCGAGCAGGACGCCAGGATCCCGATCACCGAACCGACGCCGAGGAAGAGCGAGTTGTAGAAGAAGGTGGAGATCGAGATGTCGGCGATGCCGTCGGCGAGGCTGGTGTAGTTGGAGATGATCGGGTCGCCCGGGAAGAGGTCCAGGCTGCCGACGATGTCCTCGCTCTTCTTGAGCGATCCGCCGATGACCCAGATCACCGGATAGAGGATCACCGCCAGGACCAGCAGGGAGCCGATGTGCCAGGCGAGGGATCCGGGCAGTTTGTGCCGCAGTCCGCCCGCTCGCGCGGCGGGGGCCGGAGTGATGTCGGTGGCCTGCGCGCTCATCGGGCGCCCTCCTCGTAGTGCACCCAGCGCTTCTGGGACCAGAACAGCACCGCCGTCACCAGGGCGACCGCGACCAGCAGCATCCAGGCCATGGCGGAGGCCAGGCCCATCCGGCTGTTCTCGAAACCCTGGACGTAGAGGTAGCAGGTGTAGACCATCGAGCCGTCCGCGGGACCGCAGGCGTTGCCTCCGGCGCCGCCGCCGACGATGTACGCCGAGCTGAAGATCTGGAAGGAGTGGATCGTCTCCAGCAGGACGTTGAAGAAGAGCACCGGGGAGATCATGGGCAGAGTGATGTTCCAGAACCGCCGCAGCTTGCCGGCCCCGTCGACCTCGGCCGCCTCGTACAGCTCGCGCGGGACCTGCTTGAGGCCGGCCAGGAAGATGACCATGGGGGCGCCGAACTGCCAGACGGTGAGCGCCACCAGGCTGTAGATGATCATGTCCGGGTCGCCGGTCCAGCCGCCGACGTCGACCCCGAAGATCTTCTGCGTACGGTCCACGATCGCGTCGTCCGAGAAGATCGCCTTCCAGACGATCGCTACGGAGACGCTCGCGCCGATCAGCGACGGCGCGTAGAAGGCGGCCCGGTAGAAGGCCTGTCCGCGCCGCTGCTGCGCGAGGAGCAGGGCCACACCGAGGGCCGCCAGCAGCTTGAGCGGCGTTCCGACGACGACGTACCAGAGCGTCACCTGCACCGAGTGGCGCCAGCGGGGGTCGCCGAACATCTCGGAGAAGTTGTCGAGGCCGATCCACTTGGGGGCGTCGAACAGGTTGTAGTCGGTGAACGCGAAGTAGAGCGAGGCGACCATCGGGCCCGCGGTGAGCAGCAGGAACCCGGCGATCCAGGGAGACATGAAGAGATAGCCGGCCAGGTTCTCCCGGCGCCGCCGCCGCTTGAGGGCGGCGGGGCGCACGGGCTTCACCGGACCGTGCCGCGGCTCGGAGTCCTGGGAGAGGCCCTCCATCGCAGGGGCGTGTGTCACGGTGGTTCCCATCAGCTGCCGAGAGCCGTCTTCGACTCGGTGAAGAACTGCTTGACGGCGTCGTCCACCGAGCGCTTGCCCAGAGCCATCTCCTCGGAGATGCGCAGGAACGCGGCCTCGCAGATGTCGGCGCCCTCGGGGTGCGGGGTGATGGGCTCCAGGACGCCCGCCTCGACGAGGGACTGCTCGTACTCGGCGATGGCCTTGTTGACCGGATCGGTCGGCTTGTACGCGTCGAACTGGGCCTGTGTCGCGGGCACACCGCGGTCGTAGCCCATGATCTTGGCGACCTCGGGGTCGTGCACCATGAAGTCGATGAACTGGGCGACCTCCTTGGGGTGCTGGGTGCGCTTGGAGGCGCTCAGCATGAGGGAGCCGAGGTACTGGCCGGTCTTCTTGCCGTCCGTCGTCGGGATGGGCGCCAGGCCGTACTCGCTCTTGCCCTCGGAGGTGTAGCGGACGGTGAAGTTGTCCCAGGTGAACTCGCCGCCGGCGAGCTCCGCCGCGACCGCCGACTTGGGCTTGATCTGCGCGACCTTCTTGGGGTCGGCGTAGACGCCCTCCTCGACGCCCTTCTTGGCCTTCGTCCACCACTCCGTCAGATCGGCCTCGGTGAAGCCGAGTCCGTCCTCGGTGAAGAACGCCTTGCCCTGCTGGCGCAGGTAGGGGTCGTAGAGGTACATGACGCCGTACATGCCGCTGTCGCCGGCGCGGCCCGTCCTGTCGCGGATCTTCTTCATCGCCGCGTCGAAGTCGTCCCAGGTCCAGCCCTGCTCCGGTTTCACACCGGCCCGGGTGAAGACGGGCTTGTCGATGACCAGGGCCATCGAGTTGGAACCGACCGGAACTCCGAGGAGCTTGCCGTCGATCTCGCCGAACTTCTCCAATCCGGCGCGGAATCCCTCCATCCGGAGGTTGCCGGCCTTGACCTGCTCGCTGAGATCGAGCAGCACGTTCTTCGCGTCGTATTTGCGCAGGAACCCGATGGCATTCTGGAAGACGTCCGGCGGATTTCCGCCGGAGGCCTGGGTGTTGAACTTCTTCCAGAAGTCGAGATAAGGCTGGAAGTCCGTTTTCACCTTGATCTTCGGGTACTTCTTCTCGAAGAGCGCGATGGTCTTGTTGATGCGCTCGGCGCGGTCCTCCGCACCCCACCACGCGTAACGGATCGTCACCGTCCCGTCCGCGGAGGTCCCTCCGTCGCCACCGCAGCCGGTGGTCGCCGCCAGCCCCAGCGTGGCCGCCGTGGCCCCGGCCGCCTTCAGAATCGTACGTCTCTCAACATTCCTGCCGTTCACCACGGTTGGCCCTCCCCGCACATCGTCCCGCTCGCATGAATCGTTTCAAGTAAGCGCTTGCTGGCACAAGTTACGGAGGGGCTGAGGGTGCGTCAATGATTCGGACAAGATTTTCTTACCGAGCGGGCCGACGGCGAGGCGGGGCGGGACGGTGGTACGCCGGGGCCGCCGGGGTGACGTCACTGGTGGGGCCGGTGCGGTCGGCGGGCCGAACGGGGCGGGGGCGCCCGCACGGCTTTCCGGAGCGACCGAAAGGCGACGCCGGGGCGGGTGGTGCGGGACCGGACGGAAGGTGACCGGTTTGTGTCCTTGAGGAGGACGCGGCCGGATGTCCGAGGACGCCGACCGAACGCCCGAGAGGGCCGGCCGGACGCTCGACGGCCCGGGACGGGTGGCACCGGCGCGGGGCGGCCCGGACCTCGAACGACGGCGGCCCACCTGCACAGTCGCAGGTGGGCCGCCGATCCGGTGGGCGATACTGGGTTCGAACCAGTGACCTCTTCGGTGTGAACGAAGCGCTCTCCCACTGAGCTAATCGCCCGGACGCAGGAAGAACATTACCCCATGTCAGGGGGTGCCTGTGACCAGCGCCGGGCCGGCCTCGGCACCCCGCCGCGACTCACTGGTCCTTGATCTTCCACGGCATGACGATGCCGAACTTCCACAGGTAGATGCCGACCAGTACGGCCACGATCACCAGCCCGATGCTCGTCAGGATGATGTTCCGGCGCCGCACCTTGGGATCGAGGGCGCGCTGCGCGGCCTCTGTGACCTTCCGCTTGGTCCAGCGGAGCACCAGCTGGGCCCACACGAATTCGGTCGCCCAGATCGCCATGCCACCGAAGATCACGACCCAGCCCGGTCCGGGCAGGGGCAGCATGATGATGCCCGCCCCGACGACCGCGAGCCCGATGATGAAGATGCCGACCTGCCAGCTCACATGCAGCAGCCGGCGCGCTTTGACGAATTCCGGTGCCCGGGAGCCGAGCGCCCGCTCCTGCTCGCTGCGCGCCTCGTCCGTCCCCGTCTCGTCCGCCGCCACGGCCACCTCGCCCGGCTCGTCACTCCCCGTATTCATACGGGCAAACACTACCCGAGCGAAACCAGTCACCGGAATGGACGCACGGCGCGAACGATCTCTCGGCCGGAAGAGTTACGTAAAGGCACGCAAAACACTCAGAGGGGTTTACAACGGCACCGTAGGTGGCATGTCGATTTCGCCGACGTGCGAATCCCCGAGCGCACACTGAGCGAAAGGCCCTGGCGCTTATGAACACCACGGTCAGCTGCGAGCTGCACCTGCGCCTCGTTGTGTCGAGCGAGTCCTCCCTGCCTGTCCCCGCAGGCCTGCGGTACGACACGGCCGACCCCTACGCCGTGCACGCCACCTTCCACACCGGAGCCGAGGAGACCGTCGAGTGGGTGTTCGCCCGCGACCTCCTCGCCGAGGGGCTTCACCGCCCTACCGGAACCGGCGACGTCCGCGTCTGGCCGTCGCGCAGTCACGGTCAGGGCGTCGTGTGCATCGCCCTGAGCTCACCGGAGGGCGAGGCCCTGCTCGAGGCCCCGGCACGGGCTCTGGAGTCCTTCCTGAAGCGGACCGACGCCGCCGTGCCGCCCGGCACGGAACACCGGCACTTCGACCTCGATCAGGAGCTCTCGCACATCCTGGCGGAAAGCTAGAGCGAGGCGCTCACCGAGCAGCCCGGCGCCGTCGACTCGGGGAGACGGCTCGGGCCAGAACAACCGCATACGGGATACACCGGCGTCGGCACCGCGGATCACGCGGTGCGGCGCCGGCTCGCGTGGGCCGCCGGATGGAGGCCCGCAGCGCGGCCTTCCGCTGCCCGGAGGCCGGGCGGGAACCCTGGCTTGCCCGGCGGCGTTGTATTCGAAGCCGTGTGCGGGCATGAGGGCGGTCCGGCGGGGGTGGAGCCGTTACCATCGGCCACCATCGGCGGGCGCCCGCCCGACCCCCAGGCCAGGGAGCGAATCGTGCTGATCACCCACGACACCCGGTGCGCCCTCGACACCGTGGTCGATCTGGTGAACACCGCGCCGGAGGACGACACGGCGCCGGACGGGCTGCCGGACGTGTCGACCCTCGCGGACTTCGTACGAAACCACGAGATCAGCGACGTGGGAGTGCTCTCGGAATTCGACCTCTCCGCGGTGCGCGAGATCCGCGGGCGGTTCGCCGCCGTCTTCGCCGCCCCCGACGCCCGGGCCGCCGCAGCCCAGATCAACGAGCTGGTCGCCGCCGCGGGCACCACACCCCGGCTCACGGACCACGACGGCTACGACTGGCATGTCCACTACTTCGCACCCGGCGCCTCCATTGCCGACCACCTGGCCGCCGACTGCGGGATGGCCCTGGCCTTCTTCGTGGTCGCCGGGGAGCAGGAGCGGCTGCGGCGGTGCGAGGCGCCCGACTGCCGGCGGGCCTTCGTCGACCTGTCCCGCAACCGCTCGCGGCGCTACTGCGACAGCCGGACCTGCGGGAACCGCCTGCATGTGGCCGCGTACCGGGCGCGGCGCAAGGAAGCGGCGGGCTGACCGCCACCGCAAAAAGCGAGTGGCAGGCGGATCATCGATGCCGACGCGGTCCCGGCGGGTGGCGCCGGGTACCGCGGGTACGGCTCACAGCAACAGCAGATCGTGCAACGAGGCCATGAGCAGCAGAGTCCCGATCACCGCAAGGAAGATCATGAGCGGTGGCTGGGATAGGGCGAAGAGGCAACCACGTGGCTCGTCCTGCCGGGGACATGGCTCGTCCTGCGGCGGCGCGGGGTCGCTCTGTTCCGTCGTGTCCAGCATCTCGCGGCGATGATGACGCAGTCACCGGCCGGACGCGATCAGCGGCCTCGTTCCGTACGGGTATGCACCGATTCCGCGAGGTCCGGATCAGGTTGTGATCACTTCCGCGCGCCCTCGGACCCACTGTGACGATTCAGCCGCCACGCGGTCGTCATATGCCGTGCTTCTTGAGGATGGCCTCGATGTCGCTGAAGTCGTCGTCCCCCCGGGACGACGCGGCGGGCCGGGCGGCCGGGCCGGCCCCCTGGCTCAGGGAGGGCGCCGAGGCCGCCGGAGCCACCGTGTCCGCTCGGGCCGCCGCGCGGGCCGCCCTGCGCTCCTTGCGGGTGCCGCCGCGGCGGCGCTCCACGAGACGCGTCGTCATGAACAGCACCCACGCCACCGCGAGCACCCCGAAGCCCGCCCAGGCGGTCAGGCTCAGCGCGGTGTCGGCCAGCCACTCGACGACGCCCGTCATCACCAGGCCGATCGGCACGAGCGAGTACGCAGCGATCCGGGTGGCCGCGAGGAATCGCTTGCGGTACGCCGTGACGGCCGCGATGCCCAGGCCTGCCGCGGACACGGCGGAGCAGACGGTCTCGGCAATCATCCGGTCCTCCAGGCGTGGCGCGGTCGGGAAGGGGCACTTCGTCCCTTCCATCCTGCACCCGCCTCCCCCCGGGCGGCCATGCCCGGGCCCGACATCAGGGAGATCTCCGGGTCGCCTCCTCCGCAGGTGCCGGTGCCGGCGCACGGCCTGGGAGACTGTCCGTATGAGCGACTCCTCCTCTGCCCCTGCCGCCGCCCCCGTCCTCGAGGTCTGGTGCGACCTCCAGTGCCCGGACTGCCGCACCGCGCTGGACGACCTCCGTGCCCTGCGCGCCCGCTACGGCAACCGTCTGGAGCTGCGGCTGCGGCACTTCCCCCTGGAGAAGAACAAGCACGCCTTCGCCGCCGCCCAGGCCGCGGAGGAGGCGTGGGAGCAGGACCGGGGATGGGAGTACGCCGAAGCGCTCCTGGGGCGGGTCGAGGAGCTGGGCCGCAAGGGAGAACCCTTCCTGGTCGAGCTGGCCCGCGAGCTGGACCTGGACGCCGAGGAGTTCGACACCGCCCTGATCGACGGCCGGCACACCCTGATCGTGGACGCCGACCAGGCCGAGGGCAAGGCGGTCGGCGTGACCGGCACCCCGACGTACGTCATCGGCGGTGAGCGGCTCGACGGAGGCAAGAGCCAGGAGGGGCTGCGCGAGCGGATCGAGCAGATCGCGGACCGGCTGCTGGCCGGGACGGAGCAGGACCAGGAGCAGCAGGGCTGACCCGACGGCCCTCACCCCGGCCCGGCCGGGCCGCCGGGCCGTTACAACAGCGGCTTGTACATCGCGTACAGCTTCGTCTCGTAGCCGAGCGACGCGTAGAGACGCTCGGCCGGGGTGTTTCCGGCGAAGACGTTGAGGCCGATGGTGCGCCTGCCTTCGACGATCGTCTGGGCCTCGGCCAGCAGCATGAGGGTGCGGCCGTGGCCCTTGCCGCGGTGGGCGGCGTGGGTCTCGACGTCGAAGACGAAGGCGCTGTCCTCGCGCACGGCGAGCCACAGGGTGCCCACCGCCTTCCCTTCGTGTTCCACGACGCTGACGAGCATGCCGGGGGTGGCGAGGCCGTCGGGCAGCAAAGTGGCGTGGTCCCGCTCCGACTTGGCGCGGGCCTCGGCCTCCGGGACGCCCCGCTCGATCCAGCTCTGCGCGTAGTCCTCCTTGCCCTTCTCCAGCCAGGGGCCGAACTCCGCCTCGGTCATGGGCCGGGCACGGCTGCCCTCCGGCAGCTGTGGCGGGGTGTCGCCGAGGGGTTTGTCCATGCCGCGGTTGCGGACGACGTAGCCAAGGGCGGTGGCGAGCCGGAACGCCGCCTCGGAGTCCGCGGGCACGGTCGCCTCGATGCGGCGGCACCCCCAGCCGCGTGCCACCTCCTCGGCGGCCAGCGCGGCCACCGTGCCCCGGCCGCGCCTGCGGTCCGGTTCCTCGATGCGCAGCTTCATGATCCGGGCCACGGCGTCACCGAACACGGGATGCGTGCCGAGATGTATCGCCCCTACGGGACGGCTGTTCACGCACACCTGGTAGCGGCGTGAGCGCGTCCCGTCGGCGTTCTGCTGAAGCGGCTCGGTCGGCCGCAGGGTCGTGGTCATCAGGGGTGTTCTACCCGCAACCACGGCCCTGGTCAGCCGAATAAGCGGGAGCCGTCAGGGGTCGAGGTCGTCCCCGGACCGCTCCTCGAAGATCCGCATGGCCTTGGCGGTCACCGGGCCGGGCGTGCCGGGCAGCTCACGGTCGTCGACCCGGTGCACGGCCTGCACGTCCCGCAGGGTCGACGTCAGGAAGACCTCGTCGGCCCGCTCCAGGACGTCCAGCGGCAGGTCGGTCTCCGCGGCGCCGGTCCATTCGACCGCCAGCGCGCGCGTGATGCCCGCGAGACAGCCCGAGGCGAGCGGCGGAGTGTGGATCTCGCCGTCGAGGACGACGAAGACGTTGGCCCCCGTGCCCTCGCAGAGCTGTCCCACCGTGTTGCCGAACAGGGCCTCGGAGGCGCCCTGTTCGCGGGCGCGGGCGAGTGCGACGACGTTCTCGGCGTACGAGGTCGTCTTCAGGCCGGCGAGCGCGCCGCGCTCGTTGCGGGTCCAGGGGACCGTGATCACGGCGGTGGAGTCGGGACGGCGGGTCGTCTCGCCGAGGGCGACGACGAGGGTCGGGCCGTGCTCGCCGCGGTCGGAGCCGAGCGGGCCGTGGCCGCCGGTGAAGGTGATGCGCAGGCGGCCGAGCGGCATGGGGTTGGCCTCCAGTACGGCGGCACAGGCGCGGCGCACCTCGTCGTGGTCCGGGTCGGGCAGCCCGAGGCCGCGCGCCGACCGGGTCAGCCGGTCGAGGTGCCGCGTGAGCGCGAACGGCCGGCCGTCCACGGCCTTCACCGTCTCGAAGATGCCGTCGCCCACGGTCAGCCCGTGATCGAAGACGGAGACGCGGGCGGACTCGATGTCCTGCAAGCCGCCGTCGAGCCAGATCTTCACGTCAGGTCCTCTCCAGTCACCTCATACGCTCCCGACGCTATCGCGAGCAGCCGGGCCGCCTTCAGCTCGGTCTCCCGCCACTCCCCCTCGGGATCCGAGCCCCATGTGATGCCGGCGCCGGTACCGAAGCGCAGCATGCCGTCGGCCCGGTCGATCCAGAAGGTACGGATACCGACGGCCAGCTCACCGGCCCGCCGATCGGCGTCGACCCAGCCGATCCCCCCGCAGTACGGCCCTCTGGGCGCGGTCTCCAGCGCGTCGATGATCCGCAGCGCGCTCGACTTGGGCGCGCCGGTGACCGAGCCGGGCGGGAAGGCGGCGGCGAGCAGCTCGGCCCAGCCGGTCCCCTCCCCCAGCTCACCGCGGACCGTCGACACGAGATGGACCAGCCCCGGATGCTTCTCGACCGCACACAGGTCGGGCACCGTCACGCTGCCGGTGGCGCAGACCCGGCCGATGTCGTTGCGGACCAGGTCCACGATCATCACGTTCTCGGCGTAGTCCTTCTCCAGCAGGTCCGTCTCGGTGCGGCCGGTGCCCTTGATCGGCCCGGACTCGACGACGCGTCCCTCGCGCCGCAGGAACAGTTCGGGGGACGCGGTGGCGATCTCCACGCCGTGACCGGGCAGGCGGATCGTTCCTGCATACGGTGCCGGGTTGCCGAGGGCCAGCAGCGACGTGAGGGCGTCCACGTCGGCTCCGGGCGCGACGGGCGCGGACAGTACCCGGCACAGGTTCGCCTGGTAGACCTCGCCGGCCGCGATGTACTCACGGATCCGCCGCACCGCCGCCGTGTACGCGGTGCGGTCGAGCGACGACGTCCAGTCACCCACCGTCGGCCCCCGCCACGCGCCGGGCACGGGGGCGGGCACGGCCGCCTGCCGCACGTCCTGGAAGCGTGCGCAGGTCAGACGGCCCTCGAAGTCGGCGCAGACCGCCCAGAAACCGCTGGACTCCAGGGCTGCGGGATCGTGGGTGACGTCGAGGAGCCCGGTGGCGACACGGTCGCCGAAGCGGGCGAGAGGAGGGAGGTCGAGCACGCAGTCGAGTCTATGGCGGGTGTCCCGCGGGTGACCGGCGGATGTCCCTTCGTGAGGCCCTGCGACCGCCCTGAGCAGGGGAAGCGCAGCACGCTGCACAAACGCGTTTTTGTGCTGGCCCCGGAATCCGCTAGAGTTCAACTCGTCGCCGGGCCGCGAGAGCGGACCGAAACGACAAGCGGACGTAGCTCAGTTGGTAGAGCGCAACCTTGCCAAGGTTGAGGTCGCGAGTTCGAACCTCGTCGTCCGCTCGAAGGAACAGGGGGCTTCCCGGCCCCTTGCACTCCTGGTGGAGTGGCCGAGAGGCGAGGCAACGGCCTGCAAAGCCGTCTACACGGGTTCAAATCCCGTCTCCACCTCCATGGACGATTAGCTCAGCGGGAGAGCGCTTCCCTGACACGGAAGAGGTCACTGGTTCAATCCCAGTATCGTCCACTGGATCTGCTCCAAGATCCGACCCGCGCGATTAGCTCAGCGGGAGAGCGCTTCCCTGACACGGAAGAGGTCACTGGTTCAATCCCAGTATCGCGCACGCAGTGCCCGTGATCCGCTGCAGTCGGTGGTCACGGTCCCGAGGACGATTAGCTCAGCGGGAGAGCGCTTCCCTGACACGGAAGAGGTCACTGGTTCAATCCCAGTATCGTCCACACCACACCGGAGCCCCCGGCCGTACGCATCGGCCGGGGGCTTCGTCGTGTGGTGATCGCCGTGTCAGGACGAGAACAGCATGCGCCCGAAGCTCTTCTGCCGGTGGTGACCGTGGTGGCCATGGTGTCCGTGACCGCCGTGCGGGGCGCCCCAGGCGGGGGCCGGCGGGGCGGGGTAGGCCTGCGGGGCAGGCGGGGGCGGCGGGGCCGACTGCGACCATTGGGCCTCCAGACGTGTCAGCGACTCCAGCTCGCCGTAGTCGAGAAAGATCCCGCGGCAGCCGCTGCACTGCTCGATCTGGACACCGTTGCGGTTGTAGGTGTGCATCGGGGCATGGCACTTCGGACACTGCATGGTGGTTCAACTCCTCGCCGGTCGGTCCTGCTTCGTGTGTCGCCAGGACAGACTCTGTCCGGCTTGTGGTCGGTTGCACCCTACTTCGCGTGCTCCTGCGCCAACTGTGGCGGGACGGTAGCCATTCGGTCACAGGCGTCCACGACCGACTGCTCCACCTCGTCCAGGGCGCGACCTGCCGCGACCGCCTTGGCGACGGCCCGGGCCGCGGTCTGCACGGTGAGGGCGCGGGCGGGGACGTCCAGGGCGGGCCAGGGGTCGCCGTCGGCCGGGACGGCTGGGCCGCACTCGGCGCGGTAGGCGGCGAGAAACCGGGCCCAGTCGCCGGGCGGGAGCAGTCCGCAGGCGTACCAGGCGGCGGGGCGGGCGAGATCCCAGGCCGGGACGCCGACGCCGAGGTCGTCCACGTCGATCAGCTGCCAGGGGCCTTCGGGGGCGGGGTGGCGTACGAGCTGGCCGAGGTGGAGGTCGCCGTGGCACAGGGTGCCGGTCTGCGGCATCGGGGCCTCGGCCCGGGCCCAGGCGGGGAGGGTGTCCCAGGCGCGCAGGACGGGGAGCGCGGCGGGGTGCGGGCCGGCGTCCCGGAGCCGGGCGATGGCGTGGGCCGCCTTGGCGGGGCCTCGCATGGTGGGCGTCCCCGGCGGGGCCGGAGTCCGGTGCAGTCGGGCGAGGAGGGTGGCGGCGGCTTCCCAGGGGGCGGCGTCGGGGGTGTCCGGGTCGACCGGGGTGCCGTACGGCCAGAACGTCACGAGGCGGTCGTGCAGCTCGGCCGGGGCCGGGGTGAGAGGTGGCAGGAGGATGCCGGGGTGGTCGGTGGCGAGGGCGAGGCGGGTGGTCAGTTCGGCCGGGTCGGTGTCCTCGGGGTGAGCCTTCGCGACGGTGTCCGCGTGGCGTACGACGATGCCGTCGGGGCGGTCCGCGAGGGTGGCTGCGCCGCAGGGGCAGGCCGAGGAGCGTGCGTGAGCGGTGGCTCGGGCCTTGACGGTGAGCTGTTGAACGAGCAGGGCGGGGGCGGGGTTCACCGGGGCGAGAGTACGCGCAGGTGGGCCCGGGCGGTAAGGCGCTGTCGGCTTCAGGTGCTCGGCGTCGGTGCCGGTGCCGGGTGGGCGCGCGGCCCGGCGGAACGGGTACCGCCGACGGCTGAGCCCGAGGGGGTGGCTGGGCGCACCTCCCAGGCCCTCCCTTGAGGCACTGGGGGGGGAGGCACGACTGCCCGCAGGGCCGGCCGGCGGGCCGCACCCGCGCAGGCGCGTGGAAAGGGTAATGCCGGCGCAGCTCCCCAGCTGCGCCGGCATTTGTGCCGTCCGCCGCACCCCCGTCCCCACGGGGTTTCATGGGTGGGATGTCCCCGCCCGGACCGCTCTTCCGGGCCTGGGGTCGCCGCTCAGCGCCCCAGCATCTCTCCCACGGACGACGCCTGTGTGGCCACTGTCTCCCACCCGTCGAAGACGAGGAGGAGCAGGACCGCCAGGGGAAGGGCCATCAGCGTCGCCACCACGGGGTGGCGGCGGCCCTGACGGCGGGAGCGGAACGCGGCGGCGTACACCTTGCGTCCCTCATCGCGGATCAGTGCCCGCGGTGCCGTGTGGGCCATGGTCCTTCTCCTGACCGTTCTCAGTTGTCGTTGGCAGCGGCGGGTGTCTGACCTCGGGGGACGAGTGCTGCACCCGCCGCTTGACCTCAAATCTAGGTGTCCGGCCCGTCCCGGGCGTCATGCCCTCGTACCGATTGCCGGGCCTCCCGGAGGATGAGCCGTCACCAGCGATGTACTCCCCTGGGTGGAGACGGAGACCGTGGTCTCAGGGTCTTCCCCGACGGGGCGCCCGGCTCACCCCGATTTGTTCGGTTTTTCCTCCCTCGGAATGGGCTGTTCGACCAGGGCCGGCACCCGGTTCGCCATGAAGCGGGCCGTACGCACGACTGTTCCTCCCTCACTGCCTGAACGGCGTGAGGGACCCCCACCCGGTGACTTCGCTCACTTCCACGACACTTCGGCGTACCGCCGTCTCCACCCTGTGGCCCGCCCTGCTCGCCACCACCGCGTACGCGCGCGTCGGGTCGCCGGCGTCCACCATCATCGCCGCACGGTCACCCTGCACGGGTCCAATCCCCCTCCCGGGCCAGGCGGTTGGGGTCATCCTCCGCGCGAACGCGGCCTGTTCGCACGCCCCCTGACCACCCTTCACGTCACCCACCCACCACTGACAATCCATCGCCCCGAGAGGGCGCGGCCTCTGCGCGCGGGCGGCTGTGGAAACGTAAGCTGTGGCTCGTCACAGGACCGGGCAGCGGGGATGAACATGGCGATGATGCGCCTGAGGCGCGAGGACCCGCGCGTCGTCGGCTCGTTCAGGCTTCACAGACGGCTCGGCGCGGGCGGGATGGGCGTGGTCTACCTGGGCTCCGACAAGAAGGGGCAGCGGGTCGCGCTCAAGGTCATCCGGCCTGATCTGGCGGAGGACCAGGAGTTCCGCTCGCGGTTCGCCCGTGAGGTCTCGGCGGCCAGACGCATCCGCGGCGGGTGCACGGCACGGCTCGTGGCCGCCGACCTCGACGCGGACCGGCCCTGGTTCGCCACGCAGTACGTACCCGGCCCCTCCCTGCACGACAAGGTCGCCGCCGAGGGACCGCTCGGCGCGGCCGACGTCGCCGCCGTCGGTGCCGCCCTCTCGGAAGGCCTGGTCGCCGTGCACGAGGCCGGGGTCGTACACCGGGACCTGAAGCCGTCCAACATCCTGCTGTCCCCGAAGGGTCCGCGGATCATCGACTTCGGCATCGCCTGGGCGACCGGCGCCTCGACGCTCACCCACGTGGGGACGGCGGTCGGCTCGCCGGGCTTCCTCGCACCGGAGCAGGTGCGCGGGGCCGCCGTCACACCGGCCACGGACGTGTTCTCGCTCGGTGCCACGCTCGCGTACGCCTCGATGGGCGACTCGCCCTTCGGGCACGGCAGTTCCGAGGTGATGCTGTACCGCGTCGTGCACGAGGAACCGCAGCTGCACGGCGTACCCGACGCATTGGCTCCGCTCGTCCAGGCGTGCCTGGCGAAGGACCCCGAGGAACGGCCCAGCACACTCCAACTGTCCATGCGGCTCAAGGAGATCGCGGCCCGCGAGGCGCAGGACGTCGCCGGCGTCCGGCCGCCCGCACCGCGCGGCGCCGAGACCGACCGGCTCACCGACACCTACCCCGAGCGCGGCCGTCGTCCGCAGGGACAGCAGGGTGCGGGGACTGCCGGGGCGCAGCGGGGCCGGGGCACTCCCCCGCCTCGGCGCTCCCCCGGGCCCGGGGACGGCACTCCGTCGCCGGACGGCCCGGCTTCCCAGAGCGGAGCCGGCGCGCGGGGCGGCTCCCGGGCGGCGGGCGGTGGGAGCCGCGGCAGGACTCCGGTGCGCGGCTCCGGCGCCTCGCGCGGCGGCACCCCGTCGCGGTCCGGGGCACGGCCGACGCCCACCGGGCGCAACGGAACCCGGTCCGGCAGCGGCAGCCGCCCCACGCCCCACAGCGGTACCGGACGACCTGCGTCCAGGAACACCGGGACCGGGCTGCGGCCCGCCAATCCCCGGCTGCTGCGGCAGCGGCTGTTCGTGTTCGTCGTGGTCACTCTGCTGGTGGCGGTCGGCATCGCCCTGGTGCAGGGCTGCCAGGGCTCGGCGCGGGGACTCGGCGACGACGGAGGCGGGGCCCGGCAGGAGCACGTCCAGCAGGGCTACGAACCGCAGGAATCCCACCGTAGGGCCGGTTTTTGAGGGCCGCCGCCGTCACAGTTCGGGCAGGATCCGTTCGAAGAACTCGCGGTCGCCGTCGAAGACCGGTTCCAGGGCGAGGAACTCCTCCGGCGTGACCCAGCGGGTCTCGGCGACCTCGCCGGGGTCGGGGACGACTTCCCCCGTGTCCGCGCGGGCGGTCCACCAGTGGAGACGGAAGAGGCGGTCGTCGGTCTCCGACTCCCACACCTTCGCCAGCGGCACGACGGTGAGGCCGACCTCCTCGCGGACCTCCCGGACGACCGCCTGCTCCTGGGTCTCGCCCGGTTCGAGCTTGCCGCTCAGCGGCTGCCAGTAGCCGGGACGGGCGACCCGCGGGCCGCGCCGGATCGCGAGGACGCGGTCCCCGCGCCGCAGTACGGCGACGATCGCCTGGCGCTGTTCCACGTACTGCCCCCCAGGACCTAGGACTGAGGGCGGCCGGTGGCCACGGCGTAGAAGGCGACGGCCGCCGCCGCGCCCACGTTGAGGGAGTCGACGCCGTGGGACATGGGGATGCGGACCCACTCGTCGGCGGCGACCAGGGCCTGGGTGGAGAGGCCGTCGCCCTCGGCGCCGAGCATGAGGGCGACGCGGTCCATGGTGTGCGGGGCGGCCTCGTCGAGGGGCCGGGCCTTCTCGTCGGGGGTGAGGGCGAGGAGTGTGAAGCCCGCCTCGCGGACCGACTCCAGGCCCTTGGGCCAGGTGTCCAGACGGGCGTACGGCACGGAGAAGACCGCGCCCATGGAAACCTTGACGCTGCGGCGGTACAGGGGGTCGGCGCAGTCCGGGGAGAGCAGGACCGAGTCCATGCCCAGGGCCGCGGCGGAGCGGAAGATCGCGCCGATGTTGGTGTGGTCGTTGACCGACTCCATGATCACCACGCGGCGGGCGGTCTGGAGGAGGTCGGCGGCCGTGGGCAGGGGCTTGCGCTGCATGGAGGCGAGCGCGCCGCGGTGCACGTGGTAGCCGGTGACCTGCTCGGCGAGCTCCGGGCTGACCGCGTAGACCGGGGCGGGGAGTTCGTCGATGACGTCGCGCATGACGTCGACCCACTTGGCCGAGAGCAGCATGGACCGCATCTCGTAGCCCGCTTCCTTGGCCCTTCGGATGACCTTCTCGCCCTCCGCGATGAACAGGCCCTCGGCGGGTTCGCGCTTGCGGCGCAGCTCCACGTCGGTCAGGCCGGTGTAGTCGCGCAGGCGCGGGTCGTCGGGATCCTCGACGGTGATGAGATCGGCCACAGAGTGATACTGCCTTGTCCTGGGTGCGGTGCCAACGGCTTGGGACGGTTGTGTTACCCCGGGTTACTCGCGGGGCGCGGCGGCCGTGGGGCCGACCTTCACGACCTCGCCGATGACGATGACCGCGGGAGGCTTCACGTCCTCGGTACGGACCGTCTCCGCGACCGTCGCGAGGGTCGCGTCGACTCGGCGCTGAGCCGCCGTGGTGCCCTCCTGGACGAGGGCGACGGGGGTGTCGGCCGGCTTTCCGTGGGCGACGAGCGTCTCCGCGATCTTCCCGATCTTGTCGACGCCCATGAGGATCACCAGCGTGCCGGTCAGCCTGGCCAGGGACGGCCAGTCGACCAGGGAGCGCTCGTCGTCCGGCGCGACATGGCCGCTGACCACGGTGAACTCGTGGGCGACGCCGCGGTGGGTGACCGGGATACCGGCCGCGCTCGGGACCGAGATCGAGCTGGAGATCCCGGGGACGACCGTGCAGGGGATGCCGACCTCGGCGAGCGCCTGGAGTTCCTCCATGCCGCGGCCGAAGACGTAGGGGTCCCCGCCCTTCAGGCGGACCACCGACTTGCCCTGCTTCGCGTGCTCGATCAGCGCGTTGTTGATGGCCTCCTGGGCCATGAAGCGGCCGTAAGGGATCTTCGCCGCGTCGATCACCTCGACGTGGGGCGGGAGTTCGGTGAGGAGATCGCGCGGGCCGAGGCGATCCGCGATGACGACGTCCGCCTCGGCGAGCAGGCGGCGGCCGCGCACGGTGATCAGGTCCGGGTCGCCGGGGCCGCCGCCGACCAGGGCGACTCCGGGTGTGCGGGTGCGGTGGTGCGGGGCGACGAGCGTGCCGTCGCGCAGGCCCTCGACGACCGCGTCGCGGATGGCGGCGGTGTGGCGGGGGTCGCGGCCGCGGGCGTCCGTGGTCAGCACGGCGACCGTGACACCCTCGCTGTGGCCGGTGGCCGGGGTCCAGGCCGTCGCCTCGTCGGCGTCGTCGGAGCGGACGCACCAGACGCGGCGGCGTTCCGCCTCGGCGGAGGCCCTCGTGTTCGCTTCCGTGTCGCCGGTGGCGATCAGCGCGTACCAGGCGTCCGCGAGGTCGCCCTCCTCGTAGGGGCGCCGGTGCCAGGTGATTTCACCGGCGTCCGCCATGGCCTCTACGGAGGGGGTGACCTCGGGGGACACCAGGAGGATGTCCGCGCCCGCGGCGATGAGCGCCGGGAGGCGGCGCTGGGCGACCTGGCCGCCGCCGAGGACGACCACGCGGCGGCCGGTGAGGCGGAGGCCTACGGGGTAGGCGGGGTGTTCGGCCATGGGGTGCGGCTCCTGTTGCGGCGGGTTCAATGCCCTGACGTGCGGATTTTAAGGTGCGAGTCGTTGTGGGGGCACAGGTGTCCGGTGGCTGGGCGTCCTCGCCGGACACGGACCACCGGAGCCACAGGTGCCTTACTTCTCGGTCACTCCCGCCGAATCGAACGTCGCCACCTCGTGCATCGCTCTGGCCGTGCTCTGGACCAGGGGGAGGGCCAGGAGGGCGCCCGTGCCTTCACCGAGGCGGAGGTCGAGGTCGACCAGGGGACGCAGGCCGAGCTTGTTCAGGGCGGCCACATGGCCTGGCTCGGCACTGCGGTGGCCTGCGATGCAGGCCGCCAGGACCTCCGGGGCGATGGCCCGCGCCACCAGGGCGGCGGCGCCGGCGCTGACGCCGTCCAGGATCACCGGCGTGCGCAGCGACGCGCCGCCGAGGAGGAGGCCGACGATGGCGGCGTGTTCGAAGCCGCCGATCGCGGCGAGCACGCCGATCGGGTCGGCCGGGTCCGGCTGGTGGAGTTCGAGGGCACGGCGGACGACCTCGGTCTTGCGGGCGAGGGTCTCGTCGTTGATGCCGGTGCCGCGGCCCGTCACCTCGGCCGGGTCCACCCCCGTGAAGACGGAGATCAGGGCGGCGGACGCGGTCGTGTTCGCGATGCCCATCTCGCCGGTGAGGAGTGCCTTGTTGCCGGCGGCGACCAGGTCGCGGGCGGTGTCGATGCCCACCTCGATGGCCTGCTTGGCCTCCTCGCGGGTCATCGCGGGGCCGGTGGTCATGTCGGACGTGCCGGCCCGGACCTTGCGGGGCAGCAGGCCCGGCGTGGCCGGGAGGTCGGCGGCGACGCCCACGTCGACGATGCAGACCTCGGCGCCGACCTGGGTGGCGAAGGCGTTGCAGACGGCTCCGCCGCCGAGGAAGTTGGCCACCATCTGGGCCGTGACCTCCTGCGGCCAGGGGGTGACCCCCTGCGCGTGCACGCCGTGGTCCCCGGCGAAGATCGCGACGGCGGCGGGCTCCGGGATGGGCGGCGGGCACTGGCGGGACAGGCCGGACAGCTGCGCGGAGATGATCTCCAGCATGCCCAGCGCACCGGCCGGCTTGGTCATACGCTTCTGGCGCTCCCACGCCTCGCCGAGCGCCTTGGCGTCGAGCGGGCGGATCTGCGCGACGGTCTCGGCGAGCAGGTCGTGCGGTTCCTCTCCGGGCAGTGCGCGTCGGCCGTACGTCTCCTCGTGCACGACCCACGACAGCGGGCGGCGCTTGGACCAGCCCGCCTGCAGCAGCTCGGGCTCGTCCGGGAACTCGTCGACGTAACCGACGCACAGGTAGGCGATGACCTCGAGGTGCTCGGGCAGGTCGAGGGCGCGGACCATCTCGCGCTCGTCGAAGAAGCTGACCCAGCCGACGCCGAGGCCTTCGGCGCGGGCGGCGAGCCAGAGGTTCTCCACGGCCAGGGCGGCCGAGTACGGGGCCATCTGGGGTTGGGTGTGGCGGCCGAGGGTGTGGCGGCCGCCGCGGGTCGGGTCGGCGGTGACGACGATGTTCACCGGCGTGTCGAGGATGGCCTCGATCTTCAGTTCCTTGAACTGCTTGGCCCGGCCCTTGGGGAGGGACTTCGCGTAGGCGTCGCGCTGGCGCATGGCCAGTTCGTGCATCGCGCGCCGGGTGTCGGCGGAGCGGATGACGACGAAGTCCCAGGGCTGCGAGTGGCCGACGGAGGGCGCGTGGTGGGCGGCCTCCAGGACACGGAGCAGCACCTCGTGCGGGATGGGGTCGCTGCGGAAGCCGTTGCGGATGTCGCGGCGTTCGCGCATGACCTTCAGTACGGCCTCGCGCTCGGCCGGCTCGTAGCCGGGGGCGGCGGGACCGGTGGACTGCCGTGCTTCTCCCACTGCGGCCGCACTCTCTGCTTCGTGGCGTTCCTGGTCCGCCAGGTCTTCTTGTTCTGCGCCCCGGGTGTCCAGGTCGTCGGCGTTCTGTGCGAGTTCGGCGTCGCCTTCGCGGGGTGCGGGGACGATGACCACGGGTTCCGCCTCGGGCTGGGCCGGCTGGGGGACGGCGGCCTGGGACTGCTGCGGGCCCTGGACGTGCTGTCCGGCCCGCTCGTCCGGGGCCGTGCCGGGGAGTACGACGGTGACGTCCTCGGCGGGTGCCGGGGGGGTCTCCTGGGTCTGGGGTGGGGTTTGGGGAGTCTGTGAGGACTGGGGGGTTTGGGGGGTCTGTGAGGACTGGGGAGCTTCGGAGGCCTCCGATGCCGCGGGGGCAGGGGTGGCTGCGGTGGGCTCGGGCGCGGCGGCCGTCGCCTCGGGTGTGGTGACCACCGACTCGGGCACGGCGGCCGTCGCCTCGGGTGTGGTGACCACCGGCTCGGGCACGGCGGCCGTCGGCTCCGGTGTGGTGACCACCGGCTCGGGCGCCGGCGCCGCCGGCTCGGCTGTGGGGCCGGGCGCGGGTGTTGCGGGTTCCTGAGCCGGTACCGCCGCCGCTGCCTCGGCGGTCGCGGGGGGTGCCGCATGGGCAGGTGCGGGGGCCTCTGCTGCGGAGTCAGGGGGGGCCGTCTCGATGGGCTGAGGAGGCGCCGTTGCGGCAGGAGGCTGGGGGGCTTCGGGGGCCTCCGGTGCGGCGGCGGGTGCGGCCGGAGTGGGCACATCGGCGGGCGCAGGGACCTCGGTAGCCGGAGCGCCGGCTACCGGGGCGGGCGCTTCGGTCGCCGGGGCAGGCGCCTCGGGGGCAGGGGCGGGCGCTTCAGGCGTGGCAGCCGCGGTCTGCGGTGCCGTCATCTCGGGTTCCTGCACGGCTGCCTCGGGAGCCTGGGGGGCAGCTTGCGGCGCGATCGGCTCAGTGGCGGGCGCGGCGGTCTCGTCCCCACTGGCCTCCGGCTCCTGCGCGGCGGCCTCGGGGACGACCCCCGCCGCCGGTGTCCGCGCAGTCGTGTCCGGCGCCTGAGCAGGCACGGTCTGCGCCGCATCCGCCTCGGGCGGGGCTACGACAGCAGGCTCGGGCGCGGCAGCGGCCTCCGGGGCCGGGACCGCCTCGGGCACCGGTGCGGCCTCCGGGGCAGGGGCGGCCTCCGGGGCAGGGGCGGAGGCCGGGGCCTGCTCACCACCGTCGGCGGATGCGCCGGCGGCATCCGGCCCGGGTGCGCCGGGAGCACCATCGGCGAGCGCCGGTTCGCCATCCTGGCCGGGACCGTGCACGACCGACGCCGGCGCCTCCCCCGGAACCGGCTCGGAAGCGGCCACGGCCGCGGCCTCCTGGCCGACGCCCGCGCCGGCGGGGTCACCCACAACACCCGAGCCCTGCTCGGGTTCGCCCTGCTCCGGCTCCGCCGCGACCACCGGCTCACCCACCGGACCGTCGCCCGCACCAGCCGGCTCGGCCTCAACCGGCGCGCCCTGCACGGGCTCGGCCACGGTCACGGCCACTGGCTCACCATCCGGGCCGCCGCTCACACCAGCCGGCTCACCGGCGACTCCGGGCTCAGCCGCGGCCACCTGCTCCCCGGAGGTACCGGTGCCGGGGCCCACGCCGGCGGGGTCACCCACAACGACCGCACCCTCGGCGGGAACGGCCTGCTCCGGCTCGCCGGAAGCCACCGGGGCACCGGCGGGCTCGCCCGGCGCCGTCGCACCCTGCGCGGGCTGCTCGGCGTTGGCATCCTGCACAGGTTGCCCGGCGTAAGCACCCTGCGCCGACCCGGCCGGGGCCGTCGCTGCCGCAGGCGCAGGCTCCGGCTCCGGGGCGACGCGGGTGGCGACGGCCTGGGCCGTGCCCGCCTGCTCCGCTGCCGGAACAACCGTTTCCGCAGGCGCCGCCCCGGCGCTCACCGGGGCCTGGGCCGGAACCTGCGCGCCCCAGGGCGCGGCAGCCGGCGCGGGCGCCTCAGGGGCGCGCGGGGCGTCGAGGTACTCGGGGCCGGGCGCCGCGCCCGCGGACTGTCGTGCCGGCGCTTCCGCCGGGCCGCGGTCGGCGAGCGAGCGGACCGGGCTGGCGGAGCTGTCGGGCAGGGGCGGGCCGAGGTGCAACGGCCGGCGCGGGGTGATGGGCGGGATCGGCGGCGGGTCGGGCAGGCGGACGCCGCCGAGGTCGACCGAGCCGCTGTCGCGGCCGGAGATCTCGTGCGGGCCCGGCTGGTGGACGGCCTCGACCACCGGCTCCGGCGCGGGCGGGGCGACCTCGTTGCCCCAGGCGCCATGCGAGCCCGGCAGCAGCAGGTCTTCGTCCTCGGCGGTGTCTTCGGAGAGGTAGGCGTACGCACCGTGCGCGGAGGCGCCCGGCTGTTCCACCATGCCTGCGTTCTCCGGCAGTCCCTCGCCCGGGACCTGGCCGGTGTCGGTCATGCGTACCCCTCGCCCATCGGTTAGTGCTCCTACGACCAGCTCACCCGGAACGGCGCACCGACCGCCCCACAGTGAAGAACGAGCGTGCGTCCCCAGCGGCACGAACGGCCCGCCCGGAAAAGGCGACAAAGCCACTCAGTGGCATTGTTGCGGCCGAAGCACCGTCACGGCACCTCGATCCGCGACGGTTCCGCTGTGGACTGCGCCACGTTGCGCGTCCTCCGGTTCTGCCGTACCACACTCCCCCCAAAACGGGCGGGTTTTCCGGACATTGGCCGACGAACTGCCGGACGTCCGCGTGCGGTGCAGCGATCGGCCAGCCTACCGCGCGCAGTACGACAACCCGATCACGGGGACGGCGGCGGGGTCAGCCGCTGCGGCGCGGCAGCACCCCGCTGAGCAGGAACGCGACACTCCGTTCCTTCTCCGTCCAGGCCCGGGTGTCGAGTTCGACGGACTGGAGCAGGGCGCACTCGACACCGTAGCCGTGCTCCGTCAGGTCCCGGCCGATGAGTTCGGCGGCGTCCCGGGTGGCGGCGTGCGTGACGATGCGCTGCGGACGGCGGTCGGCGACGGCCGAGACGACGGCCGCTCCCCCGCCGCCGACGCGGACGACGTCGGGTTCGGGGAGGTTCTCCAGGACGTGCGGGGCGGTGCCGTGCACGATCTGGAGCTGGACGCCGAGGCGGCGGGCGGCCGCGTCGGTGCGGGCGCAGGCCGCCCGGTCGCTGTCGACGGCGAGGACGGCGGCGCCGGCGCGCGCGGCATCCACGGCGAAGGCGCCGCTGCCGCAGCCGATGTCCCACACGAGGTCGCCGACACGCGGTCCGAGACGGGCGAGTTGGGAGGCGCGCAGCAGCTGGGTCTCGCCCTCGCCGAGGTCACCGCCGTACGCCTCGGCGGGCAGGGACCAGCCGCGCGGTCCGGCGGACGGGTCGCGGCCGGCGATCCAGCCGCTCTCCCTCGTGGTGCCGGGTCCGGCCGGACCGCCGAGGACGATGACGACGTTGGGGTCGCGCCAGGTGAAGTCGGCGGCCTTTTCGGAGGTGACGACGCTGACCCGCTCGTGCGCGGTGCCGAGTTCCTCGCAGATGACGAAGGAGCGGTGGACTCCTTCGAGGAGCAGGCCGAGTTCGGCGGGTCCGGCGCCGGGTGAGGTGAGAACCGCCACCTTGGTGTGGGCGCGGCACACGTTCACCGCGCGGCGCAGGGTGCGTCGGTGTGCGACGACCACCTGTGCGTCGTCCCAGGGCATGCCGGCGCGGGCGAAGGCGGCGGCGACCGAGGAGACGGCGGGGACGACCTCCACTTCGAGGCCGAACTCGGGGGCGCGCAGGGTGCGGACGACGCCGAAGAAGCCGGGGTCACCGTCGGCGAGCACGACGGCCGTGCCGCGGTGGGCGGCGATGCGGCGGGCGGCGAGTGCGACGCTGCCGAGGCGGATGCGCTCGGCGCCGGCGGGTACCTCGGGGAGCGCCAGGTGGTGGGCGGCGCCCGCCACGAGCGTGGCGGCACCGAGGGCGGCGCGTGCCGCGGCGGTCAGCGGCGAACCGTCCCAGCCGATCACCGTGACCCGGTCGGCCATCGTCGTCAGTCTCCAGAGGTTTGCGCAGGTCGTCTGTGTCAGTCGTTCGTGCCGTGTGATGAGCTGCCCGCGGGCGGGCTCCGTGAGAGTACCCGGTGAAGCCGGTGGAGGGGGCGGCGGTGCCGTCGCGCGCGGTGTCCGTTCCGGTCGGTTCCGGCCGGTTTCCGGTCGCCGGCGTCAGTTCCAGTCGCCGAAGGAGGTGAAGCCGCCGGGCAACTGGTCGCCCACGCCGTCGAGGTCCTCGGGGAGCAGGCTCCAGACGATCAGGTCGGTGCGTACCTCGGTCCACGCGCCGTCGTCCCTCCGTGCCCGGGCTATCCAGGCGCCGCGCAGCACTCCCTCGCTGATGCAGCCGATCTTCTGAGCGACCTGCTGGGAGGCGGTGTTGTCGGCCGGGGTGCGCAGTTCCAGGCGCTCGAACTTCTGGTCGTTGAAGAGCCACTGCGCGGTGATGAGCGCCGCCTCGCAGGCGTAGCCCTCGCCGCGGGCCCACGGGGCGATGACGTAGGAGAGCTCGCTGGAGCGGATCCGCCAGTCGGTGTTCCGCAGGTGGACGATGCCGACGAGGCGCTGGGTGAGGAACTCGGTGACGGCGAAGACGATGCCGCGGCCCTCGGCCCGTTCGGCGGGGGCCTGTTCGGTGATCCAGGAGCGCGCGTGGGCCTCGGTGTAGGGGTGCGGGACGGTGGTCCAGGCGGTGACGAGCTCGTCGTTCATCATGTCGGCGAACGACTGGATGTCCGGCTCCTCGAAGGGGCGCAGGACCAACCGCTCCGTGCTGATGGAGACGTTGGGAAAGGTGCTCGTCATGCGCCGCTCCGTAACCTTCGGTGAACCTTCGGGGCCTGCTGAACTGCCCAGCATGCAGCATGAAAGCACTGATCCGCACCACGGGGTCCTCCCCACCGGGTGAGGGAGGACCCCGTGCGTGACGGGTGCCGGGCGTGGGCTCAGAAGGAGGCGAGCACGGAGCCGTCGGTGTACTTGTCCTGGATGAACTTCTTCACCTCGGGCGAGGTGAGGAGCTTCGCGAGCTTCTTCACGCGCGGGTCGTTCTCCTCGCCCTTCTTCACGGCGAGGAAGTTGCCGTACGGGTTGTTCTTCGGGGACTCCAGGACGAGGGCGTCCTTCGAGGGCTTGAGGTCGGACTCGAGGGCGTAGTTGCCGTTGACGACGGCGGCGTCCACGTCGTCGAGGGAGCGCGGCGTCTGGGCCGCCTCCAGCTCCTTGAACTTGAGGTTCTTGGGGTTCTTGGAGATGTCGGAGGGGGTCGCCTCGTTGCCGACGCCCGCCTTGAGGGTGATGAGCCCGTTGGCCGCGAGGAGCTTGAGGGCGCGGGCCTCGTTGACCGTGTCGTTGGGGATGGCGACGGTCGCACCGCTCTTCAGGTCGTCGGCCTTCTTGACCTTGTGGGAGTAGAGGCCGAGCGGTTCCAGGTGAACCGTGACGACGGGCACGATGTCGGTGCCGTTCTTCTTGTTGAAGTCGTCGAGGTACGGCTTGTTCTGGAAGTAGTTGGCGCCCACGGAGCCGTCCTGCGTCGCCGTGTTCGGCGTGACGTAGTCGGTGAACTCCTTGACCTGGAGGTCGAGGCCTTCCTTCTGGGCGAGGTTGTCCTTGACGTAGTTCAGGATCTCGGCGTGCGGGACGGGGCTCGCGGCGACGATCAGGGGTCCGTCGGAGCCGGAGTCGCCCGCGCCGCAAGCGCTGAGCCCGAGGGTGAGGGCTCCGGCGGCGAGAACGGCGGTGGTGATCTTGGCGGTGTTACGCACGAAAAGTGCCTTTCCTTATGGCCTTGCGAGTGGTGCGACCTCGTCGTGGGTGGACGAGGGGTTCAGGAGGCGGCTTTGAGCAGCCGCAGTTTCGGGGCGGGACCCGAGTGGGCGCCGCGGCGGTGCAGGGAGCGGGCCGCGTAGTCGCCGGCGAACTGGATGACCGAGATGACGACGGCGAGTATCGCGACGGTGATCCACATCAGCTGGGTCTCGAAGCGCTGGTAGCCGTAGCGGATGGCGATGTCGCCGAGGCCGCCTGCGCCCACGGTGCCCGCCATCGCCGAGTAGCCGATGAGGGCGACGATCGTGGTGGTGGTGCTGGAGATCAGCGACGGCAGGGACTCGGGGACGAGGACCTTGCGGACGACGGTCCAGGTGTTGCCGCCCATGGCCTGCACGGCCTCGACGAGCCCGTGGTCCACTTCGCGGACGGCCGTCTCGACCAGCCGCGCGAAGAAGGGGATGGCGCCGATGGCCAGCGGCACGATGGCGGCCTCGCGGCCGATGGTGGTGCCGGTGATCCAGCGGGTGAAGGTCATCAGCGCGACCATCAGGATGATGAACGGCAGGGAGCGGGCGATGTTCACGATCTGCCCGATGACCTTGTTGGCGGCGAGGTTCTGGAGCAGGCCGCCGCGGTCGGTCAAAACCAGCAGGATCCCGAGCGGCAGTCCGCCGACGACGGCGATGAGCGTGGACCAGCCGACCATGTAGAGCGTGTCCCAACACGCCTGCTCCAGCAGGGGCTGCATCTCGGACCAGGTCACTTGGCACCCTCCTTCACCAGTACGGACTCGCGGCCTGGGACGTCGATCTGGAGGCCCTTTTCCCGCAGGAAGCCGATCGGCACGACGTTGTCCTCGTAGCGGCCGGGCAGTTCGATGCGCATCCGGCCGACCTGGAGGCCGCCGACGGTGTCGATGGCGGCGCCGAGGATCGATATGTCGATGTTGTAGGTGCGGGCGAGCTGCGAGATGACGGGCTGGGTCGCGCTCTCGCCCTGGAAGGTGACGTCGACGACGGTGCGGTCCTCGCCGGAGGCCTCGCCGTCGAGCGGGAACAGCGCGGCGGCCAGTTCGGAGCCGGGAGTGGCCAGGAGCTCGCTGACCGTGCCGGACTCGACGATGCGGCCGTTCTCCATGAGTGCGGCGGAGTCGCAGACCGACTTCACGACGTCCATCTCGTGCGTGATGAGCAGGACGGTCAGGCCGAGCTGCCGGTTCAGGTCACGCAGCAGCGCCAGGATCGAGCGGGTGGTCTCCGGGTCGAGGGCGCTGGTGGCCTCGTCGGAGAGCAGCACCTTCGGGTCGCCGGCCAGGGCGCGGGCGATGCCGACGCGCTGCTTCTGACCGCCGGAGAGCTGCGCCGGGTAGGCCTTCGCCTTGTCGGCGAGGCCGACCAGGTCGAGCAGTTCCAGCGCCTTGCGGGAGCGTTCCTGCCCGGACTTCCCGAGGATCTCCAGCGGCAGTTCGACGTTGTCCTGGACGGTCCGGGAGGACAGCAGGTTGAAGTGCTGGAAGACCATGCCGATCCGGCTGCGCGCCTGCCGCAGTTCCCTTCCGGCGCGCGGTCCGCGGCCGGCCAGGGCGGTGAGGTCCTGCCCGGCGACCGTCACGGTGCCGGAGGTGGGGCGCTCCAGGAGGTTGACGCAGCGGATGAGCGAGGACTTGCCGGCGCCGGACTGGCCGATGACGCCGTACACCTCGCCTTCGCGGACGTGCAGGTCGACGCCGTCCAGGGCGGTGACCTCGCGGCCGCGCGAACGGTAGACCTTGGTCAGGTCCGTTGTGGTGATCACGTGGGTTTCCGTCACTGTCGAGTGCGCGGGCGTGGGTGTGCCCGGGCACAGAGGCATTCGTTCAGGGACGCGACACGGTTCTCGCTGAGGCGTGGAACCGGGGAGAACATGTGCGCGGGCGGCTTGGTGTCACGCACTGCTCAGGGCGTGCGGACATGCCGCGGTCTCGCTTCGGGGCGCGAGCTCGGGGGGTGATGCGGGGGCCCTCTAGAAGGCGCACATTCGACACATACAACGAGCACCGGGCGTCATGGTCGCCTCGGTCGCGGGGATGCGGTCGCTCGTCGTGGTCATGCCGTCAGTAAAACACGCGTACGGTCCTGACCGGCCGCCGCTGTCCGGATGCTGGACAGCGGTGGACAGGGGGCGGGATCCGCCGTCTTCCGTCAGCCGCGCAGGGAAATCTCGACACCCTGCTCGGTGACCAGTGCCGACAGGGCCGACAGGTTCTCGACCACCAGGTCGGCCTGGAGCTCGTGGGCCTGGTGGGTTGTGGTCAACGCCACGGTGGTCATGCCGGCGGCGCGGCCGGCCGTCAGGCCCGCGGGGGCGTCCTCGAAGACGACACACCGGGCGGGGTCGACGCCGAGGGTGCGGGCGGCGAGCAGATAGGGCTCGGGGTCGGGCTTGCCGTGGGTGACGTCATCGGCGGCGACGAGCGTCTTGGGCAGGATGCCGACGGCGTCGAGCCGGGCCTCGGCCAGCCGCCGGGTGGCGGAGGTGACGACGGCCCAGCGCTCGACGGGCAGGGCGTCGAGGAAGGCTCGGGTCCCCGGCAGCAGGTGCACCCCGCCGCCTGGCACGTCCTCCACCTCGAGGTCCTCGATCCGCGCGACGGCCTGCGGCACCACGTCGGCGGGCAGCAGGTCGGCGGCTATCTCGGCGGCCGGCCGGCCGTGCAGCTCGACCCGGGCGAACTCCTCGGCCGTGATCCCGTACTCCGTGGCCCACCGCGTCCAGCAGCGGTCCACCGAGGCGAGGGAGGAGACGAGGGTTCCGTCGTTGTCGAACAGCAGGGCGTGCGCGTGGATCTTCATGCCCTCGACCTTACGGTGCAGGCCAGGGCCGGAAGCACCGGGCCTTTTCGGGCGTAATAAGGTCGCAGCATGCTTGATGCCCTGACGCTGGTGACCGGCGTCGCCGCGCTGCTGCTCGCCGCCTGGTGCGGCTGGGCCGCCTACCGTGACCAGCCGACGAAGGACTGGCACTTCATCGGGATGGCCGTGGTCACCCTGCTGACGCTGGTCCAGCTGGTGGTGGGGATCGTGCTGCTGGCGCAGGGCGAGAAGCCCGAGCAAGGCACGACGATCTTCGTGGCGTATCTGCTCGGGGCGTTCGCGTGTGTCCCGGCGGCGGGGTTCATGTCGCTGGCGGAGCGCACCCGGTGGGGTTCGGTGACGGTCGCCGCCGGCGGTGTGGTGCTGGCTGTGCTGGAGGTGCGGCTCTATGACATCTGGGGAGGCTGAGGTGAGCCGGCGGCGGCTGATCAGTGGGCCCGGCACGCTGCTGGTGTGGCTGTACGGCGTGATGGTCGTGGGAGCGGTGTCGCGGTCGGCCTACCAGATCGCGACCGAGTTCGACCGGGCGCCGCTCGCGTACGCGCTGTCGGCCGTCGCGGGTGTCGTGTACGGGTTCATCACGTACTCGCTGGTGCGGGGTGGGGAGACGGCTCGGCGGGCGGCGCTCGTGTGTTGTGTCGTGGAGTTGGTGGGGGTGCTGACGGTGGGGACGTGGACCTTGGTCGAGCCGTCGGCGTTTCCCGACGCGACCGTGTGGTCGGACTTCGGGATGGGGTATCTGTTCATCCCGATCCTGTTGCCGGTGTCGGCGATCTACTGGCTGCGCGCTTCGCGTTCGCGGGATGGGGATGCCGCCTGAGGTGATCAGGCGGCTGCGGGCCGAAGGTGGTTGTTCGCGCAGTGCCCCGCGCCCCTAAGGTTTCACGCCGTCGCCGCGTACGTACTGGCCGGCTTCTCCAGGACGATCATCGGTACGCCGTCCGCGCCCTGGGACGTGCCCACCGTTTCGTAGCCCACCTTGCGGTAGAGGCGGAGGTTGCCCTCGCTGCGGTGGCCGGTGTGCAGGCGGAAGCGGGTGGCGCCGTGCTGGTCGGTGAGGGCCGCTTCGGCCGCCCGGAGCAGGCGGGCGCCGATGCCGTGCCCCTGGAGGCGGGGGTGGACGCAGAGCTTGCCGATCGCGGCGGCGCCGTCCTCGGTGACCGAGCCGCGCACCGAGCCGACGACCTCGTCGCCGAGCCGGGCCACGAAGACGCAGTCACGGGCGACCTCCTCGCGGACCGAGTCGAGGGTTTGGACGAGCGGGTCGATGCGGTAGTTCCCGTACAGCGCCGCCTCCGGCTGGAAACACAGGTACTGCAGCCTGAAGATCTGCTCCGCGTCCTGCTCGGTCGCCGCAGAGATGGTCACGCTCATGCCCATGTGCGCACGCCTCCCGCTCATCTGATCACCGGTCGTTCCTCACTCCTATCCCCGTCCTCAGCGGGCCGCAACCTCCGGCGTGAGTAATCTCCGCAGACATCCCAGGCATCTGGAACGTTCCGGGCCAAGACTCCCCTGTGAGATACCCAACTCCCCTGCGATTTCCCGGTATGTCAGGTCTTCGGGAGAGAGCAGGGCTTCCATCAGGCGGGGACAGCGGCCCGGGAGGCGGCGCACGGCCGCGCGCAGGGCACGGCCGCGGGCCGCGGCGAGGGCGAGCCGTTCGGGGGCGTCGTCACCGTCGTCGACCGGTTCGACGGCGTACGGCTGTTCGCGGCGGCTCGTACGGCGGGTGCGGCGCGCTTCCGAGCGGACGGCTCGGCGGAGCCACTCCTGCGGGTCGAGCGGCGGCCCCTCGGCGTCGAGGCGCTCCAGCAGACGGAGCCAGACCGCCTGCTCCAGGTCGCCCGCGTCGGCTCCGGCGGCATACGCCTCCGCGGATGCCTCGGCGGTGAGCAGCGGGCGCAGGGCGGTGACCAGGTCGGGCGTCATATGCGGAGCGACGCGACCGCCCGGGGCATGGGTTGCCCGGGCGGCCGAAGGTCACCCGACCGAGGGGTGTGGACTCGGATGTTGACGCTCAGTCGCCGACGAAGTCCTCGCGGGCCAGTACGCCCGTGTCGGGCTGGTCGGTGAAGACGCCGTCGATGCCGGTCGCGAAGTACGCCTTGTACGCGCCGAAGACGTCACCGTAGGCGTCCGCGTCCGTGCCCTTGCGGAAGTTCGCGGGCAGGAAGGGGTTCTCGTTGCGCATCGTCCAGGGGTGCAGGATCAGACCCGCCTGGTGGGCATCCCGGACGAGTGCCGTCGGCTGGGTGAGGTGGCCCTTGGCGTCACGCGGGATGACCAGGTCCAGGGTCGGGCCGATGCCCTGCGCGTAGGAGGCGATCTCCCGCAGGCCGGCCGGCTTGACCAGGTCGGCGACGGTGCGCGGGTCGCCCGTCTCGACGAAGTCCCAGGGGCGGCTGTCCGCCGAGGACAGCAGGACGACCAGGGGGTTGTCGACGAGCTTGTCGAGGCGCTCGACGCTGGTCGGCTCGAAGGACTGGATGATGACCGGGGAGGTGCGCCGGTCCTTGCGGTGCTTGCGCAGCAGCTTGGCGACCCGCTCCTCCAGGGGCAGGCCCTGCTTGCGGAAGTAGGTGGGGTGCTTGAGCTCGGGGTAGATCCACACCTGCTTGCCGCGCGCGCGGGTCTGCTCGTCCTGCCACTTCAGGACCTCTTCGAAGGTGGGGATCTCCCAGCGCCCGTTGTAGAGGGTGTTGTGCGGGCGGTTGGCCGGGATGCGCTCGATCGCCCGCAGGGTCTTCAGCTCGGCGAGCGTGAAGTCCTCGGTGAACCAGCCGGTGGTGGACACGCCGTCGAGGAGCTTGGTCTTCTTGCGGTCGGCGAACTCCGGGTGGTCGGCGACGTCCGTGGTACCGCCGATCTCCGGCTCGTGACGGCAGACGAGGTGACCGTCCTTCGTCGGCACCAGGTCGCCCGCCTCGACGATGTCGGCACCCAGGTCGAGGGCCAGCTGGTACGAGCCGAAGGTGTGCTCCGGGCGGTAGCCGCTGGCCCCGCGGTGGCCGACGATCGTCGGCTTGGGCAGGCTCTTCAGCCCGCCGTTCCCGCTCTGTCCGCCGCCGGTCCGGGCGCCGTCGGCTCTCGCCGTGCCGGTCATGCCGAGGACCGCTCCCCCGGCACCGAATGCCGCCGCGCCGAGCAGGGCCCGCCGTCCGGTTCCGCTCGCTTCCTCGTTCGGCCTCTGCGTTCCCATGAGCGCCCTCCCTGCCGTGAACTCGTCCGTGCGGGGCGATCGTACGGGCGCGTACATGACGAGTGGGAGACGCCGGGCGGAACACGCGGGTGACGACGGATGTCGTAGTGGCTGGTGGGGGCGGCGAACTGACGGCTCGTCGGCGGCACGTGGGCGGCACGCCGGGTTCGTCGCGTCCCGGCGATTCGGTGCGGCGGTTCTGGGAACGCGTCCGATACGGCCGGGGAGCGACGTCCGTCACATGGGACGGCCGGGTCACGCACCGTCCAGGGCGCGTCACCGCAGGTAAATGCGCGTCAACAGTACGTAAGGCCTCAGTTAAGTCGCCGTGCCCGATGTGCGCGATCCCCCGCGCCGCGAGTATCGTCCTCACCTGCACAGACTCATACAGAATCCTTGACACCGGAGGGTCCGTTGTCCCGCTTCGCGCTCATCAAGGCAGTGCTCGGTCCGATCATGCGCCTGATGTTCCGCCCTCAGGTGGAAGGTGCGGAGCACATTCCCGGCGACGGTCCGGTCATCCTGGCCGGCAACCACCTGACGTTCATCGACTCGATGATCCTGCCGCTGGTCTGCGACCGTCAGGTCTTCTTCATCGGCAAGGACGAGTACGTAACAGGGAAGGGCTTCAAGGGTCGGCTGATGGCCTGGTTCTTCACCGGCGTCGGCATGATCCCCGTGGACCGCGACGGCGGCCGGGGCGGGGTCGCCGCCCTGATGACCGGACGCCGGGTGCTGGAGGAGGGCAAGGTCTTCGGCATCTACCCGGAGGGCACGCGCTCGCCCGACGGCCGGCTGTACCGGGGGCGTACCGGGATCGCCCGGCTCACGCTGATGACCGGGGCGCCGGTGGTGCCGTTCGCGATGATCGGCACGGACAGGCTTCAGCCGGGCGGGGCGGGGCTGCCGCGGCCAGGGAAGGTCACGGTCCGGTTCGGTGAGGCGATGGAGTTCTCCCGGTACGAGGGGATGGACCGGGACCGGTACGTGCTGCGGGCTGTGACCGACTCGGTGATGAGCGAGGTCATGCGGTTGTCCGGGCAGGAGTACGTGGACATGTACGCGAGCAAGGCCAAAGAGGCCGCGTAGCGCCGTTCGGCTTCTCAGGTACAGCCCCGCGCCCCTCAAGGCCGGCCGTCGAGCCGTTGGCCGCGCAGCATGAACCATGCCGCTACGGCCGCGGCGAGCAGCACCGCCGCGCCTGCCCCCGCCGCCAGCGCCAAGCCGTCCACGAAGGACGTGCGGGCCGCGTCCAGCATCACGGCGGAGGTGTGGGCGGGCATGCTCCCGGCCGCCTCGACGGCGCCCCCCAGTGACTCGTGGGCCGCGGCCGGTGTGCCCGCCGGGCCGGTGAAGTCGCTGTAGACGCCGGTCACGATCGAGCCGAGCACGGCGATGCCGAGGGCCGCGCCGAGTTCGTACGCCGTCTCGGACACGGCGGACGCCGAACCCGCCTGTTCCTTGGGCACGCTGGAGAGGATCACGTCGGCGGTCACGGTGAACGAGAAGCCGGCTCCGACGCCGACCACCAGCAGCGCGGCACCGAGCAGCGGGTAGCCGGTGGACTGGTCGATCACCGTGAGCGCGGCCAGGGCGAGGCCGATCGCCGCGAGCCCCCCGGAGACGACGGCCCGCACCGAGAAGCGCCGGGCCGCACGTCCCGCGAGCAGACCGGCCACCACCGCGCCGATCGCGGCGGGCAGCTCCGCCAGGCCCGCCTCGAACGGGCCCCTGCCCTGGACGAGTTGCAGGTACTGGGAGAGGAAGAACACCAGCCCACTCAGGCCCAGGATGGTCAGCAGGTCGGCCAGCACCGCACCGCTGAAGCCGCGGTGACGGAACAGCCGCATGTCCAGCAGCGGGGCCGGCAGCGTGAGCTGGCGGCGTACGAAGCCGTGGAGGGCGGCGGCACCCAGCAGGCCCGCGGCCAGCGCGTCCCACGCGAAGCCGTGCGCGGCGGCCTCCTTGACCGCGTACACCACACCGACCCAGGGACCGGGGTTCGCCGTACGCGACTCGGGCAGCAGCTTGATGCCGACGACGACCAGGACGACCATCACGGGCAGGTTGATCAGGAACACCGAGCCCCACCAGAAGTGCTCCAGCAGGAACCCGCCGACGATCGGGCCGACGGCCGTACCGGCGGAGGCGGTGGCGCCCCAGATGCCGACGGCGAGACTGCGTTCCCGCGGGTCGTGGAAGATGTTGCGGATCAGGGCGAGCGTGGCCGGCATCAGGGTCGCGCCGGCGACGCCGAGCAGCGCCCGCGCCACGATCATCATCTCGGGTGTCGTGGCGTAGGCGTTGAGCACGGATATCGCGCCGAACGCCGTCGCACCGACGAGCAGGATCCGCTTGCGGCCGATGCGGTCGCCGAGGCTGCCCATGGAGACGAGCAGACCGGCGATGACGAACGAGTACACGTCGCCGATCCACAGCAGCTGCGTGCCGGAGGGCTTCAGGTCCTCGCTGATGTAGGGGGTCGCGAGACCGAGAACGGTCGCGTCGACGGCCACCAGCAGCACGGCGAGGACGAGTACGCCGAGCGCGAGCCAGCGGCCCGGGCGCTTCACCGCCTCGGCCGTCTGAGCCGGCTGCAGGGTGCTGGTCATGATTCCTCTCTCCGGAGTGCGCCGCCGAGCAGCAGCTCGACGATCATGTGCTGGAAGTCCTTGGGGGCGCCCTTGCCGCTCTGCACCATCCAGGCGCCGGAGGCCAGCAGGCCGTAGAGCGCCTCGGTGAGCCAGGCCGGCGTGAGGTCGATGCGGAACTCGCCGCTGAGCTGGCCGCGCCGGAACAGGGCGGAGATCCGGTCGTCGATCAGGGTCCAGCCGGGGTTCTGCTCCTCGCCCTCGAAGAGCTGGTTCTCGGTGTAGAGGAACCCGAGCAGTCCGGCGGCGGGCTCGATGGCCCCGACCAGCCGGCGCACGGCCTCGCTCGCCGTGCCCTCGTCGAGCCGGGCGGAGTCCAGCGCGGCCTCGCATTCGGCGATGCCCAGCGACTCCAGCGCGCGGACGAGGGCGTCCCGCCCGGCGAAGTGGCGGTGCAGCGTGGCGCGGCTGATCCCGGCGGCCTTGGCGACCTCGTCCATGGTCGCGGTGGATTTGCGGGTCAGCAGGGCCGCGGCGGTGCGCAGCACGTGGTCAGGATCGACAGCCATGAGACAACCGTACACCATATGAGACATCAATGTCTCACACTGAGCATGCGTGACTCATGGCTGCCGGTCAGGAGTGCGGGAGTGTCAGTGCCAGGGCAGCTGCCCGCGCCGCTCCCAGTAAGCCTGCGGTGCCTCGGCCAGCGTGGCCAGGCGGGTCAGCTGGTCGTCGTCGAGGTCGACGACCGCCGCGTGCAGGTTGGAGGCGAGCTGGTGGGTGGTGGCCGCGCCGGAAAGGACCACTCCGGCCCAGGGCTGGCGCAAGACCACCGCCAGGGCGACGGCGTCGCAGCCCAGCCCGGTCTCCTCGGCGATCTCCCTGAGGACGTCCGGTGCGTGCGGCCCGGCGAGCCGGCCGTTGGCCATGCCCTCCTTGACGATCACCGTGAGCCCGGCGTCGTGGGCCTCGGCCAGGGCGGGCGCGGCGGAGGTCTCCAGCGCGTTGTACGTCGACTGGACGGTACGGAAGAGGGGTTCGCCGTCGACCGTCACGGCGAGGGCGGCGCGGATGGCCTCCGCCTGGGCGGGGCCGCTGGTGGAGAAGCCGATGGTGAGTCCCTGGGCGGCGGCTTCCGCGAGCTTCGCGTGCAGTTCCTTGTCGGTCAGGGCCGGGCTGTCCGGGGTCACCGAGTGGATCTGGTAGAGGTCGAGCCGGTCGCCGAGCAGGGCGTCGCTCTCGGCGCGCTGCCGTTCGTAGGCGGCGAGGGTGTGGTCCTTGACCTCGTGCGTCTCGGCGTCGGTGGACCAGTCGGCGGTGTAGGTGTAGCCCCACTTGCTGCCGATGACGATGTCATCGAGGCCGGGCCTTGTGTTCAGCCAGTCGGCGAGGAACTCTTCCGAGCGGCCGTAGGAGCGGGCGGCGTCGAAGTAGCGGACCCCCTGTGCGTAGGCGGCGTCCAGGAGTTCGTGTGTGCGCTCGCGCAGAGCGTCGACCGTGCGCTCTGCCGGCAGGTCCTGATCACGACCCAGATTGATGTAGCCGGGGCGTCCGACGGCGGCGAGACCGAGGCCGATGTGGCAGGTGGGGGTTGTTGCGTTGGCCAGGCGGGCGAAGGGCATCCGGGGGCTCCGTTCGGTCGGCTGCGGCTTTCGACCAACGTAACCCCCGGGATGACCTTCGCCTCAGAACCCGGGGCTTGATGTGTGTTCGCGAGTGCGGCTTCTGCGGGGCTCAGCGCGCAGTTCCCCGCGCCCCCTGGGGTCCGTTCCCCTCAACTCTTCTTTTTGGCCAGGGCCCACTCGTGCTGGGTCGCCACGTCCGCCTTCACCTCTGCCAGCTGGATCGCCACCGCACTCGGAGCCGTGCCGCCCCTGCCGTTGCGGGAGGCCAGGGCGCCCGGGACGTTGAGGACCGAGCGGACCTCGGGCGTGAGGTGGGAGGAGATCTTGGCGAACTGCTCGTCCGTCAGGTCGTTCAGTTCCTTGCCCTCCGCCTCGGCGACCTTCACGCACTCGCCCGCCACCTCGTGGGCGACGCGGAACGGTACGCCCTGCTTGACCAGCCATTCGGCGATGTCCGTGGCGAGTGAGAAGCCGGCGGGGGCCAGTTCCTCCATGCGCTCGCGGTGGACCGTGAGCGTGGCCATCATGCCGGTGAAGGCCGGGAGCAGGATCTCCAGCTGGTCGATGGAGTCGAAGACCGGCTCCTTGTCCTCCTGGAGGTCGCGGTTGTACGCCAGCGGGAGGGCCTTGAGCGTGGCCAGCAGGCCCGTCAGGTTGCCGATCAGGCGGCCGGACTTACCGCGGGCCAGCTCGGCGATGTCCGGGTTCTTCTTCTGCGGCATGATCGACGAGCCCGTCGAGAACGCGTCGTGCAGGGTCACGAAGGAGAACTCCTTCGTGTTCCAGAGGATGACCTCCTCGGCGATCCGGGAGAGGTTGACGCCGATCATCGCCGTGATGAACGCGAACTCGGCGACGAAGTCCCGCGACGCCGTGCCGTCGATGGAGTTGCCGGCGCTGCCGTGCTCGAAGCCGAGGTCCTTCGCGACCGCCTCCGGGTCCAGCCCCAGGGAGGAACCCGCCAGCGCGCCCGAGCCGTAGGGCGACACCGCCGTGCGCGCGTCCCACTGGCGCAGCCGCTCCGCGTCCCGGGACAGCGACTGGACGTGGGCCAGGACGTGGTGGGCGAAGAGCACCGGCTGGGCGTGCTGGAGATGCGTGCGGCCGGGCATCGCCACGTCCGGGTGGGCCTCGGCCAGGCCGATCAGCGCGTCCTGGAGCTCGGCGATCAGGCCGCCGATGACCCGGGCGTGGTCGCGCAGGTACATGCGGAACAGGGTCGCGACCTGGTCGTTGCGGGAGCGGCCCGCGCGCAGCTTGCCGCCCAGGTCGGGGCCGAGCCGCTCCAGCAGGCCGCGCTCCAGTGCGGTGTGCACGTCCTCGTCGGCGATGGTGCCCACGAAGGAGCCGTCGGCGACGTCCGCCTCCAGCTGGTCGAGCCCGGCGATCATCCGGGTCAGCTCGTCCTCGGTGAGCAGGCCCGCCTTGTGCAGCACGCGCGCGTGGGCACGCGAACCGGCGATGTCGTACGGCGCGAGCCGCCAGTCGAAGTGGACGGACGCGGACAGCTTGGCCAGGGCCTCGGCGGGACCGTCGGCGAAACGGCCGCCCCAGAGCCGTACGTCACCGCTGTTGCTGCTCACTTGCGTTGCTCCTAGAGAGGTGTGGATGTGACGCAGACCTTTATATGCCTACGCCGGGTTCCCGTCGGGCCGCGTCCGCGGTCGACGCTGCGCCGCGATCTTCGAGGCTGTAGATGTCGATGAAACCCTTGGCGGCGGACTGGTCGAAGGTGTCGCCCGTGTCGTACGTGGCGAGGTCGACGTCGTACAGCGACTGCTCGGAGCGCCGGCCGGTGACGACCGCGCGGCCGCCGTGCAGGGTCATCCGGATGTCGCCGGTGACGTGCAGGCTGGCCTCGTTGACGAAGCCGTCGAGAGCGCGCTTGAGCGGGGGGAGTACGACGCGCTCGGTCACGGCTTTCCTCCCCTCATCCTGCGCTCACTATCCTGCATGATTATGCAGACCTCCGCATGATTCGTCAATGCACCTCGGATCGAGGGCCTGATTCCGGCCATGCGAGATGACTTTGAAGATCCTTTGAACGCGCGAAACCGCTTACCCGTACCTCTCGCCGAACGCAGGCGCCGCGTTTGACACCGACGACACCCCCGACCCCTAGTGAGGCATCCGCATGTCCAGGGCTCTTCCGAAGTACAACAAGCGTCGCGTCGGCTTCATCGGCGGCGCCGCCGCGGTGGCACTGTCCGGCACGGTGATCGCCGGCTTCGCCCTCGCCGGGGAGACGCCGGACAGCGGCGGGACGAACGCCCGGACGCTGGCGGGCCCCGGCACCATCACGTGCCCGGACGTCACCGGCCAGCTGCCGGAGATCCCGGCCTCCGCGAAGGCCGAGGTCGACCGCAATCTCGGCGATCTGGCCACCCAGATCGAGGAGGCCAACAAGCGCCTCATCGACACCGTCGGGCAGGGCGGGCCCAACTTCGTCCAGAACGCCATCCTCGGCCCGCTGGAGGACAAGCGCGTCGCCGCCCTGAACCGCATTGAGACCGCCATCGGGCGTGCCGCCGAGAAGCCGGAGGGGCTGGAGGCCTTCGCCGCCTGCCAGCTCAACGCCGACGGCGGCGCCGGAGCGGGCGAGGCGGCGGGTGGCGAGGCGGGCGCTGGTGAGGAGGCCGGCGCGGGCGCTGAGGCAGGAGCCGGTGCCGAGGCGGGCGCGGGCGCCGAGGCGGGCGCGGGCGCGGAGGCCGGTGCGGGCGCCGGGGAGGACGCGGGTGCCGGCGAGGACGCGGGTGCCGGCGAGGCGGGCAACGCCGGTGCCGGCACGATCAGCTGCCCGGACGTCGCGTCCCAGCTGCCGGCGGTCCCGGCCTCCGCGAAGGCCGAGGTCGACCGCAACCTGGCGCTGCTGGACACGCAGGTCGCGGAGGCCAACAAGCGTCTCGTCGACACCGTCGGCCAGGGCGGACCGAACTTCGTCCAGAACGCCATCCTCGGCCCGCTGGAGGACAAGCGGATCTCCACCGTCAACCGCATCGCCACGGCCATCGGCCGCACGGCCGAGAAGCCGGCCGGTCTGGACTCGCTGGCCGCCTGCACGCTCACCAAGTGAGGTGACAGGCGCTGTGGCCGCCCCGCGTGAGCGCCGGCCGGGGCGGCCACGGGTTCGCAATTTTCTTAGACAGTCGAAAGACCTGCGTCATAATCGGCAGCATGGGAAAAACTCATGAGCGCATAGAAGGCCGGCTCCGCTCGTTCATCGAGGCGCAGCCGGTCTTCTTCACCGCCACCGCTCCCCTGTCCGCCGACGGCACGGTCAATCTCTCCCCCAAGGGCCTCAAGGGCTCCTTCGTGGTGCTCGACGACCACACCGTCGCCTACCTCGACTTCGCCGGGTCCAACGCCGAGACCATCGCCCATCTGCGGGAGAACGGGCGGATCACCCTGATGTGGTGCGCCTTCCAGGGCCCGCCGAACATCGTCCGGGTGCACGGCCGCGGGGAGCCGGTCTTCCGGGACGACCCGCGTTTCGGGGAGCTGCTCGGCCACTTCCCGGACATCGACCCGGCCCGGCACGGGCTGCGCGCGATCATCGTCGTCACGGCCGAGCTCGTCCGCGACACCTGCGGCTACGCCGTGCCCTTCATGGCGTACGAGGCGGACCGCGACCTGCACGGCAAGCGTTTCGCCCGCGAGGACGACGCCTCGCTCAGCGAGTACTTCACCAAGAAGGAGCACATCGCGACCAGCCTGGACGGACTGCCCGGGCTGCCGTTGCCGCTGCCGCCCTCTACGGTCTGAGGCATGCGCCCCGGTGCCGTCGCCCTCGCCGTCTCCTCGCTCGTCGTGCTCGGCGCCGGGCCGCCCGCCCCCTCGTCCCCGCTGCCGGCCCGGATGGCCGACACGGGCGGCGGCACCCAGCTGATCACCGCGGTGGCCCCGCGGACGGCCTCGACGACGGGCACGGTGACCTGGTGGGACCGCGAGGGCGGGCGGTGGGTGCGGACGGGCTCGGCGCCCGCGCGCTTCGGAGCGAACGGGCTGGTGGAGGGCGCCTCCCGCACCCAGGGCACGAACACGACACCCACGGGGCTGTACGGCCTGCCGTACGCCTTCGGCATCCGGGCGGCGCCGCCCGGGACGGCGTACACCTACCGCCGGGTGCACCGGGACTCCTGGTGGTGCCAGGACAACGACTCCCGCTCCTACAACCGCTGGACCGAGCCCCGCGCGGCCGACTGCCGGGCCGCCGAGTCGGAGCATCTGATCACCTACGGTGAGCGGTACGCTCACGCGCTCGTCCTCGGCTTCAACTACGAGCGTCCCGTGCGGGGACGCGGCGCGGGCATCTTTCTCCATGTCAACGGGCGGGGGGCGACGGCCGGTTGCGTGTCCGTGCCCAAGCGCGCCATGCGGACGATCCTCCGCTGGGCCGACCCGGCGCAGCGCCCGCACATCGCCGTCGGGACGGCGAGCGGGACCACGGCCGTGACCCGCTACTAGGGCCGGGAGGCCGCCGGGGAACCTGTTCGGGTTACCGCTGGTCACTCCTGCAAGCACACGACTCGGTGCACGGCTGAACACTCCCGTGTCCCGGCACGTATCTGTGGGCCAAGGGTCAAGTCCCCACGGAGGAACCGTGACCACCACGCTCGCAGGCGGCCGTGCCGCCCGCCGTCAGACGATGCGCCGCATCCGCCCGCGCCGCTCCCCGGCCGTACCGCTGCTGATCGCCCTGTGGGCCGGTGCGGCGGCCGTGCTGTGGCTGTGGTGGGACAACACACCGTCCCTCGCGGACACCACGAGCAAGATCCTGGCCGCGGGCCGGATCACCGGCCTGCTCGCCGGCTACCTCATGGCGCTGGTGGTGCTCCAGATGGCCCGGGTGCCCGCGCTGGAGCGGCGGGTGGGCACCGACCGGGTCGCCCGCTGGCACGCGATGACCGGCCGGTACACGCTCTGCCTGGTCCTCGCGCACGTCTTCCTCACCATGTGGGGCTACGCCCTGCAGGCGGGCAAGGGGCTCGGCGACATCGTCCAGCAGACGATCGACTCCATCAACCAGCTGCCGGACATGGGCAAGGCCGCCATCGGCACGGGCCTGCTGTTCGTCATCGGGATCCTCTCGATCGGCGGCGTCCGCCGTCTGATCGGGTACGACACCTGGTACCACGTGCACCTGCTCACCTACGCGGCCGTCTACCTGACGTTCTGGCACCAGATCACGACCGGCAACGAGTTCGCCGTCGAGCCCGCCGCGAAGACCTTCTGGTACGGGCTGTACGGCGCGGTGACGGCGCTCGTCCTCTGGTTCCGGATCCTCACGCCGATCCGGCTGAACCTGCGGCACCGCATGCGGGTGGAGGCGGTCATCGAGGAGACCCCCGGCATCGTGTCCGTGCTGATCGGCGGGCGCAAGCTGCACCGGATGGGCGCGGAGGCGGGCCAGTTCTTCCGCTGGCGGTTCAAGGCGCCCGGCATGCGCTTCAGTTCGCACCCGTACTCGCTGTCGGCGGCGCCCCGCCCGGACATGCTGCGGATCACCGTCAAGGCGATCGGCGACCACACCTCCCGGCTGCGCGAGCTCGAGCCCGGCACCAAGGTGTGGGCGGAGGGCCCGTACGGCGCGATGACCGCGCAGCGCCGCAGCCGCGGCAAGGTGCTGCTGGTCGCGGGCGGTGTCGGCATCACCCCGATGCGGGCCCTGTTCGAGACCCTGCCGGGCGCGTCCGGGGACATCACGCTGCTCTACCGGGCCAACAGCACCCAGGACCTGGCCCTGTGGGGCGAACTCGCCAAGATCGCCGACGAGCGCGGGGCGCGGCTGATGTACGCGGTCAACAGCCCCGACGGGGAACGCCCCGACATCTCCGCGGAGTCACTCCAGCGGAAGATCCCGGACATCGGCGACCACGACGTCTTCATGTGCGGGCCGCCCGGCTTCGCGCAGTCGGTGTACGAGGCACTGCGCGGCGCGGGAGTCCCCGCCCGCCGTATCCATCACGAGTCGTTCGAGATGTGAGCGACGGGACATCAACGGCCCTTCAGGAGCTTGAGAAACGATGAGGAAGTCTCACCCCGTCCGGCGTGCCGTGCTCGCCGGCGCAGCCACCGTCTCCGGGATCGTGCTGCTGCTGTCACTGAAGCCGGCCTCCGACCCGGGCTCCGCCCAGGCCGCGGGCGGTCAGCTGCCGCCCGCGGCCGCCGGGCAGGCCCCGCAGGGCGGCGTGAACGGCGCGATCACCGGTGACGCGGTGCAGACGCAGTACGGCCCGGTGCAGGTACGCCTGACCATGAGCGGCGGCAAGATCACTCAGTCCGAGGCGGTGCAGGCCCCCAAGGGCGGCCGCAGTGACCAGATCACCGCCAGCTCCGTGCCCCGCCTCAACCAGGCGGCGGTCGCCGCCCAGAGCGCGGACATCGACGCCGTGTCCGGGGCGACGTACACCAGCGCCGGCTACAAGAAGTCCCTCCAGTCGGCGCTGGAAAAGGCCAAGGCCTCGGCCGGCGGCGCGCAGGGCTCGGGCAACGCCCAGACCCTGACGGGCGATGTGGCGCAGACGCAGTACGGCCCGGTCCAGGTCCGCGTCACCGTCGCCGGCGGCAAGATCACCAAGGCCGAAGCCGTCCAGGCCCCCAAGGGCGGCCGCAGCGACCAGATCACCTCCGCTTCCATCCCCCGCCTCAACCAGGCGGCCGTCGCGGCCGGGAACGCGCAGATCGACGCGGTCTCCGGAGCCACCTACACCAGCGCCGGCTACAAGAAGTCCCTCCAGTCCGCCCTGGACAAGGCCCCGGCAGGGGGCGGCTCCTCCCAGGCCGCCGGTTCCGGGGGCGGTTCTTCCCAGGCCGCCGGCTCCGGGGGCGGTCAGGCCCAGACGCAGACCCTCACCGGCAGCGTGGCGCAGACGCAGTACGGCCCGGTCCAGGTCCGCATCACCGTCGCCGGCGGCAAGATCACCAAGGCCGAAGCCGTCCAGGCCCCCAAGGGCGGCCGCAGCGACCAGATCACCTCCGCTTCCATCCCCCGCCTCAACCAGGCGGCCGTCGCGGCCGGGAACGCGCAGATCGACGCGGTCTCCGGAGCCACCTACACCAGCGCCGGCTACAAGCAGTCCCTCCAGTCGGCGCTGGACCAGGCCGGTGGCTGACACCGTGGCCGACTCCGCACAGGCTCCCGCCGCGGTACGTCACGCGGAGGAGACGATGGGGACCGTCTTCTCCTTCGACGTCCGCGGCGGGGAACCCGGCGCCGTGCGCGCGGCGGTGGACGAGGCCGTCGCCGGGCTGCACCAGGTCGACGAGGTGTTCAGCACCTATCGCGAGGACAGCCAGATCTCCCGGCTGCAACGCGGTCTGCTGACGGTCGAGGAGTGTGATCCCGAGGTCGCCGAGGTCCTGGAGCTGGCGGCCGAGGCGGAGCGGCTGAGTGACGGCTGGTTCAGCACGTCGTACGGGGGCCGGCTGGATCCGACCGGCATCGTGAAGGGCTGGGCGGTCGAGCGCGCGGCGCGGCGGCTGGCGTCGGTGCCCGGGGTGAGCGGGGTGAGCGTCAACGGCGGCGGTGATGTGCAGTTGCTCGGGGTTCCGGGGGCGCAGCGGCCGTGGCGGGTCGGGGTTTCCGATCCCCTGCGGCCTGGGGGTCTCGCGGCGGTGGTCTCCGCGGCGGGGGTGGACGAACTGGCCGTGGCCACGTCCGGGACCGCGGAGCGGGGGGCGCATATCGTCGACCCGCGGACCGGGCGTTCGGCTGTGACCGACCTGGTCGCCGTGACAGTGGTGGGGCCCCGGCTGACGTGGGCGGACTGCTGGGCCACGGCGGCGTTCGCGATGGGGTCGCGGGAGGGGCTGGCCTGGCTGGAGTCGCTGCCCGGGGTTGAGGCGCTGTTGATCACGGCCGGCGATGAGGTGCGCTGTACTGGGGGGTTGGCTGCGCGGCTGGGGTGAGCGGGGGGGCTGGGGGCGGGGCGTTCGCTCCACCCGCGCCGGCGGGGTGCCGCTTCTTTGGGACGGGTGCCGCCCCAAGCCGCCCCAAGCGGCACGACTGCCCGCTGCCGAGTGACTCGGGGGCGCGGGGAACTGCGCGACCGGCCACAGCTCCCCCGCACACCACAACGGCGCTCAATGCCCGTTCTGCGCCAGCCTCAGCAAGTGGTCGGCCAGCGCCTGCCCGCCGTCAGGGTTCCGGCTGATCAACAGCAACGTGTCGTCACCGGCGATCGTCCCCAGGATGTCGTGGAGCTCGGCCTGGTCGATCGCCGACGCCAGGAACTGCGCAGCCCCCGGAGGAGTCCGCAGGACCACGAGGTTCGCCGAAGCCTCCGCGGAGATCAGCAGCTCCTGCGAGAGCCGCCGCATCCGCTCCTCCTTCGCCGACCCGCCCAGTGGAGCGCGCGGCGTGCGGAAACCGCCCTCGCTCGGCACCGCGTAGATCAGGTCGCCGTCGGCGTTGCGGATCTTCACCGCGTTCAGCTCGTCCAGGTCCCGGGAGAGCGTCGCCTGCGTGACGCTCAGCCCGTCGTCGGCGAGCAGCTTCGCCAGCTGGCTCTGCGACCGCACGGGCTGCCGGTTGAGGATGTCCACGATCCGGCGGTGGCGTGCGGTGCGGGTCTGCGGCACGGCGGGCCCGTTCGCCCCCGGCTGCTCGTGGTCCTGCGCCTGGCTCATCGTCGTCTCATTCCCCGGATCGTCCGTCCCCGTCGGCTGCGCTTGCGTCGAGGACGCCGGGCAGCGCCCGGAGGAAGGCGTCCACCTCGTCGTCGGCGATGTTCAGCGGCGGCATGAGCCGTACGACGTCGGGGGCGGGCGCGTTCACCAGGAGGCCGGCGTCCTGAGCCGCCTGCTGCACCTGGGGCGCGAGCGGCTCGGTGAGCACGATACCCAGGAGGAGACCCGCGCCCCGGACGTAATCGATCAACTCGTGGCCGAGGGCCTCGATTCCGTCCCGCAACTTCTCGCTCTGCCGCTTGACGTTCTGCAGCAACCCCTCGTTCTCGATGGTGTCGAGGACGGCGAGCCCGGCGGCGCAGGCGACGGGGTTGCCGCCGAAGGTCGTGCCGTGGTGGCCGGGCTGGAGCAGCTCGGCGGCGCGTCCGAAGGCGACGGTCGCGCCGAGGGGCAGTCCGCCGCCGAGGCCCTTGGCGAGGGTGACGACATCCGGCAGCACGCCCTCGTGTGCCTGGTACTCGAACCAGTGCCCGGTCCGGCCGACGCCGGTCTGCACCTCGTCGAGGACGAGCAGCGCGCCGGTGGCGGCGGTGATGGCCCGGGCGGCCTTGAGGTAGCCGGCGGGCGGGACCACGGCGCCGTTCTCGCCCTGGACCGGCTCGATGATGACCAGGGCCGTCTCGTCCGTCACCGCGGCGGCCAGCGCCTGCGCGTCGCCGTAGGGGACGTGCGTGACGTCGCCGGGCAGCGGCAGGAAGGGTTCCCGCTTGCCGGGCTGGCCGGTGAGCGCGAGGGCGCCCATGGTGCGGCCGTGGAAGCCGCCCTGGGTCGCGACCATGTGGGTCCGCCCGGTGAGCCGGCCGATCTTGAAGGCGCCCTCGTTGGCCTCGGCGCCGGAGTTGCAGAAGTAGACCTTGCCGTCGCGGCCGAAGAGCTGGAGCAGCCGTTCGGCGAGCGCGACCGGTGGCTCGGCGACGAACAGGTTGGAGACATGTCCGAGGGTGGCGATCTGCCGGCTCACGGCCTCGACGACGGCCGGGTGGGCGTGGCCGAGCGCGTTGACCGCGATGCCGCCGACGAAGTCCAGGTACTGCTTGCCGTCGGCGTCCCACAGCCTGGTGCCCGCACCGCGGACGAGCGGGAGCCTCGGGGTGCCGTAGTTGTTCATGAGCGCGCTCTGCCACCGCGCCGTCAGTTCCTGGTTGCTCACGACTCCCCCTGTCCGCCCGGTCCCTCGGGCTTCTCGTCGGCCACGACCATCGTGCCGATCCCCTCGTCGGTGAAGATCTCCAGCAGGATCGAGTGCTGGACCCGGCCGTCGATGACCCGGGCGGTGGTGACGCCGCCCCGCACGGCGTGCAGGCAGCCCTCCATCTTCGGCACCATGCCGGAGGAGAGGTCCGGCAGCAGCCGCTCCAGCTCGGAGGCGGTGAGGCGGCTGATCACCTCGTCGCTGTTCGGCCAGTCCTCGTAGAGTCCCTCGACGTCCGTGAGGACCATGAGGGTTTCGGCGCCCAGTGCAGCAGCGAGTGCCGCAGCCGCCGTATCAGCATTGACGTTGTAGACATGTCCGTCGTCCTGGGAGCGGGCGATCGAGGAGACGACCGGAATGCGGCCGTCGGCGAGCAGGGCCTCGATCGCGCCGGTGTCGATCGCGGTGATCTCGCCGACCCGGCCGATGTCGACCAGTTCGCCGTCGATCTCGGGCTGGTGCTTGGTGGCGGTGATGGTGTGCGCGTCCTCGCCCGTCAGGCCGACGGCGAGCGGGCCGTGCTGGTTGAGCAGCCCGACCAGCTCGCGCTGCACCTGGCCGGCCAGCACCATCCGTACGACGTCCATGGCGTCCTCGGTGGTCACCCTGAGGCCCGCCTTGAACTCGCTGACGATGCCGTGCTGGTCGAGGGCGGCGCTGATCTGCGGGCCGCCGCCGTGCACGACGACGGGCTTGAGGCCGGCGTGGTGCAGGAAGACGACGTCCTGGGCGAAGGCGGCCTTCAGATCCTCGTCGATCATGGCGTTGCCACCGAACTTGATGACGACCGTCTTGCCGTTGTGCCGGACCAGCCACGGCAGCGCCTCGATGAGGATCTGCGCCTTGGGCAGGGCGGTGTGCTTACGCGTAGTGCTCATGACGAGTACGCGCTGTTCTCGTGGACGTAGTCCGCGGTGAGGTCGTTGGTCCAGATGGTCGCGGTCTCGGACCCGGCGGCGAGGTCGGCGACGATGTGGACCTCGCGGTAGCGCATGTCGACCTTGTCGCGGTCCTCGCCGACACCGCCGTTCTTGCACACCCAGACGCCGTTGATGGCGACGTTGAGCCGGTCGGGCTCGAAGGCGGCCTTCGTCGTGCCGATGGCGGACAGGACGCGCCCCCAGTTGGGGTCCTCACCGTGGATCGCGCACTTGAGGAGGTTGTTGCGGGCGATGGAGCGGCCCACCTCGACGGCGTCGTCCTCGGTCGCGGCGTTGATCACCTCGACCTTGATGTCCTTGCTGGCGCCCTCGGCGTCCCGGATGAGCTGCTGCCCGAGGTCGTCGCAGACCTGCCGGACGGCCTCGGCGAACTCCTCGTACTCCGGGGTGACTTCGGCCGCGCCGGAGGCGAGCAGCAGCACGGTGTCGTTGGTGGACATGCAGCCGTCGGAGTCGACCCGGTCGAAGGTCGTCCGGGTGGCCGCCCGCAGCGCCTTGTCGAGTACGTCGTTGTCCAGGTCGGCGTCGGTGGTGAGGACGACGAGCATCGTGGCGAGGCCGGGGGCGAGCATGCCCGCACCCTTGGCCATGCCGCCGACGGTCCAGCCGTCCTTGGTGACGACGGACGTCTTGTGGACGGTGTCGGTGGTCTTGATGGCGATGGCGGCCTTCTCACCGCCGTGCTCGCTCAGCGACTCGGCTGCCTGCTCCACGCCCGGGAGCAGTTTGTCCATCGGCAGGAGGATGCCGATCAGGCCGGTCGAGCAGACGGCGACCTCGATGGCGCCCCGCCCGAGGACCTCGGCGACCTTCTCGGCCGTCGCGTGCGCGTCCTGGAAGCCCTTCGGGCCCGTGCAGGCGTTGGCTCCGCCGGAGTTGAGGACGACGGCGGAGACCTGGCCGCTCTTCATGACCTGCTCGGACCACAGCACCGGGGCGGCCTTCACGCGGTTGGAGGTGAAGACGCCGGCGGCGGCGCGGCGGGGCCCGGTGTTGACCACGAGGGCCAGGTCGGGGTTGCCGTTCTCCTTGATTCCGGCGGCGATGCCCGCCGCCGTGAATCCCTTCGCTGCCGTCACACTCACGGCGCAACTCCGATCGTCGTCAGTCCGGTGGTCTCGTCGAGCCCCAGGGCGATGTTCATGCTCTGGACGGCACCGCCGGCGGTGCCCTTGGTGAGGTTGTCGATGGCGCTGATCACGATGATCCGTCCGGCGGCCGTGTCGTGTGCGACCTGCACCTGAACGGCGTTCGAACCATAGACGGACGCCGTGGCGGGCCACTGGCCCTCGGGCAGCAGGTGCACGAAGGGCTCGTCGGCGAACGCCTTCTCGTAGGCGGCGCGCAGGGACTCGGCGGTGACCCCGTCCTTCGCCTTCGCGCTGCACGTGGCGAGGATGCCGCGGGGCATGGGCGCGAGGGTCGGCGTGAAGGAGACCGAGACCGGCTCGCCGGCGGCCGCGCTGAGGTTCTGGGTGATCTCGGGGGTGTGCCGGTGCCCGCCGCCGACGCCGTACGGGGACATCGAGCCCATGACCTCGCTGCCCAGCAGGTGCGGCTTGGGCGCCTTGCCCGCGCCGGAGGTGCCGGACGCGGCGACGATCACGGCCTCGGCCTCGGCGAGCCCGGCGGCGTACGCCGGGAAGAGCGCCAGCGACACGGCCGTGGGGTAGCAGCCGGGCACCGCGACGCGCTTGGACCCCTCCAGCGCGGCGCGGGCGCCCGGCAGTTCGGGAAGGCCGTAGGGCCAGGTTCCGGCGTGCGGCGAGCCGTAGAACTTCTCCCAGGCGACGGCGTCCGTCAGCCGGAAGTCGGCGCCCATGTCGATCACCAGCACGTCCGGCCCGAGCCGCTCGGCGACGGCGGCGGACTGCCCGTGGGGCAGCGCGAGGAACACGACGTCGTGGCCGTCGAGCACCTCCGGCGTGGTCTCCTGGAGCACCCGGCCGGCCAGGGGCAGCAGGTGCGGCTGGAGCGCACCGAGCGTCTGCCCGGCGTTGGAGTTGCCGGTCAGGGCGCCGATCTCGACCTCGGGGTGCGCCAGGAGCAGACGCAGCAGTTCCCCGCCCGCGTATCCACTCGCTCCGGCCACTGCCGCACGTACCGCCATGGAACCTCCTCCTTAGAGGGCATGACTATACGTTTCTCTGCAGTTTTATGCAATCAGGAACTCCGCGTGCGAGCGGCTGCCTCCGGCGCGCCTTCCATGGGAGGCGAAGGGCCGTTGCGACGGCGTAGCCGGTTTTCGATACGTCGGCGGCAGGCCGAATTCGGGGTGCCGTTGCCGAGCGAGTACATAAGATCACCGGCATGGCACTGCGACCTGTTCAGGTGAACATAAAGGCCCTTGACGACTCGGCGATCGGCCGGTTCTGGGCGGAGGCGCTCGGCTGGGGTGTCTCCAGCGAGGGGCCCGGCGTGACCAACGTGGAACCCGGCGACGGCTTCGTCTGGCCGGACCCGGTCGCCGTCTGCATCGACGTCGTCACCGTCCCGGAACCCAAGACAGCGACGAAGAACCGTGTGCACCTCGATCTCGCCACCACCTCCGCGGCCCATCAGGCGGAGTGGGTCGCGCGGCTGAAGGCTCTCGGTGCGACGCCCGCCGACGTGGGCCAGGGCGACGTGCCGTGGACGGTCCTCGCCGACCCGGAGGGAAACGAGTTCTGTGTGCTGGAGCCCCGGGAGATCTACCGGGACACCGGGCCGATCGCCCGGGTGGTGGTCGACTGCGTCGATCCGCGGGCCATGGCCCGGTTCTGGGGCGAGGCGACGGACTGGACCCTGCACGAGGTGACGGACGAACACGCGGTGCTGCGCTCCGCCCAGGGAGTCGGCCCGTACCTCGAGTTCCGCCGCTCGTCCGAGGCGAAGACCGTGCCGGACCGCGTCCACGTCGACCTGCTGCCGTACCCCGGTGACGACAAGGCGGCGGAGGTGGCCCGGTTGAAAACCCTCGGTGCCACCGACCTCGACCTCGGCCAGGGCGACGTCCCGTGGACGTGCCTGTCCGACCCGGAGGGCCATGAGTTCTGCGTCCTCGGCCCGCGCTGACGCGGATCCCGGCGACACCCACGAGCGTGGGCCACCACCCCGGGGGGCAGCGGCCCACGCGAGGTGCTTGCTACCTCTGCTTGATCCGCAGGAACGTGACGGAGTTCGCCGGGAAGGTGTAGGTGAACTTCCGGTCCACCCCCCGGAACGTGGACGTCACCGGCGTCACCGGCGTGTCCGTCTCGGTGTTCACCGCGTCCTCGTCGGCGGCCAGCGTGGTCACGCGGGCCGTGGAGGCGACCTTCGCGCCACCCAGGTCGACGGCCGTACGGGCCTCGGCGGACTGGGCGTTGACGACCTTGACGATCAGGTCACCGGTCTTCGCGTCCTTGGTGACGACCTGGCGGAACGGCTCGGCCGGCTTGTCGTCCTTGAAGGTGCCCCACTCCTTGCCGTCCAGGAACAGGGTGACCTGACGGCCGCGCACCTTGATGTCGATGTCGTAGGCGCGGCCCGTCTCGATCGACCCGGCCTTCGTCATCAGCGTGCCCTTGCCGCTGCCGACGGCCTGCTCGATCGCGGACTGGGTGTTGTTCCAGCCGCCCAGGTTCCACCAGTAGTAGTTGCCGGTGTCCTTGACGCCGAAGGCGACGAGGAAGCCCTCCTTGCCGGACTTCTTGGTGGCCTTCACATGCAGGTCGTAGTCCTTCCAGGCCGGGTCGCCCGCCGTGACCATGGTGTTCTCGGCAGCGGTGTCGGTCTGGACGTACTGCCCGTCCTGGACGCTCCAGCTGCCCCGGCCACTCGTGGTCCACTTCGAGGCGTCACCGGAGAAGTCGTCGCTGAGCAGCGTCGAGCCGTCCGCAGCGGTGACCTTCACGTCGTCGTACGCGGCGCTGGTCGCCCACGTGGACAGGCCGACGGCACCGGTGATCGGGCCGCTGACGTTCGGCGTGGTCGTGGCCTTCGACGGGACGACGCGGTCGCCGACGTTGGTCATGAACAGCTTCTGGACCTCGTAGTTGGCCGAGTTCCAGGAGGCGTGGTTGTTGAACCAGATCATGTCCGGCCGCCACTGCACGTAGTCCTCGTTGGCGAGCAGCGGGGCGTACGAGGCGAGCTTGACGATGTCCGCGTTGCGCTCCAGGCCGGTCATGTAGGCGGCTTCGGAGAGGCCGTTCTTCCAGGCGTTTCCCTGGGAGGCGTACTCGCCGAGGAAGACCTTGGGGCCCTTGCGGTCGTAGGAGTCGTAGCGGTCGTTGTTCTGCAGGAACCAGTTCGGGCTGTTGTAGTAGTGCTCGTCGACCATGTCGACCTTGCCCTCGCGGTTGAGCTGCCAGGCGGTGTCGAAGGTCGTGCCGGCGTCGTCCGGGCCGGAGTTGGAGATGACGGTGATGTCCGGGTACTTGGCCTCGATGGCGGCCCGGAACTGCTGGAAGCGGGCGAAGAACTCCTTCGAGAGGTTCTCCTCGTTGCCGACACCGAGGTGGGTCAGGTGGAAGGGCTTGGGGTGGCCCATCTGCGCACGCACTTTGCCCCACTTGGAGGTCGCCGGGCCATTGGCGAACTCGATGAGGTCGAGGGTGTCCTGGATGTGCCGCTTGAGCAGGGCGTCGTCGTCGGTGGCCTTGTTCTGGCCGCAGCCGGTCACCAGGGCGGGGACGACGGGCAGCGGCATGGCGCCGATGTCCTCGGCGAAGCGGAAGTACTCGTAGTAGCCGAGGCCGTAGCTCTGGTTGTAGCCCCAGAAGTTGGCGTTGGTGGCGCGCTGCTCTACGGGTCCGATGGTGTCCTTCCACTGGTAGCTGCGCTTGCGCTGCCAGTTCGAGGCCTCGCTGTAGTCCTCCATGGAGCCGGTGTTGACCAGGCAGCCGCCGGGGAAGCGCACGAAGCCGGGCTTCAGGGCGGCGATCTTCTCGGCGAGGTCCTTGCGCAGGCCGTTCGGCTGGTTCTTGTAGGTGTCGCGCGGGAACAGCGAGATCTCGTCGAGCGCGGCGGCGTTCGTCGAGGCCACGGCGAGGCGGCCGCGGTTGCTGGTGCGGCTCGCGGTGAAGGTGGCTTTGTACTTGGCCCAGCCGCCCTTGACGGCGACCTGCCGGGCGGTGGCCAGCGTGCCCGCCGCGTCCTTGAGGGAGACGGTGAGCGTGCTGCCGCTCTCCGCTCGGGCCCACACCGAGAAGTCGTACTTCTTGCCCTGCTCGACCCTGATGCCGGTGTTGTAGCCGGCGTTCGTCACGGAGGAACCGGCGCCCAGGGAGAGGTAGTTGCGGTTGCGCTCGTTGAGGCGGCCCGGATCGTTCACGACCTCGGCCGTGCCGCCGGCCGTCCAGGAGGTCAGGGGCGTGTAGGAGCCGTTGTCGGCGGTGGAGTACTCGAAGGAGCGGTTCTGCACGAGCTCGGCGTACAGACCGCCGTCGGCGGCCCGGTTGATGTCCTCGAAGAAGACGCCGTACATCGTGTCGTCGATCGCCGCTCCCTTGGCGGACGGGTCGACGGTGATCGCGTAGTCGGTGACGTCCTCGGCGTGCGCGGGGGCCGGTACGAGGGCTGCTGCCGTCAGGAGGGCGGTGGTCGTAAGACCGACTCTCCATCGGGTGCGGGCGGTGCGTGGCATGGATACTCCGCGGCTCTCTGGTTGGAGTGTTCGAAATATCAGACATTGATCAGCACTTCGAACGGCAAGATAGGGAGGGGGCGGATGCGCGTCAATGGGTCGCGCAGCAACGGCTGGGACGGAGAGCGGTACGGGATGGGCGAGTTCTGGCCAGTGCCGGATGTACTGGCGTACCTGGCCGGGCGCTGGCGCGTGGCCCGGTCGGTGCGGGATCTCGCGAGCGGCGAGCAGGGGGAGTTCTCCGGAACGACCGTGTTCACCGCGGTGGAGGGCGGCAGGCCGCTCGAGGGCGCAGGGCTGCTGCACCACGAGTCCGGCACGTTCGTCTGGCAGGGCGTCGCCCGGCCCGCCGAACGGAGGCTGCGGTTCCTGCCGGGTCCGGGCGGCACGGCGGACGTGCGGTTCGCGGACGGGCGGCCCTTCCACGACCTGGACCTGACATCCGGGCGGCACGTCGCCGACCACCCCTGCGCGGCGGACCTCTACCGGGGCGAGTTCACCGTCCGGGACGCGGACCACTGGCAAACGGTGTGGCACGTACGCGGCCCGGCCAAGGACCTCGTCCTGCGCACCGCATACGCCCGCGAGGTCTGACATGGCTGCGTGCGCGCAGTGCGGACCGGCTGCCAGCGCGACGTCCGAAACGAGCGACGCCAGCGACGTGTGAACCGGCTACGAGCCCACGGTCCGAAGCGAGCTACGCCCGCGAACTCCGAACCGGCTACGCGCGGGACGTCTGAGCCGACACCCCGTCGAAGCGCAGGTTCCAGCGCCCCGCCCGGCCCGTCACGGCGGTCGTCGACAGCGGGCGGACGTCGATGTTCCAGTAGCTCGAGGGCGGTGCCTTCAGGACGTACACCAGGGCGGCGCGGATCACGGACGGCTCGGCGACGGCCACGACCCGGCAGCCGTCCTCGACGGGCCGGGTGTCGAGCCAGCCGCCGACGCGGGTGATGAAGTCCACCAGCGACTCCCCGCCGTGCGGTGTGGCGCGCGGGTCGGCGAGCCAGGCGTCCACCGCCTCCGGCTCCCGGGCCATCGCCTCGCCCAGGGTCAGCCCGCGCCAGCGGCCCATGTCGCAGTCCCGCAGGCCGAGTTGCACGAGCGGCGCGTACCCGAGCCCCTCCCCCGTCGCACGGCTGCGCGGGGTCGGCGAGCAGTAGCGCAGCTCGGCCGCGGCGAGCGGCAGCAGCTCGTGTGCGACGCGCTCCACCTCACTCCAGCCGGCCTGGTCCAGCGGCCGGTCGTCCTCGAAGCGTTCGGCGAGCAGCGGGGAGCTGCGCGCGGCGGCGACGAACGTGACCCGAAGTGGCATGCGGTGATGGTGAGCGCCGCATGTACGCAGGTCAAGAGGCATTACCAGGGAGTTACCCAGGGTGCACCGGCCTTCACGGGCCGAAGATGAGCGCCATCCAATCCTCGGGCCGCTCCAGCGCGGCGAACCCGAGCTTCTCGTAGACGCCGTGCGCGTCGTGCGTGGCGAGCAGGACCCGGCGCACCCCGTACTGCCGCAGCTCGTCCCGTACGGCCGCCACCAGCGCGGTGCCGACACCCTTGCCGCGCACCGACGGGTCGACGTACACGTCGCACAGCCACCCGAAGGTCGCCCGGTCCGTGATGACCCGGGCGTACGCCACCTGCTCCCCCGACACCGTGTCGTACACGCCGAAGTTGAGCGACCCCTCTATCGCCCGGTCCTGCTTCTCGCGGGTACGGCCCAGCGCCCAGTACGCGTCGGTGGACAGCCAGTGGTGGACCCGCTCGGCGTCGACGCGGGCGGTGTCGGTGGAGATCTCGTAGCCCTCGGGCAGGCTCTGTGTGTCGGTCATGACGGGATACTGGCAGGTCAGCGGGCCAAGCGTCGAACCCTTATCCCAGCACCTCGTCGCAGGCCGTGCGCAGCCGCCGTACCCCCTCCGTGATCTCCCCGGTCCCCGCGACCGCCGCGAAGCTCAGCCGCATGTGCGCGGCCGGCGGCTCGGCGCTGAAGTAGGGGCGGCCGGGGGTGATCGCGACGCCCGCGCGCAAGGCGGCCGCCATGAGGGCCGGCTCGTCCGTCCCGTCCGGCAGGCGCGGCCACAGGTGGTAGCCGCCGGACGGCACATGCGGCAGGACGAGTTCCGGCAGGTGCTGCGCGAGCGCGGCGGTCATCACGTCCCGGCGCGCCTTCAACTCGGCGGACACCGCTCGCAGATGGCGCGGCCAGGCGGGCGAGCCGACGAGTTCCAGTGCCGCCTCCTGAAGGGGCCGGGGCACGAAGAAGGTGTCGACGACCTGGATCGCGCGCAGCCGCTCCAGGACCGGGCCGCGCGCGGCCAGGGCGCTCACCCGGAAGCTCGGGGAGGTCGCCTTGGTCAGCGAGCAGACGTGGACGACGACACCGTCGGGGTCGTCGGCGGCCAGCGGGCGCGGCAGCGGTCCCGCGTCCTCGTGCACGAGTCGCCGCACGAAGTCGTCCTCGACGATGAACGCGCCCGCCGCGCGGGCGATGCGCAGCACCTCGCCGCGCCGCTCGGGGGCGAGCACGGCACCGGTGGGGTTCTGGAAGAGCGGCTGGCAGACGAAGGCCGGGGCACGGGTGGCCCGGAACGCGTCGGCGAGCAACGCCGGTTTCACGCCGTCCGCGTCCACCGGGACGGGCACCGGGCGCAGGCCCGCCGCACGGGCGATGGCGAGCATGCCGGGGTAGGTCGGGGATTCGACGAGGACGGGGGCGCCGGGCGGGGCGAGGGCGCGCAGGGCGGTGGTGAGGGCGGACTGCCCGCCCGCGGTGACCAGCACCTCGGCGGCCGTGAAGGACCCGCCGATGCCCCGTGCGAACCACTCGCGCAGCTCCGGCAGCCCCTCCATGGGCGGGCGTCCCCAGGCGCCGGGGCGGCGTCCGGCGCGCGAGAGGGCGGCGGCCATGGCGCGCTCCGGCTGCAGCGAGGGGTGCAGATAGCCGCCGTTGAACTCGATCACGCCGGGCGGCGGGGCTGCCAGCGAGACGAGGACCCCGGAGGCGTCCACCGAGCGCGGCACGAGGTCGGCGGCACCGTCCGCGCTGAGCGCGACCTCCTGCCAGGAGGTGTCACCGGCCGCGGCCGGTGCCGTCCGGGCCTGCGCGCGGAACGCGCCCGCGCCGGGCCGGGTGACGACCAGTCCCTCGGCGGCGAGCTGCGCCAGCGCCCGCGACACGGTCACGGGGCTCACCCGGAACCGCTCGATCAGGGCCCGGCTCGACGGCAGCTTTCCACCCGGAGAGTAGCGGTCGAGCTCCCGCCGCAGCTGTTCCGCCAGTTCACCGACGCTGCTACGCTCTTGCATGAGAGCACAGAGTAGCGCTACTACCCCTTCGAGGATAGCGGTCGCCGCGGAGCGGGAGCAGCGGCCCGGCCTCGGCACCCTCCAGGCCGCCCTGGGCGTCATCGCCTTCTCCCTCACCTTCCCCGCCACTGCCTGGGGTCTGGAGGGCTTCGGTCCCTGGTCGCTGGTCGCCGTCCGCAGCGTCCTGGCCGCGGCGATCGCGGGCGGTGCTCTGCTGGCGCTGCGGGTGCCGCTGCCCGCCCGCCGCCACTGGTTCGGCCTCGCGGTCGTCGCCGCCGGTGTCGTGCTCGGTTTCCCGCTGCTGACCACGCTCGCGCTGGAGACCTCGACCACCGCGCACGCCGCCGTCGTGGTCGGACTGCTCCCCCTGACCACCGCGCTCCTGTCCGCCCTGCGCGTCGGTACCCGGCCCTCGCGTACCTTCTGGGCGGCGGCCCTCGCCGGCGCGGCGGCGGTGCTGGCCTTCACCGTGCAGCAGAGCGGCGGTGCCCTGAGCAGGGCCGACCTGTACCTCTTCGCGGCCCTGCTGGTGTGCGCGGCCGGCTACACCGAGGGCGGCCGGCTGGCCCGGGTCATGCCGGGCTGGCACGTCATCGGCTGGGCGCTGGTGCTGTGCCTGCCGCTGACCCTGCCCGTCGCCGCGTTCGCCCTGGCGCAGGAACCCGTACGGCTGACCGCGCACAGCGTCGCCGGGCTGCTGTGGGTCGCCGCGGGCTCGCAGTTCCTCGGACTGGTCGTCTGGTACCGGGGCATGGCGGCCGTCGGCATCCCGAAGGCCAGCCAGTTGCAGCTCGCCCAGCCCCTGCTCACACTGGTGTGGTCGGTGCTGCTGCTGGGCGAGCACCTGCCGGTGGCCGCCCCGCTGACAGCTGTGGCGGTGCTGGTCTGCATCGCCGTCACACAACGGGCGCGCGGCTGAGCGGGGCCCGCACGGCCCCTGCCGAGTCGCGCCCCCGGCCGTAGACTCAAAGGCCACGGACCGCTGCTCCACACCTCGTGAGGAGGCCCCAGATGCGCGCAACCGTGGGCGACCAGCTTGTCCAGCACGGCAGGGTGGTCGGTCAGCACGACAAGGTCGGCGAGATCGTCGAAGTGCTGGGCCAGGAGGGCAACCCCCCGTACCGCGTCCGGTTCGAGGACGGGCACGAGGGCGTGTGCTCGCCGGGACCCGACACCGAGATCCGGCACCGGGAGACCACCACCGGGCCGTGATTCAGCGCGGCGGCGGCGCCGGCTGCCCGTAGTGGTCGGCGACCACCCTCGCCATCGCCCCGATCCGATCGGCCGCCACGTCCTTGGCGGCGAAGTAGACGTTCCCGCGCACCTGCGCGTGCCCCCTGGCCAGCGTCAGGTGCCGGGACAGCTCGGCGGGGTCCTGCCAGGCCGCTGGTTGCGCCGGGTCACCGGCCTTGTACAGCGCCTCCCCCACGTACAGCCGCGTCGAGCTGCCGCGCGCGACCTCCGCCCACCAGGGCAGTAGTTTCGCGTAGTCGGCGGCGGCGAAGCCGATGTTCCAGTACAGCTGCGGGACGATGTAGTCGATCCAGCCCTCGCGCACCCACTTGCGCGTGTCCGCGTGCAGGTCGTCGTACGTCTGCACGCCCGCCCGGGTGTCCGAGCCGCGCGAGTCGGTGGCGGCGTTGCGCCACACGCCGAAGGGGCTGACGCCGAAGGGGGTGCCGGGCCGGACCTGCTTGACCCGCTCCGCCGTCTCGCGCACCAGCTTGTCGATGTTGTCCCGCCGCCACGCCGCCCGGTCCGGGAAGCCGCCGCCGTACTCCTCGTAGGCCTCGTCGTCGTCGAAGCTCTGGCCCGCCACCGGGTACGGGTAGAAGTAGTCGTCGAAGTGGACGCCGTCCACGGGGTACTCCTCCACCGCGTCGAGCATCGCGTCCTGCACGAAGCCCCGCACCTCGGGCAGCCCGGGGTTGTAGTAGAGCTTCCCGCCGAACGTCACCACCCAGTCCGGGTTCCTGCGGGCGGGGTGGCCGGCGGCCAGCCGGGTCAGGTCGGCGTGGGCGGCGACCCGGTACGGGTTGAACCAGGCGTGCAGCTTCAGGCCGCGGGCGTGGGCCTCCTCCACGGCCGTGCCCAGCGGGTCCCAGCCGGGGTCCTTGCCCTGGGTGCCGGTGAGGTACTGCGACCACGGCTCGTACGGCGAGGGCCACAGGGCGTCCGCCGTGGGCCGGACCTGGAAGATCACCGTGTTGAGCCGGTTGCGGACCGCCCTGTCGAGGTGGGTGATCAGCTCGGCCCGCTGCTGCGTGGCGGTCAGGCCCGGCTTCGACGGCCAGTCGCGGTTGGCCATGGTGGCCAGCCACACGCCCCGCATCTCGGAGACCGCCCTGTCGCCGCCCCGGCCGTGCCCCCCGGCGGCCGACTTGGGCGCGGCCGACGCCGGAGGCATCATCGTGAAAGCCGACAGCGCCGCCACCGCGAACGCCCTGCGTGACACTCGTCCCATCCGCATGCCCCAAAAAGCCGCGGATCCGCCCGGTCGCGGATCGCTCCGCGCCCAGCATGCCCGAAGCGGACCCGACCCCCGCGATCGATCATCGATACTTGGGAGTAACGTGCACGAACGGAGCAGGCACCGGGACCCGGAGCACCTGCCCGGAAGTGGATCAGCAGCGAAAGGGACGATGTGACGGACACCCCAGCGGGAGACATTGCACGCGTCGGAGTCGTGGGCTGCGGTCAGATGGGCGCGGGGATCGCCGAGGTGTGCGCCCGGTCCGGTCTGGACGTCATGGTCGCCGAGACCACCGGCGAGGCCCTGGAGATCGGCCGGACCCGGCTGTTCAACTCCCTGGCCAAGGCAGCCGAGCGCGGCAAGATCACCGAGGAGGAGCTGGAGGCCACGCAGGCCCGTCTGAGCTTCACCACGGACCTCGGCGAGTTCGCCGACCGCGACCTGGTGATCGAGGCCGTCGTCGAGAACGAGCAGGTCAAGACCGAGATCTTCCAGGTGCTCGACCAGGTCGTGACCCGGCCCGACGCCATCCTGGCCTCCAACACCTCCTCCATCCCGCTGGTGAAGCTGGCGGTGGCGACGTCGCGGCCCGACCAGGTCATCGGCATCCACTTCTTCAACCCGGCCCCGGTGCAGAAGCTCGTCGAGCTGATCCCGGCCCTCACCACGTCCGAGGGCACGCTGAGCCGGGCCCAGCTGTTCACCGAGAAGCTGCTGGGCAAGCACGCGATCCGCGCCCAGGACCGCTCCGGCTTCGTGGTCAACGCGCTGCTGATCCCGTACCTGCTCTCCGCGATCCGGATGTTCGAGACGGGCATCGCCAGCCGCGAGGACATCGACAACGGCATGGAGATGGGCTGCGCCCACCCGATGGGCCCGCTGAAGCTCTCCGACCTCATCGGCCTGGACACGGTCGCCTCGGTGGCCCAGTCGATGTACGAGGAGTACAAGGAGCCCCTGTACGCCGCTCCCCCGCTGCTGCAGCGCATGGTCGACGCGGGCCGACTGGGCCGCAAGACCGGGTCGGGCTTCTACACGTACGACTGACGCCGCACACGCCATCGAGGCTGATTACGGACGGTCAGAATTCGGCCAAGCGATGGGCCCGGCACCTGAAGGGGTGCCGGGCCCATGGCATTCACACACCGTGTGCGCGCCGGGCTCGCATATGCCCGTCGCACACTCTCCCCAGCCGCCCACCAGGCGAGTTGACTCCTCATGCGCATGCAAGGGATGTGCAACGACTACGGAAAGGAGCGGACTCGTGACCGTCGATCCCGAGCATCCGGTCGTTCATGGAGAACTCGCAGAGTTACGACGCCGCCTCGATGTGGCGTACGCCCGTGTCGAGGGCGGGCTGGCTCTGCTCAGCCACCGTACCGAGGAGACCGCCAAGGAACTCGACGAGCTCAACACCCGGATCAACTCACTCGAACACGCGCGCTGGCCGCTGCCCGCGGTCGCCGCCCTCACCGCCGTGGGTGCCCTCGTCGTGGCGATCTGGCAGGCACTGGGACGTTAGCTCAGGGCAAGGTGTCCTGTCCGAGCCTGAGATGGTGCAGCAGCAGTAACGCGGCCGCCATGTTGGCGGCCGGGACCTCCCCGCGGGCGACCATGTCGGGGACGAGCTTGAGGGGAACCCATTCCCTGCGGTCCGACTCGTAGTCGTCCACGGGGTGACCGACGTACTCGCCCTCGTCGGCCCAGTACACGTGGTGCCGGGCGTCGGTGAGTCCGTTGGACGGCTCCACGCTCATGAGGTGGTGCAGGGGTCCCGGCCGCCAGCCGGTCTCCTCCTCCAGTTCCCTGGCGGCCGCGCGGGCGACGTCCTCGCCGTCCTCGACGACGCCCGCCGCGAGTTCCCAGCCCCAGCTGTCGGTGATGAAGCGGTGCCGCCAGAGCAGCAGGACCTCGTTGGCCGCGTTCACGACCGTGGCCACGGCAACGGGCCGCAGCCGTATGAGGAAGTGGTCCAGATGCCGGCCGTCCGGCAGTCCGACATCGGCAAGATTGACGCTGAACCAACGGTTTGAGTACACAGTTTGTTCGTTGTGTTTCGTCCACTGCACGGTTCTGCCACCTTCCGTCGAGTAAGTGGCAATATCGCAGTAGGGACGTACGGACAGCAGGCGCACTGGACGTCGCTCGGGATGACACGGGCGGCGGCGCCCGGGGTCTACAACGGTACGCGCAGGGCCCCGTCGATGAGTTCGGCGGCCTCGGCCGTGCCGGCGCAGCCGCTGCGCATCAGGTGCTCCCGCACCGCGCGCAGCCGGTCGCGCAACCGCTGGGACTCCATGCCGCGGGCCTGCTCGGCCATCTGCACGGCGATGGCCACGGCCTTGTCCGCGTTGCCCTGCCGCAGCTCGATCGTGCTGAGCATGGCGAGCCGGTGCACCCGGCCGCGGTCGTGCGCCGGGTTGTCGACCGCGGCCGCGGCGTGCTCCCCGGCGGCCGCGATCTCCCCGAGGCTCAGCAGCGCCTCCGCCACCTGGACGTTGACCAGCCCCGGCTGGACATAACCGGTCTCGTCGGGCTCGTAGCCGCGCCGGATGCGGGACGCGGCCTGCTCGGCCCGCCGGATGCAAGACAGAGCGCTCGTGCCGTCGCCGAGATGCGCGTACGCCTTGGCCTGCATCGCGTAGAGGTCGGAGGCGAGCGCCGGGGTGATGTGCTTGCCGGCGGCCCGCAGCGCGGCCTCGGCGAAGGCCACGGCCTGCCGGTACTCCCGCATGAACAGCGACTGGTTGACCAGCAGCGCGATGACGTAGGCGCCGAGTCCGCGGTCCCCGCTGGCCTTGGCGAGCCGCAGGGCCTGGTGGAAGTAGCGCTGCGCGAGGCCGTGCGCGTCGGAGTCGTAGGCGCAGATCCCGGCGACGGCCACCAGCCCGCCCGTGGCGCGGTGGAGTTGACGGCCCGTCTCGTCGGTGTAGCTGCCGCGCAGCAGCGGCGCGGCCTCGGAGTTGAGGAAACCGACGATGCGGGCCCGCGTCGCGATGCCCCCGGCCTTGCGGTACAGCATCTCGTAGTGCGTGCGGGCGGCCCGCAGCATGTCCAGGTCGCCCGGGGTGACCCGGTGTCTGCCGCCGCGCGAGACGTCCACGTCCTCGGGCGGGTTCTCCCACTCCCACACCGGCATCACGGCGGGCGTGCCGGTGAGCGCGGGCGCGCCCAGGATGTGCGGGCGCTGCTGCTGGTCGGAGCGCCACAGGGCGGTGGCCCGCTCGACGAAGCCGGACAGCGAACCGGTGTGCGCGGCGGACGGCTCCCCGGGCACGCCCAGGCCGATGTCGTCCAGGGTCACCTGCCGCTGCAACCGGGCGGCGAGCACCTCGCAGATCAGGTCGGGGACCTGCCCCCGGGGACGCTGCCCCTTCAACCACCGGGCGACGGCGGTGTGTTCGTACCGCAGGGACAGACCACGCGCCCGTCCCGCCTGGTTGACGTGTGCGGCCAGCCCCGCGTGCGAGATCCCGGCCTCGTCCAGGATCGCGTCGAGGAGAGTGTTGGGCTGCATGTGGGCCCCCCGGGTGGCTCGGTGCGGCCAGATTAGTGGCTCCCCCTTCACACGGGGTGTGAACGGAGTGCTCGAATCCGCACTGTGCGCGCACTGTCGCGGAGAGTCGTCAGCCGGTTGACTGAAATGCCTCGAAAGAGGCCGGCCGGGCCGCCGGCTCCCCCTCGTACAGTGCGGCGGCCCGCTTCCGCCGTCCGCCCAGCCGCCTGCCCGACACTCCGTGGCGGGGCGGACGGCTCCGCCGGCCGGGCGGGGCGAGTCATCGCCGTGGCGTCAGGGGTGCGTCGTCGGCCGCGGGTGGGCTGTGGCTGGTCGCGCAGTGCCCCGCGCCCCTCAAGGACCTGCCCCGGTCGTTCCTGAGAACCATCAGGGCGATGTCGTCCGACGACGTACCCCCGGTGTGGTGCTGGAGGGCGGTGAGAATCCCGCGCAGAACGGTCTGCGCGGAAAGGGCCTCCTCCCGCACGACGCTCGACACGACGCTCGACAGGGGAAAGAACCGGCCACGGGCATCCCTCGCGTCCTGGGCACCGTCCGTGAAGAGGAACAGGGCGTCACCCTGCTCCAGATACCCCAGACCTACGGTGGACCGCTCGGCCGGAAGCGGGAACGGGCCCAGGGGCGGATACGGATCGGCCGGGGCGAGTTGGTCGGCGTCCGTGCCGCTCAGCCGGTACGGCCACGGGTGTCCGCAGTTCAGTGCGGTCATCTCCCCGTCGGCGCTGATCTCCACGAGCAGCAGGGTCACGAACTCCTCGGCGGCGCCCGCCGGGTGCTCCTGGCGCAGGTGCCGGGCCAGGGCGCGTTCCAGCCGGTGCAGCACCCCACCGAGGTCCTTCTCGTCGTGCGCGGCCTCACGGAAACAGCCGAGCAGGGCGGCGACGGTCCCGAACGTCCCGATGCCGTGCCCTCGGACGTCGCCCATCACGGCCCGTACGCCGTACTCGGTGGCGACGACCTCGTACAGGTCACCGCCGATGGCCGCCTCCCGCTCCGAGGGCAACTGGGCGGCGGCGACGTCCAGTCCGTCGACACACGGGGGCAGCGGCCTCAGCAGCGCGCTCTGCGCGGCACCCGCGACACGGCGCAACTGCCGCAGCTCACGCATCAGCGTCTGCCGCACATGGAGGATCAGCCCGGTACCGACCGCGAAGAACACGGCACTGGTCACGATCCGCGCTTCGAGGCCGGTCTCCTGGGCGAGCGGACAGGCCAGCTTGTACGTGACGGCCGCCGCGCCCCATACCGTCGGCAGACCGAGACTTCGCACCCGACCCCTGATGCGGATCACGCCGATGGCCCCCCAATAGGCCCCTGACACACAGAATCGGACCGGCCCGAACAGGCCGGTCCGATTCTGTCGACAGCACACCCGGAAGGGCAGGCTTACCTACCTTTACCACTCAAACGAGTGAGGCGGCATCAACTCCGCAGCTCAGCCCCGACACGCTCGCCCGCGAGCGCAACCGCCGCGTCGCGAGCAGCGGAAGCCTCGTCCACGGTCAGCGTCCGGTCGGCCGCCCGGAACCGCAACGCGTACGCCAGCGACTTGCGCCCGTCCCCCAACTGCTCGGCGTTCTCGTACACGTCGAACAGGCGGATCGACTCCAGCAGCTCCCCGGCGCCCTCACGCAGGGCCTTTTCGACCTCCGCCGCGGGAACGACCGCGTCGACGACGAGGGCGACATCCTGCGTGGCGACGGGGAACGTGGAGATCCGCGGCGCCCGCGCCGTGGCGTCACCCGCCGACTCGACCGCGTCCAGGTCGATCTCCATCGCGCAGGTGCGCTCCGGCAGCCCCAGCGCCTTCACCACGCGCGGGTGCAACTCCCCCGCGTGGCCCACGACGCGCTCGGCACCGTCCACGGTGATCGCGAGCTCGGCACACCGCCCGGGGTGCCACGGCCCGTACTGCCCCTTGCGGATGATCAGCTCGGCGCCTGCCTCACGGGCGACGGAACGCGCCGCCTCCACCGCGTCGGCCCAGTCGGCCGGGCGGCCCTTGCCCCACCAGCCGGCCTGCTCCCGCGCACCGGCGAGGACGATGGCGGCGTGCCGCGGCTGCTCGGGCAGCGCCGCGTTCAGCTCGGCGAGCTCCGCATCGGTCGGGCGGCGGTCGACGGGCAGCACGTCGGCGATCCGCTGCTCCTCGCGCGGCTTGAAGACCAGGCCGGTCTCGAACAGCGCGAGGTCGTGCGAGCCCCGGCCGTCGTTGCGCCGCAGCGCGGTGAGCAGGCCCGGCAGCAGCGTCGTGCGCAGCGCCGGCTCCTCGTCGCTCAGCGGGTTGCTGAGCTTCACGACGCGGCGGACCGGGTCGTCCGCTTCGAGGCCGAGCTGGTCGAAGACCTGCTCGCCGATGAACGGGTAGTTCAGCGCCTCGACGTACCCGGCACCGGCCAGGGCACGGCCGACGCGGCGGTGCAGCCGCTGCCGATCGGTCAGGCCGAGACCGGCCGGCGGCTTGGGCAGCGTGGAGGGCAGGTTCTCGTAGCCCTCCAGGCGGATGACCTCTTCGGCCAGGTCGTTCGGGTCGGTGAGGTCGGGGCGCCAGGACGGCACAGTGACGATCAGCTCGTCCTGCCCGTACACGTCGCAGCCGATCTCCTGGAGCCGCCGTACGACGGTCTCCCGGCCGTACGCGACACCAGCGACCTTGTCCGGGTGGTCCGCCGGGATCGTGATGGTGCGGGGCGCGGTCGGGGCGAGGACCTCGGTGACGCCGGCCTCGGCGGTACCGCCCGCGAGCAGGACCAGCAGGTCCACCGTGCGCTGCGCGGCGGCAGCGGCGGCCTGCGGGTCGACACCGCGCTCGAAGCGCCGGGACGCCTCGGAGGACAGCTTGTGGCGGCGGGCCGTGCGCGCGATCGACACCGCGTCGAAGTGGGCGGCCTCGATGACGATGTCGGCCGTGGAGTTCTCGGTGTCGTCGTGGTCGGCGATCTCCGTGTTGGCGCCGCCCATGACACCGGCGAGGCCGATCGGGCCGCGGTCGTCGGTGATCACCAGGTCCTCGGCGTCCAGCGTGCGCTCGACACCGTCGAGGGTGGTGAGCTTCTCGCCCGGTTCGGCCCTGCGCACGCCGATCGTGCCCTGGACCAGGCCGCGGTCGTAGGCGTGCAGCGGCTGGCCGAGCTCCATCATCACGTAGTTGGTGACGTCGACGGCGAGCGAGATCGGGCGCATGCCGACCTTCTGGAGCCGGCGCTGGAGCCAGATCGGCGAGCGGGCCTCGGCGCTCAGGCCGGTCACCGTGCGGGCCGTGAAGCGGTCGCAGCCGGTGGGGTCGGAGATCCGCACCGGGTAGCCGTACGCGTTCGGGCCGGGCACGTCGAGCAGGGCCGGGTCGCGCAGCGGCAGGCCGTAGGCGATGGCGGTCTCGCGGGCGATGCCGCGCATCGACAGGCAGTAGCCGCGGTCGGGCGTGACGGCGATGTCGAGGACCTCGTCGACCAGCTCCAGCAGCTCGATCGCGTCCTTGCCGACCTCGGTCTCCGGGGGCAGCACGATGATGCCCTTGGTGCCGTCGTCGCCCATGTTCAGCTCGTCGCTGGAGCAGATCATGCCGCGGGACATCTTGCCGTAGGTCTTGCGCTCGGCGATCTGGAAGTCACCGGGCAGGACGGCGCCGGGCAGGGCCACGACGACCTTGTCGCCGACGGCGAAGTTGCGGGCGCCGCAGACGATCTCCTGGGGCTCGCCCGTACCGTTGGCCTGGCCGACGTCGACGGTGCAGAAGCGGATCGGCTTCTTGAACTCCGTCAGCTCCTCGATGGTCGCGACCTGGCCCACGACCAGGGGGCCCTTGAGGTCGGCGCCGAGCTGCTCGACGGTCTCGACCTCCAGACCGGCCGAAATGAGCTTGGCCTGGACGTCTCGGCCGGTCTCGGTGGCCGGCAGGTCGACGTACTCCCGCAGCCAAGAAAGCGGGACCCGCATCAGATCTCCATCCCGAACGGCCGGGTGAACCGGACGTCACCCTCGACCATGTCTCGCATGTCCTCGACGTTGTGGCGGAACATCAGCATCCGCTCGATGCCGAACCCGAAGGCGAAGCCGCTGTACTTCTCGGGGTCGACGCCGCAGGCGGTGAGCACCCGCGGGTTGACCATGCCGCAGCCGCCGAGCTCGATCCAGCCCTCGGAGGAGCAGGTGCGGCAGGGCCGGTCGGGGTTACCGGCGGACTCGCCCTTGCACACGTAGCAGAGCATGTCCATCTCGGCGCTCGGCTCGGTGAACGGGAAGTAGGCGGGCCGCAGCCGGGTCTCCATGTCCGCGCCGAACAGGGCCTGGACCATGTGGTCCATCGTGCCCTTGAGGTCCGCCATCGTCAGGCCCTCGTCCACCGCGAGCAGCTCGATCTGGTGGAAGACGGGCGTGTGCGTGGCGTCCAGCTCGTCGGTACGGAACACCCGGCCGGGGCAGACGATGTAGACCGGCAGCTCACGGTCGAGCAGCGCACGGGCCTGCACCGGTGAGGTGTGGGTGCGCAGCACGACGCCGGACCCGGACTCCTCGGTGCCCTTGGGGCCCTGCACGAAGAACGTGTCCTGCATCTGCCGGGCCGGGTGGTCGGGCAGGAAGTTCAGGGCGTCGAAGTTGAACCACTCCGCCTCGGCCTCCGGCCCTTCGGCGACCTCGTAGCCCATGGCCACGAAGACGTCCGCGACCCGCTCCATCATCGTGGTGAGCGGGTGCCGGGCGCCGGCCGGTACGCGGTCGTAGGGCAGGGTGACGTCCACCGCCTCCTCGACCAGCACACGGGCGTCCCGCTCGGCCTCCAGTTCCGCCTGGCGGGCGGCGAGGCCCTTGTTCACGGCGCCGCGGGCCTGCCCGACGCGTTTGCCGGCGTCGGCCTTGGCGTGCGGGGGCAGGGCGCCGATCTCGCGGTTGGCGAGGGCCAGCGGGGAGGCGGGGCCGGTGTGGGCGACCTTGGCCTCGTGGAGCGCGTCGAGGGAGTCCGCGGCGGCGAAGGCGGCGAGCGCCTCGTCCCGCATGCGCTCGATCTCTTCCGGTTTCAACGCCTCGACCTCAACAGGGTCGTACGACTTATTCGGTGCCGACATCTCTTCCCGTGCTTCCGATTGGCTGGCTGAAGGTCCCCGTCACCGACTCCGACGGCCGTCTGCGGGACACAAAGGTGCCAAGGGCCGAGTCTAACGGGGTGGAGGTGTACGAATGCGCCCGCGGGCTGCTCAGGCGAGATAGGCCGGAGCGCTCACGGGCAACGTAAATCGGAATTCGGCGCCGGCGCCGGGTGCGCGGCCGACCGTGATGGTGCCCCCGTGGGCTTCGACGATGCCCTTGACGATGTAGAGCCCGAGGCCTGTGCCGCCGCGCTTGCTGCCCCGCCAGAAGCGGGTGAAGACGCGGTTCATGGACTCCTCCGGGATGCCGGGCCCCTCGTCGCTCACCGTGACCGACGTGCCGATGTCCTCGCCCTCGCGGGGGGACGCCGTGGCCGTGACGTCGATCGTGACAGTTCCCTCACCGTGCCGCACGGCATTTTCCAGGAGGTTGCTGAGCACCTGGTCGATCTTGTCGGGGTCGGCCCACAGGTCGGGCAGCGGCTGCTGGACACGCAGCAGGAACCGGTCGGCGGGCTGCCCGGCGGCGACGTAGGCCTGGATGTGCCGGCCGACGGCGGCGCCGATGTCGACGGGCTGGCGCCGCACCTCCAGGCGCCCGGAGTCGATCCGCGAGATGTCGAGCAGCTCGGCGATGAGCCGGGTGACCCGGTCGGCGTCGGCGTCGACGGTCTCCAGCATCAGCCGTTTCTGGTCGTCGGTGAAGCGTTCCCACTTGGCGAGCAGCGTGGCGGTGAAGCCCTTGACGGAGGTGAGCGGGGAGCGCAGTTCGTGGGCGACGGTGGCGATCAGCTCGGCGTGGCTGCGCTCGGTGCGGCGGCGGGCCTCGGTGTCGCGCAGGGTGACGACGAGGCGCCTCAGGGGCCCGGTGGGCCGGGTGCGGACGTAGCGCGCGGAGACCAGCACCTCACGGCCGCCGGGGAGGAGGAGGTTGCGCTCGGGCTGTCCGACCCGGATCGCGAGACCGCCGTACGGGTCGGTCAGCTGCCACCAGCGGCGCCCCTCCAGATCCTCTAATGGCAGGGCTTTCTCCAGGGGCTGTCCGAGGGCGTCCCGGGTGCGGACGGCGGTGATGCGCTCGGCGGCGGCGTTGAAGCAGACGATCCGGCCCTCTTCGTCGGCGACGACGAGTCCGTCGGGCAGCATGTCGGGGTCGATGCCGACGTCGGCGAGATCACCGGGCGGCCGGGACGCGGCGGGCGGGCTCCCGGCGTCCTGGGCCCCCGGTGCGCTGCTCGTGCCGACGCTCATCCCCGTACCCCACCTCCAAGGCTCCACAGAGGGGTCCCTGAGCTGGTCACCCTACTAGTTCCCGGTGACGGAGCGGCACCCTCCGGCGGCGCGCTGTGCACGCGCCGACGCATAGAGACATACGGCGGCGGCGGTGGCGAGGTTCAGGCTCTCGGCCTTCCCGTGGATCGGGACGCGGACGACGGCGTCGGTGAGGGCGCGGGTCTCCTCGGGCAGGCCCCAGGCCTCGTTGCCGAAGACCCAGGCGGTCGGCCCGCCCATGGTGCCCTTGTCGAGCTCGTCGTCGAGGTCGCGATCGCCCGCCCCGTCGGCGGCGAGGACCCGGACACCGGCGGCCCGCAGCCCTGCGACGGCCTGCTCCACGGGGACGCCGACGGCGACGGGCAGGTGGAACAGGGAGCCGACGGAGGCGCGGACGGCCTTGGGGTTGTACACGTCGACGGAGGCGTCGGTCAGGACGACGGCCTCGGCACCGGCGGCGTCGGCGCAGCGCAGCACGGTCCCGGCGTTGCCCGGGTCGCGGACGTTGGCGAGGAGGGCGACGAGCCGGGGGCGGGCCGCGAGGACCTGCTCGAAGGGCGTGTCCAGGAACCGGCAGACGCCGACCAGGCCCTGCGGGGTGACGGTGGTGGAGATGTCGGCGATGACCTGCTCGGCGGCGAGGTGCACCCGGGCGCCGGCGTCCCGGGCCGCCCCCACGATGTCGGCGTATCGCTCGGCGGCCTCCGGCGTGGCGAACAGCTCCACGAGCGTCGCCGCGCCCCCGGTCCGGTGCCCGGCCGCCTCACGCACCGCCTGCGGCCCCTCCGCGAGGAACAGCCGCTCCTTCCCCCGGAAGTTCCGCTTCGCCAGCCGCCGCGCGGCCAGGACGCGGGTGGAACGGGGAGAGATGAGCTCGGGGGTGGCGGGGGGCATCGCGTTCGCTTTCTCAGTAGCTGGCTGCACAGCAGGACCCGCAGGCCGGTGGCCTGCGGGTCCTTGAGTCACATCGGCTCGGAGCCGGCGTCAGGCCGCCTTGGGGGCGTTGACGTCGCTCGGCAGCGCCTTCTGGGCGACCTCGACGAGCGCGGCGAACGCACCGGCGTCGTTGACGGCCAGCTCGGCCAGGATCTTGCGGTCGACCTCGATGTTCGCGGCCTTCAGACCCTGGATGAAGCGGTTGTAGGTCATGCCGTTGGCGCGGGCAGCGGCGTTGATGCGCTGGATCCACAGCTGACGGAAGTCACCCTTGCGCTTCTTGCGGTCGTTGTAGTTGTAGACCAGCGAGTGGGTGACCTGCTCCTTGGCCTTGCGGTACAGGCGCGAACGCTGACCGCGGTAGCCGGAGGCCTGCTCGAGGATCGCCCGGCGCTTCTTGTGGGCGTTCACTGCCCGCTTGACGCGTGCCACTTTTTAACTCCTTGTAGCGGGGCCGCGGTGGTCCGCACACGGCCCGAAATCGATTGGGTCCCGGTCCTGACGTACGGCGCTCAGGCGCCGGAGCGTCACTTGCCGAGAAGCTTCTTGATCTTCTTGGCGTCGCCCGGGGCCATCTCGGCGTTGCCGGTGAGGCGACGCGTCACACGGGACGACTTGTGCTCGAGCAGGTGGCGCTTGCCGGCACGCTCGCGGAGCACCTTGCCGGAGCCGGTGATCTTGAAGCGCTTGCTGGACCCGCTGTGCGACTTGTTCTTCGGCATAGCGCCGTACTCTCCTCGTCGGTGGCGCTCCGGTGCCCGGTCGTGAAACCGGGCACGGTGGAGCGTCGTCTTGTTTCGGTTGCTTCCTGGGGACTCGCGTCCCCCGGGATCACGCGTCGGCGGAAGCCTCGGCCGGAGCCTCGGCGGAGTCCTCGGCGAGCTCGGCCTCGGCGGCGTTCTGCGACTTGCCGGGGTTGGCCTTCGCCTCGGCCTTGCGGGCCTCCTGCGCCTGGCGAGCCTCGGCCATCGCCTCGGTCTTCTTCTTGTGCGGACCGAGAACCATGATCATGTTCCGGCCGTCCTGCTTCGGGTTCGACTCGACGAAACCGAGGTCCTGGACGTCCTCCGCGAGCCGCTGGAGCAGTCGGTAGCCCAGCTCGGGCCGGGACTGCTCGCGACCACGGAACATGATCGTGATCTTGACCTTGTCGCCCTGCTTGAGGAACCGAACGACGTGACCCTTCTTGGTGTCATAGTCGTGCGGGTCGATCTTCGGCCGGAGCTTCATCTCCTTGATGACCGTGTGCGCCTGGTTCTTGCGCGCCTCACGGGCCTTCATGGCCGACTCGTACTTGAACTTCCCGTAGTCCATGAGCTTGCACACGGGCGGACGGGCGTTCGCCGCGACCTCGACCAGGTCCAGGTCGTACTCCTGCGCAAGCTCCAGTGCCTTGGCCAGGGGGACGATGCCCACCTGCTCGCCACTGGGACCGACAAGTCGCACCTCGGGAACGCGAATCCGGTCGTTGATGCGGGGCTCGGCGCTGATGGATCCTCCTCGGTAGCACCACGCGACGGTCTGGCGGACGGCCGCGTAACGTCTCTATTCGATAGACCTAACCGCGCCGAAGCACAAAAAATGCCCCGGACGATTCCCAGGCGGGGCTCCTCGAACTACCGGAGCACCGCCGCGGGGAGCCGCGGGGCGCGCTTTCGGACGGATCGCCGCCGCTGGGACGGGACCGTCTGACCGGTGACCCGACGCCCTGGGGGCGGTCAGGTGGGAGTTCGAAAGCCTCCACTTGTGGGTCGGGCTCGCGGGCCGCTAGGCATACGGGTCCGACCGGTCGTTACACGAGATTACCAGGATTGGCCAGGAACGGCGAATCGTGGCGCCCCGGGGGCCGGTACGGCGCATGCCCGGCCTGCGCCTATCGTGTGGGGCATGAGTGAGACCCCTCCTGAGTCCCCCGACTTCGACGCCATGGCCCGCGACATCGCCGAGGTCCCGGCGGTCGAGGTGATCGTGACGGTCGCCGTCAACCTGATGAGCGCCGCCGCGGTGAAGCTCGGTCTGACCGAGGAGGGCGACACGCACAAGGACCTGGACGAGGCCCGCAAGCTGGTGCACGCGCTGGCCGGCCTGCTGGACGCGTCCGCCACCGAGATCAGCTCGTTCCACGCATCGCCCCTGCGCGACGGCCTGAAGTCGCTCCAGCTGGCGTTCCGCGAGGCGTCGCTCGTCCCGGACGAGCCGGGCAAGGGCCCGGGCGAGAAGTACACGGGCCCGGTCTACGGATAGCCGGTACGCAGGTCCCTCAGCGTTCGTACAAGGGCTCGCCCGGTGGCGTCGCCCCGGCCGGCAGCAGTGCCAGGTCGAGGCCGTGCACCAGGCGGGCCCTCAGTGTCTCGTCGGCGGCGAGCCGCCGGGCGACCGCCTGGGCGGTTTCGGCGGGGGCCGCGGCCGGGTCGAGGACCAGGGCGAGGGTGCCGTCGGCCCGGCCCGGGCCGAGGTGGGCGCGCCGGACGGCGGGCTCGGCGGCCACCGCGTCGCGTACGGCCCCGACGACGGCCGGGTCGGCGAGCGGGTCGGTGGTCGTACGGCCCTCCGCGAGGGCGAGCAGGGCCGGGCCGGTCAGTTCGAAGGGCACGGGCCCGGCCAGGTCGAGCACGACCGTGTCCGCCTTCTCGTGCGCGGCGGCCTGGAGGGCCTGGTGCAGGGGTACGGCGACGGGGCGGGCCTCCGGATCCCAGCGGGCGAGGGAGTCGGTGGAGGTGAAGGCGGGCAGCGCGGTGCGGTTCCCGGCCTTCAGGGTCGGTACGGCCATGTCGCTGGTCTTCTCGCGGCGCAGTCCCCGCTCGTCCTCCTCGACCTCGCCGAGCACGGCCACGACGGGGACGAGCAGCCGGGCGCCCTTGAGGGCGTCGAGGACCGGGCCCACGGCACGGCGGTCTTCCGACCAGGCGGCGAGTGCCGCGCTCACCCGGGGGTCGGCGGAGCCGTCGTCGTCGGAGAAGCCGGGGTCGGGGATGTTCTTGTTCGCCACGGTCGTCGAGCCTATCGGCCGGGTGCCGCCGCTTCGGCGGGCGGTCCTGCCGGCCGAAGGTCAGAAGTCGTCGTGGCTCGCGCGGCGGCCGCGCCACAGGACCACGGCCGCGACCAGCAGGACGCCGCCGGCGCTGCCTGCGAGGGGGGCGGCCCAGTCGGCGGTGTCGTCGCCGGAGCCGGTGGCGTCCGGGCCGCTGCCGAAGTACTTCGCGCCGTAGGCCGCCGAGTGCAGGCCCTGCGGCTTCAGCCGGCCGGCGGCCTTGATGGCGGCGGCCGGGTCGACGAAGCCGAAGCCGCGGGAGTCATCGCGTCCTCCGGACGGGGCGTTGCGGGCGGTGTCCTCCAGGAGCGACTTGACCTGGGCCGGGGTCAGATCGGGGTGGGCGGCCTTGACCAGGGCCGCGGCGCCGGAGACGAAGGCGGCGGCGGCGCTGGTGCCCCAGCCCTCGTAGTACTTGTGGTCGGGGTCGGCGATGACGACGTCGACGCCGGGGGCGCTGACCGTGGCGTACCAGCGGCGGGTGGAGAAGGGGGCGCGGGTTCCGGCGCGGTCGACGGCGGTGGCGGCGATGACGCCCGGGTAGGCGGCGGGGTAGGAGATGCGGTCGCCCTTCTCACCGCCGTTGCCGGCGGAGGCGACGACGATCACGCCCTTCTTCAGGGCGTACTGGATGGCCTGGTCCTCGGCGGGTTCCGGATGCGCGGAGGCGGAGTCGTCGCCGAGGGAGAGGTTGATGACGTCGGCGCCGTGGTCGGCGGCCCAGCGGATGCCCTCGGCGAGGGCGTTGCCGCGGGTGCTGCGGGCCTTGGCGCGGGAGGGGTCGCCGTCCTCCAGGATCACACGGACGGGGAGGATCTTCGCCTCGGGGGCGATGCCGAGGACGCCGTCGGCGTCGCCGGGGCCGTGTCCGTGCCCGGCGATGATGCCGGCCATGGCGGTGCCGTGCCGGGCCCAGGCGCGGTCGCCGGGTTCGGCTCCGAAGCGGATCAGGTCCTTGCCGGTGAGGACGTTGCCGATCAGGTCGGGGTGGTCGGCCTCGACACCGGTGTCCAGGACGGCGACGGTGACGCCCTCGCCCTTGGTGGTCCGCCAGGCCTCCTGGGTGTGCATGGCCTCCAGGGCCCATTGCTGGGCGCGGATGCCGTCGGCGTGCGCGGTGGTGGCGGGGGCCAGGACGAGGCCGGCGGCGAGGAGAACACTCAGGAACCCGCCCGCGCGGGACATGACGGCTTTCACGACGGCTGCTCCGTGGCCGAGCGGACGTTCTTGCGCAGGTCGCGTTCGACGCGGTCGGCGAGGCCCTGTGCCTCGTTGCCGAGGCCGGCCTGCGCGGGGGCTGTGGTGGCGCCGGACTCCATGGCGTCCCCGGCGGGCTGCGGGTCGTCGACGGTACGGCCGTCGGCCCAGCCGGACACGGCGTAGACGACGACCGGGGCCTCGGTCAGCACGGAGACGGTCCAGGCGGCGCGCTGCTGCGGGCCGAAGCGGGCCGCGGGCGTGTCCTTCGCGGCGTACGGCAGGGGCATCAGGTCGCTGCGGCGGTCCAGGCGCTCGTTGCGGAAACGGTTCGCGAGGGAGGTCATGCCCGGGGCGTCGGCCGTGGTGAAGAGCAGGCCGACGGTGGTCACGTAGCTCTCGGTGGCGTCGGTGTAGGTGGCGCGCAGGAGCCGCTCGCAGCCGACGGGGGCGAGGGCCTTGCGCAGCAGGGGGTCGAAGGCGTCCTTGCAGCCGCTGTCCGGGGCGACGGCGATCCGGGTCCAGGTGCGGTCGGCTCCGCCGGGGCCGGCGCCCTGCCCCTGCACGGTGGGCGGGAACAGCTGGTCGACGGGCACGCTGTGCCAGAGGCTGCCGGCCGCGGCGAAGGTGGAGGGCGAGCCCTTCGCCCCTGAGTCCCCCACGAGCCAGCTCCCGGTGACGGCGCCCGAGATGAGCCCCAGTCCGAGCACGAGACAGACGGCGGCAGCGGCGGCCTGGGACGCCCCGCGCCGCCCGAGCGGCCGGGGCCGCGCGTCGCCGTCGTACCCCTCGGGCTCCCCGAAGGACACGACGGGGCGTGCGCCGGAGGTCGCGGGGGCGTTCCAGGAGAGGGACGGGTCGGGAGAGACGCCGGTGGGCCGGTGGGCCGGCGCGGGGGGCATGCGCATGCCACGCCCGGCAGTGGCACCGGTGTCGGTGTCGGCGCCGATCTGAGGCGCCCGCGAGGGGCGCGGCGGAACACCGGGCCGCGCGGGACGGGGGTGGCCGAAGGGTTCAGCAGGCTCGGAGGACGGGCGCTCGGCACGCTCGGAGGGTGACGGGTCGGCTGGGACCGGCCGCAGGCGTGCGGTCGTCTCCGAGGAATTTCCGGAGGGTGCGCCGGTACGGCGTGACGTGGGGGTGTACCCCGGACGTCCGGACGAGCCGGGAGTGGGGAGGTGACGCGGTCGCGGAGGGGCGTCGGGTGGGGTGGACGGCCTGCTCGACTCGGGTCGCGTCACACGGCCCACGCCGGGCTGCATGTCCGGGAAGCGGTCGGAGGCGCGGGGCGGGGGCGGGGAAGCGGGCTCGGCCCGCCGGGGCGCGGCGGGCTCGGTACGGGTGGCGCCGAAACTGGGGAAACGGGGGCCGTCGTTCGAGCCGTCGGCCCGAGCGGAAGCCGCACCACCGCCACGAACAGCCCTTTCCTGCCCGGCGTCGGCGGACCCTGACGAGTCCGTGTCCCGCTCCGGCGAAGGGCGCCGGGCACCCGCACTCGGCCCGCCCGCGCCGGAACGCCCCCGCTCGTCCGAAACCGACGGGGCGTCACCCGATGTCGCCTCGGAAGGTGCCGTCCGGGCGTCCTCGGGCGAGGTCGGGGAGTGCGAGGGGCGGGGTGGGGTGCTGGGGCGGGGAGGGAAAGAGGCACGCTGCGCTTCCGTGCTCATGCACCCCCCGTTTCCTCGTACCCGGGCCGCTGCGTACTGCGCGGGCCGTGTCGTCCTGCCCGAGGCCCGGCACTGAGTCGTCCCGGGCACACATACCCGTACGGATGGAGCGTCATCCCAGCGCGAAGTCCGGCCGGCGTCGCTCCGCCGTACGTGCGCGTCACTCTACGGCTTGTTCCTGCGCGAACGGGAACCAGTCCACGAGCCCGGGGCATCTGCCCGGAACGTCCCCCTACCCTGCGGTAATCCTGTCTGGCAGGCTGCGTTCATGACTGCGCGCGCCTCCGACCGGGCCCGTTACGACCGGGCCACCGCCCATCTCGACGCCCCCCTCGCGATCGTGGACCTGGACGCCTTCGACGCCAACGCCGCCGACCTGGTCCGTCGCGCCGGGGGCAAGCCCGTCCGGGTCGCGAGCAAGTCCGTGCGGTGCCGGGCGCTGCTGGAACGCGTCCTGGCCCGGGACGGTTTCGCGGGGCTCATGTCGTTCACCCTCGCCGAGTCGCTGTGGCTGGCGCGCTCGGGGTTCGACGACGTACTGCTCGCCTACCCGTCCGCGGACCGGGCCGCGTACGCCGAACTCGCCGGTGATCCCAAGCTTGCCGCGGCCGTGACCGTGATGGTCGACGACGTCGCCCAGCTCGACCTGATCGACGCCTCGCGGGGCGGCGGACGTGAAGTCGTGCGTGTGTGCCTGGAGTTGGACACCTCCCTGAAGCTGCTCGGCGGGCGGGTGCGCGTCGGGGCCCGGCGTTCGCCGCTGCACTCCCCCGCCCAGGTCGCCGACGTGGCCCGGGCCGTGGCCCGCCGGCCGGGCTTCGAGGTCGTGGGGATCATGGCGTACGAGGGGCATGTCGCCGGCGTCGGGGACGCCGTGGCCGGGCGTCCGCTGCGGTCCCGTGCCGTCCGGCTGATGCAGGCCGCCGCCAAGCGTGAACTCGCCGAGCGGCGCGCGGAGGTGGTGCGCGCGGTGCGGGCCGTGGTGCCGGGACTGGAATTCGTCAACGGCGGCGGCACCGGCTCGGTGCAGCACACGGCGGCCGAGGACGCGGTGACCGAGATCGCCGCCGGGTCGGGACTGTACGTGCCGCGGCTGTTCGACAACTACACGTCGTTCAGCGGCCGTCCGGCGGCCCTCTTCGCCCAGCCCGTCGTACGGCGACCGGGGGTGGGCGTGGTGACGGTCCTCGGCGGCGGGTATCCCGCCTCCGGCGCGGCCGGGCCCGACCGGCTGCCCGTGCCGTATCTGCCGGAGGGGCTGCGCTACGACCCTCAGGAGGGAGCCGGCGAAGTGCAGACGCCGCTGCTCGGCTCGCCCGCCGACGACCTGCTGATCGGTGACAAGGTGTGGTTCCGGCATGCGAAGGCCGGGGAGCTGTGCGAGCGGTTCGACGCGCTGCACCTGGTCGAAGGGGACGCGGTGACGGCGACGGTGCCGACCTACCGCGGCGAGGGCCACACGTTTCTGTAGGGCCTGTGCGTCGTCAGCCCGCCGGGCCGATGCTGCTGCCCACGCCACCGCCCGTGTCCGCGTCGCCGAACGGCCGGATGCCCTTGGTGATGCGGTCCATGTCGGCGAGCGGCGGTCCGTCCTCGCCCGCGTCGAAGACGTACCGGACGAGGACCGGTGACTCGGTGCCGACGCTGGAGGGGAAGACGAGCGACTGGACGTAGCCGCCCGGACCCTTGGCGGTCCCGACACGCCAGCGCACGAGGTACCCGGCGCGGCCCGCCACCGCGACCGGCCCGGATTTCACGACCTGGTGGGACGTCATGCCCCCGTAGAGCTCACGGCCGAGCTCGTCGCGGTCGTAGGCCCCGTCGGCCGCGTCCTTGATGTCCGCCTTGGCGAGGGCCTCGGGGGACTTCTCGTCGTTCTCGGTCACCGTGCGGGAGAAGACCATGCCGTGGCGGCACAGGCCCACGCCGCCTGGGCAGTCGTAGGTGCCGTCGGTCGTCATGACGACGTCGTCCTGGGCGACGTACTGGGGGCGGACCCAGCCGTCGAGCAGCGGGAACGTGATGCCGTTGAGCTGGTCCTCGACGGTCGCGGGGTCGTCGGCGGACGGCTCGGAGGTGGACGCCTCGGGGGTCGGCTCCGGCGAGTCGGGGGTGGGCTCGACAGTGGAAGTCGGGGCCGTTCTGATCTCCGTGCCGCCGCCGTCGCCCCCGCTGAGGGCGACGGCTCCGGTGACGATCGCCGCGACCAGGACGACGCCCGTGGCGGTCAGGGCGACCACCTTGGTCCGGCCGGTGCCGCCACCCGGCGGCAAGGCGGCGGGGGCCTCGGGCGCGCGACGGTGCTCGGTCCAGGCCGTGCCGTCCCACCAGCGTTCCAGATGAGGGCCGTGCGGGTCGGGGTACCAGCCGGGCGGTGGCGTCATGCTCATCCCGGCACTGTAGGGCGCGACCCGGGCCCGCCGGACACGGGCTTACAGGGGTGTGACGTACGCCCCGGCGATCCCGCCGTCGACCAGGAAGTCGGTGGCGTTCACGAAGGAGGAGTCGTCGCTGGCGAGGAAGGCCACGGCGGCGGCGATCTCCTCGGCCTCGGCGAACCGGCCCAGCGGGATGTGCACCAGGCGGCGCGCGGCGCGCTCCGGGTCCTTGGCGAACAGCTCCTGGAGGAGCGGGGTGTTGACCGGCCCGGGGCACAGGGCGTTGACGCGGATGCCCTCCCGGGCGAACTGCACGCCCAGCTCACGGGACATGGCGAGGACGCCGCCCTTGGAGGCCGTGTACGAGATCTGGCTGGTGGCCGCGCCCATCCTCGCCACGAAGGACGCCGTGTTGATGATCGAGCCCTTGCCCTGGCGCTGCATGTAGGGGATGGCGGCCTTGCAGCAGAGGTAGACGGAGGTGAGGTTGACCTCCTGGACGCGCTTCCAGGCTTCCAGGCCGGTCTCCAGGATGGAGTCGTCGTCGGGCGGGGAGATGCCGGCGTTGTTGAAGGCGATGTCGACGCTGCCGTAGGTGTCGTGGGCCGTCCTGAAGAGGGCCTCGACCTGTTCGGGGTCGGTGACGTCCACCTTCACGAAGATGCCGCCGGTCTCCTCGGCGGCCGCCTTGCCGCGGACCTCGTCGACGTCGCCGCAGACGACGTGCGCGCCCTCGGAGGCGAGGCGGCGGGCGGCGGCGAGACCGATGCCGCTGCCGGCTCCGGTGACGACGGCGGTGCGGCCGACCAGCCGGCGGCAGATGCTTTCCTGAGCGGTCACTGTGCGGGGCCCTCCGTGCTGATGAAGACGTTCTTGGTTTCGGTGAAGGCGGCCAGGGCCTCGGGGCCGAGCTCGCGGCCGACGCCCGACTGCTTGTAGCCGCCGAACGGGGTCCAGTAGCGGACGCTGGCGTGGGAGTTGACGGACAGGTTGCCGGCGCGGACGGCCTGGGAGACGCGCAGGGCGCGGCCGACGTCCCGGGTCCAGATGGAGCCGGAGAGGCCGTACGGGGTGTCGTTGGCGAGGCGGATCGCGTCGGCCTCGTCGGTGAAGGGCAGCAGGACGGCGACCGGGCCGAAGATCTCCTCGCAGGCCGCCGCCGAGTCGGGCCGCTCCCCGGTGAGCACGGTCGGCGGGAACCAGAACCCGGGCCCCTCGGGCGCGCTGCCGCGCAGGGCCGGGGCGTCCTCGGACACGAACTCCTTGACGCGGTCGAGTTGCTGCCGGGAGATCAGCGGGCCCATCTGGGTCTTCTCGTCGGCCGGGTCGCCCACCACCACGGCGGCCAGCGTCTCGGCGAGCAGCTCGCGGACCTCGTCGTACACCGTCTCCTGGACCAGGATGCGAGTGCGGGCGCAGCAGTCCTGACCGGCGTTGTCCAGGAAGGAGAAGGGGTCGACGGCGGCCTTCAGGTCGGCGTCGGCGAAGACGATGTTCGGGCTCTTGCCGCCGAGTTCGAGGGTCACCGGCTTGATCTGCTCGGCGCCGAGCGCCGCGACGCGCCGGCCGGTCCTGGTGGAGCCGGTGAAGACGATCTTGGCGACTCCGGGGTGGCGTACCAGCGCGTCGCCGGTGATGGCGCCGTGTCCGGGCAGGACCTGGAAGAGGTGCTCCGGGAGCCCGGCCTCCAGGGCGAGTTCGGCGAGGCGCAGCGCGGTGAGCGGAGTGGTCTCGGCCGGCTTGAGGAGGACCGCGTTCCCGGCCGCGAGGGCGGGTGCGGTGCCCCAGGCGGCGATCGGCATGGGGAAGTTCCAGGGCGCGATCACGCCGACGACGCCGAGTGGTTCGAGGATCGTGACGTCGAGGCCGCCGGGCACCGGGATCTGCCGGCCGGTGAGCCGCTCCACTCCCCCGGCCGCGTAGTCCAGCAGGTCCCGGACGTTGCCCGCCTCCCAGCGGGCGTTGCCGATGGTGTGGCCGGCCTCCCGGACCTCCAGGCGGGCCAGTTCCTCCAGGTGCTCGTCGACGGTGGCCGCGAAGCGGCGCAGCAGCCGGGCGCGGTCGCCGGGGGTGAGGGCGGCCCAGATCCGCTGTGCCCTGGCGGCGTGGGTGACGGCCGCGTCGATGTCCGCCGGACTCGCCCCGGCGATGGCGGCGACGACCTCCTCGGTCGCGGGGTTCAGTACTTCAAGAAGGTACTCAGAGGACAAGAGGGGGGCCTCACAGACGTTCGAAGGAGCGGCGCAGCTCCCAGTCGGTCACCGCGGCGTCGAAGGCGTCCAGTTCGACGCGCGCCATGTTGCGGTAGTGCGCGACGACCTCGTCCCCGAAGGCGGCCCGGGCGATGGGGCTGTGCTCCCAGAGCTCGGCGGCCTCGCGCAGCGTCGTGGGGACGTGGGCGAAGTCGGCGGTGTAGGCGTTGCCGGGGCAGGGCTCGGGCAGTTCCAGCTTCTGCTCGACGCCGTGCAGTCCGGCCGCGACCAGCCCGGCCACGGCGAGGTAGGGGTTGACGTCGCCGCCGGGCAGCCGGTTCTCGAAGCGCATCGAGCGGCCGTGGCCGACCACGCGCAGCGCGCAGGTGCGGTTGTCATGGCCCCAGGCGACGGCGGTCGGGGCGAAGGAGCCGGGCTGGAACCGCTTGTAGGAGTTGATGTTGGGGGCGTAGAGGAGGGAGAAGTCGCGCAGCGCGGCGAGCTGGCCGGCGAGGAAGTGGCGCATGACGTCCGACATGCCGTCCTCGCCGTCGCCTGCCATGGCGTTGGTGCCGTCCGCGTCCGCGAGCGAGAGGTGGATGTGGCAGGAGTTGCCCTCGCGCTCGTTGTACTTGGCCATGAAGGTGATCGACATGCCCTCCTGGGAGGCGATCTCCTTGGCGCCGGTCTTGTAGACGGCGTGCTGGTCGCAGGTGACCAGGGCCTCGTCGTAGCGGAAGGCGATCTCGTGCTGGCCGGGGTTGCACTCGCCCTTGGCGGACTCGACGGTGAGGCCCGCGGCCGCCATCTCGTTGCGGATGCGGCGCAGCAGGGGCTCGATGCGGCCGGTGCCGAGGACCGAGTAGTCGATGTTGTACTGGTTGGCCGGGGTCAGGCCTCTGTAGTTGGCGTCCCAGGCCTGTTCGTAGGTGTCCTTGAAGACGATGAACTCCAGCTCGGTGCCGACCTGGGCGGTGTAGCCGAGTTCGGCCAGGCGCTCCAGCTGGCGGCGCAGGATCTGGCGGGGTGCGGCGACCACGGGCGAGCCGTCGTTCCAGGCGAGGTCGGCGTGGAGCATGGCCGTGCCCTCGTTCCAGGGGACGCGGCGCAGGGTACTCAGGTCCGGGTGCATGGCGAAGTCGCCGTAACCGCGGTCCCAGGAGGACATCGCGTAACCGTCGACGGTGTTCATCTCGGTGTCGACGGCGAGCAGGTAGTTGCAGCCCTCCGTGCCGTGCTGGAGGACCTCGTCGAGGAAGAAGCGCGCGGCGAACCGCTTGCCCTGGAGCCGCCCTTGCATGTCGGGGAAGGCCAGGACGACAGTGTCGATCTCACCGCCCGCGACGAGGGCGTGCAGTTCCTCGACGCTCAGCGGGGGTCTGCGGTCTGCCACGGGAGGGCCTCCTTGGCTCTGGTTCCGCCGGAAGCCATAAGGTATTCCTGAGAACCATTGCTTGGGAAGGGGGTACGGCCACATGCCGGAGGAAGCTGGCGGCGAGATGCGGGACGGGCTGACGCCGGTGCTGCGGCCGGTGCGCGCGGGCAACGGCTTCGAGGAGGCACTGGAGCAGATCCTCCAGGTCGTACGGCTGGGCCTGGTACCGGGGGGCGAGCGGCTGCCGGCCGAGCGGGAGCTGGCGGAGCGGCTGGGGATCAGCCGGGTGACGCTGCGCGAGGTGCTGAAGGTGCTCCAGGACCAGGGGTTGGTGGAATCGCGGCGGGGCCGGTACGGCGGCACGTTCGTGCTGCCCCGCACGGACGCCGGCGGCGAGGACGAGCTGCGGCGCCGGATCGCCGAGATCGACATAGAGGACGTGCTGCGGTTCCGGGAGGTGCTGGAGGTGGGCGCGGCCGGGCTGTGCGCGGTGCACGGGCTGGACGAGGAGCAGGCGCGGCGGCTGCGGGAAGCCCTGGCGCGCACGCACGACGCTCCGCTCTCCGACTACCGCCGCCTGGACACGCTGCTGCACCTCACGCTGGCCGAGCTGTGCGGCTCCCCGACACTGACCGCGCAGTACGCGGCGGTGCGGGCCACGGTGAACGACCTGCTGGACTGCATCCCGCTGCTCGTGCGCAACCTCGAACACTCGCAGCGGCAGCACACGGCCCTGGTGGAGGCCGTGATCGAGGGCGATGCCGACCAGGCGCGGGAGATCACGCGCGAGCACTGCGCGGGGACGGCGGCGCTGCTGCGCGGCTTCCTCGGCTGAGCCGGGCACGGCTCGCGGCGCGTGCGGGGGTACGGGCGGCGTGAGGATTTACGGGCGATTAACGCACGGGTATTGCCATTCCCGGCCGGCACCGAAAAGGTATGGATCCGATCCATTGAGCCGGAGCTCGGGAGTCTGCCATGCCCCAGGAATCCACCAGCCCACCCGCCGCCGCGCAGGCGGACGACTATCTGGAACGCAGGGCGCTGCGCCGCGGCAGTGCCGGCTGGGTGCTGCTGACCGGACTCGGCGTCGCCTACGTCGTCTCCGGTGACTACTCGGGCTGGAACTTCGGCCTGGCCGAGGGCGGCTTCGGGGGCCTCGCGATCGCCATGGTGCTCATGGGCGCCATGTACGCGTGCATGGTCTTCGCCCTCGCGGAGCTGTCCTCGATCCTGCCGACGGCCGGCGGCGGCTACGGCTTCGCCCGGCGGGCACTCGGCCCGTGGGGCGGCTTCCTGACCGGTACGGCGATCCTCATCGAGTACGTCCTCGCGCCCGCCGCCATCGTCATCTTCATCGGCGACTACGTCGAGTCTCTGGGCCTGTTCGGTCTGGAGTCCGGCTGGCCGATGTACCTGGTCTGCTTCGCGATCTTCCTCGGCATCCACCTGTGGGGCGTGGGCGAGGCGCTGCGCTTCAGCTTCGTCGTCACGGGCATCGCGGTGGTCGCCCTGGTCGTGTTCGCGCTGGCGGCACTGCCCGACTTCTCGGTCGCCTCGCTGGACGACATCCCCGTCGACCCCGACGCCGCGGGGTCGAGCTCCTGGCTGCCGTTCGGGCTGCTCGGCATCTGGGCGGCGTTCCCGTTCGGCATGTGGTTCTTCCTGGGCGTCGAGGGCGTGCCGCTGGCCGCCGAGGAGACCAGGGAGCCGGCCCGCACGCTGCCGAAGGCGATCCGCTGGTCGATGGGCATTCTGGTGGTCCTGGCGGTGGTGACCTTCGTCGCGGCGGCGGGAGCACGCGGCTCGGCCGCGATCCAGGAGGCGGGCAACCCGCTCGTCGAGGCGCTCCAGCCGGACGGCAGGGCGACGACCCTGAGCCGGATCGTGAACTACGCGGGCCTGGCCGGCCTGGTGGCGTCGTTCTTCTCCCTGATCTACGCGGGCTCGCGCCAGCTGTTCGCCCTGTCCCGCGCGGGCTATCTGCCCCGCTTCCTGTCCCTCACCAGCCGCCGCAAGGCGCCGTACCTGGGCCTGCTGGTGCCCGGCACGATCGGCTTCCTGCTGGCTGCGGTGTCCGGGAACGGCGCCCGGATGCTGAACATCGCGGTCTTCGGCGCGACCATCTCCTACGCGCTGATGTCGCTGTCGCACATCGTGCTGCGCCGTCGCGAGCCGGAGCTGCCGCGGCCGTACCGCACGCCGGGCGGGGTGCTGACCTCCTCCGTCGCCCTGGTGCTGGCCTGTGCGGCGCTCGTGGCGACGTTCCTGGTGGATGTGACGGCGGCGTTCATCGCCCTCGCGGTGTACGTCGTGGCTCTCGCGTACTTCGGTCTGTACAGCCGGAAGCGGCTGGTGGCGAAGGCGCCGGAGGAGGAGTTCGCGGCGCTGGCCGCAGCCGAGGCAGAGTTGACACGGGACTGAGGCGTCGATTGTCGAGGGAGTTGTGGTGGCCAGGCCGTTGATCGGTGTCAGCACCTATCTGGAGTCCGGTGCGCGCTGGGGGGTGTGGGAACTGGAGGCCGCGCTGCTGCCGGTCGGCTACCCCCGGCTCGTGCAGCGGGCGGGCGGCCTGGCGGCGATGCTCCCGCCGGACGATCCCGCGCACGCGGCCGCGGCCGTCGCCCGGCTGGACGGGCTGGTCATCGCGGGCGGGCCGGATGTGGAGCCCGTACGGTACGGCGCCGAGCCGCATCCCCGCACGGGGCCGCCGGCGCGTGAGCGGGACGCGTGGGAGCTGGCCCTGATCGACGCGGCGCTGACGGCGGGTGTGCCGTTGCTGGGCATCTGCCGGGGCATGCAACTGCTGAATGTCGCCCTGGGCGGGACGCTGGTGCAGCACGTCGACGGTCATGCGGAGGTCGTAGGCGTCTTCGGCAGCCATGCGGTCAAGCCGGTGCCGGGGAGTCTGTACGCGGGTGTCGTGCCGGAGGAGACGTCGGTGCCGTCGTACCACCACCAGGCTGTGGACCGTTTGGGCGAGGGACTCGTGCCGTCGGCCTACGCGGATGACGGCACGGTGGAGGCGCTGGAACTGCCGACCGGGGAGGGCTGGGTGCTCGGGGTGCAGTGGCATCCGGAGATGGGCGAGGACGTGCGGGTGATGCGGGCGTTGGTGGAGGCGGCGATGGTGGCCTGAGCCGGTGAACGCAAGGTCCCAGGGGGCTCCGCCCCCTGGACCCCAGGCCTATGCCCGCCCACCACCCGAATCGGTCGGCCAAGCGGCCGGGCCCCCAAGCCCGTCCGGCGAATCGGCCGGCCATGATGCCCGGGTCGAAACGCCGGGCTGAGTCACTTCCCCCAGCCCGTCCGGCGTTTTGAGGACGAGGCCGTTCAGGGCCGATGGGGGTCCAGGGGGCGGAGCCCCCTGGCGGGGTCGAAGGGGCGGAGCCCCTGGGGATGGGACGGGCAGGGGCGGCGGAGGCGAGGAATCTATCCCCGCGTCAGCGACAGCAGATCCCGGGCCGGCCCGGTAGGGCGGTGCCCTGTCGGCCACACCGCCCTGAGGTCCCGCGCCAGCGCGACCCCCTCCACCGGCACCCGCACCAGCCGCCGCATCGCCAGCTCCTCCCCCACCGCCAGTTCACTCAGCACCGCCGGCCCCGCCCCGCTCACCGCCGCCGCCTTGACCGCCGTGGTGGACGACAGCTCGATCAACGGCCGGGCCAGCCCGCCCAGCGCCGCGTCCAGGACCTGACGGGTCCCGGAGCCCTTCTCACGCAGGATCAGCGGCGTCGACGCCAGTTCCTGCGCGGCCAGGGAACGCCGCCGCCGGGCCCACGGATGGGCCGGAGCCGTGACCACTATCAGCCGGTCATGGGCGATGACCACCGAGTCCAGCCCCGTCGGCACCGTCAGCCCCTCGACGAACCCGAGGTCCGCCTCGTCCGCCAGCAGCCGCTCCGCGACCACCGTCGAGTTCCCGGCATGCAGGGACACCGCCGTGTCGGGCCGCTGGGCGCGCAGCGCGAGCAGCCAGCCGGGCAGCAGATACTCGGCGATCGTCATGCTCGCCGCCACCCGCAACCGCGAGTCACGCCGGTCGCGCAGCGCCTGCGCCCCCACGTCGAACGCCTCCGCCGCCTCGACGATCCGCCGCGCCCAGTCCGTCACCAGCGCGCCGGCGTCCGTGAGCCGGGACCCGCGCGGTGAGCGGTCGACCAGCGCCACACCGAGCTGCCGCTCCATCGACCGGATCCGGCTGCTGGCCGCGGGCTGGGTGATGCCCAGTTCCCGTGCCGCCCCGCCGAGGCTCCCGAGCCGTGCCACCGCCAGCAGCAGCTCCAGGCCGCCCAGATCCGGCACCCGGTGCGCGAGAGACCCGCCGGCCGGGACCTCACCCTGCTCTTCCGTCCTGCTCATAAACCCAGCTTATGTCGCCATAGAGGAATGCTCCCTGGCGGCGGGGTGCCCACGGCCCGACCGTGGGAGTCATGGTCACCGCAGCCCGGCCGGCCCGGCCCCTTCCGTGCGCAGTCTCCGTCCGTCACCTCGGGCCCAACTGGTACGCCACCGTCATGGGCACCGCCGTGGTCGCCACCGCCGGGACCGCCCTGTCGCCGCACCTCCCCGGACTGCGCGGCGCGCTGGCCGGTGTCTGGGCCCTCTCGCTGCTTCTGCTCGTCACCCTGCTCTGTGCCCGGGCCGCGCACTGGGCCCGCCACCGGGACCAGGCCCGCGCCCACCTCCTCGATCCGGCGACGGCCCCCTTCCACGGCTGCCTCGCCATGGCCCTGCTGGCCGTCGGCGGGGGTGCCCTCGGCGTCGGCCGGGACTGGATCGGCGTGCGGGCGGCCGTGGCACTGGACGCCGTGCTGTTCAGCGCCGGTACGGCTCTCGGGCTGGCCGCCGCCGTCGCGGTGCCGTATCTGATGGCCGTACGCCACCGGGTCGAGCCGGGACAGGCCACGCCCGTGTGGCTGCTGCCGCTGGTCGCGCCCATGGTGTCCGCCGCCGTCGGGCCGCCGCTGGTGCCGCATCTGCCTCCCGGTCAGGCCCGCGAGACGCTGCTGCTCGTCTGCGTCGCGCTGTTCGGGCTGAGCCTAATCGCGACCCTGCTCATGCTGCCGCTGGTCTTCGGGCGGCTGATCACCGGCGGGCCGCTGCCGCTCGCCCTCACCCCGACGCTGTTCCTGGTGCTCGGGCCGCTCGGGCAGTCCACGACCGCCGTCGGCGCGTTCGCGGACGTCGCCCCCGGGGCCGTGCCGGCGCCGTACAGCCAGGGCTTCGGTGTCCTCGCCGTGCTCTACGGCGTCCCCGTGATGGGGTTCGCGCTGCTGTGGTTCTGCCTCGCCACCGCCCATGTGCTGCGCGCCCGGCGGCAGGGGATGCGGTTCTCGATGACCTGGTGGTCGTTGACCTTCCCGGTCGGCACCTGTGTCACGGGCGCCGAGGCGCCCGGCCGCCACACCGGGCTCGTGGCCTACGCGGGGCCGGCTCTCGCGCTGTACGCGGTGCTGGTCGCCGCGTGGGGCACCGCCGCCGTGGGCACCGTACGCGGGCTGCTCAGGGGCGAGCTGCTCGCAGGGCCCGGCCCAGTACCCGTGGCGCCTCGGCCAGCGACGGCCCGTACCACGTCAGGTGCCGTCCGCTGACGAGCGCGCAGGGCAGGCCGGGGAAGGCCTCCGGGCCGTCGTCCGCGGTGAAGCGGTAGGGCTCGTCAGGCAGGATCACCACGTCCGGCGCGGCGGCACGGAGTTCCTCCAGCGGGACGCGCGGGTAGCGGTCGGGGTGCGTCGCGTGCACGTGGTCGACACCGAGGCGGGCCAGGACGTCACCCGCGAAGGTGTCGCGGCCCAGGACCATCCAGGGGCGGCGCCAAATGGGTACGACCGCCCTCAGGCGGGCCGGGGGCGGCGGCAGGGACGACCAGGTCTCCTCCGCCTCGTCCAGCCAGCGCGGGCGGGCCGGCACCCCGCAGGCGTCCAGGACCCGGGCCAGTTCCCGGAAGGCCTGCGGCACGTCGCGGATCTCCGTGACCAGGACCTCGACACCCGCCGCGCGCAGGGCCGCGAGGTCGGGTTCGCGGTTCTCCTCCTCGTTGGCGATCACCAGGTCGGGAGCGAGGGAGATGATCCGGTCGGTCTTCGGGTTCTTCGTGCCGCCGACGCGTACGACGTCGAGTCCGTGCGGATGGGTGCACCAGTCGGTGGCTCCGGCCAGGGCGCCGGGCGCGGACCGGGCCACGGCCTCGGTCAGCGACGGGACCAGCGAGACGACCCTCACCGGCGTGGCCGGTCCCGGACCGCCTCGATGTGCTCCGCCACGGCGACGACGATCACCCGGGTGTCGGACTCCGCCGCCCGCCAGCGGTGCCGGACACCGCCGGTGAGGTACAGCGTGTCGCCGCGGCCGAGCCGGTAGGCGCGGCCCTCCGCCTCGATCTCCACCGCGCCGTCGGCGACGTACATCAACTGGTCGTTGCGGTACTGGAACTCACGGCCGGCGTCGTGGTCGCCGGTGAACTCGGAGGCGTGCATCTGGTGGTGGCCGCGCACCAGGGACCGGGTCCTGGGACGGGGCACCGGCTCGGGGTCGTCGGCGCGCACGACGTCCACGCTGCACGCCGGGTCGGCCGCGGCGAGGAGCTCGACCGCCGTCGTGCGCAGGGCGTCGGCGACCTTCTCCAGGGAACTGGTGCTGGGCCGCGCCCGGTCGTTCTCGACCTGGCTGAGGAACGGGACCGACAGGCCACTGCGCTCGGCCACGACGGCGAGGGTGAGCTCCAGGGCGCGGCGCCGCCGCCGCACGGCCGCGCCCACCCGAAGGGGCTGCTCTTTGTGGTCGCCCATCGCTCCGGCTCCCTCCTTCGCCCGTCGATTCCGGTCCCGGTACGCCGGTGGCCCGGCGCACTGCGTCTCTTGAGTTGTCTGCACCCTACGCATGTTCGGCAAACCGGTGCATGCGCCTGTCACATCGACGTCGTACCGGCCGGTGTGCGACCTCACACTTCGCGCCAGGGATCCGCCCGCTCCCGGGCGGCGCGCGGATTCCTCCTACGGGAGGAACAGGGCGAAGCGAGGGGTTCGGGGGGTGGCATGGCGCTCTGTGGTTGTCCGGATCCTGCTCGTGCGTCCGGGCCCCGAGTGGGGTCCGGGTACGAGTGAGGGTACGCGTACGGGGCGGGACGCGGTGTGTCGCGTCCCGCCCCGTACCGGGTCTCACTGCGGCGTCATGCGCTCCACCATGTCGGGGTGCTGCTTCAGCCACGCGGCGACGGCCTCTTCCTCATGGCCCTGGCCGCGGTTCTTGATCTCGCTCTCCAGGCTGCCGAGTTCGTCCTCGCTCATCTTGAAGTTCTTGATCCACTTCGTGAGCTGCGGGTACTCCTCGGGGAACTTCTCGTTGGAGATGGTGCGGATCGTGTTGCCTTCGCCGAAGGCCTTCTTGGGGTCCTTCAGCTTGGTCAGCTCGTAGTCGCTGTAGGCCCAGTGCGGCGACCAGAGCGTGACGGCGATCGGCTCCTTCTTGGCGTACGCGCGCTTCAGCTCGGCCAGCATGGCCGGGGTGGAGCCGTCGACGACCTCGTACTCCTTGTCGAGGCCGTAGCCGGGCAGGACCTTGTTCTTCAGCAGGTCCATCTCGCCGGTGCCGGGCTCGATGCCGATGATCTTCCCGTCGAAGGTGCCGGCCTTGCCCTTGAGGTCCGCCAGGGAGTCGACGCCCTTGACGTAGGACGGCACGGCGATCTCCAGGGAGGTCGGTTCGTACCAGGTGCCGAGGTCCTTGAGCCGGTCCTTGTTCCTGTCCCAGTAGTTCTTCTGGGCGTAGGGCAGCCAGGCGTCGAAGTTGAGGTCGAGATCGCCCGAGGCCAGACCGGTGTAGACGGGGCCGACGTCCATCTGCTTCAGGTTCATCGTGTAGCCGCGCCGTTCGAGGACGTTCTTCCACAGGTACGTGACGGCGATGTCCTCGTCCCAGGGGAACCACGCCACGTCCAGCGGCCGCTTCGCCTCGGCGGGCGTGCTGCGGCCGGCGCCCTTCACGGGAGCGAGCCTGTCGACGTAGCCGGGGTGCTGCTTCAGCCAGGCGCGGACGGCCTGCTGCTGGTTGCCCTTGCCCGCCTTGTTGATCTCGGCTTCGAGGCTGGTGAGCTCCTTCTCGCTCATCTTGAACTTCTTCAGCCAGCCGGCGACCGTCGGGTCGTCGCCCGCGAAGTCCTTGCGGGCCAGCGTGTGCACGCCGTCGCCCGCGCCCCAGGCACCCTTGGGGTCCTTGAGCTTCGTCAGCTTGTAGTCGTTGTACGCCCAGTGCGGCGACCAGAGCGTGACGACGATCGGCTCCTTCTCGGCGTACGCGCGCTTCAGCTCGGCCAGCATGGCGGGCGTGGAGCTGTCGACGACCTTGTACTCCTTGTCCAGGCCGTATTCCTTGAGGACCTTGCTCTTGAGCAGGGCCATCTCGCCGGCGCTGGACTCGATGCCGGTGATCTTGCCGCCGAACTCGGACGCCTTGCCCTTGAGGTCCGCCAGGGAGTCGATGCCCTTCATGTAGGAGGGCACGGAGAGCTCCAGTGACGTCTTGTCGTACCAGGCGCCGAGGTCGTCGAGCTGCTTGCCGTACTTCTTCCAGTACTGGGCGTGGGTCGTGGGCAGCCAGGCGTCCGTCTGGAAGTCGACGTCGCCCTGGGCCAGGGAGGTGTAGAGCGGGCCGGCGTCGAGTTGCTTGGCCTCGACCTGGTAGCCGCGCTGCTCCAGGACCTCCTTCCAGAGGAAGGTGGAGGCGACGCCCTCGTCCCAGGGGATGTAGCCGATGCTGATCTTCTTGCCCTGGCCGACGTCCTTGCCGCCGGCCGCGGCGGTGGTGCCGGTGCCGCCGCTGCCGAAGACACCCATGCCGCCGGAGACGAGGGCGAGCACGACGACGCCGATCACGGCGACGGCCGGGCGGGGCCGGTACGACCAGATCTTCAGCCCCTGGGCGGCGCGCAGCCGGGCGGCGGCGCGGCGGCCGAGCGGGGAGACCTGGGTGCCCAGCGCGCTGGTCATGCGGTCGAGGTAGATCGCCAGGATCACGATGCCGACGCCGGCCTCGGCGCCCAGGCCGACGTTGAGCTGGCCGATGGCCTGATTGACGTCGCCGCCGAGACCGCCGGTGCCGACCATGCCGGCGATCGCGGCCATGGACAGGCCGAGCATGATGACCTGGTTGACGCCGGCCATGACCGTGGGCAGTGCGAGGGGGAGCTGGACGCGCAGCAGGATGTTGCGCGGTGTGGTGCCGAAGGCGTCGGCGGCCTCGACCAGTTCCCGGTCGACCTGGCGGATGCCGAGCTCGGTCATGCGCACGCCCGGGGCGAGCGCGAAGATCAGGGTGGCGACGATGCCGGCGGAGGCGCCGGTGCCGAAGAAGAGGATCGCCGGGATGAGGTAGACCATCGCGGGCAGCGTCTGCATGAAGTCCAGGACGGGCCGGACCAGACCGCTGACGCGGTCCGAGCGGGCCGCCCAGATGCCCACCGGTATGGAGATCACCAGCGCGATGACGGTCGCCACGAGGACGAGCGTCAGGGTGATCATCGCGTTCTCCCACAGGTCGAGGGAGTCGATGAACGCGAAGCCCACGAAGGTGAGGACACCCGCGAGGGTGCCGCGCAGCCAGAAGGCGATCACGGCGAAGATGCCCGCGAGGAGCAGCGGTTGGGGGGCTTGGAGGACGGCGTTGATGCCGTCGTACAGGCCGAGGAAGACGGTCTTGCAGAAGTCGAACAGCCACCCCATGTGGGTGGTGAGCCAGTCGACCGCGTCGTTGACCCAGGTGCCGAGCTGAATCCTAGGCACGGGCGGTCACCTTCTCTCCGCCCGCGTCCCGCGGGGAGTCGCAGGGCTGCGGGGTGGCGTCCTGTTCGTCGCCGAGGAAGCCGACCAGGCGCTGCCGTGGGACGACGCCGATCAGCTTGTTGTCCTCGTCCACGACCGAGACGGGGTGGGAGAGCCGGGCGCTGATCGCGCACAGTTCCGTGAACGGGGTCTCGGCCGTGGCGGTCTCGCAGTGACAGCCGGGGTCGTCGCCGGTGACCGAGGTGTCCATGAGCTCGCCGGTGGTCAGCACGCGGGAGCGGTCGACGTCCTGGGTGAAGGAGGCGACGTAGTCGTTCTCCGGCCGCAGCAGGATGTCCTGCGCGGTGCCGATCTGCACGATGCGGCCGTCGCGCATGACGGCGATGCGGTCGCCGAGGCGCATGGCCTCGTTCAGGTCGTGGGTGATGAAGACGATCGTCTTCTTCAGCTTCTGCTGGAGCTCCAGCAGCTGGTCCTGCATGTCGCGGCGGATCAGCGGGTCGAGGGCGCTGAAGGACTCGTCCATCAGCAGCAGGTCGGCGTCGGTGGCGAGTGCTCGGGCGAGACCGACGCGCTGCTGCATGCCGCCGGACAGCTCGTCGGGCCAGGACTTCTCCCAGCCGGCCAGGCCGCACAGGGCGAGCGCCTCGTCGGCGCGGCGTACGCGCTCGGCGCGGGGCACGCCCTGCACTTCCAGGCCGTAGGCGGCGTTCTCGCGGACGCTGCGGTGCGGGAAGAGCGCGAAGTGCTGGAACACCATGCTGATCTTCTGGGACCGGACCTTGCGCAGCTCGCGGTCGCCGAGCGTGGTCAGGTCCTGGCCGTCGAAGCGCACATGTCCGGCGGTCGGCTCCAGCAGGCCGTTCAGCATGCGCAGCAGGGTGGACTTGCCGGAGCCGGACAGGCCCATGACGACGAAGATCTGGCCGGGCTCGACGGTGAAGGACGCGTCGATCACGGCGGCGGTGGCGCCCTCGGCGCGCAGCTCCTCCCGGTCGGCCCCGGCGCGGAGCCGCTCGACCGCTCGGTCCGGTCTCCTGCCGAACACCTTGTACAGGCCCTCTGCCTGAAGCCTTGCTGACACGTGCACCTCAATTTGGACGGCAATGGAACAGAGCGAGGCCAGGACGCAAAAGTTGAATTGTGCAACCAACCTCGCTGCGGGGCGGCGCCTCCCCTCGATTCCGGATCCCAAACGCACAAGTGGGGCGTGTCACATATGAGGCATGTCGCTGTCGGTGGCGTACGGCATGATGCGTGACGTGACCGGACGACTGATGCTCCTCGACACCGCCTCCCTGTACTTCCGCGCCTACTTCGGCGTCCCGGACTCGGTGAAGGCACCGGACGGCACGCCGGTGAACGCCGTGCGCGGGCTGCTCGACTTCATCGACCGCCTGGTCCGGGACCACCGGCCGGACCATCTCGTGGCCTGCATGGACGCCGACTGGCGGCCGCACTGGCGGGTGGAGCTGATCCCCTCCTACAAGGCCCACCGCGTCGCCGAGGAGCACGCGGCCGGCCCGGACGAGGAGGAGGTGCCCGACACCCTGTCGCCCCAGGTGCCGGTCATCGAGGCGGTGCTGGACGCGGTGGGCATCGCGCGCGTGGGCGTCGCGGGATACGAGGCCGACGACGTGATCGGCACGTTCACGGCGCGGGCGAAGGGCCCGGTCGACATCGTCACGGGCGACCGCGACCTGTACCAGCTGGTGGACGACGCGCGCGGGGTGCGCGTGCTGTACCCGCTGAAGGGCGTGGGCACGCTGCAGCTCACCGATGAGGCATGGCTCCGTGGGAAGTATGGGGTCGACGGCAGCGGGTACGCGGATCTGGCCCTGCTGCGCGGCGACCCCAGCGACGGCCTGCCGGGCGTGGTGGGCATCGGCGAGAAGACGGCCGCCAAGCTGCTGGCCGAGTTCGGGGACCTGGCCGGGATCCTGGCGGCGGTCGACGACCGGGGGGCGAAGCTGACGCCGACGCAGCGCAGGCGGCTGGACGAGGCACGCCCGTATCTCGCGGTCGCGCCGAAGGTGGTCCGGGTCGCGGACGACGTGCCGCTGCCGGACGTCGCGACGGCGGTGCCGCGGACACCGCGCGACCCCGCGGAGCTGGAGGTACTGGCGGAGCGCTGGGGACTGGGCGGGTCACTGGAGCGCCTGCTGACGACGCTCGCCACGTGACGGACGCGGGGGCCGGTGGCCCCCTGAGGCCGGTGGCCCTCATCAACTTCTCATGCGGGAGGTGTCAAGTGGGGGCGAGGTGCTAACTTAGGTAAGCCTAACTACACGAATCAGGGAGGCCCTCATGGCAGAGCGACCGGGACGCCAGCCGCGCAAGCCGCATTCCGCTCAGGTCGTCCGCACCGAGCGGCTGACCCCTCACATGCAGCGCGTGGTGCTCGGCGGCGAGGGCCTCGCCGATTTCGAGGCGGGCACGTGCACCGACCACTATGTGAAGCTGCTGTTCCCGCCCGAGGGCGTGACCTATCCGGAACCCTTCGACATGCAGCGCGTCCGCGACGAGCTGCCGCGCGAACAGTGGCCGGTGACCCGGACGTACACGGTGCGCCAGTGGGACGCCGAACACCGCGAGCTGACGCTGGACTTCGTCATCCACGGCGACGAGGGCCTGGCCGGCCCGTGGGCGGCCCGCGTCCAGCCGGGCGAGACCGTGTGGTTCATGGGCCCCGGCGGGGCGTACGCGCCCGACCCGGACGCCGACTGGCACCTGCTCGTCGGCGACGAGAGCGCGCTGCCCGCGATCGCCCGCTCCCTCGAGTCGCTGCCGCGCGGGGCCAGGGCCCACGTCTTCATCGAGGTCTCCGGCCCCGAGGAGGAGCAGAAGATCGACTCGGACGTGGAGGTCGTCTGGCTGCACCGCGGCGACCGGCCGCTCGGCGAGGCCCTCGTCGAGGCCGTACGGGGCCTTGCGTTCCCCGAGGGCCGGGTGCACGCCTTCGTCCACGGCGAGGCGCACTTCGTGAAGGAACTGCGCCGACTGCTCCGCGTCGAGCGCGGCATCGCACGCGAGGACCTGTCGATCTCCGGCTACTGGCGCCGCGGCCACAACGAGGACGGCTGGCAGGCCTCGAAGCGCGAGTGGAACGCCCGCATCGAGGCGGAACAGGAAAGCACCCCGGCCGCCTGAGCGACCGACGCGAAAACGTCACTGCGGCCCTGGGCGTGCGCGGCCTGCCGGTGCGGGTCAGTCGCCCCGCACGCGCGCGTGCAGATGCATGTCGTGCCAGCCGTCCGGGTGCAGGATGGCGCTGCGCTTGGTGCCTTCGAGGGCGAATCCGGTCCGTGAGGCGACCCGGCAGGAGGCCTCGTTGCGCACGGCGTGCAGCAGTTCGAGACGGTGGAAACCGATCTCGTCGAGCGCCCAGCGGGCCAGCGCGGTCGTGGCCCGGGCCGCCACGCCCCGGCCGCGTGCCGCCGGGACAGTCCAGTACGCCACCTCCGCCGTGCCGTCGCCGAGCCGTATCTCGCGCAGCGCCACCCGCCCCAGCAGCCGGCCGGAGTCCGCGTCGACGACGGCCCACTGCGCCTCCCGCTCCTCCTCCCACGCCTGACGCCAGTCCCGGATCCAGTCGGCGACCTCCTCCTCGGAGCCGGCGGTCCGGGCGTGCCACTGGTGCATCACCGGGTCCTGGAAGACCTCGTACACCGCGGGCGCGTCCTCGGCCCGCCAGGGGCGCAGGAGGAGCCCGTCGCCGGCGACGAGGGTGGGCTGCGGCCGGCCGGTGAAGGCCTCGGGGGTCAGGACCGGGCTGATGAGGAAGGGCATGCCCCTATCCTGACAAGGGGCGGTGGGCGGCCCCAGTGGTTTTCCGCCGGTGCCCGGCCGCCTCGTACGCTGGGCCGCGATGAGACGGAAGACGCGCATCCCGCCCGCTCCCCTGCCGCAGCGCCACGGGGTGGACCCGGTGCGGGTACGGCTGCCCGCCGCAGGAGCGTGGGCCACGGTGCGTGAGCATCTGGTGGAGCGGCTCTCGGGAGCCGGTGCCGGTGTCGTCGACGGCATGTTCGACGCGGGACTCGTCGTCGGGGCGGACGGCCGGGCCGTGCCGGCGGACGCGCCGTATGTGCCCGGGATGTTCGTGTGGTTCCACCGGGAACTGCCCGACGAGGTGCCCGTGCCGTTCCCGCTGGAGGTCGTGTACCGGGACGAGCACATCGTCGTCGCCGACAAACCGCACTTCCTCGCCACCACCCCGCGCGGCAGCCATGTAGCCGAGACCGCGCTGGCCCGGCTGCGCCGCGAGCTGGACATCCCCACGCTCGCCGCCGCGCACCGTCTGGACCGGCTCACCGCCGGAGTCGTGCTGTTCACCGTGCGCCCCGAGGAGCGCGGCGCGTACCAGACGCTCTTCCGCGACCGGCTCGTGCACAAGGAGTACGAGGCCGTCGCCCCGTACGATCCCGGACTCGCGCTCCCCCGGACCGTGCGCAGCCGGATCGTGAAGGAACGCGGCGAGCTCACCGCCCGGGAGGTGACGGGCGAACCCAACGCCGTCAGCCGCGTCGAACTCGTCGCACACCGCCCGGACGGGGCCGGCGGACTCGCCCGGTACCGGCTGGTGCCCGGCACCGGGCAGACCCACCAGCTGCGCGTGCACATGACCGCGCTGGGCGTGCCGATCCTCGGCGACCCGCTCTACCCCGAGGTCACCGCTCCCGTGCCGGCCGGTGACTTCCGGCGCCCGCTCCAGCTGCTGGCACGGGCCCTGGAGTTCACCGACCCGGTAACGGGCGAGGAACACCGGTTCCGCAGCGGCCGGGTGCTCACGGCCTGGGCGTCGTACGACCGGTGGGCCGCCGGGGCGCCCGACGGCCCGTCGCACGGTCAGTAACCGCGCCACCAGCTCAGGAAACGCTGCCAGACGCCCTTGCGGCGCGCCGGTTCCTCCGCCGGCTGCGCCCGCGGCGGTACGGGAGCCGGCTGGGGTTGCGCCGGGGCCGGCTGGGGTTGCGGTTGCGCGGCGGCGACCGGCGCGGGCTGCGGCTGCGTGATGCCGATCTGCCAGTCGGAGCGCTGGGCGGGGACGTGGTTGTGGTTCGGCGTCTGGGTCACGTCCTGCGGCGGCTTGGGCGCGAACGCCACCGGCAGGGACACGAGGTGCCGGGAGGCGATGGACGCCGTCAAGCGCAACTCGTCCTCCTCGCAGTCGAGTTCGACGTCCGGCAGCCGCATCAGCAGCGCGTCGACACCGACGTCCGCGATGGAGCGGCCGATGTCCTGGCCGGGGCACTCGTGCGGGCCGCCGCCGAACGCGAGGTGCGACCGGTTGCCCTGCATGCTGGCCTTCAGGTCCGGCCGCACCCGCGGGTCGACGTTGGCCGGCAGCGGGGCGAAGAGCAGTCCGTCGCCCCGGCGGATGCGCTGACCGCCCAGTTCGGTCTCCTGCTTGGCGAAGTAGGCGAAGACCGTGCTGAACGGCGGCTCGTTCCACAGCGACTGCTCCACCGCCTCCGGCACCGTCATCTGTCCGCCGTTGAGCTGGGCCCTGAACCGCGGGTCGATCAGCACCGTGAGCAGCACGTTGGACAGCAGGTTGGTGGTGGCCTCGTAGGCGGCGAAGAGCACCAGGCGCAGGTGCTCCCTGACCTCGTCGTCGCTCAGCCGGGCCGGGTGGGTGATCAGGTAGCTCGCCAGGTCCTCCTCCGGCTGGGCGCGGCGCCGGGCGGTGAGCCGGCTCAGGGCGTCCATGACGTGGGCGTGGCTGGCGATCGCCGTCGCGGTGCCCTTGAGCGCGTCGCGGGCGGCCTCGACGAGGCGGTCGTTGTACTCGTCGGGCATGCCGAGGATCTCGCACATCACCGCCATCGGCAGGTGCTCGGCGAACTGGCCGACGAGGTCGGCCTCGCCCTGCTCGCAGAACCGGTTGACGATGGCCTGGGTGCTGCGGTTGATGTAGCGGCGCAGGCTGCGGAAGTTGATGGTCGAGATGGCGCCCTGGACCGCGCCGCGCAGCCGCTTGTGCTCGTCGCCCTCGGCGTGCGAGGCGATGGGCTGCCAGGCGATGTGCGGCATCAGCGGATGATCGGGCTTGACCAGGCCTTCCTTGAGCGGGTTCCAGATACGGCTGTCCCGGCAGAACTGCGTGGGCGAGCGCACCATGTGCAGGTTCTCGGCGTGGCCGAGCACGATCCAGATCGGTACGTCGTCGTGGAGCAGCACGGGCGCCACGGGGCCGTGCTCCTTCCGCAGCTGCTCGTACAGCCCTGCCAGGTCCTCCGACTCGTGCAGCCGGTGCAGCCCTCCCGGCCCGAGGCCGTGCGCGGGGCAGCCGGAGGGCGGGCCGGGCAGGGGGGTGTCCGTACCCGTCGAGGCGTGGGATTCAGGCGTCACAGTGGTCGCTCCGAAACTTTCCAGGTGTCTGGGGGGGGGAGGTGTGGGGTGGGACGGAACCGGATCAGGTGAGCGAGCCCGTCATGGCGAGCGAGTGCAGGAAGCGCATGAGGGTCATCAGGACGTCACGGCTGGAGGCCCGCCGCCGCGCGTCGCACTCCATGATCGGGATGTCCGGGGAGAGGTCGAGCGCCGTGCGCAGCTCCTCGACGGGGTAACGGGGCGCGTCCGGGAAGGAGTTGATGGCGACCACGAACGGCACGCCGCGCTCCTCCAGGCGACCCATGACGTCGAAGCTGACCTCCAGACGGCGGGTGTCGACCAGCACCACCGCGCCGAGCGCACCCTCGAACAGGCCGTTCCACAGGAACCAGAAGCGCTGCTGGCCGGGTGTGCCGAAGAGGTACAGCACGAGTTGGTCGGTGATGCTGATCCGGCCGAAGTCCATCGCCACGGTGGTGGCCGTCTTGGACGCGGAACCGAAGTTGTCGTCGACACCGATGCCGGCCTGCGTCATGGTCTCCTCGGTGGTCAGCGGTTTGATCTCGCTGACCGAGCCGACCATGGTCGTCTTTCCGACACCGAAGCCCCCCACGATCACGATCTTGGCCGCGGCCTGTGCCGTGTGTGGCAACTGGTCCTCGGCCCGGGGGCCCGGGATGGTGTCAGAGCCTTTGAAGTCCATTCATCACCGCTTCGAGGAGGGAACGGTCGGGGAGCGCCTGGCGGACGATCGGGGAGCGCGCCGTCACCAGATCCGCCGTCAGCAGTTCGGTGAGCAGCACGCCGATCGCGCTGAACGGCAGGCTGAGATAGGCCGAGAGCTCGGCCACGGACAGGGGTGCGGCGCAGAGCCGGAGCAACGCCGCCTGCTCGGGCGAGGCGGAGGGCGGCGGGTCCGCGGCACGCGCCACGATTAACGTCACCAGGTCGAGCTCGGCCCGTTCACCGTCCGGGCCGGCCACCACGTACATGCGCTCCGGGTTGCGGACGTTGCCCTCGCCCTCCTCGGGCTTGGGCGGTTCCGCAGCGGGCTCGCGCCTCTGGCGTTGGGGAGGCGTCATACGATCTGCCCGTTCCGCCGGGGCGGACTGGTCAGATGGCCGCCGATGCGGACGACGAGGTCGCGCATCATCGCGCTCATCCGGCCGGGTTCGCACCGCACGTCGGAGAGCACCGCGAGGAAGGCGTTGGCTCCGGCGCTCATCAGGTAGAAGTAGCCGCGGTCGATCTCGATCATGACGAGCTTCATCTCACCGTCGCCGACGGTGAGTTCCTGGCAGACGCTGCCCGCGAGGGACTGCAGGCCGGCGCAGGCCGCGGCGACCCGGTCGGCCGCGTCGGGCTCGCCGCCGTAGCGGGCGATACGCAGACCGTCGGCCGACAGCACCACGATCATCTCGATGCCCGGCACGCCGTCGGCGAGTTGCTTGAGCATCCAGTCGAAGTTGCCTCGCTGCTGGATCACTTGAGGTCCCCCTCGTCATCGGCCTCGGTGGGTGCCGGGTCGTTGAGCAGGTGCAGGTACTTGGTCGGGTTCCGGATGAAGTCGGTGGGGTGGGTGCCGGGCTCGATGCCTTGCTTGAGCCCCTCCCAGAACGCCTCGAGGCCCTTGCCGGGGGCGTCGGGGGCGCTCATGTCGCGCAGGGGTTTGGGCTCCGGCTCGGGTGTCGCCCAGGGGTTCGCCTCGCCCCGTGCCGCGGCCTCCCGGTCTTCCCGGTCGTAGGCGGCCTGCTGGGCGATCCTCTCGGTGAGGGACGTCTTCACCCGGCTGCGGCGCTGCGGCAGGCCGTTGGGCGTCCATTCGGTGACCACGGGGACGTCGTCGTCCTCCAGGGAGACCGTCTCGGGGACGCGCGGGTTGGTGGGGCGGCGCTTCTTGGGCGTGCGCTTCGGGCCCTCGGGGATGCCGACCGGCATGGGGATGCCGGTGGCGCCGATGCCGTGGGCGAGTCCGACGCCGGGCTCGTGGGTGATCATCTCGCTCGGCACGATGAGGATGGCGCGGACACCGCCGTACGCGGAGGCGCGCAGCGAGACCTGCATGTTGTACGCAGCGCAGAGGCGACCGACGACGGCGAGGCCGAGGCGCGGGTGCTCGCCGATGTCCTGGAGGTCGACGCCCGCCTTGGCGGCCTCCAGCATGCCCTCGATCCGGGCGCGTGCCTCCTCGTTGAGGTTGACACCGCCGTCCTCGATCTCGATGCAGACGCCGGTCTGCACCTCGGTGGCGGTGACGTGCACCTTGGTCTGCGGCGGCGAGTAGCGCGTGGCGTTGTCGAGGAGTTCGGCGGCGGCGTGGATGACCGGCTCGACGTAGATGCCCTTGACGCTGACCTTGGCGATGGAGGACAGCTGGATGCGCCGGTACTCCAGGATGCGGGACATCGCGCCGCGCAGTGTGCTGTAGAGGGACACCGGCTCGGGCCACTGCCGTCCGGGGCGGCCGCCGCCGAGGACGGAGACGGAGTCGGCGAGGCGGCCGATCAGGGCGTTGCCGTGGTCGATGCGCAGCAGGTCGTCGAAGACCTCGGGGTTGCGGCCGTGGTCCTCCTCCATCTCCCGGAGCTCCTCGGCCTGCTGGTGGATGATCGCCTGGACGCGGCGGGCGACACTGACGAAGGAGCGCGCGGCGGCGTCGCGCATGGTCACTTCGCGGTCGACGATCTTCAGCACCGTCAGCAGCGTCTCGGTCTGCGGTGCGGGCAGGTCGCGGTACTGGGGGTCGGCGAGGCCGAGCTTGCGGATCACCTCCCTGGGGGACTCTCCGGTGCTCAGCAGCCGGAGCGCCGCGGGGATGATCTCCCGCGAGAAGCGGACCAACTCGTTCTCGTGGGCCGCGATCCGCTGTTCCAGGTGCGCGGTGTGACGGGCGTGCTCGCCCCGCTGCTTGCGCAGGGCACGGCCGCGGCGCACCGCCTCGGCCGCCGTCGCGATCACCAGCACGGTGGCGATACCACCGCACCAGCCGACGGCGAGCCGGGCCGGCGCCGTCACCAGGGCGACAGCGGCTCCGGTCGCCGCGGCCATCACTATGGCCGGCAGCAGCAGCACGCGCGCGTAGGGAAGTTCACCGCGACCGGGAGGGGATTGAACACTCACCATGTGGGCCTTCTGAAAGGAGTCGGCTGGGGTTCGGGAGGGCTTGCAGGGGGGTAAGTCATGAAACTGTAGGACTCTTCCGCACATTGGGGAACAAGCGCACGAATTCAGCTCAAGCCGGTGCGCCGCGGGCGAGCTTAGTCCGACCGGATCATCGCCGTGTCATATTCAGCAACTGCCGGAAACCGGACGGGGAGGGATAGTACGCTCAGCCGTTTACACGCTGCGACACCGTTCGAATACAACGCGTAACAGCAAACAGGCGTGCGAAAGCCCCTCACCGCAACGGGTGAGGGGCTTGGGGAAAAGGCCTCTAGGGGCGCGGGGCTGTGTCAATGTGCGGCTCCGCCGCGTGGGCGCGAGCAACCACGGACAACCGCACCCGCACCGCGGCAATCACCCCACCGACGAGTAGGCGACAACCCCCCGCAGCAACAGATCAACGGCCTTACGGGCGTTCTTCACGACACTGGAGCCCTGCGGCGCAGCCGCGGCGATCTGCCCCAGCACATCGATGACCTGCTTGCACCACCGCACGAAGTCCCCCGCCGGCATCTCCGCCTCGCGCAGCACCTCGTCGAGCCCCTTCCCGGAAGCCCACATGTACGCGGCCCAGGCGAACCCGAGGTCCGGCTCCCGCTGCCCGACCCCCTCGGTCTGGCTGATCCGGAACTCCTCCTCCAGTGCGTCCAGCCGCCCCCAGATCCGCACCATCTCGCCCAGCGCCGACTTGGCCTTGCCCGACGGCAGCTTCGGCACCAGCGCGTCGTCCCCGACCCGCGCCTCGTACACCAACGCCGAGACACACCCGGCCAGTTCGGCCGGGCCGAGCCCCTCCCAGACGCCCTCGCGCAGACACTCGCTGGCGAGCAGGTCCAGCTCGCCGTACAGCCGCGCGAGCCGTTTGCCGTGCTCGGTGACCTCGTCGCCGCGCAGGTAGTCCATCTCGGTCAGCAGCGCCACGATCCGGTCGAACGTCCGCGCGATGGTGTTCGTACGGCCCTCGATGCGCCGCTCCAGGTGCGAGGTGTCCCGCAGCAGCCGGTGGTAGCGCTCGGCCCAACGGGCGTGGTCCTCACGGTCGCTGCAGCCGTGGCAGGGGTGCGCGCGCAGCGCGGTCCGCAGCCGGGTGATCTCGCGGTCGTCGGCCGCCTGGGAGCGCCGCTTGCGGTGCCGGTCGGCCGGGATGTGCCCGGCCTTGGTGCGCAGCGCGGACGCGAGGTCCCGACGGGACTGCGGGGAACGCGGGTTGAAGGACTTCGGGATCCGCATCCGCTCCAGCGGCTCGACCGGCACCGGGAAGTCGATGGCCGCCAGCCGCTTCACCTGCCGCTCGGCGGTCAGCACCAGCGGGCGCGGCCCGTCATGGTGCTCGAATCCGCGATGGCCGTTCGAACGGCCCGCGGGCAGGCCCGGGTCCAGCACCAGGGCCAGGCCGGCGTACTTGCCGGTGGGCACGTGGATGACGTCACCGGGCTTCAGCTTCTCCAGCGCGACTGCGGCCTCCGCGCGCCGCTGTGCCGCACCCTGCCGGGCCAGCTCGTTCTCCCGGTCCTTCAGTTCGCGGCGCAGTCGCGCGTACTCCTCGAAGTCGCCGAGGTGGCAGGTCATGGAGGCCTTGTAGCCCTCAAGACCCTCCTCGTTGCGCTGCACCTGCCGGGAGATCCCGACGACCGACTTGTCCGCCTGGAACTGCGCGAAGGACGTCTCCAGCAACTCGCGCGAGCGGTGCCGGCCGAACTGCTCGACCAGGTTGACCGCCATGTTGTACGAGGGCTTGAAGCTGGAGCGCAGCGGGTATGTGCGCGTGCCGGCCAGGCCCGCCAGGTGCTCCGGGTTCATGCCGCGCTGCCACAGCACCACGGCGTGGCCCTCGACGTCGATGCCGCGCCGCCCGGCCCGCCCGGTCAGCTGCGTGAACTCACCCGGGGTGATGTCCGCGTGCTGCTCGCCGTTCCACTTCACGAGCTTCTCCAGCACCACCGAGCGGGCGGGCATGTTGATGCCGAGGGCGAGGGTCTCGGTCGCGAACACGGCCTTGACCAGGCCGCGTACGAACAGCTCCTCGACGACCTCCTTGAAGGTCGGCAGCATGCCCGCGTGGTGAGCGGCGATTCCGCGCTCCAGGCCCTCCATCCACTCGTAGTAGCCGAGGACGTGCAGGTCCTCGCGCGGGATGGACGCCGTGCGCTCCTCGACGAGGGAGCGGACCTGTTCGCGTGCCTCCTCGTCGTTCAGCCGGAGGCCCGCGTACAGGCACTGCTGGACGGCGGCCTCGCAGGCGGCGCGGCTGAAGATGAAGGTGATGGCGGGCAGCAGCCCCTCGGCGTCGAGCCGCTCGATGACCTCGGGCCGGCTCGGCGTCCACACCCGGGACCGCTGTCTGCGCTCACGCTCGCGGTCGGCCTCGCGCAGCCGGCCGCGCCGGCGGTCCTGGTACGACGGCCGGGTCGCCTCCATGCGCGCCATGCGCGTGAGGTCGGGGTTGACGGCCTTCTTGTGGCCCTCGCCCTCCTCGAACAGGTCGTACATCCGCCGCCCGGCCAGCACGTGCTGGAACAGCGGCACGGGCCGGTGCTCGGAGACGATCACCTCGGTGTCGCCGCGGACCGTGTCGAGCCAGTCGCCGAACTCCTCGGCGTTCGACACGGTCGCCGAGAGGGAGACGAGCGTGACCGACTCGGGGAGGTGGATGATCACCTCTTCCCAGACGGCGCCGCGGAACCGGTCGGAGAGGTAGTGCACCTCGTCCATGACCACGTAGCCGAGGCCCAGGAGGGTCTGGGAACCGGCGTACAGCATGTTCCGCAGCACCTCGGTGGTCATCACGACCACCGGGGCGTCGGAGTTGACGCTGTTGTCGCCGGTGAGCAGGCCCACCTTGTCCGTGCCGTAGCGGCGGCACAGGTCGGCGTACTTCTGGTTCGACAGGGCCTTGATGGGTGTCGTGTAGAAGCACTTCTTGCCCTGCTGGAGGGCGAGGTGGACGGCGAACTCGCCGACGATCGTCTTGCCGGAGCCGGTGGGCGCGGCGACCAGCACGCCCTTCCCCGCCTCGAGCGCCTGGCAGGCCTCGATCTGGAAGGGGTCGAGGCCGAAGTCGTACATCTCGCGGAACGAGGCGAGTGCGGTGGCCTGCTCGGCAGCACGCTTACGGGCTGCCGCGTACCGCTCGGCCGGTGAGAGATCCTCTGTCATCGTGCTTTCGAGCGTACCGGGCCGCACTGACAACAGGACGATCATTATCCGGATCCGTTCCTGTGAAACCGGGGATAGGCGCAGCTCAGGGGCAGCGCGGCTCAGGGGCCGACGACCCGCACGGCCCCGCGCACGCAGCGCGCGGTCAGCGGCAGCGGGCCGAGCGGTTCCCCGTCCGCGTACCCGGTGATCCCCTCGGCGGCGATCTCGACCCGGGCCGCCCGCAGCACGGTCACCTTCGGATGTTCGACGTGCGTCCCCCGGTACACCCGCGGGAACACCCGCAACAGCGTCGTACGGTCGCAGTCCCCGACCACGGTGATGTCGAACAACCCGTCGGTCAGGTCGGCGCCGGGACAGATCCGCATGCCGCCGCCGTACGACGAGCCGTTGCCGACGGCGACGAGGGTCGCCTCGATCTCGCGGACCTCGCCGTCGTCGAGGCGGAGCCGGTACGGGAGGGGCCGGAACGCGGCGAGTTCGGCGATCATCGCGAGGTCGTACTTGAAGCGGCCGGAGGACCACCGCATGCGATTGCCCCGGTCGTTGACCCGGGAGTCGAAGCCGGAGGCGAGGACCGTGCCGAACCAGTGGTCCCCCACTCGGCCCAGGTCGATGTCGCGGAGCCGGCCGCACTTGAGGGCGTCGGCGATCATGCGGCCCGCGGCGGCCGGCTCGCGCACAGGCAGCCCGAGGGCGCGGGCGAAGTCGTTGCCGGTGCCGACCGCGACCAGGCCGAGGGGGGTGCTCGTGCCCGCGACCGCCCGCAGGGCGAGCTGGGCCATGCCGTCACCGCCGACGGCTATCAGCGCTCCGGTGCCGCCCGCGACAGCGCCGCGCGCGCGGGTGAGGGCGTCCGCGGCGTCCTCACCGAGCACCGTACGCACCGAGTAACCGGCCGCCCGCAGAGCGGAAGCGGCCGGCTGCGCCGCGCGGGCGCCCCGGCCGCGACCCGCGGTGGGATTGACGAAGAGGGTGATCTCGCTGGTCACGCGACCGACCCTATGAGCTGCCCGCGGATCTTCAGGTCACGTCGTCATAACCGTTGACCCGGTCCGTGCGGTCCCCGCTCGCCTGCTCGGGCAGCGCGGCGCGGCTGGTCGTCACGGGCTCGATCTCGCCGATGTCCTCGGGGGTGAGGTCCAGCTCGGAGGCCTCGTCGTCGGCGGGGCCGAGGGCCTCACGACGGTTGCGGCGGCGGTCGTTGACCAGGGAGAAGGCGACCGCGGCGAAGTAAAGGATCCAGATCGGCGCCGCGAGGGCCAGCATGGTCAACGGGTCGGTGCTGGGCGTGGCGATGGCCGCGAACACCGTGATGCCCATGATCATGCCGCGCCACCAGCCGAGCATGCGCTTACCGGTGAGCACCCCGGTGAGGTTGAGCATGACCAGCAGCAGAGGCAGCTCGAAGGAGAGACCGAAGACGAGCACCATCCGCATGACCAGGTCGAGCAGGTCGTCCAGCGGGAGGAGGTTGGACGTGCCGCCCGGGGTGAATTCGAGCAGCACCTTCGCGGTGGTGGGAAGGACCGTGTACGCGAAGTAGGCACCGACTGCGAACAGCGGGGCGCCCGTGCCCACGAAGGCGTAGGCGTACTTCTTCTCGTGCCGGTGCAGGCCGGGCGCGACGAAGGCCCACAGCTGGTAGAGCCAGATAGGCGAGGCCAGTACGACACCGGCCATCAGGGACACCTTCAGCGCCAGCGTGAAGGGGGTGAGCAGGCCGTTGATGGTGATCTGCGCGCACGGCTTCGAGCCCGGCTGCGACTGGGCCAGTTCCGCGAAGGTCTTGTCACAGCCGACCGAGTCGAGGATCGGCTTGGTGATCAAGTTGATGATGTCGTTGTAGAAGAAGGCGGCGATGACCGTGACGACGACGATCGCCAGAATCGCCTTGGCGAGCCGGTTGCGGAGCTCGCGAAGGTGCTCCGCGAGGGGCATCCGCCCCTCGGGATCCCTCTCCTTTTTGCGGGCAGACTTCAGCAACCCACGTTCCCATCTCGTGCGGCGGGCCGGAGGTCACCGGCCCTGCGTCAGCGCTTGGTCGTGTCCGTCGGCTCGTTGACCGGGCGCGAGCTGGTCACGTCGCCGGGCGCTGCCTGGATGGTGCGCTGCGAGGGCTCGTCGGTGTTGGGCGGGCCGGCCGGGGTCGTGGACGACTTGCCTTCGTCCTTCATGGCCTTGGCCTCGCTCTTGAGGATGCGGGCCGACTTGCCGAGCGACCGAGCCATGTCCGGAAGCTTCTTCGCGCCGAACAGCAGGATGATGACGACGAGGATGAGAATGATCTCGGGGGCTCCGAGCCTTCCGAACATAAGTCTTTACCTTCTCACCGAGGCGGCTGTGGTGGGGTGCTGTCCGACCGGTCGGACATGTGTCCGAACGATCGTGTTGACAGCGATCGTAACGCTCAGGGGTGAACGTGGGGCAATCCCTCTGCATCCCCTGTGCGTACTCCCGTCCGCGGCCAGTGCCTCGTTAACCGGGCCGCGACCAGCAGCGTACCTGTCCTAACCGCCGAGGTGACAGGGCGAAGTGTCCCAATGCCGGACTCGCAGGCACCGGCCGGACACCTCACAGGGCGTCCACGGACCGGGCCGCGCTCTCCGCGGCCCGCTCCAGGTCCTCCGCCGCCCGGTTGATGCGGCGCGCCGAGTCCGAGACCTGGCTGCCCAGGCGCTGTGCCTCGACGAAGACCCGCACGGCGAGCACCCCGAGCACGGCGAGACCCACGAATCCCACGGCAATCGCGAACATCGGCCAGAACATGACACCGAGCCTAGACCCTTCCGACGGGCCGGATTCCCCGCCCCACTAGACCGTGGAGTGCAGCCGCAGGGTGCGTACCCCGCCGTCGGTGAGCAGTTCCACGATCCGCTCCCCCGCGGGCTTGCGGACAGCGGCGCCGCACTCCGGGCAGGTGAAGGAGTAGAAGGTCGTGCGGCTCGTGGCGCCGATGGCGAGGCGCAGGGCGCCCGCGGTGAGCTCGAAGCGCTCCCGGCAGTCCGGGCAGCCCGCCCTGAACACCACCGGGGCCACGGTCCTCATCCCGGCGAACGCGGACTCCACCGTCATGCCCACCGCACCGGACGTCACCGACTCGCTCACAGCCCTGGCTCCTCTTTCTCGGGTCGTTCGCCTCGTGGGCGCCACGGCCGGTGTCGCGGGACGATCGGCTCCCGCCGTCGACGCCGGTGGCACCCGCGGCTCACTCGCGTCTGCCGTCCGGCCCGTCCGCGACGGCGTGCACCGCAACCGGCCCGCCCGCGCCGGCGGACTCGGCCCCGCCGGCCGCCTCCACGGCCTCGATCCCGTCGTACGCCGCCAGCGCCTCGCGGGCCGCCTGCCGGGCGCTGTCCGCCAGCTCGGGCGGCGACACGATGCGGCCGTCCCGCCCGAGCCGCAGCGCCAGACGCCGCAGCGACGCCGGGTCGGGGGTCCGCAGAGTGATACGCAGGCCGCCGTCCGGGAGCTCATCCGCACTGTCGTGCGGGTAGTACTCGGCGACCCAGCGGCCGCCGGGCCCGACCTCGACCACGACCTCCGGGTCCTCGGCAGCGGGCTGAACCAGCGCCTCGGACAGGTCCCGCAGCTCGATCTCGGGCGGCGCCGACGGCTCGTCGAGGATCTTGATCTCGGCGACCCGGTCGAGCCGGAAGGTGCGGCGCGCCTCCGAGCGGCGGCACCAGGCCTCGACATACGTGTGCCCGACGCTGACCAGGCGGATCGGGTCGATCTCCCGCTCGGTGACCTCGTCGCGCGCGGGCGAGTAGTAGCGGATCCACAGCCGGCGGCGCTCGGCGATCGCCCGGTCGACGTCCGCGAAGACGCCGCCCTCGGACTCGAAGGTCACCGACAGCCGCGAGCTGGCGCCCGCCGCCTCGCCGGCCGCCGTCTCCACCTTGGCCGTGGCCCTCAGCAGGGCCTGCCGGTCGCTCTCGCGCAGTCCGGGCAGCGTGGCCACGGCCCGGGCGGCGACGAGCAGGGCGGTGGCCTCGTCGGCGGCGAGCCTGAGCGGCTCCGCCGCCTCCGCCGCGAGGGCGGCCGGGTTGTGCCACCAGATGCGCTCGCCGTCGGTGTCGATGTCGAGCAGGTCACCGCCGCGGAAGCTGGTGCCGCACATGGGCAGCACGTCGAGGTCGGAGACCAGCTCGTCCTCGGTGATGCCGAAGGCGCGCGCGACGTCCTCGACCCGCGCCCCGGGGCGCTCCCTCAGATACGTCACCAGGGAGAGCATCCGCCGGGTCTGGTCGATGGCGCTCACGGGCCTGACCGGTTTGCCTGCCACTGTCTCGTCCGCTCCCCCTCAGCCTTTGGCCACGGCCCGCAGCCGGTCCACCACGTCGGCCCGCAGCTCGGCGGGCTCCAGGACGACCACGTCCGGCCCGAACTCCACCAGCCAGGCGTCCAGCCCGTGGCCGTACGGAATCTCCAACTCGTCCCAGCCGTCACCGAGTTCCCGGACCGAGGTGGCCTTCGCCCGAAGGGGGTACCCCGCGGCCGAGCGCAGCCGGATCCGCGCCGAGCGGTCGGTGATCTCCCCGGCCCAGCTCGCGACGGTCTCACGGACGGTGACGACGTCCGGCACGTCGGCGGTGTACCGGCCGCCGCGCGAGCGGACCTTGCCGGTGATCCGGGACAGCCGGAAGACCCGCTCGGCGCCCCGATCGCGGTCCCAGCCCGCCAGGTACCAGTGGCCCCGCCAGCACTCCAGCGCCCACGGCTCCACGTGCCGCTGCTCGGGGTGGGCGGCGGTGGCCTTGCGGTAGTCGAACACGACGGGCCGGCGGTCCCGGCAGGCGAGCATCAGCGGCTCGAACGCCGCCTCGTGCACGGGGATGCGCGGCTCCAGCGCGCCGTGCGACCCGTAGGGGTCGACGTCCTCGGGGAGTCCCGCGGCGCGCAGCTTCTGCAGGGCGCCGCTGGCGGCGCCGGCGAGCCGGGCCTGCTGCCACACCTTGGCGGCGAGCCCGAGTGCGGCGGCCTCCTCGGCGTCCAGTGTGATGGGCGGGAGGCGGTTGCTGTCGCGGCGGGCCAGATAGCCGACCTCGCCGTCGAGGCTCTCGACGGTCTCGATGACCAGTCCGAGCTCGCGCAGGTCGTCCTTGTCCCGCTCGAACATGCGGTTGAAGGAGTCGTCGTTGCCGCCCGGGCCGTTGCCCGGCCCGAAGGCCTCGACGTAGGCCTCGATGGAGTCGCGCAGCTCACGCTTGCTGAGCGGCCGCCGCGTCCCGAGCAGACACAGCGCCAGGTTCATCAGACGCTCGGCCTTGGCAATGGCCATCGAAGCGCTTCGCCTCCCTATGGTGCTTACGAGCGATGACCGTACCGCCACACGGTGGCCCGGCAAAAGCCGAGGGCCCATGCCCGAACAGGCATGGGCCCCACGTGATCGAGTTTGTTCGGATCCTGCTCAGACCCCGAGCAGGTCGACCACGAAGATCAGCGTCTCGCCCGGCTTGATGGCCGGGGTCGGGCTCTGGTTGCCGTAGGCGAGGTGGGCGGGGATGGTCAGCTGGCGGCGGCCGCCGACCTTCATGCCCTGCACGCCCTGGTCCCAGCCCTTGATGACCCGGCCGCCGCCCAGCGGGAAGCGGAACGGGGTACCGCGGTTCCAGCTGGCGTCGAACTCCTCGCCCGTGCTGAAGGCCACGCCGACGTAGTGCACGGTGACGGTCTGGCCGGCCTGCGCGACCGGGCCGTCACCCTCCCAGATGTCCTTGATCTCGAGGTCCGCCGGGGGCTCGCCGCCCGGGAAGTCGATCTCGGGCTTGTCGATGCTCACTTCATCTCTCCTTGTTACGTGACCTGCGTCGGGAACAGTCTCACAGACCGGCCGGGTCAGACCGTGCCGAGGATGTCCACCGTGAAGACCAGGGTGTTCTTGGCCAGCTCACTGTTCGGGCTCGCGCCGTAGCCGAGCGAGGGCGGGATCACCAGCAGCACGCGGTCACCCACGTGCTTGCCGACGAGGCCCTTGTCCCAGCCCGCCACCACGGAGCCGTTGCCGATCTGGAAGGCGGTGGCCCCGCCGTGGTCCCAGGAGGAGTCGAACTTCTTGCCGTCCTCCCACTTGACCCCGGTGTACTGGGCGATGAGGCCCTGCCCGGCCTCGACCTTCTTGCCGTCGCCCTTGACCAGCACCTGCTCCTCGAGGTCCTTGGGAGCCTTGCCGCCCTTGGGGATCGTGATGGCCGCGGCCTTCTGCGACGGCGACTTCACCTCGGGCAGGCCCGCCTCGGAGGGCACCTGCTCTCCCTTGACCTCACCCTTGGAGTCGACGCTCGCGGCGCCGACCGGGTCGACCACCCAGATCAGCACGTCCTTCGCGGAGATCCCCGAGGAGGTGTTCAGGCTCTGGCCGATCAGGTCGCCCGCGGTGCCCTGCACCAGGATCCGGCTGCCGGGCTTCTTGCCCTTCACCGCGTCGAGGACCTTCTCGGGCAGCTGCTGGCTCGGCTTGCCGATCTGCTCGATGGACTGCCGCCGGGGCGCCTTGGCACTCGTCGATCCCGCGGCCCAGGTACCGCCGAGCTCCTGGCCACCGCCCCACTTCTCGACGGTCCAGTCCAGGCGGACGAAGTCCGAGCCCTTGATCGGGCTTCCGCTGCCCGCCGAGACCGTCTTGACCACGGTCCTGTCGGACGGCTTGCCGTCCTTGGGCACGGAGATCTCGGGCTTCGCCCCGACCTTCCCCTTGACCTCGGCGACGCCTCCCGCCGTGTCGCCGTTGTTCCCGTCGTCCGATCCGCACGCGGCGGTGAACAACAGGGCGGGAACGGCCAGCAGCGCGGCCACGCGTCGTTTCGTGTTGTAGTTCATCAGTCCAACTGGGATCGGTGGTGTGGGGGCAATGGCCGCCACTCTACGGCGTACACGCTCCTCACTCGCCTCACCTCGCGACACGCCGCACCCGGGCCGCTCCCGCACGGGCGGGTCCGGAACGGAAAGGGCCGATGCCCGGAGGTCCGAAAACCTCCGGGCATCGGCTTCCCGGACCGGCCGGAACCGGCTTACATTCCGGCGATCAGCTTCTCCACCCGGTCGTCCACGGACCGGAACGGGTCCTTGCACAACACGGTGCGCTGGGCCTGGTCGTTGAGCTTGAGGTGCACCCAGTCGACCGTGAAGTCACGGCGCTGTTCCTGCGCGCGCCGGATGAAGTCACCACGCAGCCGGGCCCGAGTGGTCTGCGGCGGAACGGACTTGCCCTCGAAGATCTTCAAGTCGTTGCAGATGCGCGCCGCCTGCCCCTTCTTCTCGAGCAGGTAGTACAGGCCACGACGCCGGTGGATGTCGTGGTAGGCGAGGTCTATCTGCGCGACGCGCGGATGCGACATGGTCATGTTGTGCTTGGCCCGGTACCGCTCGAGGAGCTTGTACTTCATGACCCAGTCGATCTCGGTGCCGATGCGGTCGAGGTCCTCGGTCTCGATCGCGTCCAGGGTGCGGCCCCACAGCTCCAGGACCTGCTCGACGGTGCCGGTGCGGATGCCGCGGCGCTCGCAGAAGTCCACGGCCTTCTCGTAGTACTCGCGCTGCACCTCCAGGGCGGAGGCCTCGCGTCCGCTGGCCAGGCGGACCTTGCGGCGGCCGGTGATGTCGTGACTGACCTCGCGGATCGCCCGGATCGGGTTCTCCAGGGTGAGGTCCCGCATCACGGTGCCCGCCTCGATCATGCGCAGCACCAGGTCGGTGGCGCCGACCTTGAGCAGCATGGTCGTCTCGGACATGTTGGAGTCGCCCACGATGACGTGCAGGCGGCGGTAGCGCTCTGCGTCGGCGTGCGGCTCGTCACGCGTGTTGATGATCGGCCGGGAGCGGGTCGTCGCCGACGAGACGCCCTCCCAGATGTGCTCGGCGCGCTGGCTGACGCAGTACACGGCACCGCGCGGCGTCTGGAGCACCTTGCCCGCGCCGCACAGCAACTGCCGTGTGACCAGGAACGGAATCAGAATGTCCGCGAGCCGGGAGAACTCCCCGTGCCGGGCGACCAGATAGTTCTCATGGCAGCCGTAGGAGTTGCCCGCCGAATCGGTGTTGTTCTTGAAGAGGTAGACGTCGCCCGCGATTCCCTCCTCGTGCAGGCGTCGTTCGGCGTCCACCAGGAGTCCTTCGAGAATGCGTTCGCCCGCTTTGTCGTGGGTGACCAGCTCGGTCACGTTGTCACATTCGGGTGTGGCGTATTCCGGATGTGAACCCACGTCGAGATAGAGGCGGGCGCCGTTTCGCAGAAAGACATTGCTGCTGCGGCCCCATGACACGACACGGCGGAAGAGGTACCGCGCCACCTCGTCAGGAGACAGGCGGCGCTGTCCCCTGAACGTGCACGTGACGCCGTACTCGTTCTCCAGCCCGAAAATGCGGCGGTCCATGAGGGAACATTACGCCCGATCCCCTGAACTGAAACGGGGTTCGACGGCACGGTTTGGATCATTTTCCGAACCGGCGGCAACCACCGCTCCCCCGCCGGGAACTGCGAGTACCCGTCCCGTGGCCGTCAAAACCAGCAGGGAGACGCCACCCGCGACACCCGGTACGGCGAAGCCCCACAGTGCCCCGCCCGTCTCCACGACGGGCCCCGCGACGCCCGTTCCGACCGAGTGGCCCACGGTGAACGTCGTCACCAGCCAGGAGAACGCCTCCGTGACCGTGCCGCGCGGCGCGTGCCGATCGACCAGGACGAACGCACAGGCGATGGCGGGCGCGAGGAAGACCCCGGCGAGGGCGGTCAGCGCCACCATGGGCACCGCGTCCGGCATGAGCAGCAGCGGCAGGTAACACACCACCAGAAGGGCCACCAGCACCCGCAGTCGCCGCGCGGGCTCACCGGCCCACTGCCGGGCTCCGTAGACGGTGCCGCCGACCAGCGCCCCGAACCCCAGGGCCGCCATCAGCCAGCCGTACACCACGTCACCGCCGTGGTCGTCGGCGTAGGGCACTGAGGCGACCGTGATGGAGCCGAGTGCCATCCCGATGAACAGAAAGGCCGCCAGCAGGGCGAGCAGCCCCGGCGAGCGCAGCGCGCCCAGCCAGTGCGCCTCACGCGGCGCCGACCGCCACGCGCGCGAGGGCGGCGACACCACCACGGACAGCGCACCCAGCACCCCGACCGCGTTCAGCACGAGCAGCGCGGCCTGTGCCGACCACAGGGACACGCACAGCGTCACGAGCAGCGGCCCGACGGTGAACATCACCTCCTGGGCCACGGCGTCCATGGCGTACGCGGTGTGCACGTGTTCCTCCTTGCGGAGGACCGACGACCACAGGGCCCGGAGCCCGCCTTCGAGAGGCGGCGTGAAGAGCCCGGCACCGGCCACGGCGGCATACGCGAGGGGCAGCGATCCGATCCCGGCGAAGGCGAAGACGGCCATGGCCAGCCCGGAGACAACGGCCGCCGGCAGCTGCACGCGCGGCTGCCCACGCAGGTCCACGAGCCGGCCCAGCACCGGCTGCCCCACGGCGTTGGCGACGCCGTACACACCCGCGAGCGCCCCCGCGAGGCTGTACGAACCGCCTTCGGCCCGCACGAACAGCAGGATCGCGATGGCCGCCGTCGCGTTCGGCAGCCGGCCGACGAGCGTGCCGACGAGCAGCCGGGCGGCGTGTCGCGCCCGAAGGATCTCCAGGTATCCCGTGGCCATGTCCCCGCCCTAGGTTTTACGTATAACGTCTACCTCCATACGTACCATGGCCGCTGTTCACGAGTCCAGACGAAGGAGCATCCCGACGGTGGCACGAGGCAGCACCCGCCCCACGAGCCGGGACGTCGCCCAGGCCGCCGGCGTGTCCCAGGCGGCGGTCTCCCTGGTCCTGGGGGACAAGTGGCACGGCCGCGTCTCGGAGGCGACCGCTCGGCGGGTCCGCGAGGCCGCCCGCGACCTGGGCTACCGGCCGAACCTGGCCGCCCGCAACCTGCGCCTGGGCCGTACCCGCACGGTCCTGCTGGTGGTCCCGGCCCTGACCACGGAGTTCTTCGCAGGCGTCTACACGGGCGCCACCCGCGTCGCCGCCGAGCACGGTTTCGGCGTGGTCCTGTACCCCTCCCCCGAGGGCATCGGCCCCGCCCGGGACCCCTTCGCCTCCGCGCAGGCCGCCCTCGACGGCGTCATCGCGTCCTCCATGGCCGCCGACGCGCTGACCACGATCCGCGGGGAGGCGTTGCCGCTGGTGATGCTGGACAGCGACCCGGCGGGCAGTCTGGGGGCGGCGACGGTCAACCTGGACATCGCCGACGGTGTCCGCCAGGTCGCGGAACACCTGCTGTCCCTGGGCCACCGGCGGTTCCTCCACCTGGCGGCGGACGTGCCGTCCTGGACCTTCGAGGTACGCGCCCGGGAGCTGGCGGCCCGCCTGGCCGGGGTGCCCGGCACATCCGTCCGTACGGCTCGCTCACCGATCTCCATCGAAGGCGCGGTGACTGCGGCCGAAACCGCCCTCTCGGGGCCCGGCCCCCTCCCCACGGCGGTGATCTGCGACGACGACCTGCTGGCCGCCGGCACGTACAAGGCAGCTCGCCGCCTGGGCCTGCGCGTCCCGGACGACCTGTCGGTCACCGGCCTGGACGATCTGGCCCTGGCCACGGCGATCGACCCGGAGCTGACGACGGTCCGCCTGGACGCCGAGCTGTTCGGCGAACGGGGCATGGCGGCGCTGCTGGCCGTCCTGGAGGGCCGCGAGCCCGAGGGCGGGGACATCCCCGTACGGCTGGTCGTACGGGGCTCCACGGCACCGCCCGGGTTGCCGTAGGGGGCCGTTGGGTGCCTGGGGCGGGGCACTGCGCAGCCCGGCGTAGCGGGGTGCCGCTGCGCCCACCCGTGCCGCCCCAGCGGCACGACTGCCCGCAGCTGAGCGGGACCGGCGCCCCGCAGCGGCGGCCCTTCGGCAGCTGAGCGGACCCGCACCCGCGCACGGCGAGAAGGGGACGTGTCGGGGGGTGTCCGCCCGCAGCGGTTGGCGCGTCAACGAACGGTTAGCCGGTATCCGACCCCATCGCGCCGTTCCGAGGACGGACACCCCCCGACGCGGCCCCGACCCACCACCCGGCATCAGGCGCTACGCGCACCCCCACCCCACCCGAGCAGGCCGCCGCAGGCACAAGGCCGCGCGCCCAAGCCGCAGAACGGCCAGGGCGCGCGGCAGTGGAGATCACTCGTCGTCCGACGCCTCCGCCGCGGCGTCCGCCTCGGCCTCCGACGCCGTGCTCGCTCCGTCCGCCTCCAGCAGCCGGCCCAGCTGGCGCCCACTGATCCGCTTGAACTTCCGCTTCTGCGGCCGCGTACGGTCCAGCACCGCCACTTCCAGCCGCTCCGCGGGAATCTCCCGCTCGCTGCCGTTGGTGTCGCGGGACAGCGCCTGCACCGCCAGCTTCAGCGCCTCGGCCAGCGTCATACCGTCCTGGTGCCGCTGGTCCAGATAGCTGCTGATCTGCTCCGCGTTGCCCCCCACCGCGACCGAGCCGTGCTCGTCCACGATGGAGCCGTCATGCGGCAACCGGTAGATCTGGTCGCCCTCGGGCGTCTCCCCGACCTCCGCGACGACCAGCTCCACCTCGTACGGCTTCTCCGCCGCGCTGGAGAAGATCGTGCCCAGCGTCTGCGCGTACACGTTCGCCAGGCCCCGGGCCGTCACATCGTCCCGGTCGTAGGTGTAACCCCGCAGGTCGGCGTAGCGCACACCGCCGATCCGCAGGTTCTCGTACTCGTTGTACTTGCCAGCGGCCGCGAAGCCGATCCGGTCATAGATCTCGCTGAACTTGTGCAGCGCACGGGACGGGTTCTCGCCGACGAACACGATGCCGTCGGCGTACTGCAGCACGACCAGGCTGCGACCACGCGCGATGCCCTTGCGGGCGTACTCCGCCCGGTCGGCCATCGCCTGCTGGGGTGAGACATAGAACGGCGTCGACACCGGTTATCCGTCCCTCTCTTGAAGATTCCGTCGGTTCACTGGAGCACCCTCACGAAGACAGCCCGCTGCTCACAGCAGCGCGGCCCGCGGACCGTCGGGCTGCTCCAGCCGCCGCTCCAGAACCGACCGCGCGATCTCGGACGACTCGTTCTCGGAGAGCCGGCGGTAGCCGTCCTCGGTGATCACGGTGACGATGGGATAGATCCGGCGGGCGACATCGGGACCGCCGGTCGCCGAGTCGTCGTCTGCCGCGTCGTAGAGCGCCTGGACCACGAGCGTCGTGGCCTCGGCCTCGCTCAGGTCGTCCCGGAAGAGCTTCTTCATGGCGCCGCGAGCGAAGATCGACCCGGAACCGGTGGCCGCGAAGTTCTGCTCCTCGGAGCGCCCGCCCGTGACGTCGTAGGAGAAGATCCGGCCCTTCTCCCGGTCCACGTCGTACCCGGCGAACAGCGGGACGACGGCCAGCCCCTGCATGGCCATGGCGAGGTTCGAGCGGATCATCGTCGACAGCCGGTTCGCCTTGCCCTCCAGCGACAGCTGAGCGCCCTCGACCTTCTCGAAGTGCTCCAGCTCCAGCTGGAACAGCTTCACCATCTCCACGGCCAGACCCGCCGTGCCGGCGATGCCCACGGCCGAGTACTCGTCGGCCGGGAAGACCTTCTCGATGTCCCGCTGCGCGATGACGTTGCCCATGGTGGCCCGCCGGTCACCGGCGAGGACGACGCCGCCGGGAAACGTCACGGCCACGATCGTCGTGCCGTGCGGCGCCTCGATCGCGCCCTGCACCGGCGGCAACTTCTTGTTGCCCGGCAGCAGTTCCGGCTGGTGATCGGAGAGAAAGTCCATGAAGGAGGAAGACCCTGGCGTCAGGAAGGCAGCTGGTAGACGCCCGGTGCTACGAGTGTTGGCTTCCACGCGATTCCTTCCACGTATGCGACAGCCCGCCCTGTGACGTCGGGCCGATCCTTGGAACAACCCCGGCCCGGTTGCGGCCGGGGGCTCGGTATGCCACGGACCCTACCCGTCCTTCGGCGGTGATCCACATGCCCGGCGAATCGAACTCCGCGGGAGCCACGCCGCACTTGCCGGCCTACCGCCCGGCAGGCCGCCGGGCTCCGGGTGCCACCGACGCCCGGAGCGCCGCACACGGGGGCATCACGTCCTGCTGTGCCCCGCGCGCAGCGCTCCGCGCTCGGCTCGTCCGTCACCACGACACCCCGTTCACCTTCGGAGTGAAGGCTCAGGCGCCTTACTGGCCACCTTTTTGAACGAAGGACCGCACGAAGTCCTCGGCGTTCTCCTCGAGGACGTCGTCGATCTCGTCCAGAACCGAGTCCACGTCGTCGTTCAGCTTCTCGTGACGCTCCTTGACGTCCTCCGAAGCCTGCGCCTCTGCCGCCTGCTCCTCGACCTCCTCGGTGGACCGGGTGGCCTTCTGCTGTCCGCCGCCGGTGTCCTTGGTCGCCATATCCCTCACCCCGCTCGGTTCGCCCGACACAGTTGCTCGGTCAAGATCAGACCCTACTCGCCGGGTCTGACAATGGCCCCGCTGTTGCTCCAACGTACGGGGACCACCTCGATGATTCCCGGACCTGGGATTTTCCACCCTGCCCGGCGGGCCCCAACCGAGTACCCGTTCACCGCGCTCACCCGCCCGAAAGGACCCTGACCAGGTCTTCCGCCGTGCGGCAGCGGTCCAGAAGCTCCTTGACGTGATTACGCGTTCCGCGAAGCGGTTCCAGGGTTGGAACGCGCTGGAGGGAATCCCGGCCCGGCAGGTCGAAGATCACCGAGTCCCAGGAGGCCGCCGCCACGTCGTCCGCGTACTGCTCCAGGCAGCGGCCGCGGAAGTAGGCGCGCGTGTCCTCCGGCGGCGCCGTACGGGCCCGCTCGACGTCCGCCTCGTCCAGCAGCCGCTTCATGCGCCCGCGGGCCACCAGACGGTTGTACAGGCCCTTCTCGGGCCGTACGTCGGCGTACTGGAGGTCGACCAGGTGCAGCCGCGCCGCGTCCCAGTCGAGGTTGTCCCGGCGCCGGTAGCCCTCCATGAGCTCCCGCTTGGCCACCCAGTCCAGCTCCCCGGCCAGGCTCATCGGGTCGTGCTCCAGACGGGTGAGGGTGTCCTCCCAGCGCGAGAGGACGTCCTTGGTCTGGTCGTCGGCGTCCGCGCCGAAGCGCTCCTCCACGTACTTGCGCGCCAGCTCGTAGTACTCCATCTGAAGCTGGACCGCCGTGAGCGTACGACCGCTGCGCAGCGTGACCAGACGCTTCAGGGAGGGGTCGTGCGAGACCTGGTGGAGGGTGCGGACGGGCTGGTCGACGGCCAGGTCGACGGCGATGAAACCGTCCTCGATCATCGACAGGACCAGGGAGGTCGTCCCCAGCTTGAGGTACGTCGAGATCTCCGACAGGTTCGCGTCACCGATGATCACGTGCAGCCGTCGGTACTTCTCGGCGTCCGCGTGCGGCTCGTCGCGGGTGTTGATGATCGGGCGCTTGAGCGTGGTCTCCAGGCCGACCTCGACCTCGAAGTAGTCGGCCCGCTGGCTGAGCTGGAAGCCGTGCTCGTGCCCGTCCTGGCCGATGCCGACGCGGCCCGCGCCGGTGAAGACCTGGCGGGAGACGAAGAACGGCGTCAGGTGGCGCACGATGTCCGAGAAGGGGGTCTCCCGCTTCATCAGGTAGTTCTCGTGCGTGCCGTAGGACGCGCCCTTGTTGTCGGTGTTGTTCTTGTACAGGTGGATCGGCTGGGCACCGGGCAGCTGGGCGGCCCGTTCCGCGGCCTCCGCCATGATCCGCTCGCCGGCCTTGTCCCAGAGGACGGCGTCCCTCGGATTGGTGACCTCCGGGGCGCTGTACTCGGGGTGTGCGTGGTCGACGTAGAGCCGTGCGCCGTTGGTGAGGATCACATTGGCCAGGCCGATGTCCTCGTCGGTGAGCTGGCTGGAGTCGGCGGCCTCGCGGGCGAGGTCGAAGCCTCGCGCGTCCCGCAGCGGGTTCTCCTCCTCGAAGTCCCAGCGGGCCCGGCGGGCCCGGTGCATCGCCGCCGCGTAGGCGTTCACGATCTGGGACGAGGTGAGCATGGCATTGGCGTTGGGGTGGCCGGGGACGGAGATTCCGTACTCCGTCTCGATGCCCATTACTCGCCGTACGGTCATGCGGCCCTCCTTGCCCGGCGGCGCCCTCGGTCGTGGGCGCCACTCAGATACCGCTGGCGCTCGGTTGCGTGTGCGGTGCCCGTCCCCGCACTGCGCGACGTGGCGGTACGCAAGAGCCTAGAACGCCTTTGCGCTGGTGGGGAGATCATTTGCGTCATTGCGTTGCTCCAGCCGTGGCCTGAAAAACAGTCGGCTGCGGGTACCCGCCGAGGGCACCCGCAGCCGCCCTGCCTTTTACAGGTACTGACCGGTGTTCGCCACCGTGTCGATGGAGCGTCCGGTGTCCGCGCCCTGCTTTCCGGTGATGAGCGTACGGATGTAAACGATCCGTTCGCCCTTCTTGCCGGAGATTCGAGCCCAGTCGTCCGGGTTGGTGGTGTTGGGCAGGTCCTCGTTCTCCTTGAACTCGTCCACGCAGGCCTGGAGGAGGTGGGAGACCCTGAGTCCCTTCTGGTTCTTCTCGAGGAAGTCCTTGATCGCCATCTTCTTGGCGCGGCCCACGATGTTCTCGATCATGGCGCCGGAGTTGAAGTCCTTGAAGTAGAGGACTTCCTTGTCGCCGTTGGCGTAGGTGACCTCCAGGAAGCGGTTCTCCTCGGATTCGGCGTACATCTGTTCGACGGCCGTCTGGATCATGCTCTGCACCGTGGCGGCCTTCGACCCGCTGTGCTCGGCGAGGTCCTCGCTGTGCAGCGGGAGGCGCTCGGTGAGGTACTTGCCGAAGATGTCCTTGGCCGCCTCGGCGTCCGGACGCTCGATCTTGATCTTCACGTCCAGCCGGCCGGGACGCAGGATGGCGGGGTCGATCATGTCCTCACGGTTGGAGGCACCGATCACGACCACGTTCTGCAGGCCCTCCACACCGTCGATCTCGGCGAGCAGCTGCGGGACGATGGTGTTCTCCACGTCCGAGCTGACACCGGAGCCACGGGTGCGGAAGAGGGACTCCATCTCGTCGAAGAAGACGATGACGGGGGTGCCCTCGCTGGCCTTCTCACGGGCCCGCTGGAAGACGAGGCGGATCTGCCGCTCCGTCTCACCGACGTACTTGTTCAGAAGCTCGGGGCCCTTGATGTTGAGGAAGAAGCTCTTGCCGGCGGCCTGGCCGGTCACCTCGGCGACCTTCTTGGCCAGCGAGTTGGCCACGGCCTTGGCGATCAGGGTCTTACCGCATCCGGGGGGCCCGTACAGCAGGACACCCTTCGGCGGCCGCAGTTCGTGCTCCTTGAACAGGTCCGGGTAGAGGTACGGGAGCTCGACCGCGTCGCGGATGGCCTCGATCTGGCCACCCAGGCCGCCGATCTGCTCGTAGCCGATGTCGGGGACCTCTTCGAGGACGAGCTCCTCGACCTCGCTCTTGGGCACGACCTCGTAGACGTAGCCGGAGCGGGGTTCGAGCAGCAGGGCGTCGCCGGGGCGGATGGTGACGTCCAGCAGCGGCTCGGCGAGCCGTACCACCCGCTCCTCGTCGGTGTGCCCGAGCACCAGGGCCCGCTCGCCGTCCTCGAGGATCTCCTTGAGTGTGACGATGTCGCCGACGCGCTCGAACTCCATGGCGTCGACCACGTTGAGCGCTTCGTTGAGCATCACTTCCTGGCCGCGCCGGAGCTCGTCGAGCTCGACGCTGGGGCTGACGTTCACCCTGAGCTTGCGGCCGCCGGTGAAGATGTCGGCGGTGCCGTCCTCGTTGGCCGTCAGGAAGACACCGAAGCCGGCCGGCGGCTGCGCGAGCCGGTCGACTTCCTCCTTGAGGGCCACGATCTGGTCACGGGCCTCACGGAGCGTGTTGGCGAGCCGCTCGTTCTGCGCGGACACGCCGGCCAGATTGGTCTGCAGCTCGACGATCCGCTCTTCGAGAATCCTCGTGTGTCGCGGAGAGTCGGCGAGCTTGCGTCGCAGGACGGCGATCTCCTGCTCAAGGTAGGCGATCTGCCCGGCCGGGTCGTCGGACCCGCGTCCCGGGCGGATGCCGCGGTTCATGTCGTCGTCGTGGGCTGCCACGGTCCTCACCTCCTCCAAGGGGAGCTGGACGCTTCCAGACCCTACCTGGGCGGGTGTCGATTGAAACCCCTAGATCACAAAGACGGTCGGGGTGTGTCCGATCTTCACCCTTGCGCTCTCCCTCACGCCAGGGGAATACCCAGCGAACATGATTGGAACCCAGCCGGAGGTAGGGTCGAAGCGTTCAACACCCGTCAGAGCTGGCCGGATTCCCGGCACGGCTCGACGTATGAAACGGCAGGAGACATGAGCGTGCAGCAGGAGGCCGGGGTCGACGGCGAGGCGCTGGAGGTCTGGATCGACCAGGACCTGTGTACCGGTGACGGCATCTGCGCCCAGTACGCGCCCGAGGTGTTCGAGCTGGACATCGACGGTCTGGCCTATGTGAAGAGCCCCGACGACGAGTTGCTCCAGGACAAGGGCGCGACAACGCCCGTTCCGCTGCCGCTTCTCACGGACGTGATCGACTCGGCGAAGGAGTGTCCGGGCGACTGCATCCACGTACGTCGAGTTTCGGACAGGACCGAGGTCTACGGACCAGACGCGGAGTGACTACTTCTCTACGCTCCGTTACTACTGTCTGATATCTCACACGTGGCGGCGCAGAGGCCTCACACGCTGCGGGCACCGGCCGGTGCCGAGCGCACGAACGCGCCGTTGTGCCAACGCCATTTCGCGTCGCTGTGCACATCGGGGCAGCAACGCGGCACATCGGGCGACGAGTAGCCGAGGAGAGTGGCCGTGACGGCTCCGTCGCGTACGGCGAAGTCGCTGACGGTGGTGCCGTCCTTGGGGTCGAGCAGCGCCGCCACCACACGCGGTGCGCCGCCCTCGCGGCCTCGGGTGAGGACGTACACGCCGTCCGGCGGGGTGCCCATCGGGGAGTCGCAGTGGACCACGGCCACCGTCTCGGGGTTGCCGTCGCCGTCGAGGTCGCTGGAGGCCTTCTTCTCCACCACGGCCTTCACCGGGCCGCACTCGATGGGGAACTCCACCGCGGCCGGGTCGGGCGCCGCCACGTTCGCCGGCGCGCTCCTGGTCTCGGGGGCGGACGGCTGGGCCGCCGTGGCCGCGCCCGGCTGGAAGAGCGAGGAGAGGGCCACGACGCCGGCGACGGCTGTCGCGGTGGCGAGCCAGTGGATGGGGCGGGTGTGGGTGTGAGCGAGCTCCGGGACGGCGGAAGGCTGCACTAGGAGTGTCTCCTGAGGGCTGTGCCGGTGGGTGGCCAAGATGGTGCCACACGTCACACCGAGAGGGAACGGCGGGGTGTGCAGGTCCTGTGCCGGGGAAGTCGGAAGGGTTACGGTCCCTGCCGCCGTCTCAGCGGACGGGTGCCGGCTCGGGCCGCTGCGAGACGGCGTCACCCCGGCAAGGCGGGCCGCCGGAGGCCTGTTTCAGGTCATGTGGGGAGACACGCGCTGGTTCACCCGTCGCGGCGGCCCGGGGCAACGGTACGGGGGGGGGGGGGGGGGGGGGGGGGGGGGGGGGGGGGGGGGGGGGGGGGGGGGGGGGGGGGGGGGGGGGGGGGGGGGGGGGGGGGGGGGGGGGG
>NZ_JBWKKY010000017.1:0-103536 GCF_056430805.1 Streptomyces sp. NPDC045955
GGTTACATTCCGAACCCGGAAGCTAAGCCTTACAGCGCCGATGGTACTGCAGGGGGGACCCTGTGGGAGAGTAGGACGCCGCCGAACAATTATTGGGAAAACCCCCGCATCTTCGGATGCGGGGGTTTTCTGCGTTGAGGGACCCTCTTCCGAGGGGCCCTCACCGTCATAGGCGTCCAGCCGCCTTCAATGCCAAATACGCGTCCGCCAGCGCCGGCGCCAGGTCGTCCGGCGTCGCGTCCACGACCGTGACGCCGTGGCGGCGGAGCTGTTCTGCCATGCGGTGACGTTCGGACTGGGCCTGGGCGGCTGCGGCTGCCTCGTAGACGGCGTCGACGTTTCCGCGGGCCTTCGCCATTTCGGTGATGTGCGGGTCGGCTACTGATGCCAGCAGGACCGTGTGGCGCTGGGTGAGCTGGGAGAGTACCGGGAGGAGGCCCTCTTCGATGGGGGCCGCGTCCAGGGTCGTGAGGAGCACGATCAGAGAGCGGCGGGGGGACGTGCGCAGGGCTGTGGCCGTGAGGCCTCGGGCGTTCGTTTCGACGAGCTCGGGTTCGAGCGTGGCCATCGCGTTGACCAGGGACGGAAGGACATCGCCTGCCGTGCGGCCCTGGACGAGGGCGCGGACCTTGCGGTCGTAGGCAAGGAGGTCGACGCGGTCGCCGGCGCGGGAGGCGAGGGCCGCGAGGAGCAGGGCCGCGTCCATGGAGGCGTCGAGGCGGGGTGCGTCGCCCACGCGGCCTGCCGAGGTGCGGCCGGTGTCGAGGACCAGGAGGATGTGGCGGTCGCGTTCCGGGCGCCAGGTGCGCACGGCGACCGCGGACTGGCGGGCTGTGGCGCGCCAGTCGATGGAGCGGGTGTCGTCGCCGGGAACGTACTCGCGCAGGCTGTCGAATTCGGTGCCCTCGCCGCGGGTGAGCAGGCTGGTGCGGCCGTCCAGTTCGCGGAGGCGGGCCAGTTTGGAGGGCAGGTGCTTGCGGCTGGCGAAGGGGGGCAGGACGCGAACCGTCCAGGGGGCTTTGTGGGTGCCCTGGCGGGAGAAGAGGCCGAGAGGGCCGTAGGAGCGGATGGTGACCCGGTCGGCCTGGCGGTCGCCTCGGCGGGTGGGACGCAGGCGGGTCGTCACGCGTCGGCGTTCGCCCGCGGGGACCGTGAGGCGGTGGCGGGAGGCCGTTGTTTCCATGCCGGGCTGCCAGGCGCTCGGTGGCCAGGCGTCGCGGAGTCGGGCACGCAGGGGGCGGCGGGACGGGTTGGTGATGGTCAGCGCCACATCCGCGGTGTCGCCGAGGCGTACGGAGGTGTCGCCGGACCGGGTGAGGCCCAGGCGTCGTACGGGGGCGGCCAGGGCGAAGTCGCAGGCGCAGGCCACGGCCAGGGGTGCGTTGACCGCCAGGATGCCCGTCCAGCTGGGTTCCCAGATGCCTACGGGGAGGGAGCCCAGGGCTGCGAGGAGGGCGGCGCGTCCGGTGAGTGCCATCAGCGGGGGACGGGGACGTGGGCCAGGATCGCGTTGATGACGGAGTCGGCCGTCACGCCTTCCATTTCGGCCTCCGGACGGAGTTGTACGCGGTGGCGGAGAGTGGGCAGGGCGAGGGCCTTCACGTCGTCGGGGATGACGTAGTCGCGGCCGGTCAGCCAGGCCCAGGCCCGGGCAGTGGCCAGGAGGGCCGTGGCGCCTCGGGGGGAGACACCGAGGGTGAGGGACGGCGACTCGCGGGTGGCGCGGCAGATGTCGACCACGTAGGCGGTGATCTCCGGGGAGATCGTCGTCTTGGCGACCGCGGCGCGTGCTGCTTCCAGATCGGCCGGGCCCGCGACGGGGCGTACGCCGGCGGCGTGCAGGTCGCGTGGGTTGAAGCCCTCGGCGTGGCGCGTGAGGACGTCGATCTCGTCCTGGCGGGAGGGGAGGGGGATGGTGAGTTTGAGGAGGAAGCGGTCCAGCTGGGCTTCGGGGAGGGGGTAGGTGCCCTCGTACTCCACCGGGTTCTGGGTCGCGGCGACCAGGAACGGGTCGGGGAGGGCACGAGGGGTGCCGTCGACCGTGACCTGGCGTTCCTCCATGGCTTCCAGGAGGGACGACTGGGTCTTGGGGGGCGTGCGGTTGATCTCGTCGGCGAGGAGGAGGTTGGTGAAGACCGGGCCGGGCTGGAAGGAGAACTCGGCGCTGCGGGTGTCGTAGACCAGGGAGCCGGTCACGTCGCTCGGCATCAGGTCGGGGGTGAACTGGACGCGTTTGGTGTCGAGTTCGAGGGCGGAAGCAAGGGCGCGGACCAGGAGGGTCTTGGCGACGCCGGGGACGCCTTCGAGGAGGACGTGGCCGCGGCAGAGCAGGGCGACGACGAGGCCGGTCACGGCGGGGTCCTGGCCGACCACGGCCTTGGCGATCTCGGCGCGCAGGGCCTCCAGGGCGGCTCGGGCGGCGCCCGGGTCACCGGTCTGCCCGGCGTTGTCAGTGGTCGGGTCCATCATGGACGGCGTACCTCTCTTTCGAGGGCGTCGAGTTGGTCGGCGAGTGCGATGAGTGCTGCGTCGTCGCTGGGCGGTGGTCCGAAGAGCAGGGTGCGCAGGTCCTGTCCGTCGCCGTGAAGGTGGGCGGACAGGGCGGGGAGCAGGGCCTCGGGCGTGTGCGCCTGGGTGACGGGGACGCCTGTGAGGGGGGCGAGGCGGGTGCGGGTGGTGGAGCGAAGAGCGTTGGCCGCGCGGTCGCGGGCGTCGGCCTTGCGGTAGAGGCGGGCTCGGCCTTCGGCGGTTTCGGAGGCGCGGATCGCCACGGGGAGTTTTTCGGGCACGAGGGGGCCGAGCCGGCGTGCCCGCCAGAGGGCGGCCAGGGCTGCGGCGATGAAGAGTTGCAGGGTGCCCCAGAGCCAGCCCGAGGGGAGCAGGTCGAAGAAGCTGCGTTCGTCGTCGGTGCCGGTGGCCGACGTGTCGGAGAGCGAGGGGAGGTACCAGACCAGATGGGGGCGGGAGCCGAGGAGCTGGAGGGCGAGCGAGGCGTTGCCCTGCTTGTCGAGGCGGTCGTTGAGGAGGATGTCGGGCGCGCCGAGGACGACGGTGTCGCCGGCCCCGGTCGCGTCCGGAATGCGCAGCAGGGTGGCCAGGCGCTCGCTGGGGTAGCACGCGTCGGCGTCGAGGTGGGTGGTGGTGTAGCGGACGCCGCCCGTGTCGGCGGTGCCCGCGCGCCGGGCGGCGGGCAGCCGGCAGTCGGGGGAGAGAGTGGAGTCGAGGCTGGTGGCGGGGTCGGCGGTGACGCCGGGGGCGAGTCGCTCGACGGACGCGCTGCCGGAGGCGACCAGGACGGTGCGGCCGCGGGAGCCGGCGAACGCGTTGTGCAGGCGGGACTGCTGACTGCGGGTCAGCAGGTCGGGGACGGCGACCAGGAGGGTCGTGTCCGGGCCTGCTGCGGCGGCTGCTTCGTCGAGGGTGGTGACCACGCGTGTGTCCACGCCCCGGTCGGCGAGGAGTTCGGCGACGGCGCGGCTGCCGTTGGGGTCGGCGGAGCGCGGGTCGAGTTCACCGTGCCGGGCGTCGGAGCGGAGCACGGCGATGGCGATGGCCCCCACCAGGAGCAGTACGAGGGCGAGCGCGATGCCGCGCGCGCGGGTCCAGACCTGGCGGGCGGTGGGCGAGGCCGAGTTGGACGGGAGGGTGGCCTCGGTGGTCATTCGGCGGCTCCCTGGCGGGGGTGGGGGGCCGTGCTGTGGGCGCTGCTCGCGGCGAGCTGGGGCTTGGTGCGTTCCAGCTCGCGGTCGAGTTCTGCGAGGTGGTGGTACGACTCCTCGGTCGCCGACCGGCCGCCGTATGTCACGTCGTCGAAGTCGCGGGCGGCTGCGCGGAGTCGGTCGGTGTGGGCGGGCAGGGTCCGGCCGGCTTCGGCGGCGGCCTCGTCGGCGGTGCGGCCGGGGCGGACGTCCAGGAGGGCGCGTTCCTCCAGGGCGCGGACGAGGGCGCGCATGCGTTCCTGGACGGCCTGGTTCCAGTGGCCCTGGGCGGCGTGTGCCTCGGCGGCTGCGCGGTGGTCGGCGGCGCTGCGGGGGCGGTCGTCGAACAGGGTGGCGGACGAGGCGGGTTGGCGGCGCGGGGTGCCCAGGCGCCACCACAGGGCGGCCAGCACGGCGACGACGGCCAGGATGATGACGGCCAGGCCGAGCGTTCCGCCCGGCGTGGCGGTCGAGGCGGCGTTGAACAGTTTGTCGAGCCAGTCCCAGAAGGCGTCGAGGGCGCGCTGGAACAGGCTGGGGTCGTCCTCGTGGTACATCCGCTTCGACAGCTCGCGCCGGGCCGCCTCGCGCGCGGGGTCGCGCGGGATGGTGAGGGGCGGTTCGTCGGCGGAGCGTACCGACGACAGTACGGACGTGCCGTCGGCGCGCAGCAGTGTGCGTATGGCGGCGCCTGGCAGCGCCGATGTGAGAACGTCCCCCGCCCAGCTCACGGCATCAGCTCCCCGGGACGGCGCCGGGGGCGGTGGAGCCGTAGCCCTGGACACCGGCGGCGCGGGCCAGTTCGAGGTCGAGGGCCTCGCGGCGGATGCGCTGGTCGATGTAGAGGAGCACGGTGACGCCGGCCGTGATCGGGAACGTGATCATGGAGCCGATCACCGCGCCGATGCCGCTGACGATGAGGAAGGTCCAGCCGAGGCCGGAGCCGCCGCTGTTCAGCCAGCCGGTGACACCGTCGCCGCTGAGGGCCGCGGCGAGGAAGGTGAACGGGATGACGATGATCGAGGCGACGACGTTCGCGATGATCGTGGCGAGCAGCTGGATGCCGAAGATCCGCCACCAGGTGCCCCGGACCAGCTTCGTGGAGCGGCTCATGGCCTTCTTGATGCCCTGCTTCTCCAGCATCAGGGCGGGCGAGGCCAGGGAGAAGCGGATCATCAGCCAGAGGGCGACGATGCCGGCGCCGATGACGCCCAGGACGGTCAGGGCGACGCCCGCCCCGGTGCTGCCGGAGGCGGCGATGAGGATGCCGGGCAGGGTGCCGACGGTGACGATGCCCACGGTGATGAGCAGCAACAGGCAGATGAGGCCGAAGAGTTTGGCGACCTGGGGGCGGGCGTCCCGCCAGGCCTCGCCGATGGTCACCGACTTGCCGAGCACGGCGCGGCTGGTGACGGTGGTGAGCAGTGCGGTCGCGATGACCGTGCCGACCAGGGAGATGACGAAGACGACGGTGGAGTTGAGCATGGCGTCGCCCATGGCGCGGCTCAGTTCGCCGAGGGTGGCGCTGGGATCGTTGAGGGCGTCGGTGCTGGAGTCGTCCAGGACGAGGCCCTGGAACAGCACGACGATGATCTCGGTGATGACCGCGACGGTCAGGGAGATGCCGAGGACCGTGCGCCAGTAGGTGCGCATGGTGGAGACAGCGCCGTCGAGGATCTCGCCCACGCCGAGCGGGCGGAGCGGGATCACGCCGGGCTTGGCAGCGGGCGGGGGGCCACCCCAGGCGTTGCCCCAGCCGCCGTAGCCTCCGGGGCCGCCGGGTCCCGGGTATCCGCCGGGGGCTCCTGGACCGCCGGGGCCGTACCCGCCGGGACCGCCGGGGCCGTAGCCGCCGGGGGGCTGGGTGCCCCAGCCGGGGCCGGGCGGCGGGGGCGGGGGAGCCTGGCCGGGGACGGCCGGGCCTCCGGAGCCGCTGGGGGCGGACCACTGGGCGGGTGGCGGCTGGTCCTTGGACCACTGCGGGCCGGGGCCCTGCGGGGCCTGGGCCGGCTGGCCCGGCTGGTCCGCGGGCTGTGCGGGGCCGGGGCGGTCGGCGGGCTCGGCAGGGCCGGACGCGTCTGGCTTCTGCCCGTCGGACGGGGCGGATCCGGGCGAGGCCCAGCCCGGAGTGTCGTTCATCGTCGCTCCTTCACGGTGCCCGTCCGCGGTCGCGGCGGCAGGTTGGCAGCCATCGTGCCATGGGGTGGTCTTGGAGTGACCGGCAGCGGTAGGGGCTGCGTACCTTCAATTGTCCGCGCGTTAGGGGGCAGACTGACGGCATGGCTGATCAGTACGCGTACAGCGGCGATGACAAGCGGCCGACCGAGATCCCGGCGATCCGTTGGGATGAGCCACCGGAAGGACCCGTTCTGGTCCTTCTCGACCAGACGAGGCTGCCGGCCGAGGAGGTCGAACTGGTCTGTACGGACGCGCCCGCCCTCGTGGAGGCGATCCGCTCGCTCGCCGTGCGCGGGGCGCCCCTGCTGGGCATCGCGGGGGCGTACGGCGTCGCGCTCGCGGCCGTGCGGGGCTTCGACGTGGACGAGGCCGCCGCCGCGCTGGCGAGTGCCCGGCCGACCGCGGTGAACCTGGCCGTGGGTGTGCGCCGGGCGCAAGCGGCCCACGATGCCGCGCTCGCCAAGGGCGGTGACATCAGGCAGGCGGCCGCGGCGGCGCTGGCGGCGGCGCGGCAGCTGCACCGGGAGGACGCCGAGGCCAGTGCGCGGATGGCCGAGCACGGGCTGGCCCTGCTGGACGAGCTGCTGCCCGGCGGCGGGCACCGGATCCTGACGCACTGCAACACCGGTTCGCTGGTGTCGGGCGGCGAGGGGACGGCGTTCGCGGTGGCGCTCGCGGCGCACCGGGCGGGCCGGCTCCGGCGTCTGTGGGTGGACGAGACGCGTCCGTTGTTGCAGGGCGCCCGGCTGACGGCGTACGAGGCGGCGCGCAGCGGGATGGCGTACACGCTGCTCACCGACAACGCGGCCGGGTCGCTGTTCGCCGCGGGGGAGGTGGACGCGGTGCTGATCGGGGCGGACCGCATCACGGCGGACGGTTCGGTGGCGAACAAGGTCGGGAGCTATCCGCTGGCGGTGCTGGCGCGGTATCACCATGTGCCGTTCATCGTGGTGGCGCCGGTGACGACGGTGGATCTGGACACCGCGGACGGGGCGTCCATCGAGGTCGAGCAGCGGGCCGGTCATGAGGTGACCGAGTTCGTGGCGCCGCAGGTGCCGGTGACCGGGGCCGAGGCGGGCGGTGGCATTCCGGTGGCGCCGCTGGGGACGCAGGCGTACAACCCGGCGTTCGACGTGACGCCGCCCGAGCTGGTGACGGCGATCGTCACGGAGGAGGGGGCGGTTTCGCCGGTCACGGCCGAGGCGCTCGCCGAGGTGTGTGCCCGGTCGCGACGGGTGGCGGCGGGCTGAGCCGGGCGGCTGCCGGAGCGTGTGCGCTGTGGCGTGGGCTCCGGCAACCTCGCCGTTTCGCGGGGCGAGGGTCTGCCGCTGCCCGCCGTCGAGATCAACAAGGGGGGCGGGCGAGGGCAGACAGTAGCGCTTGCTGCGACTATGGTCACTGGCCGGTGACCTACCTCACCACTGCCTTCGCCACTGTTATGAGAATGGGATGATGTCGTTTATGAAGGGACGAGTCCTTGTCGTCGACGACGACACCGCACTTGCCGAGATGCTCGGCATCGTGCTGCGTGGTGAGGGTTTCGAGCCGTCTTTCGTGGCCGACGGCGACAAGGCGCTCGCCGCCTTCCGCGAGTCCAAGCCCGATCTGGTGCTGCTCGATCTGATGCTGCCCGGCCGGGACGGCATCGAGGTGTGCCGCCTGATCAGGGCGGAGTCCGGTGTGCCGATCGTGATGCTCACGGCGAAGAGCGACACGGTCGATGTCGTCGTGGGCCTGGAGTCGGGTGCCGACGACTACATCGTGAAGCCGTTCAAGCCGAAGGAGCTGGTGGCCCGGATCCGGGCGCGGCTCAGGAGGTCGGAGGAGCCCGCTCCGGAGCAGCTCGCCATCGGTGACCTGGTCATCGACGTGGCCGGGCACTCCGTGAAGCGGGACGGGCAGTCGATCGCGCTGACGCCGCTGGAGTTCGACCTGCTGGTCGCGCTCGCGCGCAAGCCGTGGCAGGTGTTCACGCGTGAGGTGCTCCTGGAGCAGGTGTGGGGCTACCGGCACGCGGCGGACACGCGGCTGGTCAACGTGCATGTGCAGCGGCTGCGCTCCAAGGTCGAGAAGGACCCGGAGAAGCCGGAGATCGTGGTGACGGTCCGTGGTGTCGGGTACAAGGCAGGACCGAGCTGACATGTCCGGCGACAGTGCCGCTTCGGCGCCCGGCCGGTCCGGGGCCCGCCCGGGGCGGTCTGTCGGGCGGAAGAAGGCGGGTTCCCGCTGGGGACGGTTCCTGGAGAGCGGACTGCTGCTCCAGGGCGGGGTCCAGGGCAGTCCGGTCATCCGGCTGTTCATGCGGTGGGTGCGCCGGCCGCTGCTGCCGGTCATGCGGCTGTGGCGGCGCAACATCCAGCTCAAGGTCGTCGTCACGACGTTGCTGATGTCGTTGGGCGTGGTCCTGCTGCTGGGCTTCGTCGTCATCGGGCAGGTGCGCAACGGCCTGCTGGACGCCAAGGTGAAGGCGTCCCAGAGCCAGGCCACGGGCGGGTTCGCGGTGGCCAAGCAGCGGGCCGACGAGGCGGCGAGCGGCACCGGCGACGATGTCGCCACGGTGGACGGGCGTCCCGCGCAGAACGTCACCGAGTGGATGAGCGACCTCGTCTCCTCGCTGTCCAGCGGCGGCCAGGGCGCCTTCGACGTGGTGACCCTCCCGGCCTCCGACGAGGACGGCGCGGGCGGCCGCGGGCAGCGTGCCTCCGGCGAGGTGGACTGGAGCAGGAGCGTGCCCCCCGAGCTGCGCGAGCGGATCGGCAGCAGCACGACGGCCGCGCAGAGCTACACCCGCATCACCTACAACAACGCGGCCAAGGACTCCCAGCCGGGCCTGGTCGTCGGCAAGCAGGTCAACGACCCCAATGGGGACCCGTACCAGCTCTACTACCTCTTCCCGCTCACCCAGGAGGAGAAGTCGCTGAGCCTGGTCAAGGGGACCCTCGCGACGGCCGGGCTGTTCGTCGTCGTCCTGCTGGGGGCCATCGCCTGGCTCGTGGTGCGGCAGGTCGTCACGCCGGTGCGGATGGCGGCGGGGATCGCCGAGCGGCTGTCCGCCGGGCGGCTTCAGGAACGTATGAAGGTCACCGGCGAGGACGACATCGCGCGGCTCGGCGAGGCCTTCAACAAGATGGCCCAGAACCTCCAGCTGAAGATCAGCCAGCTGGAGGACCTGTCGCGGATGCAGCGCCGGTTCGTGTCGGACGTGTCGCACGAGCTGCGTACGCCGCTGACGACCGTACGGATGGCCGCGGACGTCATCCACGAGGCGCGTGAGGACTTCGACCCGGTGACCGCGCGGTCGGCGGAGCTGCTCGCCGACCAGCTGGACCGGTTCGAGTCGCTGCTCGCGGACCTGCTGGAGATCAGCCGGTTCGACGCGGGTGCCGCGGCGCTGGAGGCGGAGCCGATCGACCTCAGGGAGGTCGTACGGCGGGTGGTCAGCGGGGCCGAGCCGCTCGCGGAGCGCAAGGGCACGCAGATCCGGATCCTGGGCGACCAGCAGCCCGTCGTCGCCGAGGCCGACGCCCGGCGCGTGGAGCGCGTGCTGCGCAACCTCGTCGTGAACGCCGTCGAGCACGGTGAGGGCAGGGACGTGGTCGTCAAGCTCGCCGCGGCCGGCGGTGCGGTCGCGGTCGCGGTGCGGGACTACGGGGTCGGGCTCAAGCCGGGCGAGGCGACCCGTGTGTTCAGCCGCTTCTGGCGGGCCGACCCGGCGCGCGCGCGTACGACGGGTGGTACGGGTCTGGGGCTGTCCATCGCCCTGGAGGACGCCCGGTTGCACGGCGGCTGGCTTCAGGCGTGGGGTGAGCCGGGCGGCGGCTCGCAGTTCCGGCTGACGCTGCCCAGGACCGCGGACGAGCCGCTGAGGGGCTCGCCGATACCGCTGGAGCCCAAGGACTCACGGCGGAACCGGGGGCTCGACGACGCCGGGCTGCCGTGCGGCGGCGGGGACGGCGAGAAGCGGGCGACCGTGCCGGCACAGTCGGCGAGCGGGCCGGTGCCGTCGGGGCAGGCGCGGGATCCGATACCGCCGCGGGCGGCCTCAGCGGCCCCCACGGCCGATCCGACGGCGCTGCCCGGCAACGGCGCGCGCGTGGTGCCCCGGCCCGCCTCGGGGGCCGCGAGTGCGGCGGGCAAAGGTGTGGTGAGCGGTTCGGCGAGTGCGGCCGGCGACGGTGTGATGAGTGGTCCGGCGAGTGCGGCCGGCGACGGTGTGATGAGTGGTCCGGCGAGTGCGGCCGCCGACGGCAAGTCGAGTGGGTCTGCCGGGGCCTCTCGAGGCCGGGACGTGAGCGGGCCGCGGGACGCGGACAGGGACGACGGATCCGCGGGTCCGGGCAGGGAAACCGAGGCGGAGAGCGCGGACAGGCATGCGGACAGGCATGCGGACAGGCATGGGGAGGCATCTCGTGGGCGCTGACCGTGGGGGGCGCGGTCGGCGGACGCCCGCGCGCGTGATGGCGTACGCCGCCGGTGGCGTCCTGCTGATGGCGGGGTGCGCCTCGATGCCGGACAGCGGGGACCTGCGGGATGTGGAGTCCACGCCGCGCCAGGACACCCAGGTACGGGTGTTCGCCGTGCCGCCCGGGGAGGACGCGCCGCCCTCGGAGATCGTGCAGGGCTTCCTTGAGGCGCTCACCAGCGACGATCCGCACTACAAGACCGCGCGGCAGTACCTGACCGGTGAGGCGGCCAAGACGTGGCGGCCGGAGATTTCCACCACCGTGCTGACGGAGGGGCCGGGTGCCAAGCCCGAGGCGGGGGGCGGTGGGGAGGACACCGGCGAGATCTCGTACACGCTCACCGGCACCAAGGTGGCCACCGTGGACGCGCAGCAGGCCTACGCGCCGGCCACCGGGGCGTACGGCCGCACCGTGCATCTGACGCAGGACGAAAAGAGCCGGCAGTGGCGGATCGACGCGCTGCCGCAGGGCGTCGTCATGGGCGAGTCGGACTTCCAGCGCAACTACATGTCCGTCGACAAGTACTACTTCGCTTCGAACACCACGGTGGCCGGAGCGGACACGCAGCCCACCGCGGTCGCCGACCCCGTGTACGTCCGCCGGCGGGTGGACCCCATGACGCAGGTGGTGCGCTCCGTCCTGAGCGGGCCCACGCGGTGGCTCGGGCCCGTCGTCAGATCGAGCTTCCCCACCGGTACGGCGCTGGCGAAGAAGACCGGTGCGCTGGCGCCCGACGACCGGAACAAGCTGACGGTCCCGCTCAATGACAAGGCCGCGGGCATCGGCACCAACCGGTGCGAGGAGATGGCGGCCCAGCTGCTGTTCACCTTGCAGAGCCTCAGCCCCGCGGTGGAGGAGATCGAGCTGCGGGCCGACGGGGAGGAGCTGTGCTCGCTCACGCTGGGCGCGTCCGATTCCGCCGCCTTCCGGAGCTCGACGCGGCGCCCCGACTTCCTGTACTTCGTCGACGGCAAGCACCGGCTGGTACGGATCCCGGCGGGCAGCAGCGACCCCGATTCGGACCCCGCGCCGGGGGCGCTGGGCGAGGGCGACACGGCACTGCGGTCGGTGGCCGTCTCACGCGACGAGCACACCGCGGCCGGCGTCAGCCTCGACGGCAAGGCGCTGTACGTGGGATCGCTGGTCTCGGGCGGTTCGCTGGGCGAGCCGGTACTGCGCAGCCATGGCCGGTCCGAGGCCGACCGGCTGACGAGCCCCAGCTGGGACGCGCACGACGGCCTGTGGGTGGCCGACCGCGACCCGGACAATCCCCGGCTGCTCCTGCTGCAGGAGGGCAAGGGTGATCCGCTGGAGGTGCGCATGCCACACGTGGACGGTCGGGTCCAGGCCGTGCGGGTGGCCGCCGACGGGGTGCGGATCGCGCTTGTCGTGGAGAAGGGCGGCAAGAAGACCCTGCTCATCGGGCTGATCGAGCGGGAGGGGAAGCCGGGCGAGCAGCCTGCCGTCACGGTGGCCGAACTGCGCTCGGCGACACCGGAGTTGGAAGAGGTCACCGCCATGTCGTGGGCCGGGGACAGCCGGCTCGTGGTGGTCGGGCGTGAACACGGCGGCGTGGAGCAGATGCGGTACGTCCAGGTCGACGGCTCCACGCCGGACGTACCGGCGCCCGCGGCCCTGACCGGCGTGAAGGAGGTCACCGCCGCCGAGGACGAGCGGCTGCCGCTGGTGGCCTACTCGGTGGACGGCATCGTCCGGCTCCCGTCGGGCGCGCAGTGGGAGAAGGTGACGGAGGGGACGGCGCCGGTTTATCCGGGGTGAGGTGGGGCGCCGGCCCGTGGCCGGTGCGCCTCGTCGGGGTGCACCATGAGGGGCCCTGACGGCCCCCGGAGCCGCCTCGAGGACCGTCCCTCAGGCCGCCTCCCGGAGTCGCCATACGAGGCCCGACGAGCCGTTCAACGGGGCCGTCACTCGTGTGAGGGGTGAGCGGCTCGTCGGGCGGGCAGTTGTCCACAGGCCATTGTCCACAGGGGTGGCAGGGCGTGGTCCGGGGCGGCACAGTGGTGGCCATGCGGGGGTGGTGGCAGGACCTCACCGACCTGGTGCTGCCGGCCGAGTGCGGAGGCTGTGGGAGGCCTCGTACGGTGCTGTGCCCGGAGTGCCGTGCGGTGCTGAGCGGAGTCGCGGCACGCCGGGTGCGGCCGGAGCCGGAGCCGGCCGGGCTGCCGGTGGTGCATGCGGCGGCCCGGTACGCGGACGAGGTGCGGGCGACGCTGCTGGCCCACAAGGAACGGGGCGCCCTGGCGCTCGCCGGTCCCCTCGGGGTGGCTTTGGCGGGGGCCGTGCGGGCGGGGCTGCAGACGGCGTGGGGCGGCTCCTGGCCCGGCGCCGAGGGGGCGTGGCCCCGAGTTGTCGCGGCGCCTGTGCTGCTCGTGCCCGTTCCGTCGGGGCGGCGGGCCGTGCGGGCCCGTGGGCATGATCCAGCGCGGCGGATCGCGCTGGCGGCGGCGGGGGAACTGCGTCGGAGCGGGGTGCCGGCCCGGGTGCTCGGCGTGCTGCGGCAGCGGCGGGCCGTGGCCGACCAGGCGGAGCTCAACTCCCGCGAGCGGCTGAACAATCTCGCGGGCGCGCTGGCGGTGGTGCCCGGGGGTGCCCGACTGCTCTGCGATGGGCCGGTCGTCCTCGTCGACGACGTGATGACCACGGGGGCGTCCTTGGCGGAGGCCGCGCGGGCCGTGCGGGCGGCGGGGCCGGTTTCGAACGCTGCGGGGGCTGTGGCCGTGTACGGGGGTGAGACGTGGGAAAGCAGAGAGGAACAGAACGTCGGAACAACGCGAGAGAGGACGGGTCGGCAGCCCGGCCGGCAGGGAATGACGTGCGGGGGCGGTGCCGACGGAGCCGTTGACGTGGTGTGCGCGGCAGTGGTCGCGGCATCACCGGACTCTTTTGAAATAAACCGGAACTGACTGAGATCTTGCGTCGTTGCAGGTAGCGAGAGGGCTTATTCACCTGAACGGAGGTACGCCGCAGTAGAGGGTGACGACATCCGTCCAGGCGAGATATGTTCGGTTGAGAGGGAAAGCCGCAGGCCACACCTCTCAAATCCGAATGCCGTGCCGCGGGTTTTTCTTCATCACTCGCGACGGTGGAGTACGGATCTCGCCCGTGGGGGAGGAGGTGGAAGTCACCGAGTCCGAGGTCCCCGGGCACACCGGGACCTGGTGCAAAAGGGAGACGCTCCGCAGCGAAGCGGAGCGATCCGGGAACGGAGTTCTGCGTGGACATCGTCGTCAAGGGCCGCAAGACCGAGGTGCCCGAGCGGTTCCGGAAGCACGTGGCCGAGAAGCTGAAGCTGGAGAAGATCCAGAAGCTCGATGGCAAGGTGATCAGCCTCGACGTCGAGGTGTCCAAGGAGCCGAACCCCAGGCAGGCCGACCGCTGTGACCGAGTGGAGATCACGCTTCGCTCCCGCGGTCCGGTGATCCGGGCGGAGGCGGCGGCGAGCGATCCGTACGCGGCGCTCGACCTGGCGGCGGAAAAACTGGAAGCCCGGCTGCGCAGGCAGCACGACAAGCGGTTCTCGCGCCGTGGCGCACGCCGGATTTCGGCCGCGGAGGTCGCCGATCACGTCCCGGGCGTGGCGACGCTCAACGGAAACGGCCTGGTGCCGACTCCGCAGGAGGAGCCTGAAGAGGCCGTCCCCACGAAGAAGATCGGCTCGCTGGAAGTGCAGGGTGACGGCCCCATCGTCGTCCGCGAGAAGACCCACGTCGCAGCGCCCATGACCCTCGACCAGGCTCTCTACGAGATGGAACTGGTCGGGCACGACTTCTATCTGTTCGTCGACTCCGAGACCAAGGAACCGAGTGTCGTCTACCGACGGCACGCCTACGACTACGGCGTGATCCACCTCAGGACGGACACGATGGTCACACAGGCGCACGCCCCTGAGGCAGGCGGTGCGCTCGGCGGCTGACCATGCCGGGTACAGCGGAGCAGGGGTGCCCCTGGAGCGCGAGTGCGCCCCCAGGGGCACCCCTGTGCGCCCCCAGGGACACCCCCTTGCGACCTCTTGGCGCCCCGCTCCGTCACCCCGGTGTCGTCCGGGCATGAAATCATGGTTGGTCACGGCCCAACCGGTGGGTCGTTGCTCTGGGTTGGCGATGGCTCAGGACCACAGGCCGCAGCCTTCAGGGGGAGGAACGATGGCGGACAGCTTCGGACCGATGCGTGACGAGGATGCCGACGACGGCGTCGTCGGCATGGGCCCGGACACGGACTCTCCACGCAAGGAACCGATCAGAGTCCTTGTGGTCGACGACCACGCCCTGTTCCGCCGTGGCCTGGAGATCGTGCTGGCGGCCGAGGAGGACATCCAGGTCATCGGGGAGGCGGGCGACGGCGCCGAGGCCGTCGAGAAGGCCGCCGACCTGCTGCCCGACATCATCCTGATGGATGTGCGGATGCCCAAGCGCGGCGGGATCGAGGCCTGTACCTCCATCAAGGAGGTCGCCCCCAGCGCCAAGATCATCATGCTGACGATCAGCGACGAGGAAGCCGATCTCTACGACGCCATCAAGGCGGGCGCGACCGGATATCTCCTCAAGGAGATCTCGACGGACGAGGTGGCCACCGCCATTCGCGCGGTGGCCGACGGCCAGTCGCAGATCAGCCCGTCCATGGCGTCGAAGCTGCTCACCGAGTTCAAGTCGATGATCCAGCGCACGGACGAGCGCCGGCTGGTGCCCGCGCCGCGGCTGACGGACCGCGAACTGGAAGTCCTCAAACTCGTCGCGACGGGGATGAACAACCGCGATATCGCCAAGGAGTTGTTCATCTCCGAGAACACCGTGAAGAACCACGTGCGCAACATCCTGGAGAAGCTGCAGCTGCACTCCAGGATGGAAGCGGTGGTGTATGCGATGCGGGAGAAGATCCTCGAGATCCGGTGATCCCTTGAACCGGTAGGGCTCAGGTGACGATGCGGGCGAGTTCCTTGACGAGGGGCTCGCGCAGGTCCGGTGCGTCGACCAACTCCACGCGTACGTCCGTGCAGTCCACCCAGGTCGCCGCCTCGGCCAGGGCCTGGGCCACGGCCGGGACCGCCTTCGCGCCGTCGAGGGTGACCTGCTTGGCCACCAGCGTGCGGCCCTCGCGGGCCGGGTCCACGCGACCGACGAGCCGGCCGCCGGCCAGGACCGGCATCGCGAAGTAGCCGTACACCCGCTTCTGTTTGGGGACGTAGGCCTCCAGACGGTGGGTGAAGCCGAAGATCCGCTCCGTGCGCGCCCGCTCCCAGATCAGGGAGTCGAAGGGCGAGAGCAGCGTGGTGCGGTGGCGGCCGCGCGGGGGTGTCTCCAGGGCCGCGGGGTCGGCCCAGGCCGGCTTGCCCCAGCCCTCGACCGTGACCGGGACGAGGCCCGAGTCGGCGATCACCGCGTCGACCTGCTCGCCCTTGAGGCGGTGGTAGTCGGCGATGTCGGCGCGGGTGCCGACGCCGAGGGACTGGCCCGCCAGGCGGACCAGGCGGCGCAGGCACTCGGTGTCGTCCAGCTCGTCGTGCAGCAGGTCCTCCGGGATCGCGCGCTCGGCGAGGTCGTACACGCGCTTCCAGCCGCGGCGCTCCACGCAGACCACCTCGCCGTACATCAGGGCGCGTTCGACGGCGACCTTCGAGCCGGACCAGTCCCACCAGTCGTTCGTCTTCTTCGCGCCGCCCAACTCCGTGGCCGTGAGGGGGCCTTCGTCGCGGAGCTGCTTGATGACCTCGTCGTAGGCGCCGTCCGGGAGCTCGTGGTTCCACATCGGGCGGTTGCGGTAGGCGCGGCGACGGAAGGCGAAGTGCGGCCACTCCTCGATGGGGAGGATGCAGGCCGCGTGGGACCAGTACTCGAAGGCGTGGGTGTCCGTCCAGTAGGCGTTCTCCACTGTCTTTCGGCCTACCGCGCCCAGGCGGGCGTACGGGACGAGTTCGTGGGAGCGGGCCAGGACCGAGATGGTGTCGAGCTGTATCGCACCCAGGTGGCGGAGGATTCCACGGACGCCGGAGCGGCGGGGTGGGGCACCGAGGAAGCCCTGGGCGCGGAGGGTCAGTCGGCGGGCCTCGTCTGCGGAGAGCTGTGTTGCGGGGCGCGGGGTGGTCATGGATTTGCACGATAGGGGGTGGGACTGACAGTGGGGTGTGAGCTGCGGGATTGGGGCGGGGTGCTGTGCGTCGGGGCGGGGGCCGGGTGGGTGCGCAGCCCGGCGGAGCGGGGTGCCGCCGCGCCCACCCGTGCGGCCCCAGCGGCACGACTGCCCGCAGCTGACGCAGCTCAGGCAGCTACGCGCGTGCCGGCAAGTACGGGGCCGTCGACGGGAGGCCCAGGTCCGAGGGGAGCAGGGAGCCGACCCACGTGTCACGGCGTACGCCCTTGTTGTTGGTCGCGGCGCGCAACATGCCTTCGATCGTGAAGCCGGCGCGTTCCGCCACCGCGCGCGAGGCGCGGTTGCCCACCTCGGCGCGCCATTCGACGCGGTCGATCGCCGCGTGGACGAAGGCCCAGCGGCAGGCCGTGAGGGCGGCCTCCGTGACGTATCCGTTGGAGCGGTGCTCCTTGGCGGCCCAGAAGCCGATCTCGGCCACGCCGAGGGCGCGCAGCGTGATGCCGACCATGCCGGTGAGTTCTCCGGAGTGGAGGAAGACGCCGAAGGTGTACATGGACCCGTCCGCCCAGCCGTCGGGCACCAACTGCTCCGTGAAGCCCTCGGCGTGTTCGCGGAGGTACGGCGAAGGGATCGTGGTCCAGCGCTGGATGTCGGGGTCCTGGCAGGCCGCGTACACCGCGTCGGTGTCCTGGGGGCCGACCGTGCGCAGCAGGAGGCGGTCCGTGGTGAGGGTGACGGGGTCCATCGGCCGATTGTGGTGCGAGGCCCGCGCAAAGCACCATCTGTTTGCCGTGAGTGAGGAAGTCATCACGCTTCGCTCAATTCGGGTGAGGGGTGCGGCACCATCCGAGGGGCCCGGACGTTGTCCCCTTTGAAGCAGAGTGAAAGAGAAATGAAGCAGCGGACGGCCGCCGTCTCGGCAGGCCCTCCCGGCGCGGCGGGGTCCTCGCATACGATGGCCGTTGCTCAGTAAGTCAAGTGGTAACCGACCGTCCCAGGCCCGACCGGCAAGGAGACCAACCCCCGTGTCCGTCCTCTCCAAGATCATGCGTGCAGGCGAAGGCAAGATCCTGCGCAAGCTGCACCGCATCGCGGACCAGGTCAACTCCATCGAAGAGGACTTCGTCGACCTCTCCGACGCCGAGCTGCGGGCCCTCACCGATGAGTACAAGCAGCGCTACGCGGACGGCGAGACGCTGGACGACCTGCTGCCCGAGGCGTTCGCCACCGTCCGCGAGGCCGCCAAGCGCGTCCTGGGCCAGCGGCACTACGACGTGCAGATGATGGGCGGCGCCGCCCTGCACATGGGCTACGTGGCCGAGATGAAGACCGGTGAGGGCAAGACCCTCGTCGGCACGCTGCCGGCGTATCTGAACGCGCTGTCCGGCGAGGGCGTCCACATCATCACGGTGAACGACTACCTGGCCGAGCGCGACTCCGAGATGATGGGCCGCGTCCACCGCTTCCTGGGTCTGAGCGTCGGCTGCATCCTCGCCAACATGACGCCGGCTCAGCGCCGCGAGCAGTACGCCTGCGACATCACGTACGGTACGAACAACGAGTTCGGCTTCGACTACCTGCGCGACAACATGGCGTGGTCCAAGGACGAGCTCGTCCAGCGCGGACACAACTTCGCCATCGTCGACGAGGTCGACTCCATCCTCATCGACGAGGCCCGTACGCCGCTGATCATCTCCGGCCCGGCCGACCAGGCCACCAAGTGGTACGGCGACTTCGCCAAGCTGGTCAAGCGCCTCAAGCGCGGCGAGGCGGGCCAGCCGCTCAAGGGCATCGAGGAGACCGGCGACTACGACGTCGACGAGAAGAAGCGCACGGTAGCGATCCACGAGTCCGGTGTCGCCAAGGTCGAGGACTGGCTGGGCATCGACAACCTGTACGAGTCGGTGAACACCCCGCTGGTGGGCTACCTGAACAACGCCATCAAGGCCAAGGAGCTCTTCAAGAAGGACAAGGACTACGTCATCATCGACGACGAGGTCATGATCGTCGACGAGCACACCGGACGTATCCTCGCGGGCCGCCGTTACAACGAGGGCATGCACCAGGCGATCGAGGCGAAGGAAGGAGTGCCGATCAAGGACGAGAACCAGACGCTCGCCACGATCACGCTCCAGAACTTCTTCCGCCTCTACAAGCGCCACGACCACAAGGGCAAGGAGCAGCCCGGCCTCTGCGGCATGACCGGTACCGCGATGACCGAGGCCGCCGAGTTCCACCAGATCTACAAGCTCGGCGTGGTGCCGATCCCGACCAACCGGCCGATGGTCCGCAAGGACCAGTCGGACCTGATCTACCGGACCGAGGTCGCCAAGTTCGAGGCGGTCGTCGACGACATCGAGGAGAAGCACCGCAAGGGCCAGCCGATCCTCGTCGGCACCACCTCGGTCGAGAAGTCCGAGTACCTCTCGCAGCAGCTCAGCAAGCGCGGCATCCAGCACGAGGTGCTGAACGCCAAGCAGCACGACCGTGAGGCGCAGATCGTCGCCCAGGCCGGCCGCAAGGGCTCCGTCACGGTGGCCACGAACATGGCCGGCCGTGGTACGGACATCAAGCTCGGCGGCAACCCCGAGGACCTCGCCGAGGCGGAGCTGCGCCAGCGCGGCCTCGACCCCGAGGAGCACATCGAGGAGTGGGCGCAGGCCCTGCCCGAGGCCCTCCAGCGCGCCGAGAAGGCCGTCCAGGCCGAGAAGGAAGAGGTCGAGAAGCTCGGCGGCCTCTACGTGCTGGGCACCGAGCGGCACGAGTCGCGGCGGATCGACAACCAGCTGCGCGGCCGATCCGGCCGTCAGGGCGACCCGGGCGAGTCCCGCTTCTACCTCTCCCTCGGTGACGACCTGATGCGGCTGTTCAAGGCCCAGATGGTCGAGCGCGTGATGTCGATGGCGAACGTCCCGGACGACGTGCCGATCGAGAACAAGATGGTCACGCGTGCGATCGCCTCCGCCCAGTCGCAGGTCGAGCAGCAGAACTTTGAAACCCGTAAGAACGTCCTGAAGTACGACGAGGTCCTCAACCGCCAGCGTGAGGTCATCTACGGCGAGCGGCGCCGCGTCCTGGAGGGCGAGGACCTGCACGAGCAGATCCAGCACTTCATGGACGACACGATCGACGCCTACGTCCAGGCCGAGACCGCCGAGGGCTTCCCCGAGGACTGGGACCTCGACCGGCTGTGGGGCGCCTTCAAGCAGCTCTACCCGTGCAACGTCACGATCGAGGAGCTGGAGGAGGCGGCCGGCGACCGGGCCGGGCTGACCGCCGAGTTCATCGGCGACTCCATCAAGGACGACATCCACGCGCAGTACGAGGCGCGCGAGGCGCAGCTCGGCTCCGAGATCATGCGTGAGCTGGAGCGCCGGGTCGTGCTGTCGGTCCTCGACCGCAAGTGGCGCGAGCACCTCTACGAGATGGACTACCTCCAGGAGGGCATCGGCCTGCGCGCGATGGCGCAGAAGGACCCGCTGGTCGAGTACCAGCGTGAGGGCTTCGACATGTTCACCGCCATGATGGAGGGCATCAAGGAGGAGTCCGTCGGCTACCTGTTCAACCTGGAGGTTCAGGTCGAGCAGCAGGTCGAGGAGGTCCCGGTCGAGGACACCAAGCCGGTGGCCGACCTGGAGAAGCACGACACGGTGCCGGCCCAGGCCGGGGCGCGTCCGGAGATCCGGGCCAAGGGGCTCGACGCCCCGCAGCGGCGCAACCTCCACTTCTCCGCCCCGACGGTCGACGGCGAGGGCGGCACCATCGAGGGTGACTTCGCCACCGACGAGGAGCCGGTGCGTTCCGAGGCCGACGGCCTCACGCGCGCGGAGCGCCGCAAGCAGGCGCGGAGCCGGGGCCGTCGTAAGAAGTGACGGTCGCTGAGGCGCCGTAGTGGCAGGAAGGGCCGGACACCCGAGGGTGTCCGGCCCTTTCGGTTCGGCGGGGTCAGTCGGCCTCTGCGCGGGGCGGGCGGGGGCCGCCGAGTTCCACCGCCGTGCAGCGCCAGCGGAGGTCCTGGCCGAGTTCCAGACGGAAGGCCATGGCGCGCAGTTGGTCTCCGGCGCCGATGCGGGCGAAGGCCTCGATGGCGCCGGGGCGGGGTTCGAAATAGCCGATGTCGCGGACGACGGGGCGGGTGCCGCGGGTGCGCAGGGGGCCGCGTTCGGCGAGCCAGGCCAGTTCGTCGTAGGCGCGGCCCCTGGTGTGGCGGAGCATCGAGTGGACGGGGCGGTGGCCGCTGAGGACCGCGAGCAGGAGGTCGGCGAAGAGGTCGGTGGGGAGGAGGTGCGGGACCGGCACCGGGCGGTGGCGGTGCCGGCCCGGGACGCGGGGTGCGTTGTCCTGGGAGGCCGGAACGGGTGTGGCGTTCCGGGAGACGTGGGCGGGTGGCGTGGTCTGCCGGGAAGCCGGGACCGATGTGTTCGTCCGGGAGACCGGGGCCGGTGAGGTGTCACGGGAGGCCGGGGCCGGCGTTGGGGTGGGCCGGGTCGCCGGGGCGGTGGCCCGTGTCGCTCTGTGGGGTGCTGTGGGGGTGGCGGAGGGTGTCGGCGGGCGGGTGTCCGTGGGGCGGGTGCGGGGGCTCGTGGTGCGGGCGGAGCCCGGAGGCCGGCCGTCGGCTGCCGGGGTGCGGACGGGGCCTCCGCCGGGGGTGCGGGGCGGCGTGGTGCCGTCGGAGGTCCGGGGAGGGGGGCTCCCGGGGGTGCGCGGGGTGGGGTTGCCGGATGTGCGTGCACCGGCGCTGCCACCGGGGCGGCGTGGGTCGCGGCGGGACGGCGGGCGTGCGGCCGGGCGCTGCTGTGCCCTGGTCATGACCTTGTGCATGGAGGGTCCCCGTTTCGTGGGCCCGGTGGATACCGGGGAGTAACTTCGAGTTGGTGATCTTGTACGGGCCCGACGGGGGCAGGGGCAAGGAAGCGGACCTCGGGTGGCGAGCGCCGGAATGTTCACCTATCAGGGTGATGGGGAGGGCGCGGAACCAGTCACTGCGGGGGTGCGCCGGGTGAATGCCGGGCCTGGAGTTGCCGCGTCCGGCGTCACAGGGTGGAACTCGAAAGGGGACGCGCCGCACGTATCCTGAAGGCCCTCCGGAGCCCTCCGGCCGTGACGACGACCACGAACCGGCCACGAAAAACGACCACGAAGAAACGACCACGAAAGAAGCGGCCAGCCATGCGTGTCTACGTGCCCCTGACCCTCCCCGGTCTCGCCGAGGCGTACAAGACGGGTGAGCTGGGATCCGGGCCGTTCGTCGCGTACGCCGTGACGCCCGGGCTGCGCGAGTGGTACCTCTCCGACGACATCGAGGAACTGGAGTACGCGGCGCTGAGCCGGGCCGCGCTGGCCTCGCTGCGGCTGCTGGCGGCCGAGCCGGAGGCGCCGCGGCGGCGGGTCGTGGTGGCCGTGGACGTGGCCGACCGGGCCGCGAGCGCTGACCCCGACCGAGGGCTCGACCCGGCGGCGCTGGGGGAAGTGCGGGTCGCCGGCCCCGTCGCACTGGCCAAGGCGGCGTCCGTGCATGTCGACGCCGCGGACGCGGAGGCGGATGTGACGGCGGCGGCCGAGGCACTGCCGGCGGCGGACGGTGGGGACGACGACGCGCAGTTCGTCGTGGACGGGGCGGAGGACCACGAGCTGCTGTGGTTCGCCACGCAGGAGATTCCCAACCTGGTGGGGCGCGGGGACTGAGCGCCCGGGTGGGTGCTCTCGGCGTGCAGAGGGGCGCGCTGAGTCGCCGTTCTCTTGATTGTCAGTGGGGGCGGGTACGTTTTGGGGCATGGGGAAGCAGACGGGCGCGCACATTGTCTGGGACTGGAACGGGACGCTGTTCCACGACATCGACGCGATCATCGGGGCGACGAACGCGGCGTTCGCCGAGCTGGGGCTTGAGCCGCTGACGCTGGAGAAGTACCGGGAGCTCTACTGCGTGCCGGTGCCGAAGTTCTATGAGCGGCTGATGGGGCGGCTGCCGACCGAGGCCGAGTGGGAGGTCATGGACGACATCTTCCATCGGTACTACGCGGAGCACCGGGTGCGCTGCGGGCTGACCGCGGGGGCGGTGGAGCTGCTGTCCGGGTGGCGGTCGGCGGGGCGGAGTCAGTCGATCCTCAGTATGTACGTGCATGAGGAGCTGGTTCCGTTGGTGCGGGGATTCGGGATCGAGCCGCACTTCATACGGGTGGACGGGCGGACCGGGCCGTCGGGGGGCAGCAAGGCCGAGCACATGGTGCGGCATCTCGCGTCGCTCGTGAGCGTGGCTCCTGAACGCACCGTGGTGATCGGGGACGCCGCGGATGATGCGGTGGCCGCGCAGTACGTGGGGGCGCGGGCCGTGCTGTACACCGGCGGATCGCACAGTCGGGCGAGTCTGGAGGCGGTGGGAGTGCCGGTCGTGGACACCCTGGAGGAGGCCGTGGCGGAGGCTGAGCGGCTGGCGGCGTAGCTGGGTACTCGGCGGTTGTACCGGGGTCGGGTGGGGACGCAGCCCGGCGTGACGGGGTGCCGCTGCGCCCACCCGTGCGGCCCTCGGCGGCACGATTGCCCGCAGCTGGGCCCGTCGCCCTGTAGGGGCACTGTGCAGAACGTCAAACTTCCAGGCCTGGTTTTGTACACATACGGCTCATGACGGGCCCCCTGTAAGGAGCGATAGCCTTGGTGGCGTGATCAGCGCGATAGTTCGCGGGGACGTCGTCGTCCCTGCCCTGCGCCCGGAGAGCACGGACCACATCCGTGACCGGGCGGCGGTCGCTGGTCTTCGCGGGCGGGACGGGGCTTCGAGGACTCCCGGGACGCCGAGCACCACCCGGACCGAGGCGTCGCAGAGAGCAGCCTCACACCCGTGTGACAGCTCAAGATTGGCTCAGACACCCCCGCTCATCTCACCTTGCGGCATAGCGTCGGAACAGACCGGATACCCCGTGTCACGACGTGACGTCGTAAGCGCAGAGGCCGTACTTCCTTCTACGTCACGCAACGGCGCGCGACAGGAGCCAGAGGACAATGCAGACCAAGCTGGACGAAGCCAAGGCCGAGTTGCTCGAGAGGGCCGCCCGGGTTGCTGAGAACAGCCCGGTCGGGGGGCACCTACCGACCGGGTCGACGGGCGAGGAGACCCCAGACGCCCGGGAGGCCCCGGATCGCGAGTCCCTGCTCTCGTTCCTCCAGCGTTACTACCTGCACACGGCCCCGGAGGACCTGACCGACCGCGACCCGGTCGACGTCTTCGGAGCCGCCGTCTCGCACTACCGGCTGGCCGAAAACCGCCCTCAGGGCACGGCCAACGTGCGGGTGCACACCCCCACGGTGGAAGAGAACGGGTGGACGTGCAGCCACTCCGTGGTCGAGGTCGTCACCGACGACATGCCCTTCCTCGTCGACTCCGTCACCAATGAGCTGACGCGGCAGGGGCGCGGGATTCACGTCGTCATCCACCCGCAGTTCGTCGTGCGGCGCGACGTCACCGGCAAGCTCATCGAGGTGCTGCCCAAGCCCGCGACCGGCATGGGTGACCTTCCGCACGACGCGCACATCGAGTCCTGGATCCACGTCGAGATCGATCGCGAGACCGACCGGGCCGATCTGAAGCAGATCACCGCCGACCTGCTGCGGGTGCTGTCCGACGCCCGCGAGGCCGTCGAGGACTGGGGCAAGATGCGGGAGGCGGCGCTCCGGCTGGCGGAGGGGCTGCCGGACGAGCCCATCCCCGGTGACCTGCCCGGGCCCCAGGTCGAGGAGGCCCGCGAGCTGCTGCGCTGGCTGGCCGACGACCACTTCACCTTCCTCGGCTACCGCGAGTACCAGCTGCGCGGGGACGACTCGCTGGCCGCCGTGCCCGGCACCGGCCTCGGCATCCTGCGCGCCGACCCGCACCACTCCGACCAGGAGAGCCACCCGGTCAGCCCGTCCTTCGAGCGGCTGCCCGCCGACGCCCGGGCCAAGGCCCGCGAGCACAAGCTGCTCGTCCTGACCAAGGCGAACAGCCGGTCGACCGTGCACCGGCCGTCGTACCTGGACTACATCGGGGTCAAGAAGTTCGACGCCGAGGGCAATGTCGTCGGCGAGCGGCGGTTCCTCGGGCTGTTCTCCTCCGCCGCCTACACCGAGTCCGTGCGCCGGGTCCCGGTCATCCGGCGCAAGGTCGAGGAGGTCCTCGAACAGGCCGGGTTCTCGCCCAACAGCCACGACGGGCGCGACCTGCTCCAGATCCTGGAGACCTACCCGCGCGACGAGCTGTTCCAGACCCCGGTCGACGAGCTGCGGTCCATCGTCACCTCCGTCCTCTACCTCCAGGAGCGCAGGCGGCTGAGGCTCTACCTGCGCCAGGACGAGTACGGGCGCTACTACTCCGCCCTCGTCTACCTCCCGCGCGACCGCTACACCACGGCCGTCCGCCTGCGGATCATCGAGATCCTCAAGGAGGAACTGAGCGGCATCAGCGTCGACTTCACGGCCTGGAACACCGAGTCGATCCTGTCCCGGCTGCACTTCGTGGTCAGGGTCCCGCAGGGCACCGAACTGCCCGAGCTGTCCGACGCCGACAAGGAGCGCATCGAGGCCCGGCTGGTGGAGGCCGCCCGCTCCTGGGAGGACGCCTTCGCCGAGGCGCTCAACGCCGAGCTCGGCGAGGAGCAGGCGGCCGAGCTGATGCGCCGGTACGCGCACGCTTTCCCCGAGGGGTACAAGGCCGACCACAACCCGCGCGCCGCGGTCGCCGACCTGGTCCACCTCGAACAGCTGAACGCCGAGGAGGGCCAGGACTTCGCGCTCAGCCTCTACGAGCCGGTGGGCGCGGCCCCCGAGGAGCGCCGCTTCAAGATCTACCGCACGGGCGACGCCATCTCCCTGTCGGCGGTGCTGCCGGTCCTCAACCGGCTCGGCGTCGAGGTGGTCGACGAGCGGCCGTACGAGCTGCGCTGCTCGGACCGGAGCGTGGCCTGGATCTACGACTTCGGCCTGCGCATGCCCCGCTCCCGCGGCGGTGGTGAGTACCTCGCCGACGACGCCCGCGAGCGGTTCCAGGACGCCTTCGCCGCCACCTGGACCGGAAAGGCCGAGAACGACGGCTTCAACGCCCTGGTGCTGAGCGCCGGGCTGACCTGGCGCCAGGCCATGGTGCTGCGGGCGTACGCGAAGTACCTGCGGCAGGCGGCGTCCACGTTCAGCCAGGACTACATGGAGGACACCCTCCGCAACAACGTCCACACCACCCGCCTGCTCGTCTCCCTGTTCGAGGCGCGGATGTCGCCGGACCGGCAGCGCGCGGGGCACGAGATCGTGGACGCGCTGCTGGAGGAGGTCGACGCGGCCCTCGACCAGGTGGCCTCGCTCGACGAGGACCGGATCCTGCGGTCCTTCCTCACCGTCATCAAGGCGACGCTGCGGACCAACTTCTTCCAGGAGGCGGCGGGCGGCAAGCCGCACGACTACGTCTCCATGAAGTTCGACCCGCAGGCCATCCCGGACCTTCCGGCGCCCCGCCCGGCGTTCGAGATCTGGGTGTACTCGCCGCGTGTCGAGGGCGTGCACCTGCGCTTCGGCAAGGTCGCGCGCGGGGGCCTGCGCTGGTCCGACCGCCGTGAGGACTTCCGTACGGAGATCCTCGGGCTGGTCAAGGCGCAGATGGTGAAGAACACCGTCATCGTGCCGGTCGGCGCCAAGGGCGGCTTCGTCGCCAAGCAGCTGCCCGACCCGAGCGTCGACCGCGACGCGTGGATGGCCGAGGGCGTCGCCAGCTACAAGACGTTCATCTCGGCGCTGCTCGACATCACCGACAACATGGTGGCCGGCGAGGTCGTGCCCCCGGCGGACGTCGTGAGGCACGACGAGGACGACACGTACCTCGTCGTCGCCGCAGACAAAGGCACCGCGACCTTCTCCGACATCGCCAACGAGGTCGCCGAGAAGTACAACTTCTGGCTCGGTGACGCCTTCGCCTCCGGCGGCTCGGCCGGCTACGACCACAAGGGCATGGGCATCACCGCCCGCGGCGCCTGGGAGTCCGTCAAGCGGCACTTCCGGGAGCTGGGTGTGGACACCCAGACCGAGGACTTCACGGTCGTCGGCATCGGCGACATGTCCGGTGACGTGTTCGGCAACGGCATGCTGCTCTCCGAGCACATCCGCCTGGTGGCCGCCTTCGACCACCGGCACATCTTCATCGACCCGAACCCGGACGCCGCCACCTCCTACGCCGAGCGCCGCCGCCTGTTCGAGCTGCCGCGTTCCAGCTGGGAGGACTACAACAAGGAGCTGCTGTCGGCCGGCGGCGGCATCTTCCCGCGTACGGCCAAGGCGATCCCGGTCAACGCGCACATCCGCGAGGCCCTCGGCATCGAGGCCAAGGTCACCAAGCTGACCCCGGCCGACCTGATGAAGGCGATCCTCAAGGCGCCGGTGGACCTGCTGTGGAACGGCGGCATCGGTACGTACGTCAAGTCCTCCGCAGAGTCGAACGCGGACGTCGGCGACAAGGCCAACGACGCCATCCGCGTCGACGGCAAGGACCTGCGCGTCAACGTCGTCGGCGAGGGCGGCAACCTGGGCCTGACCCAGCTCGGCCGGATCGAGTTCGCGCTGCACGGCGGCCGCATCAACACCGACGCCATCGACAACAGCGCGGGTGTGGACACCTCCGACCACGAGGTGAACATCAAGATCCTGCTCAACGGCCTGGTCGCGGACGGCGACATGACCGTCAAGCAGCGCAACAAGCTGCTCGCCGAGATGACCGACGAGGTCGGTCAGCTGGTGCTGCGCAACAACTACGCGCAGAACACGGCGATCGCCAACGCCCTCGCCCAGTCCAAGGACATGCTCCACGCCCAGCAGCGCTTCATGAAGCACCTGGTCAGGGAGGGCCACCTCGACCGTGCGCTGGAGTTCCTGCCCACCGACCGGCAGATCCGCGAGCGGCTCGCCCAGGGGCAGGGCCTGACCAGCCCGGAGACGGCCGTCCTGCTGGCGTACACGAAGATCACGGTCGCCGAGGAGCTGCTGCACACCTCGCTGCCCGACGACCCGTACCTGCGGGGCCTGCTGCACTGCTACTTCCCGACCGAGCTGCGCGAGCAGTTCGCCCAGCGCATCGACGGCCACCCGCTGCGCCGCGAGATCACCACGACCGTCCTGGTCAACGACACGGTCAACACGGGCGGTACGACATACCTGCACCGCCTGCGCGAGGAGACCGGCGCGTCCCTGGAGGAGATCGTCCGGGCCCAGACCGCGGCGCGTGCGATCTTCCGCTCCGCGGAGGTGTGGGACGGGGTCGAGGCGCTCGACAACAAGGCCGAGGCCGACGTCCAGACCCGCATCCGGCTGCACTCGCGCCGCCTCGTGGAGCGCGGCACGCGCTGGCTGCTCAACAACCGGCCGCAGCCGCTCCAGCTCGCCGAGACCGTCGACTTCTTCGCCGACCGCGTCGAGCAGGTCTGGGCGCAGCTTCCGAAGCTGCTGCGGGGCGCGGACCTGGAGTGGTACCAGAAGATCTACGACGAGCTGACGGACGCCGGCGTCCCGGACGAACTCGCCACCCGCGTGGCCGGGTTCTCCTCCGCCTTCCCGACCCTCGACATCGTCTCGGTGGCCGACCGCATGGGCCGGGAGCCGCTGGACGTCGCCGAGGTCTACTACGACCTCGCCGACCGGCTGCGGATCACCCAGCTCATGGACCGCATCATCGAGCTGCCCCGCGCCGACCGCTGGCAGTCCATGGCCCGTGCGGCGATCCGCGAGGACCTGTACGCGGCGCACGCGGCGCTGACCGCCGACGTCCTGGCGGTGGGCAACGGCACCTCGACGCCCGAGCAGCGCTACAAGGCGTGGGAGCAGAAGAACGCGGCGATCCTCGGCCGGGCCCGCACCACACTGGAGGAGATCCAGAGCTCCGAGGCGTTCGACCTCGCGAACCTGTCGGTCGCGATGCGGACGATGCGGACCCTGCTGCGGACGCATTCGTAGGACTGGTCCCAGGACCAGGAAGGAGTACGGCGGAGTGGGCGCCCCGGGCCGATGTCGGCCGGGGGCGCTTTCTTGGCGTGCCTTAGGGCGATTCGAGTGGAGGACTTACGGTTTCCGGCTAAGGCTTGGGGCGTGACAGTGAATCTCTCCGGGGAGCGAGCGGCCGCTCCCGCCCCGCCGGTGAAGCCCGTCGTCGTCGAAGTAGTGACCTTCGCGCTGGTCGGCGGGAGCGGCGTCGCGGTGAACTTCCTGGTGTTCAACGCGTTCCTGCACGGGCTGCACCGGGCCGCCATGCCGGCGACCGTGCTGGCCAGCCTGATCGCCATGGGCACGAATTACCTCGGGTTCCGGTATTTCACCTACCGGGACAGGGCGTCCCGCACCCGGCGCCAGATCGCGCTGTTCTTCGGCTTCAGCGGGATCGGCGTGGCCATGGAGAGCGGGCTGTTCTACGCCGGGTACCACGGACTCGGCCTGACCGGTCCCCTCGAGTCCAACGCGGTCAAGGCGGCCTCCATCGTGCTGGCCTCCGCCTTCCGCTTCCTCGTCTGCCGCACCTGGGTGTTCCAGCACGATGCGCACCGCACCTAGACCGGCGGCCCTCGTCGCGCAGGCGGCGGCCACGGTGGTCGTCCTGTTGCTGGTCCTCGTGATCGTCCGGCTGCCGTGGGCCGGGGATCTCGGCATGCACGCCGCGACCGTCCAGCGGCTGCGGCACGATCTCGTCGACCCGGGCAATCCGCTCGTCGACGCGGACACGCCGAGCCCGTACTACTCGCCCTGGATGCTGGTGCTCGGCTGCGTCGCCCGGGTGAGCGGTCTGTCGGTCTTCGTGGTCCTGCGGCTGGGGGCGCTGGCCGGGCTCGCGCTGCTGCTGTCGGGGGTGTGGCGGTACGTGCGGACGCTGAGCGGCCATCGTGCCGCGCCGGCGCTGGCCGTCCTGAGCCTGCTGTTCCTGTGGGGGACGGTCCTGTTCAACTGGAGCGGCTTCTACGGGCTCAACTCGCTCGCCCTGACGGTGTCGTATCCGAGTGTGTTCGCGCTGGGGCTCGCGTTCCACTTGTGGGCGTGGCTCGGGCGGGCGGTGCGCGGCCACGGCAATGGTCATGACGACGGCGACGGCGACGACCATGGTCACGGTGACGCGGGATGGGGTGTGTGGCTCGGTCTGGGGGCGCTGTGGGCGCTGATCCTGCTGTGCCATCAGTTCTCGGGGGTGGTGGCCACGCTGGGGGCGGTCGCGACGGTGGTGGCCGCGCGGCCGGGACGGGCGGTATGGGTCCGGCTGGGCGGTGGGCTGGTGCTGGGGCTGATCGTGCTGCTGCTGTGGCCGTACTACGACTTCTTCGCGCTGTTCGGAGCCGGTGCGGATCTGGAGTCGGTGCACCGGCGGTTGTACGAGGACCTGGTCGGGCGGTACTGGCTGGTGCTGCTCGGCGTGGTGGCGCTGGGGATGCGGTGGCGGCGCGACCGGTGGGATCCGCTGGTGCTGTTCTTCGTCCTGGGGGGCGTCGTAGTGGCGGCGGGTGGGGTGAGCGGGCACTGGTCGTGGGGGCGTGCGCTGCCGGCGGCGTTGATTCCGGCGCAGGTGGCTGTGGCGGTGGAGGTGGGGGAGGCCGGGCGGCGGGGGGCTCGGGCCGGATGGGCGTGTGCGCTGGGGGCGGCGTTGGTCGTGGGCGCTTGGACGCAGATCGGCACGGTCGGGTACGTGGTGAAGCCGCGGAATCTGCCGGAAGCCGTCGCGGAGAAGTACCGGCGGCCCTGGGCGGGGTACTTCTGGATGACGCCATGGGTGAAGTACGGGGACGTGGTGATGGCCCGGGAGGGGCGGCCGGCCCGGCAGATCCCCGCGTACGGGGCGTACACCGTGGCGCCTGGATATCCCGACTTCTTCCTGCCGGGGGAACGGCGGCGGGCGGCGGCTGTGCGGAGGTATTTCGGCCCGGAGACGTCAGGGCGGGAGCGCCAGGAGATTCTCCGGGAGTACGGGGTGCGGTGGGTTGTGGACAAGGGGGCCGCCGGGAAACGCGGTGTGAGGTTGCGGGAGGTGATTCAGGGGCCTGAGGGGCAGGTGTTGTACGCGGTGGTGCGATGACAGGGCTCGGCGGCGCTGTGCGACTGGTCCCGAGCGCGGCCCGTCAGCGGCTTCGGCGGGCATTGAGCCGGGCGGCCTGGCGTGTCAGGTGGTTGCGCTCGGCCAGGTTGGGTGCCTTCCGAGCCGCCTCGGCGTACAGCCGTGCCGCTGTCGTCAGGTCGCCGTCGCGCTCGTGGAGGTACGCCGCCACCGCGGTGTGGCGGGGCAGGGAGGAGTCCAGCGCCGCGAGGGCCGCGAGGCCGGCGCGCGGTCCGTCGGCCTCCCCGACCGCGACCGCGCGGTTGAGCCGGACGACCGGGCTGTCGGTGAGGCGCGCGAGTTCGTCGTACCACTCGACGATCTGCACCCAGTCGGTCTCCTCGGCGGTGGGCGCGTCGGCGTGGAGGGCGGCGATGGCGGCCTGGGCCTGGAACTCGCCCAGCCGGTCGCGGGCGAGGGCCGCCTGGAGGATTCCGACGCCCTCGGCGATCGACGCGGTGTCCCACCGGCCGCGGTCCTGCTCGGCGAGCGGCACCAGGCTGCCGTCGGGCGCGGTCCGGGCGGCACGCCGGGCGTGGTGGAGCAGCATGAGGGCGAGCAGCCCGGCCACCTCGGGGTGGTCGATGGACGCGGCGAGCTGCCGGGTGAGCCGGATGGCCTCGGCGGCGAGGTCGACGTCGCCGGAGTAGCCCTCGTTGAAGACGAGGTAGAGGACGCGCAACACGGTGGCGACGTCGCCGGGCCGGTCGAAGCGCACGCCGGAGACGGTGCGCTTGGCCCGGCTGATGCGCTGCGCCATGGTCGCCTCGGGCACCAGATAGGCCTCGGCGATCTGGCGGGTGGTCAGCCCGCCGACGGCGCGCAGCGTGAGCGCGACCGCCGATGCGGGGGTCAGCGACGGGTGGGCGCACAGGAAGTAGAGCTGGAGCGTGTCGTCCACCGCGGGTGCCGGCCCGGGCACCGGCTCCTCCTCGACACGGTCCTCACGCCGGCGGCGGGCGGCGTCGGCGCGCGTCGCGTCGAGGAACTTGCGCCAGGCCACGGTCACCAGCCAGCCCTTGGCGTCCCGCGGGGGGTCGGCCGGCCAGACCCGGAGCGCCTCGACCAAGGCGTCCTGCACGGCGTCCTCGGCCGCCGCGAAGTCGGCTCCGCGGCGGACGAGGACGGTGAGCACGCTCGGCGTGAGGCTCCTGAGCAGGGCCTCGTTCATCCGGGTCACCTGGGAGGTCACTCCGTGATGGTGGGCTGCACGCCGTAGAACGGGCGCAGCTCCAGCCACTCGTGGATGGGCTTCCCGCCCGCACCGGGGGCGGCGGACAGCTCCCCGGCCAGCTCCACGGCCCGCTCGTAGCTGTCGACGTCGATCACCATCCAGCCGGCGATGAGGTCCTTGGTCTCGGCGAACGGGCCGTCGGTGACCGGCGGGCGCCCCTCACCGTCGTAGCGGACCCAGGTTCCCTCGGGGGCGAGCGCCTGACCGTCGACGAACTCGCCGGTCTTCTCCAGCCGGGCCGCGAAGTCGTTCATGTACTGCAGGTGGGCCGAGATCTCCTCGGGGCTCCACTGGTCCATCGGCACGTCGTTGGCCGGAGCCGGGGCGCCGCGGTAGTGCTTCAGCAGCAGGTACTTGGCCATCGTGTTCTCCTCGGGGCTCGTGCGACCCATTGTGGTCGCGTTCACCCCGGGGACGGAGCCGGACGCGGGTTCTCGACATCTCCGTCGACATCCGCGCCGACTTTCTTTGCCCGGCCTGTTTCACCTGGTGGCCCGGCTTACCTCAGCGCGCTCGCCACCAGGCGTGCCGCCCTCTTCACCCGGGGCCTCGCCACCCGGCGGGTCAGCGGGCGGATCAGGGTCGCCGTCAGGCCCAGCGGTTCCCAGCGGACCTGCAGGCGGCCCGGGCCGTGCCCCTCCGGTTCCAGGGTCAGGCGGTGGTGGGGGACCTGGGTCGTCAGGGCCGGGAACGTCAGGGGGGCCAGGAGCAGGCCCGTGTGGGTCAAGCCCTGGTGTTCCAGGCGGAGCAAGGGGTGGCGGACTCCGGCGAAGCCGTGGAAGGGAAGGGGCGCCGCCGCCAGGTCCAGGTGGGCGTGGCCCTCGAAGATGCCGGGGCGGACGGGACAGAGGCGGAACGGGACGCGCAGACGGCGCCGGCCCGGTGCGATGAGGACGGTCGCGCGCTGGGGCCCGACCGGGAGGCGCAGGGCCGGGTCGTACGTGCGGATGGTGAGGTCGACCGAGGCGCCCGGACCCCGGGTGATCTCCGTGATCTCGTGGCGGAACTGGGCGCTCGGGAAGGGGCGCGTCTCCAGCTCCAGGTCGGAGATGTCCAGCTCACGGCGGGACCACGCGGAGGGCGGAATGCGGGAGCCCCAGTAGGTGCGGCCCTTTTCGTCCGTCGTGACGTGCCTCGGTGCCACGCCGTGGCCGAGGCCCCGTGCCGCCAGACCGGCCTCCGGCAGGCGGCGGTCGCGGATCAGCTGGATGACCACGCGCTCGGCGCGGGGCAGGCGGGCGAACGCGCCCGGCGTGAGCGTGTCCAGGTACGGCGTGACGATGTCCGCGAAGGAGGACAGCCACTCCTCGTCCCGGTAGGGCAGGTCACCGGCGTACATCCGGAAGTCGTGCTTGAGGAACTTGTGGTCCTTGTCCTCCCGCAGCGACTCGTGCCCGCTCTCGGCCAGGAACGTGTCGATGAGGTGCTGGACGTGGACGCGGTCGCGGACGTTGGCGACCTTGTGCCGCTGGTTGGATATCGAGGCCGTGTCCAAGGCGGCGAACGGGGCGACGTACCAGCGGTAGACCGGCTCCGGGATGATCGTGAACGCCTTGGCCAGGCAGTACGCCTGCGCCGAGAACAGCTGGTCCTCGTAGTGGATGCCCTCGGGGAAGCGCAGGCCGTGCCGGTCGAGGAAGGCGCGGGCGTACATCTTGCTGGTGGCGAGGTGCTCGAAGAGCAGCCGCGGGTCGGCCTCGATGCCCTCCAGGGTGCGGCGCTCGGCGACCAGGTGCGGCATCCACGTCGAACGGCGGCCGGTGTCGACCCGGATCCGCTGCACCGCGCCCATCGCGAAGTCGATCTCGCGCTCGCGGTGCGCGGCGAGCAGCAGTTCGACGGCGTCCTCGGGAAGTTCGTCGTCGCTGTCGAGGAACATCAGGTACGGCGCCCGGGCGATCTCCAGGGCGCGGTTGCGCGGGACGCTGCATCCGCCGCTGTTCTCCTCCAGGCGCAGGTGGCGGATGCGGGGGTCCTCGGCGGCCAGACGCCGTGCGACCTCGGGGGTCTCGTCCGTCGAGTGGTCGTCGCTGATGACGATCTCCACGTTGGCGTGGGTCTGCCGGCGGACCGAGTCGACCGCGCGGGGGAGGCGCTCGGCGTCGTTGTAGACGATGACCGTCACGGTGACGTCGGGGGTGCTCATGCGGTCGCCTCCTGCGGGGTCGGGGCCGGGGTGCGTTCCTCGATGGGCAGCACCGGCGGCAGGGACCGTTCGTCCTGGCCGAGGAAGACCCGGCGCACGACGCGTTCGGCGGCGCGTCCGTCGTCGTACTCGCAGAACCGGCGCCGGAAGACGGCCCGGGTCTTCGCCGCGCCCTCGTCGCGCCAGGCCTCGGTGGCGAGGATCTCCGTCAGCTCCTCCTGGCTGCGGGCGACGGGGCCCGGGGCCTCGGCCATCAGGTCGAAGTAGACGCCGCGGGTGGTGCGGTACGTCTCCCAGTCGTCGGCGTGGATCACGATCGGCCGGTCGAGGTTGGCGTAGTCGAACATGATCGAGGAGTAGTCCGTGACCAGGGCGTCCGCCGCCAGGCACAGCTCCTCCACCGGGTCGTAGGAGGAGACGTCGATGATCCGGCCCGTGCGGCGCAGGTTGGTGAGCGGGGAGGCCGCGCCGCCGTAGAAGTAGTGGCCGCGGACGAGCAGGACCGTGTCCTCGCCGAGGCGGTCGGCGAGGGCGGCGAGGTCCAGGCGCGGGGTCCAGCCGGCCTCGTAGTCGCGGTGGGTGGGCGCGTAGAGGACGGCCCGGCGGCCCGGCGCGATGCCGAGCCTGTCACGGACCCTGCGGATGTCCTCGGCGCCGGCCGTGTAGTAGACGTCGTTGCGCGGATAGCCGTGGTCGAGGGAGACGTAGTGCGACGGGTACGCGCGCTCCCACATGCGCGTGGTGTGGCTGTTGGCGGAGACGCTGTAGTCCCACTTGTCGATGCGCTCCAGCAGCGCCTGGAAGTCCAGGCCCTGCGCGGCCGCCGGGTACGCCATCTGGTCGATGCCCATGCGCTTCAGGGGCGTGCCGTGGTGGGTCTGGAGGTGGATCGCGTCGGGGCGTTTGACCACCGCGTTGGGGAAGTTGACGTTGTTGACGAGGTACTTGGCGGTCGCCAGCACCTCCCAGTAGCGGCGGCTGCCGGGCACGACGTGGTCGGTGCCGGGCGGCAGCAGGGCCGCGTTCTCCTCGGTCACCACCCACACCGGGTGGATCTGCGGGGCCAGTTCGGCGAGCTTCGCGGCGATCGCGGCCGGGTTGCAGGCGACGCCGCGGTTCCAGTACGCCGAGAACACCGCCAGGTGGGGGTCGACCGGGCGGCCGAGTGCCCTGCGGTACTGGTGGTCGCGGAGCTTGGCGCCGGCCTGCCGCTTGCGGGCCCGTACGGCTGACTTGGCGGTGCGGCGGGTGCGGTTGACGGCCTGGAAGGCCCGGTACCTGCCGTAGGCGCCCTCTTCGAGCAGGGAGCGGCGGACGCCTTCGAGTCCGGCCGGGCGCCGGTAGCCCTCGGGACGGCGGCGCAGGGCGGCCAGGGACGCCCGGCGGAAGAACTCCCGCGCGACCTCCTCCGGCATGCCGCCGCGCGCGAAGGTGCGCAGGCAGTCGCGGACCATGACGTCGTAGAGCACGGTGTGGGCGGCGCGGCGGTCCCGGGTGAGGTCGAGGAGCGACTCGTAGCGCTCGACGAGGCCGTAGTGCTGCTCGGGGGTGACCGGGGGCAGGCTCGCGGGGCGCAGCCTGCGGTCCTCGTAGGCGACGTGCGGCAGGCAGGCGACGCGGTCGGCGAGCAGCAGGGCGGCCAGGGCGGCGTACGGCTCGTCGTCGGTGGTGAGCCGCTGTTCGTGCGCCCGCCAGAAGTCCGCGCGCAGCACGCGGGTGCCGAGCAGCGGGGTCAGGCGCAGCAGGGGCGCGCAGTCGTCGAGGGGGACGTCGGCCCGGCCCGCCCGGGCCAGCAGGGAGCCGTCCCGGGAGGGCATGCCGGAGGTGTGCCAGGTGCTGCGGACGTGGTCGACGAGGAGGACGTCCACCTCGGCCGGGAGCTCGGCCACCCGCTCGGCGATCGTGCGCGGGGCGCCGGCGGGCAGGCCGTCCTTGGCGTGGACGAAGTGCAGCCAGCGCCCGGAGGCCCGCGCCGCGCCCGCCGCCCGGGCCGCGGCGTCACCCGTGCCGTCCGGCAGCGGCACTACGTCGACCGGGCCGCCGTCCGGGGTGTGCCGCTCGGCCGTCTCCAGGGCCCAGTCGCCGACCGCGGCCACGATGAGCTCGGCGTCCGGCAGGGGATGCGCGGCGAGGGAGTCGAGAAGCTCCGTCAGATGGTCCTGCACGTTCGGCCCGTGGACGATGACGCTGAGCTCGGGCATCACAGGGGCTCCTCCCTCTCGGCGCACCAGGCGGGCCTTATGCGGTCATGGTGTCACCAATGCGGCAAAAGGACCGACCGGGGTGGGCCTCACGAGGGAACCGGCACCTCACGAGGGAACCGGCACCTCACGATGGAACCAGCACCTCACGATGGAACCAGCACATCACGAGGAGACAGGCACCTTGGGCTTCGGCTTGGCCTTGGGTGACTTGTCGCCGGTGAACGCCTCGTACTCCTTCAGGACGTCCTCCGTCGGCCCGTCCATGAGGAGTTCCCCGCGTTCCAGCCACAGCACGCGGTCGCAGGTGTCGCGGATCGACTTGTTGTTGTGGCTGACCAGGAACACCGTCCCGGCGTGCTTGCGCAGTTCGCGGATGCGGTCCTCGGAGCGCTTCTGGAAGGAGCGGTCGCCGGTGGCCAGGGCCTCGTCGATCAGCAGGACGTCGTGGTCCTTGGCGGCGGCGATGGAGAACCGCAGCCGCGCCGCCATGCCGGAGGAGTACGTGCGCATCGGCAGCGTGATGAAGTCGCCCTTCTCGTTGATGCCGGAGAAGTCGACGATGTCCTGGTAGCGGTCCCTGACCTGCTCGCGGGACATGCCCATGGCCAGGCCGCCGAGGTGCACGTTGCGCTCGCCGGTCAGGTCGTTCATCAGGGCCGCGTTGACGCCCAGCAGGGAGGGCTGGCCGTCGGTGTAGATATGGCCGTTCTCCACGGGGAGGAGCCCGGCGACGGCCTTCAGCAGCGTCGACTTGCCGGAGCCGTTGGTGCCGATCAGGCCGATCGCCTCGCCCCGGTAGGCGACGAAGGACACGTTCTTCACGGCGTGCACACGGCGCACGCCCGCCGCCTTCTCCGTCTGCTTGCGGCGCACGATGCGGTTCAGGGCGGCGGTCGCGGAGCCGCGTCCGGCGCCGGTGCCGTTGACGCGGTAGACGATGTCGACGCCGTCGGCGACGACGGTGGGGATCCTGTCGTTGGCGATGTCAGCCACGGCCGTACGTCTCCTCAGCCTTCCAGAAGTAGATGAAACCGCCGACACCGGCGACCAGCGCCCAGCCGGCGGCGAGCGCCCACACATGGGCCGGGAGCTGGCTCGCGTGGAAGCTGTCGATCAGGGCGAAGCGCATCAGGTCGATGTAGACGGCGGCCGGGTTGGCCGAAAGCGCCACCGTCACCACGTGCGGGAGGCTGTCCTTCTGCGCCAGCTTGTCGATGCTCCACATGACGCCCGAGACGTACATCCAGGTCCGCAGCACGAACGGCATCAGCTGGGCGATGTCCGGTGTCCTGGCGCCCATCCGGGCCATGACCATGGAGACACCCGCGTTGAACGTGAACTGCAGGAACAGCGCCGGCAGCGCCAGCAGCCAGGACACGCTGACCGGCACGCCGAAGCAGAGCAGGATGACGACCAGGGCGCCCATCGAGAACAGCAGCTGCTGGAGCTGCTGGAGGCAGAACGACAGGGGCAGCGCGGCGCGCGGGAAGTGCAGGGCGCGCACCAGGCCGAGGTTGCCGGAGATGGCGCGGGTGCCCGCCATGATCGAGCTCTGCGTGAACGTCCAGATGAACACGCCCGTGACCAGGAACGGGATGTAGTCCGGGACGCCGTGCTTGGTGCCGAGCAGCACGCCGAAGATGAAGTAGTAGACCGCCGCGTTCAGCAGCGGGGTCATCACCTGCCAGACCTGGCCGAGCTTCGCCTGGCTGTACTGGGCGGTGAGCTTGGCGGTGGCGAACGCGGTGATGAAGTGGCGGCGGGCCCACAGCTGACGGACGTACTCGGGCAGGGCGGGGCGGGCGCCGCTGACGGAGAGGCCGTGGCGGGCGGCGAGGCCCGCCAGGTCGTCGTCGGCCGGGGCCGGTGCCTGGGGCGGTGTGTGGAGGACCTGGCTCACATCCGCTGCTTTCGTTCGGGAGGGGTGTGGGGGACCTGGGGGGTCGTGAAGAGCGCGGGCATGAGGCGGTTCTTACCGGACTCTTCACGGCTTCTTACGTCGGGACGGGACCGTATCGTCGCAACGTGAGCGTATGTCGTCGGGACGTCGGAACGCAACCGTTTCGTCGTGACGCCCTATGCTGTCGGCATGACGACGAAGCCCGACGAGCCCCAGCAGCCCCCGCGCCGCCGGGCCCCCGCGGGGGCCGCCGTACTGCGGGAGGACGTGACGGAAGCCATCCGGGCGGCCGTCTTCGAGGAGCTCGCGGCCGTCGGCTACGCGCGGATGTCCATCGAGGGGATCGCGCGCCGGGCCGGGGTCGGGAAGACGGCGGTGTACCGCCGCTGGCGCTCCAAGCTGCACCTGGTCCTCGACATCGTCTCGGCGCTCGCCGTGCAGGGCCTGCCCGTGCCGGACACCGGCTCGCTGGAGGGCGACCTGCGGCTGCTGTACGAGGTGACGTCCCGCGCCCTGCGCCACCCCGTCGCCTCGCAGGTCATCCCCGACCTCCAGGCCGAGGCGGCCCGCAACCCGGAGATCGCCGAGGCCCTGCAGAAGGCCCTGCGCGAGGGCCAGGACGGGGTCGCTACCGGCATCGTCACGGCGGCGGAAGCCCGCGGCGAACTCCGCCGGGGCGTCGACCACGACCTGGCCCTCGACCTGATCTCCGGCCCGCTCTACTGGCGCTCGGTGGTGATCCGCAGCCCGAAGCTGCCCAAGGGGTATCTGGGGTCGCTGGCCCGGGCCACGGCGGGGGCGTTGAAGGCGTTGTAGTTCTGCCGGACAGCCCGGGTCAGCCCCGCGCCGCCTCCGGATGCAGACGCACCCAGCCCTCCCACGCCGACGTGATCATGTCCTGGACGTCGTGCCGGGCCTTCCAGCCCAGCTCTGCGGCCGCGCGGTCGGCCGAGGCGACGACTCGGGCCGGGTCGCCCGGGCGGCGGGGCGTGACCGTGGGCGGCCGGTCGTAGCCGGTCACCGCGTTGATGCGGTCGATCATCTCGCGGACGGAGACGCCCTCGCCCCGGCCGATGTTGAGCGTGAGGTCACGGCCGGGGGAGGAGCGCAGCACCCGGGCCGCCGCGACATGGGCCTCGGCCAGGTCGACGACGTGGATGTAGTCGCGTACACAGGTGCCGTCAGGGGTCGGGTAGTCGTCGCCGAAGATGCGCGGCGGCGCGTCCTGGGTGAGCTTCTCGAAGACCATCGGGACGAGGTTGAACACGCCGACGTCCGCGAGCTCCGGGCGCGCGGCGCCGGCCACGTTGAAGTAGCGCAGGGACGCGGTCGACAGCCCGGTCGCCCGGCCCGTCGCGCGCACCAGCCACTCACCGGCCAGCTTGGTCTCGCCGTAGGGCGACATGGGCACGCGCGGGGTCTCCTCGGTGACCAGGTCCACGTCCGGCATGCCGTACACCGCCGCAGAGGAGGAGAAGACGAAGGACGGCACCCGCGCAGCCGTCACCGCGTCCAGCAGGACCCGCAGGCCCTCGACGTTCTCCCGGTAGTAGTGCAGCGGCTGCTCGACCGACTCGCCGACCTGCTTCTTGGCCGCGAGGTGGACGACGCCGGTGACCGAGTGGTCCGCGAGGGCACGCGCGAGCCGCTCGCCGTCCAGCGTCGAGCCCACCACCAGCGGCACCCCGTCGGGCACGCGCTCGGCGATACCGGTGGACAGGTCGTCGTACACCACCGCCTGTTCGCCCGCCGCGGTCATCGCCCGTACGACGTGCGCTCCGATGTATCCGGCGCCGCCGGTGATCAACCAGGTCATGTGCGGCTGTCCCCTCGTCAGGTGGCCCGTAGTGGTGCTCGTGCCGATCGTGCCGATACGTCGTCGTGCCCTCAGTGAAGCAGGCGGCGCAGCCGTCCGCGTACGACGGACAGCACACCGCGTACGCCGGGCGCCACGCGCAGCGCCAGCGCGCCCGAGTGGGTGGCGTACGGCTGTACGAGTACCACGCCGTGCCGGGCGCTCGGGACGGCGCTGCGGCGCAGCAGACCGGCGCCCGTGAGGGCGTGCGCCGTGACGTCGCGGCTCACACCGTCGCGGAAGCGGACCCGCAGGCGCAGGTCCCAGGTGCTCACGCCGGGCGCGGCCAGTGCGGGGAGGGCCACGGCCGCCTCCGCCGACCAGGTGCCGGACGACGGCACCAGCGCGGTCGTGCAGCGGACCGCCTCGTCCCCGTCGTCCCGGTGCCGCCACTCCACCTCCACCGCTTCCGGGCCCGCCTGTGCCACCCGGCCGTACAGCTCGTGCAGGCGCAGCCGGAGCCGGGCGCCACGCGCGCGGGGCCGCAGTTCCGCGTCGACGGCGAGGGGCAGCACGTGCACGGGCCGGGTGAGCAGGGGCTCCAGGGAGACCTGCGGGAGGTCCTCCGACCAGACGGGCGTGCCGTCCGCGGCCCGGGCGTACGGCGGGTACAGCCGGGCCGGGCGGGCCGCCAGCTCCCGCAGCCGGGGCAGGTCGCGCGGCTCGGGTGAGGCCAGGACGACCCGCCCCGCCAGCCGGCCGGGAGCGGCCGGGTTGCGGGCCCAGTCGTCCGCGTCGTACTCCGCGAGATGCGCCCGCGTGAGCTCCCACCACGCGCGCCGGTAGGCGGCGTCGCGCAACCCCAGCTCCCGCAGGTACATCCGCAGGTCGTGGTCGAGGAACTTGGCGCGCGCCACCCGCGCGAGTTCCTTCTGCCCGGCGCCCAGCAGGACCTCGTACGCCTGCCGGCACGCCTCCGTACGGGCCCGCCAGTTCTCGACGCCGGCCCGGTCCAGCGAGATCGACAGCCGCTCGGCGGACCGGCGCACGTGCCAGACGTACACCCGGTCCGGGACCAGGACGATGCGCGGGGCCGCGGCCAGCACGCGCGCGGTGAAGACGACGTCCTCGTAGGGGAAGCGGCCCTCGGGGAAGCGGATGCCGTGCTCGCGCAGGAAGCCGGTGCGGTAGAGCTTGTTGACGCAGAGCGTGTCATGGACCAGAAGCGGGCGCTGCGCCGGGTGCGGTACCACGGCGTGCAGCGTGTACAGGCGCGCCTGCCAGGGTACTTCGCGCCCCGACGGCAGTTCCCGGCGTACGCACAGCCCGCTCGCGACCTCCGCGTGCGCGCCCGTCGCCGCGTCGAGCAGCGCGTCGACCGCGCCGGGCGGCAGGACGTCGTCGCTGTCCAGGAACATCACGTACGGCGACGTCACCGCGTCGAGCCCGGTGTTGCGCGGGGTGCCACAGCCGCCGCTGTTGGCCCGGCGGCGGATGACCTTCAGCCGGGGCTCCGACGCGGCGAGCCGGCCGAGCAGATCCGCGCTGCCGTCCGCCGAGCAGTCGTCGACGGCCACGACCTCGCGCACGGCCGGGCCCTGGGCGAGCGCCGAGCGCACGGCGTCCGTCACATGGGCGGCGTCGTCGTAGCCGATGACCACGACGGAGACCTGGGGGAGCGGCCTCTCGGGGTTCTGTACGGCATTCATCAGAGCGGATCGTAAGCCGGGTGAATGACATGAAAGTGGTAACACACCATCAAGTGTCACCAAAGCCAGCGTAACGGCCCAGAATCGGCCCGTGATGAGCGGACAGTCCAGGGGGAGCGGCCGGTTCGGCGCGGGTGTGATGCCTGTGGCGGTTCCCCTGGCCGTTCCCGTGGCGGTTCCCATGGCGGTGATGCTCGCGATCGGGTTGTGGGGCCTGGACCGCGGTGGCATGTGGGGCGACGAGAGCGTCACCTTCCAGGTCGCGCAGCGCACGGTGCCGCAGATCTGGCGGCTGCTGCACGACGTGGACGCGGTGCACGGCCTGTACTACCTGTTCATGCACGCCGTCCTCGCCGTCCACCCGGGCGAGGTCGTCCTGCGGCTGCCGTCGGTGTGCGCGGCGACGGCGACCGCCGGCCTGGTCGCGGCCCTCGGCGTCCGGCTGGCCGGGCCGCGGGTCGGCCTGGGGGCCGGTCTCCTCTACGCGATCACGCCGATGACCGGCCACTACGCCCAGGAGGGGCGGTCGTACGCACTCGTCGCGGCGGGCGTGGCGGGGGCGACGCTGCTGCTGCTCAGGGCGGTGGCGGCGACCGCCGCCCGGGCCTGGTGGCCGTACGGGACCGTCCTCGCCCTGACCTGTGTGCTGCACGAGCTGGCGGTGCTCGTGCTGTGCGCGCACGCGCTGACGCTGGCGCTGCTGCGGGTGCCGAGGGCGGTGTGGACGGGGTGGGGGCGTGCGGCCGGGGTGGTGGTCCTGGTGCTGCTGCCGCTGGTGTGGGTGTCGCAGGGCCAGTCCGGGCAGGTGGCGTGGCTGGTCACGCCCGGCTGGGACAGGGCCGAGAGGCTGCTGCGGAATCTCTCTCCCGGCCCGGCCGGGGTGGTCTTCTGGGTGTCGCTGCCGCTCATGGCCGTCGGGCTCCGGACCCGGCGACTGGCGGCGGTGGCGCTCCCCCTGCTGCTGGCGCCACCGGTGATCCTCATGACCGTCTCGCAGGCGCGGCCGCTCTTCCACGACCGGTACGTGCTCTACTCCCTGGCGGGAGCGTCCCTGCTGGTGGCCGCCGGGGCCGCGCGGGTGGCCGGAGCGCTGGGGAGGCTGCGGTTCGACGGGCGCCGGGTACGGGTCGGCGGCCGTCAGGTGCGGGTTCTGCTGGGCGTCACCGGCGTCCTCGCCCTCACCGCCGCCTTCGTCCACCAGCTCCCCGTGCTCCGCCAGCACCGGTCCGCCGCGCACCGCCCCGACAACCTCGCCGTGGTCTCCGCGCTTGCCCTGCGCCAGATGCGCCCCGGCGACCCGGTGCTGTTCGTGCCGTCGGTCGGGAGGCTCGCCGCGCTGGCCTACCCGAAGGGGTTCCGGCAGGTCCGGGACATCGCGCTGCGGGAGTCGGCCCCGCGCTCCGGGACCCTGTGGGGCCGTGAGGCGACCCCTGCGGAGCTCCGGCACCGGCTCGCCTCGGTGGACCGCGTCTGGACCGTCGCCGAGGCATACGCGCTGGACCCGCGCTGGTCTCCGCGCGACCCGGTCGAGCGCACGAAACGCGCCGTCCTGGCGGAGGAGTTCACGGTCCGGGAGGAACACGCCCGGGGCGGGGTGGTGCTGCGCCTCCATGTCCGGAAAGCCCCGGCCGGCCCACCGCCCACGGACCACCCACCCGGCTCCGCTACGACCGCTCATCTCCCGGCGAACCGCCCTGCGGCTCCGCGAGCGCGGCCGCGTCCAGTGCCGTGGTGAGTTCGTCGACGCGGGCGCGCAGGGCGCGGATCTCGTCCGGGCCGAAGCCCGTCGAGGCGGCGATCCGGCGCGGTACCTGAAGCGCCCGCCGCCGCATCGCCGTGCCCTCCTCGGTCAGCCGCACCTCCACCGACCGCTCGTCGCGCGCACTGCGCTCCCGGCGTACGAGCCCCGCCGCCTCCAGCCGTTTGAGCAGCGGCGACAGCGTGCCGGAATCCAGGCGCAGATGCTCCCCGAGCTTCTTCACGGGCAGCTCCCCGTGCTCCCACAGCACCAGCATCACCAGGTACTGCGGGTACGTGAGCCCGAGGTCCTTGAGGATCCCGCGGTAGACGCCGTTGAAGGCGCGGGATGCCGCGTGCAGGGAGAAGCAGATCTGCTGGTCCAGGCGGAGCCAGTCGTCGTCCGGCGTGTTCATGCTTCCAGGATAGCTCGTGCCCACCATTCAATTGCGCACAACTTAATTGTGTGCTCTAATTCTGGGTGTCAGGCGGCCCGGAAGCGGGCCGCCGAACGTTGACGTGTGAGAGGGAAGGATTTCCATGGACGCGCTCTACACCGCTGTCGCCACCGCCACCCACGGCCGCGAGGGCCGCGCCGTCAGCTCCGACGGTGTGCTGGACCTCGCTCTGGGCGTACCCCAGGCGATGGGCGGCAACGGCCAGGGCACCAACCCCGAGCAGCTCTTCGCCGCCGGGTACGCCGCCTGCTTCGGCAGCGCCCTCGGCCTCGTCGGCCGCCAGGCCAAGGTCGACGTCAGCGACGCCGCCGTGACCGCCGAGGTCTCCATAGGCAAGCAGGGCGAGGGCTTCGGGCTCGCCGTCATCCTGCGCGTGGAGCTCCCCGACAGCGTGGACGAGGCGACCGGCCGCAAGCTGGTCGAGCAGGCCCACCAGGTCTGCCCGTACTCCAACGCCACGCGCGGCAACATCGAGGTCGAGCTCGTCATCGAGTAGGCACCGGCACGTCACCCCCCGACCCGCGCCAGCACCTCCCCCGTCCGTCTGCTCCACGCCACCACCACGGCCTCCTCGGGCACCGGGTGCCAGCGCGTCAGCAGCAGCCAGCGCACGTGATAGCGGCGGACGACGGCGGCCCGCTCGGCGCGGGTCGAGCCGGGGGCCAGATAGGCACGGACGTCGGCCGCCCGGCGCTCCCGCTCCCGTTCGTCGAGGGCGGGGTCGGGCCAGACGGGCGCGGCGAGGTTCGGCCCGTACCCGGCGATGGAGCGGCTGGCCAGATGCCCGTCGGTGATCACCACCTCGCCCGGCCCGATGTGCCGCGCCGCCCAGTCGTACGACGGCCAGCGCGTCGGCTGCGTGAATCCCACCGGGTCGACCGAGCGCGGCACGACCGCCCCGGCGTGCACGGTGACGAACCCGACGCACACCCCGGCCGCCGCCGCCCCGCCCAGCACCCGCCGGGCCCGCCGCCACGGCCGGGGCGCCGCCAGCTCCACCGCCAGCGCGAACTGCAGCGGCAGCAGAACGGCCCACAGGGCCCGGGCGTACGTGTAGTGCCCGCCCACCCAGCCGTAGGCCACCACCAGACCCTCCAGCAGGAACATGAGCACCAGTGGGTCCCGCACCGACCGGCGGGCCCGCAGCCAGAGCGCGGGCAGGCCGAGCAGCGCCAGCCAGGAGTTGGCGAGCATCCCCTCGTACAGCCGCCGGTGCATCGCGTCCATGCCGGTGTCGCCCACCAGCGTCAGGACGTCGTAGTACGGCCACGACACGGCGAGCGCCGCGCAGGCCCCACCGGCGAGCGCCCAGCGCGCCACGACCGGCCGGCGCCACCCCCGCTGCCGGGACGCCACGATCGCCGCCGCCCCGACGAGAGCCGAGGCCGCCGTGACGGGATGGGTGAGCAGGATCAGCCCGTACAGGACGCCGATCCCGGCGTATCCCCACCAGCCGCCGAGCCCGCTCGGGCCGACGAACCGCACGGACGGGGCGTCCTCCCGCGCGCGCAAGCAGGTCCAGGCCCACGCCCAGAACGTCAGCCCGATCGCGACCGCGGACGGATAGCCCAGGTTCGTCGTCATCGACATCAGCCCGAGGTAGCCGCTCCACAGGATCCGCGCGGTGCCCCACAGCAGCGTCATGAACAGCAGCGCCAGGACCGGCGCCCACGGGCGGGGCGTTAGGGCCCGGACGAAACGGCCGATCCCCGTCAGCAGCACCAGCAGGTGCACCGGCCCGGCAAGCTTCACGACAGCCCAGCCGGTCAGCCCCGTCAGCCGCGCCAGGACGCCCTGAGCGACGGCGTACGGCCCGTAGTACGGGCTGCCCTCGCCCGGCAGATCGGCCATGGCGTGGGCCGGATGCAGCAGGTCGGCCTTGAGACGCTCGACGACCGCCGCGTGCTGACCGGCGTCGCAGCACAGCGGGACCCGCCAGTACGCCAGCGTCATCACCAGCCAGAACAGGGCGCCGAAGAACTGGTACGGCGTCAGCCGCCCCACGCGGCCGCCGCGCAGGGCCGTCGCGCCGCGCACGGTCCGCCGGACGAGGACCTGGGCGCTCACAGGACTGTGGGAAAGGGGAGGGACTGGGGCATGCGCCGAATGTTCCCGCCCCCACCGGAGCCCTGACCCCGGGTCACTTCATCGGGTGAGACGGCTACACCCACCTGCCGATACGCCTGCCGCCGTCAGTCGCACAGCGCCCGCTCCGCCGCGACCGGCCAGCGCGCGAACCGGAACCGGGTCCGTTCGAAGGCCCCCGTGAGGTTCCGCCAGAACCGCTCAGGGGTCAGCGGCGCGCGCACCGACTCCCTCAGCTCGGCCAGCTCACCGCAGCCCAGCGCGGCCCGGGCCGCCTCGACCGCCTCCCGCGGGGCCCCGGCCCGCAGCAGGTCGCGCTGCGGCGGATGCTCCACCGCCCACTCCGCGAAGACCCAGTGATTGCGCAGGAACTTCTCGTGCCCGGGCCAGCTCCACCGCTCCAGCGCGAGATGCGCGCCGATGGGACTGGCCAGCCCCCAGGCGTCGTTGACATAGGCGTCGAGCGGTGCCGCGGCTCCCGTGACACCGAGATGACGTCCCACGATCACCACCTGGTACGGGGAGTCCTCGCGCATCGGCGTGGCGTGCAGCCGGCGCGCGGCGTCGAAGTACAGCAGGGTCGGCCGGGGCGCCCGAGCGGCCCGCGCCAGCATGGCGCGCCCTTCCGGCAGGGCCGGCCAGTTGTCCACCCAGGTGGCGGTGCGCACCGGATTGTGGTCGCCGAGGCCCTCCACGTCGGAGCTGCGCACGTTGAAGGAGCCGGGCGTGCTGCGCACGTCGAACGGCGTCCGCAGCGGGCTGACCGCCGCGCCCAGCCACACCAGCAGCAGCGCGGCCGCGACCCCCGTGAACCGGGTCGCGGGTACGACCAGCACCGGCAGGAGCAGCAGCAGGAGCGCGGGCAGGATCATGCGGGCGTGCATGTAGTCGCCGCCGACACGGACGACGTACCCGGCGAGCAGCGCACCCGCCGCGAGCGGTGCAAGCAGCACCGCGAGCGAGGCCCGCCCCGGGGCGCGGTCCCGCCGTGCCGGCCGGGTGCGCCGCACGAGGAGGACGGCCAAGGCGGCGAGCACGGGCACGACGGGCCACAGCCAGTAGGGCCCGAGCGTCTCCTGCACATAGCCGGCGCCCCGGCCCCAGTCGCTGGCGCTCGCCTCCTTGGCGACGGCGGGCAGCGGCACCAGGATCCCGTAGTACCCCGCGCGGAACACCTCGTACGCCAGCGGCAGCGCCACCGCCGAGGCCGCCGTCGCCGCGGTGCCCCGCCGGGACGGGCGCAGTACCCACCACTGCGCGGCCAGGAAGCAGACCGTGACCACCGCCAGATCGGGCCGGACCAGCGGCCCCAGCCCGAACACGAAGGCGGCGGCGTACGTCACCCGGGCCCGCTGACCGCGCCGGACGCCCGTCAGCAGCCACCACGACAGGCCGGTCCAGAAGGTGCCAAGGCCGCTCTCCAGGCCGGAGGTCATGTACGACCAGAACGGCGGCACGGCCGGCAGCACGAACACACCGGCCGGGAGCAGCAGACCCGCGCCCCGGTGCAGCCGGCACGTGGCGATCAGGGCGAGCGCGAATCCGACCGTGCTCAGCAGCAGCCCGAGCCCGACCGCGAGGAACGCCGGGTCCTCGCCGGTGGCCCAGGTGCCGAGCGCGAGCAGCCACTGCCACAGGGTGCCGGTCGAACTCTCCGCCCGTTCCCCGACGTTGAACACGGGCCCGTTGCCCGCGAGGATCTGCCGGACCGGACGCAGGTAGATCAGCCCGTCGTCGCAGATCCAGCGCCGCCGGTAGCCCAGCACGAACAGGACCGCGGTCGGTACGGCGACCAGGGCCGCGTGCCACCAGTGCACCGGCCGCAGCCGCCCGACGACGGCCGGCGGCCGTGCCGAGGAGGCCCGCTGGCCGGGCAGGGAGGGAACGGCCTCGGGGGTGGCGGGAGTTGTCATCGCTCGATCAGCGCCCCCGACCGGGCAGGCAGCCCCGGGGTGCGGCGGGCCGCGGGCAGCAGCGCACCGCCCCGCTCGCCCAGCATCAGCAGGCGTACGACACGCTCGGCGGCCCGCCCGTCCTCGAACTCGCAGTACCGGTCCCGGAAGCCCGCCCGCAGCCGCGCCGACTCCGCGTCCTGCCAGGTGCCGGACGCGAACAGCCAGGTCAGTTCCCGGTACGAGCGCGACACGTGCCCCGGTGCGTCCGCCGTGATGTCGAAGTAGGCGCCCCGGCTCGCCGTGAACGCGCCCCAGTCGTCGGCGTGCACCACGACCGGCCGGTCCAGGAGGACGTAGTCGAACATCAGGGCGGAGTAGTCGGTGACCAGCGCGTCGGCGGCGAGCAGCACGTCCTCGACGTGCGGCTCGTCGGTCGCGTCCACCACCACGCCCCGCCGGTGCAGGTCGGCGAGGCCCAGACCGCGCGCCACACCCCCGGCCAGCGAGGGGTGCAGGCGGACGACGAGCGTGTGGCCGGGGCCGAGGTCCGCGGCGAACCGGGCCAGGTCGAACCGGTCGACGTGACCGCCCCGCCGGTAGTCGCGGCGGGTCGGCGCGTACAGCACGACCGTGTGGCCGGCGGGGATGCCGAGCCGCTCGCGGACGGCCGGGCCCCGCTCCGGGCCGGCGCCGACCAGCACGTCGTTGCGCGGGCTGCCGGTCCTCAGCGAGGTGAAGTGGCACGGGTACGCCCGCTCCCAGGCCCGCTCCGCGTGCCGGCCCGCGACCAGGCTGTAGTCCCAGCGGTCGGCGCGGCGCAGCATCTGCGGCACGTCGAAGCCGTGCCGGGCGCCCGGCTTGGTCAGCAGGTCGGCGCCCATGTACTTGAGCGGGGTGCCCTGATGGGTGTGGATGTGGACGCTGCCGGGCCGCTTGGCCAGGGTGCCGGGCCAGTTGACGTTGTTCACCCAGTACGTGGCCCGCGCCATGACCTCGTGGTAACGCCGCGAGCCCGGGGTGACGTGGTCGATGCCGGGCGGCAGCGCGTCCACCGCGTCCTCCCGGACCACCCACACGCCCCGGATGTGCGGGGCGAGTTCGCGGGCCTTGGCGTGGATCGCGGCCGGGTCGCCGGACACGCCCCGATGGTGGGTCGCCGAGTAGACGGCGAGATGCGGATCGAGGGGCCGCTTCGACTGCGCCCGGTACCAGGTGCGCACGGCGGTCTCCGACGCCTTCCGCGCCACCCGCCGCTGCCCGTCCAGGACGGCCGCGCGCATGTCCCGCAGTCCCCGCACCGCCGCGTACGAGGCGTAGGGCGCCGACGCCAGAAGCCGCATCTCGACCCCGCGCCAGCCCTCCGGCTTGGGGAACCCGCCCTCGGGGAGGTGACGGCGGTGGAAGGAGCGGATCTCGCGGTAGAAGTCGCCCCGGTCCGCGGGCCGTACCCGGTCCTCCCGGGCCAGCACGAACAGCATGTGGTCCAGGGCCCGCTCCAGCAGCGGTGGCCGCGCCCAGTCGAGGTCGGGGCGCTGCTCAAGGAACGCGAACAGGCCCTCGTACTGCGGGAAGATATCGAAGTGCCGGCGCCCCGGCGTCTTGGTGATCGCGCCCTGCCGGCGCTGCCGGTACTCCACGCCGATCCGGTCCAGGCAGGCGATACGGTCCGCCAGCACCATCGACCGGTAGGTGACCGGCGCGTCCTCGTACAGACCCGACGCGTACCGCAGGCCGTGCTCCTGGAAGAAGGACCGGCGGTACGCCTTGTTCCAGGCGACCAGGAAGAGATTCAGGTACTGCGGGCTCTCCCGGATGCCGAAGGTGTCCGTGCCCGCCGCGGCCAGCAGGTCCGCCGCCTCGCTGCGCCCGCCCCGGCCCCACCAGTAGGTGCGCACGTGGTCGAAGACCAGGATGTCCGGGTCGGCGGTCGCTTCGAGGCGCGCGGCGACGGCCGCCAGCAGGCCCGGCGTGTAGTGGTCGTCGCTGTCGAGGAACAGGACGTAGTCGCCGGCCGCCTGCTCCAGACCGGCGTTGCGGGCTCCGCCGAGGCCGACGTTCTCGGGCAGGTGCAGCACCCGCACCCGGGCGTCGCGGGCCGCGTACTCGTCGAGGATCGCACCGCTGCCGTCCGGCGAGTGGTCGTCCACGGCGATCACCTCGAAGTCGCCGTACGACTGGCCGAGCACCGAGTCGAGGCACTCGCGCAGGAAACCCTGCACCTTGTAGACGGGGACGATGATGCTGAAGCGGGGCACGTCTTCGGTCAGCTCCTTACGAGGGTGGCGGCGGGGGCCGGGACACGCTCCGCGAGCGGGATCACGGGCGGGATCGACTCGGGCGGCTCCCCCAGCAGCACCCGGCGTACGACGCGCTCGGCGGCCCGCCCGTCGTCGAACTGGCAGAAGCGCTCACGGAACGCGGCGCGCAGGGCCGTGGCGGACTCGTCCGCCCAGCCGCCGTCGCGGAAGAGGGCCGCCAGTTCCCCGGGCGTACGGGCGACCCGGCCGGGCGGGAGCCGCATCAGGTCGAAGTAGACGCCGCGCAGCTCCCGGTAGACCTCCCAGTCGTCGGCGTACACGACGATCGGCCGGTCCAGGTTGGCGTAGTCGAACATGATCGACGAGTAGTCGGTGATCAGCGCGTCGGCGGCCAGGCACACGTCCTCCGAGGAGCGGTGCCCGGTGACGTCGATGATCCGGCCGCCGCCCCGGCTCGCCCCCTGGTCGTAGAAGTAGTGGGCGCGCAGCAGCACCACGTAGTCGTCGCCGATCGCCTCGCAGAACTCCGCCAGGTCCAGGCCCGACGCGAAGCCGGTGGCGTAGTCGCGGTGCGTGGGCGCGTAGAGCAGGGCCTTCTTGCCGTCCGGGACGCCCAGCTCCTTGCGGACGCGGGCGACGTCCTCGGCGGACGCCGTGCAGTAGACGTCGTTGCGCGGATAGCCGTACTCAAGGGTCTCGTGCGCGCCCGGGAACGCCTTCTCCCACATCTCGGTGGAGTGCCGGTTGGAGGTGAGGTTGTAGTCCCAGCGGTCGACCCGGGCCAGCAGCCTGGTGAAGCTGCCGGTCGCCGCGGCCACCACGGGGTATGTCGCCTGGTCGGCGCCCATCTTCTTCAGCGGTGTGCCGTGCTGGGTCTGCAGGTGCACGCTGCCGGGGCGTTTGACGACGGCGTCCGCGAAGTTGGCGTTGTTGACGAGGTACTTGGCGCGGGCCAGCACCTGCCAGTACGTCCGGCTGCCGATCACCGCGTACTCCACGTCCGGCGGCATGGCGCCCACCGCCTCCGGCTGCACCAGGAACACCGCACGCAGGTGCGGGGCGAGTTCACGGGCCTTGGCGTGGATCGCGGCCGGGTTGCAGGCGTAGCCGCGGCCCCAGTACGCGCAGTACACGACGAGGTTCTCGTCGAGGGGGAGCCGCAGGGCCGCCGCGTACCGCAGGCGGGTGCGCAGTCCCCTCGGGCGCGGGAGCAGCGCGGCGGCTCCCGCGGCCCTCCGGTTGGCGGCGCGCAGGGTGCGGAACGCGGCGTACGATCCGGCCGCCAGCAGCCGGTGCTGGACGCCGAGGCTGCCGCCGGGCGGCCGGTAGCCCGCGGGGCGGTGCTGTCGGTACAGGGCGCTCGCCCGGCGGAAGAAGGCCCGCCGCCCGGCCGGCAGCCACCGGGGGTGGGCGGCTGTCTTCAGCACGGCGGCGAAGAGCTGCTCGAACAGCGGCCCCAGCCGGTCCGCGGGCAACCCCTGCTCCGCGGCCCGCGTCAGCACCAGTTCGGTCTGGTCGAGCAGCTCGGTGTGGTGCTCTCCGGGCAGGTGGAGGCGGTTGCCCTGCCGGCGCAGCAGATGCCGGACGACGACCGCGCGCAGGGCCGCCATCCGCTCCGCCCGCAGGGCTACCAGACCGCCGAACCCGGTGTCGGTGAAGTGGTCCCCGGGGAAGGTGAGGTTCTGCTCGGTGAGGAAGGCCCGGCGGTAGGCCGCGCTCCACGCCGGCAGCGTCACGCCCGTCAGCCGTGGCGCCCGGGCGGGGGAGAAGGCCCCGTCCGGTGTTCCGGCCAGCAGGGGCGCGGCCGGGTTGGCGGGCTCGCCCTCCCACCAGGGGGTGCGCTCGTGCTCGAAGTACAGGACGTCGACGTCACCCACGGCGCTCAGCCGGGCGTCCAGCGCCGCCAGTGCCCCCGGGACCAGGACGTCGTCGCCGTCGAGGAACAGCACATGGCCGCCGACGGCCGACCGCAGCCCGGTGTTGCGCGCCCCGGCCAGACCCGCCGACGGCGGCGAGTGGACCGGCGTCACCCGGGAGTCCCGCTCGGCGTACCCGGCGACGACGTCCGCCGCGGGTGAGTCGGGGGCGTCGCACACCGGGATCAGCTCGAAGTCGCCGAACGGCTGGTCGAGGATCGAGTCCAGCGCCTGGGACAGCCGGCCCGCGACCCCATGGGACGGGACGACGATGCTGAAGCGGGGCATTCTGCTCTCTCTGTCGAGGGTCGGGGGTCTTCGGAAGCGGGGACCGCGTCAGGTGGCGCGAGGGCGTCCAGGCCGGCCGGACGGGCGCCAGGTCGGCGGCCGGCTCGGCGTCGGCCGTGACGGGCTGGAGGGCATGGGGACTCCCGCGCGTGAGAACCGGGCTCAGAGGAGGTCGGTGACGACGGGCGGACCGGCCGGCTGCGGCACTGTGGCGAGCGGCTCGCGCACCAGCGAGGCCGCAGCGGACGGCACCGGCCGGCGCTCGTCGAGCGGCACGACCGGAGGCAGGTCCGATTCCCCGAGGACGACCCGGCGCACCACCCGCTCGGCCGCACGGCCGTCGTCGTACGTGCAGAACCGCTTCCGGAACGCCGAGCGCAGCTGGGCCGACCGGGAGCCGCGCCAGTGGCCGGTGGCGAAGATGTCGATGAGCTCGTCCTCGCCGCGCGCGACCGCGCCCGGCGGGAAGGAGCGCAGGTCGAAGTAGGTGCCGCGGGCCGCGTCGTACGCCTCCCAGTCGTCGGCGTGGATCACGATCGGCCGGTCCAGGTTGGCGTAGTCGAACATCAGCGACGAGTAGTCCGTGACCAGGGCGTCCGAGGCCAGGCACAGCGACTGCACGCTCGGGTGGTCGCTGACGTCGACGACCCGGCCGCAGGTGCCGGTCAGCGGGGCGTCGTAGGCGTGATGGGCGCGGGCCAGCACCATGAAGCGCGGGCCCAGGCGGCGCACGATCCGCTGGAGGTCGAGGGGGTGGCGCTGGGAGCGGCGGTAGTCGCGGTGGGCCGGCGCGTAGAGGATCGCCACCGTGCCCTCCGGGATGCCGAGGGAGGCGCGCAGCCGGGCCACGTCCGCCTCGGTCGCCGTGCGGAACACGTCGTTGCGGGGACAGCCGTACTCCAGCGTGGTGTAGCGGCCGGGGTGGACGCGCTCGTGGGTGAGGGTGGTGTGGCGGTTGGCGGACAGCAGGTAGTCCCACTGGTCGACGCCCTTGAGCAGCCGGGCGAAGTCCCTGCCCCGGGCCGCCGCCGGGCGCTCCTGCAGGTCGAGGCCGATGTGCCCCAGCGGGGTGCCCTGCCCGGTCTGGATGAGGGTCTGGCCCCGGCGCTTGACCAGGCGGTGGTCGAAGTCGGTGTTGCTGACGAGGTAGGCGGAGCGGGCCAGTGCCGTCCAGTAGGCGGCCGAGCCGGGGACGACGCGGCGCGGGCCGGGCGGGATGGTGTGGTGGTGCTCGGGGCGGGCGATCCACGTCGTGCGGATGTGCGGCGCGAGATCGCGGAAGGCGGACTCCAGCGCGCCCGGGTTGCAGCTGTGGCCGCGGCCGTCGTAGGCGGTGAAGACGGCCCGGTCGGCGCGCAGCGGGAGACAGCGCTGGACGCGGTAGTGGAGCCCGAGCGCGGCGGACCGCGCTCCGCGCAGCAGCTTCCCGGTGGTCCGCGCGACGCGGCGGTGCAGGGCCGACGCCAGCTGGAGCGTGCGGTAGGTGCGGTGCAGGCCGAAGCGGATCAGGGTGTGGTGGATCCGGCAGCGCAGGGGAACGGGGATGCCGGCGGTGCGGTAGCGGCGGTAGTGGGCGCGGGCCCGGCGCATGAAGTCCGCGTGCGTGCCGGGGGGCAGCCGGTCCCGCCGGGAGTACACGATCGCCAGGTGATGGACCATGCGGCGGAACAACACCGGCCGCCACCGGGCCAGTTCGGGCCGCTCCTCCAGATACCCGAACACCCGGTCGTACTGCTCGAAGACGTCGAAGTGCCGCTCGCTGGTGGTGCGCAGGATGCTGCCCTGCCGCCGCTGCCGGTAGAGCACACAGACGCGGTCGAGGGTCGCGATCGACTCCGCGGTCATCAGCACCGGATACGTCCACGGCGTGTCCTCGTAGTACCCGGGGGGGAAGGCGAACCCCTGCTCCTCGACGAACTCCCGCCGGTAGGCCTTGTTCCAGGCGACCATCAGCAGCCGCAGCAGGCCCGGCCGGTCCTCCAGGCGGAACGGGGCCGGGCCCTGCTCGGTGAGCTGGAGGGCCGCCTGGTTGCGGACCGCCTCACCCGTCCAGTAGGTGCGCGCGTAGTCGAAGACCAGGACGTCCGGCTCGCCGGTCTCCTTCAGCCGGTCCGCGACCGACCGCAGCGCGCCGGGTGTGAGGGTGTCGTCGCTGTCGAGGAACAGCAGGTAGTCGCCGCTCGCGTGGGCCACGCCGGCGTTTCTCGCGCGGCCCAGGCCGACGTTCTGAGGCAGATGGACGGGGTGGACGCGCGCGTCGCGGGCGGCGAACTCGTCGATGATCGCGCCGCACGCGTCCGGCGAGCAGTCGTCGACGACGATCAGTTCGAGATCGGGGCAGGACTGGGAGAGCACCGATTCGAGGCACTCGTGCAGGTACGCCTGAACCTGGTACGCGGGGACAATGACACTGAACCTGGGCAAGAGGCCATCCATCGGTCGGCGCGGGCGTTCGGCCCGGGAACGGCCGGTGGGACGAGTTGGTTACGGCGGCTACGGCATCCGGGGGAACGCACAAGGGGCGGACCGCGCCCGGTCCGCCCCTCCAACTGCCTTGCGCTGAACGCTACTTGACGGCACCTGCCATCACGCCGGACACGAACTGCCGCTGGAACGCGAAGAAGACGGCCAGCGGGACCACCATCGAGATGAACGCGCCGGGTGCCAGCACGTCGATGTTGTTGCCGAACTGCCGTACCTGCGTCTGGAGTGCGACCGTGATCGGCTGGCTCCCGGAGTCCGAGAAGATCAGCGCGACCAGCATGTCGTTCCACACCCACAGGAACTGGAAGATGCCGAGCGAGGCGATCGCCGGGGCACCGAGCGGCATCACGACACGGAAGAACAAGCGCAGTTCACCCGCCCCGTCCAGGCGTGCCGCCTCCAGCAGCTCCCTCGGGATCTCCGCGAAGAAGTTCCGCAGCAGGAACACCGCGAACGGCAGACCGAAGCCGACGTGGAAGAGCACCACTCCGGTCACCGAGCCGAAGATGCCGATGTTGCCGAAGAGTTCGGCGATCGGGATCAGCGCGACCTGCACCGGCACGACCAACAGGCCGACCACGCCCAGGAACCACCAGTCCCGGCCCGGGAACTCCATCCAGGCGAAGGCGTAGCCCGCCAGCGAGCCGATGATCACGACGAGCAGCGTCGCCGGGACGGTGATCCACACCGTGTTGACCAGGCTGCTGGTGATGTCCTCGTTCTCCAGCAGTTTCGAGTAGCTGTCGAAGGTCATCTGCGACGGCTCGGTGAACACCTTCCACCAGCCGCTCGCCGCGATGTCCTCCGGTGAACGCAGACTCGCCAGCAGCAGACCGATCGTCGGCACCAGCCAGAACAGGCCGACGACGATGAGGAACACCCGCACCAGCCCACCGCTGACCCCCTCGGCCAGCCGGGACCCCAGCGACTGCTTCGCCTTCATCGCCGCACCTCCCGCCTGAGCCGACGCACGTTGAACCACATCACCGGGATCACGAGCAGCAGCAGGAACACCGAGATGGCGCTGGCGATGCCCGGCTGGTCCTCGGAGAAGCCCTTGCGGTACAGCTCCAGGGCGAGGACGTTCGCGTCGTCCTGGGCGGAGCCGGGGGCGATGATGAAGACCAGGTCGAAGATCTTCAGCACATTGATCATCAGGGTGACGGTGACGACCGCGAGGACCGGCGCCAGCAGGGGCACCGTGACCCGTCGGAACACCTGCCACTCACTCGCGCCGTCGACCCTGGCGGCCTCCAGCAGTTCGCGCGGCACGCCCGCGAGCCCGGCCGCGATCAGCACCATCGCGAAGCCCGCCCACATCCAGATGTACGCGCCGATGATGGACGGGGTGACCAGGGACGGGCCGAGCCAGTCCAGGCCGTTGTACGGTTCCTTGAAGTTGCTGTCCGGGAGCCGGAGTTGGGCCCCGTCGGCCGAGGCGGGCAGGGTGAAGGTGCCGTCGTCGCCGGCCGTGGTGGAGGCCACGACCTTGCCGTCCTTGACGGCTTCGATCCTCATGCCGGCATAGCCCAGTTCGGACGGGTCGACGGTGTTCAGCTTGCCGACGCCCTTGCCCCGCGTGAAGTCCTGCCAGGTCGTACCGGTGACCTTGTCCGGCTCGGGCTTCGGCGCCACCGCCGGCTTCGCGCCGTCCGGCATCAGGTCCGGCGCGACACCCACCAGGGGCAGCGAGACGGTCTCTCCCGCGCGGACGGGCGACTTGGTGATGAACGCACCGCCGCCCGCAGGCTCCAGCGGCGACTGACGGCCCGGGTGGGCCTTCGGGAACGCCGACGCCTGCGTGAACGTGTCGTGCACGCCCACCCACACCGCGTTCGCCACGCCCTTGTCCGGGTCCTGGTCGTACACCAGGCGGAAGATGATGCCCGCCGCCAGCATGGAGATCGCCATCGGCATGAAGACGACCAGCTTGAAGGCCGTGCCCCAGCGCACCCGTTCGGTCAGCACCGCGAAGATCAGGCCGAGCGCCGTCGCGACCGTCGGCGCGAACACCACCCAGATGACGTTGTTCTTCAGCGCGGTGCGGATGCCCTCGTCGGTGAAGAGGGCCTCGTAGTTGTCGATCCCGGCGAAGCCCTCGCCGGACTGGTCGTAGAAGCTGCGGACCACCGAGTACCCGATCGGGTACACCACGAGCGCGCCGAGCAGGACGAGCGCGGGCAGCAGGAACAGCGCCGCGACCATCCTGCGGGTGCCGGTCACACTCTTGCGCGACTTGCCCACGGCAGGGGGCTTGACGCCCCCTGCCGCCGTGGCCGACGTCATGCCGTCAGCCTCCGTAGGCCGCGGCCGCTTCGGCCTCCAGCTTCTGCTGTGCCCCCGCGACGTCCTTCGGGTTCTTCAGGAAGTCCTGGAGGATCTTCCACTCGCCCTTGCCGGGCGTGCCGCCGAAGGCCTGCGGGGCCTGGTCGGACATGTCGAAGCGGAAGTCGTCACCGGCGTCGATGAGCGCCTTGGCGATCCTCTGCTGCACCGCGTTCGGGTACGCGGAGTTCGGCACGTTCTTGTTCGGCGAGAGGTAGCCGCCCAGCTTGGCCTGGATCTGAGCCGCGTCCGGCGAGGCGAGCCAGGTGGCCAGAGCCTGCGCCCCCTTCGAGTCCTCAAGGATCACGGCCGCGTCACCGCCCGAGACCACCGGCCCCGTGTCACCCACCGCGGGGAACGGGAACACCTTCGCGTCCGTACCGATCTTCATGCTCTTCGGGATGTTGACCTGCGCGAAGTCGCCCGCCGCGACCATGGCGGCCTTGGGCTGGTCCCCGCCGGTGAAGACCTGCGTGACGGAGGCCGGGAAGTCGGTCTGCAACGCCCCCTTCGCGATGTAGTCGGGCTTGCCCCAGACCTGCGCGAGCGTGGTCAGCGCGTCCTTCACGGACGGGTCCGTCCACTTGATCTCGTGCTTGGCCAGCTGGTCGTACTTCTCCGGGCCGGCCTGGGAGAGGTAGACGTTCTCGAACCAGTCGGTCAGCGTCCAGCCCTCGGCGCCGCCGACGGAGAACGGGGTGACGCCGGAGTCGTAGACCGTCTGCGCGGTCTTCAGCAGATCCGGCCAGGTCTCGGGCTCACTCGCCCCGGCATTCTCGAAGACCTGGTTGTTGTACCAGATCAGGGACTTGTTGGCGGCCTTGTAGTAGACGCCGTACTGCTTGCCGCCCACCTTGCCGATGTCCTGCCAGCCCTGCGAGTAGTTCTCGCCGAGCTCCTTCTGCGCCTCCGCGCCGATGGGCTTGGCCCAGCCCCGGTCGACGGCCTGCTTGATGGCGCCCGGCTGCGGCAGCATCGCGATGTCCGGCGGCTGCCCGCCGGCCACCTTCGAGCCGATGAAGTTGATGATCGGGTCCTGGGCGGGCACGAACGTGACCTTGGCGCCCGTGCGCTTCTCGAACTCCGCCAGGACCTTCTTGAAGTTGGCCTGTTCCGCGCCGGTCCACACGGCGGCGATCTCCAGGCTCGTCCCGTCCAGCTTCGGAAGAGTGACGTTGCTGGCGGCGGCCTCCTCGGTGTTGCCCGGGCTTCCACTGCTGTCCTTGTCGTCGCCTCCGCAGGCGGTGAGCGAGAGCGCGAGCGCTCCCGCGGCGACGGCTGCCGCGGCCTTGGCGGCTCCGCGGTACTGGGGGGTCGCCTTGTCCCTCTCCGGCGACCGGCGTTTCAGGATGGTGCTGCTCGTCATGCGCATGACTGCCCCGTTCTTCGTTCCCTCGTCGAACGTCGAGCGCGCTCCCGTGCGATCTGGTCTACGCCCGGGTGTGCGGGGGCGGCAAGATGGCGTCGGCTGTCAAGCGGGGGATCGTGACACCCTCGTGACCAGGGACTCGTCCCTGATCAACGGAGGGGGTCGGCATCCAGCCAGTGCCATGGACAAGTGCTACAGAAGTGACGGCACCTTGGCCGCCGCGACCTCCCGCGCCGCCCTTTCCAGCGCGCTGGCCAACAGTGCCAGGTCGGTCGGGCCGTTTCCGAGCTCCCGCACCGGACGCCGGGCCGGAGGGTCACCCATGCGGTGCCATTCCAGGGGTACGACCGTGGGTCGCAGCGTCGCCGTCCGGGGGATACGGCCGGTGACCCGCCCGCCCTGGAACGGTGTGACCCGCCCGTCCTCGCAGGCGAGACGGCCACGGCCCGGAGCGGGCTCGTCAGGGCCCGGCGCGGGAGCGTCCAGGGTGACGCGGAGGGTGGCACGGCGCGCCGGTTCCGTCTCCGCCGTACGGGGGCACGGGCCGGTGGCCGCCACCAGGTGGACGCCCAGCCGCTCGCCCTCCCGGGCCACGGCCTCCAGTGCGCGTATCACCGACCCGGCCGCGGGCCGTCCGGTCGAGCCGAGGGCGGGGGAGACCAGCGCGTCCAGGTCGTCCACGACCACGACGAGCCGGGGCAGCGGCGGCGGCGCCGCCTGCGTCTGCCGCCGGGCCGCTCCGGGCCGCAGCCGCATCGTCGAACTGGGCGGGGAGTCGAGATCCGCGTCACCTGCCTCGGTTGGGGCGCCACCCCGGGCCGTCGCCGTGCGCTGGGCGACCATACGGCCCGACAGCTCGCGCCCGGTGTGCCACTCGGCGAAGTCGGACCGGCCCAGCAGCTCGGCGCGCCGCTTCAGCTCGGCGCTCAGGGACTGCGCGAACTCGCGCATCAGGACCGGGTCGTGGGCCGTGAGGTACGTAGTGACATGCGGGACGTCCGTACACACGCGCAGTCCCTCACCGGCCCCGCTGCCCGCGCCGGGGCCGCCCCGGCCGTCGACCAGCACGATGCCCAGCCGGTCCGGCCGCTCGGCGGCGGCCAGGGACGCGACGATCGCCCGCAGCAGCTCCGTACGGCCGCTGCCCGGCGGGCCCTCGACCAGCAGATGCGGTCCCTGGGCCGCGAGGTCCGCGCAGACCGGGCCGCGCGGCCCGGCGCCCAGCACCGCGCGCACCCGCCCGCCCAGCGCCTCGGTGTCGTCGGCCGCGTCCGCCCAGCGCGCCATCAGCGACGCCGGGGTGGCCCGGGCCAGGCCCAGCTCGTCCAGCAGCCGTGCCGCCTGGGGCAGCGGCGCGGAGACACGCGGCTGCCCGTCGCTCGCCGAGCCGTCCGTACGCAGCGGCGCCAGCGCCCGCGCGAACCGCTCGGCCCACGCGGGGGAGACGGCGTCGACCGTGGCGATGGTGCCGTGTCCGACGGGTCCGGCCGGGGAGTCCTCGCCCCCCACCCGGGCCACGCGCATCAGCCGCAGGGCAGTCGCCACATCCCCGCTGAGCAGCGCGACGGCACCGCACTGCCGGAACGTCGGCGCCACCGAGCAGGCCGCCTCGTAGGTCTCCGTCACCGGTGAGGCGGGGGAGGCGGCGGCGGTCTCGGCCAGGCAGACGACATGGATCCCGGCCCGGGGGCCTTCCGACGCCAGCCGCGCCACGACCGCACGCAGGTCGGCGCCGCCGGGGTCGCCGTCCACGACGAGGACGGTGTACGGGCCGGGGAAGCCGGTCGCCTGGCCGGGGACGGGAGCGGGCGTGTCGTCCCGGGCCCAGGAGGGGCGGCGGGCCAGGGGACCGGCGGTGCTGGTCCCCTGGGTCTCACCGCCCTGGCCGTCGGCCCCCTGGGCTCTGGAGAACCGCACGTTGCCCAGCAGCCCGCCGGCCCCTGCGGCGCTGCCCTCCGCGTCCGCCACCTGGTCCTCCAGACGGCGGATGAGCTCGTCCGTGCGGGCGGCGGCCTGTTCCCGGTCGTAGGCGAGCAGCAGGCGGCAGTCCTGCCCGTGCCCCGGGCGGACATGCGGCAGCCAGCCCAGCCAGGACCACTCGGCCGTGCGCTCCGCCAGCGGGCGGGAGCGGTCCGCCGAGATCAGGACGATCTCCAGTGTGTCGGGGGAGTGCAGCGCGGTGAGCTGCGCCAGCACGGCACGGGCCAGCCCGGCGAGCCGCGCCCGGGGCCCGGCCATTCCCAGTGCGCCCACCTCGCGCAGCCCGGCGGTCACCGGCACCGCGGGCAGCAGGCCAGAGCCGTCCGGCGCGGCCCGGTCGGCGGTGCCGAGGCGCACCGCGAGCGCCTCGGGGTGGCCGGGCCCGCGCTCCCACAGCCGGGGGCCCGGCCCGAGCGCCGTCAGCAGCAGTGTGGCCGGATCCGGCCAGGTCTCCGGCACGGCCGGCCCGACGACCGCGGAGCGCTCCGCTGCCACCTCTACCGGCTCGTCCTCGTACGTCTCGCGCGCGGGAGCTCCCTGCTCACCACGCCCTCCGGTCAGCCGCCGAGCCCACGCCCCGAGCCCGCCCCGCCTGCGCGTCCCCGGCGGAACATCGGTACCCCGCAGAGGAGTGCCCTTACGTCCCCGACCGGACCGCTCGTCCGGGGCGCCCGGGCCGCTGTCATCACCGGGGCGACCGCGCCCGGCCGGGCCGGCAGCGGTGGGGGGCGTCGGACGGGGAGCTGCTTGGCCACCGGCCGGGGCATGTGGGGTGACGCCTGTGCCGCTGGTGTCGCCGGGGTGTCCGCCTCGGCCTCCGGCCGGGGCGTGAGGGCCTGCGCCCGTGCCGCTGGTGTCGCCAGGGCGACCGCGCCCTGCCTGGCCGGCGCCCGTGGGAGCCGTCGGACCGGGGGCATACGGGGCCCCGGCCCGGGCATGAGGGCCCGTGCCGTCCGCCGTTCCGGCGCCCTGGCCGGAACCGCCCGCACGCCCGTCATCGAACGTCCCGCCCAGCGCCCCGGCACCTGAGCGGCCGGCGTGCGTGTCCCCGGCACCGAGCCCGTGCCGCGCCGCGCCGTGCTGCCGGGGAGTGCTGGTGACGCCGTCGGGGGAACCCATCGACGAGCCCTCGGCGCTGCCACGCTGCCGCGGGGCCCGGCCCACGCCCCCCTCCGACGACGCCGTACGCGGCTCTTCCCGGGATGCCGGGCGCGCCGAGTCTCCGCCGGAGCCGACGGGCCCTGAGTCTCCTTGGCCCCGGGCGATGCCCGGCCCGTACTTACCGGCAGCGGCCCGGAAGCCGCCCTGCGGGGCCCCCGGCTCACCTTCGGCAGCCGGCTGCGAAGCCTCCGCGGCCGCTCGCGTACCCCTGCTCTCGACCCGAGGCGTCCCACCCTGCCCCGGCACCACCGCCGAGTCCCCGGAGCCGTGCCGGGCGGTGCCCGGCGTGCCCCAGGCCGCCGAGCCGTAAGCGTGCTCGGTGGACCCGGCAGGACCGGAGGCCCCAGACGCCCCGGCAAACCTGGTGCCGGCCTCGGTGGCCCCGGAAGTCCCGGAAGACCCGGCAGGCTCGGAATCCTCGGAAGTGCCGACAGGACCGAAGGCCCCCGCAGTCCCGAAAGAAACTCCCGCGGTCCCGAAAGAACCGGAGGCCCCGACACTCCCGGAAGAAACACCTGAAGCACCTGTACCGGAGGCGCCGGAAGCGCCCGAAGTACCGGATGTTCCTGCAGTCCCCTCGCTCCCATAAGCCCCGGAAAGCCTGCCAGGCCCGGATGTCCCCGAAGACCCCCTAGAGCCAGCAGGCGCAGAAGCCCCGGAAGACTCGGCGGCCCCCGCAGACCCGGCGGCCCCGGTAGGCCCGGCAGCCCCGGCAGCCCCGAAAGCGCCGGTAGGACCGGATGCCCTGCCACGCCCGGCAGCCCCGGCAGATCCGGATCCCGCAGCAGACCTGGAACCCCCGAAACCCCCGGAGGACCCGGCAGCCACCGAACCCGATGCCCCAGTACGCGACCCCGCCGTACCCACCGCAGCCCCGCCGGCGCCCGCAGGCCCCGGCACGCGCACGTGCCCCTCCCCGTCCGGCGCCGTGTCCACCCGGCCCCCCGGCCCCCCGGCGGGAGCCAGCCGCAGAGCCGATTCGCCGATCCGCAGCAGCGCCCCCGGTGCGAAACGGACCGCCCGGCCGCCCACCCGCGTGCCGTCCAGCGTCGTGCCGTTCGTGGAGTCGAGGTCGGCGACCGAGACGTGGCCGTCGGCGCTCACCGTCACCGCGCAGTGCAGCCGGGAGACGTCCGGGTCGTCGAGCGGTACGTCGGCGTCGGCGGAGCGGCCGATGCGGATCTCGCCGCCGTGCAGGATGTGGACGCCGCCGGCGTCGGGCCCGGCCACCACCTGGAGCTGGGCCGGGGCGTCGTCCAGCTCGGGATGCGGCTCCGGCTCGCCCGGCGCGCCCACGGACAGCACGGCACCGTCGGTCAGCGGTGGCTCGCCGAGCGTGCAGCGCTGGGCGTCGAGCCGCTGCTCCCCGGCGTACAGCACCGGGGTGCCCGTGCCGTCACCGCCGAGGACCGCCTGGGCGAGCCCGGAGGCCACCGCCGCGAGCGCCGTCCCGGCGGGCGCAGTGACCAGCACGTCGCAGCGCGCGGCGCGGTCCCGGGCCGGAGCCGCCAGGCCCAGCGGGTCTACGACGGTCAGCCGGATCTGCATCGCCGTCAGCGGTCCCTTCTGCCCGGGTGCGGAGTCCCCCACCCCGCCCCAGCACGTCGGCCAGTACTGCACGCATCCTCGCACCTGCCACTGACACCGCGCCCCTCGCTCCGGAAGAAGCGATCTTGATTGGTCGGCTCTGCCCGCAAAAGTGCCTGAGAGATGACCCACTGGCGATCACTTGAGATCGGTCACGCTCAGTCTCGGCAACCACGAGACCGAGGTGAGCGTCTTTCCAGCGAACGCGTGCGACATTCGAACGCATGCGAGAACACGTACGTAAGACCCACAGAATGACGACACCCCGGTCCCCGGCGGCACGGCACTACAGTGGGTCGGACAGGCCAGCAGGCAAGGCAAGCACCAGGGAGCGCATGACGTGCGGCCGGTAGGCAGCAAGTACCTGCTCGAGGAGCCGCTCGGGCGCGGCGCCACGGGCACCGTCTGGCGAGCCCGCCAGCGCGAGACCGCGGGCGCCGAGGCGGCCGTGCCGGGACAGCCCGGCGAGACCGTCGCGATCAAGGTCCTCAAGGAGGAGCTGGCCAGCGACCCGGACATCGTCATGCGGTTCCTCCGGGAGCGCTCCGTCCTGCTCCGGCTGACCCACCCGAACATCGTCCGGGTCCGCGACCTGGTCGTCGAGGGCGAGCTGCTGGCGCTGGTCATGGACCTCGTCGAGGGTCCCGACCTGCACCGCTACCTGCGCGAGAACGGGCCCTTCAGCCCCGTCGCCGCGGCCCTGCTCACCGCCCAGATCGCCGACGCGCTCGCCGCCAGCCACGCCGACGGCGTCGTCCACCGCGACCTCAAGCCGGCGAACGTGCTGCTCCAGCAGTACGACGGGCAGATGCACCCGCTGCTGACCGACTTCGGCATCGCCCGCCTGGCCGACTCCCCGGGCCTGACCCGCACCCAGGAATTCGTCGGCACGCCCGCGTACGTCGCGCCCGAGTCCGCCGAGGGCCGCCCGCAGACCTCCGCCGTCGACATCTACGGCGCCGGCATCCTGCTGTACGAGCTGGTCACCGGCCGCCCGCCGTTCTCCGGCGGCTCCGCCCTGGAGGTGCTGCACCAGCACCTGAGCGCCGAGCCGCGCCGTCCCTCCACGGTCCCCGACCCGCTGTGGACGATCATCGAGCGCTGCCTGCGCAAGAACCCGGACGAGCGGCCCAGCGCCGTGAACCTCGCCCGTGGCCTGCGCGTCGTCGCCGAGGGCATCGGGGTGCACGCGAACTCCGCGCAGATCGCCGCAGCCGAGAACGTCGGCGCGCTCCTGGTGCCCGACCCGGCGCCCGCGCCCGTGCCGGACACGCCCGGCGCGGGCGACGCCGACCCCACTCAGGTCCTCCCGCAGGGCGCGGGCTCGTACGACCCGAACGCCGCGACCAGCGTCATGCCGCACACCGGCGGTCCGGCCGGCGCCGCCGACCCCACTGCGGTACTCCCCAACCGGGGCGCGGCCGACCCGACCGCCGTCATGCCGCCGGTCCCGCCCGGCTCGCCCGGCCACTCCGGCCAGCAGGCTCAGCAGGGCGGACCCGAGGACCCGCACCCCTGGCAGAACCAGCTGCGGGCGGCCCGCGACCGCAACGAACAGACGCAGGTCCAGTACCTCGACCCGAACGAGGACCCGCTGCGCCGCCGCCCCCAGCGGCAGGTCGCCCGGCCCCAGCAGCCGCCGCGCCGCCAGGCACCCCCGCCCGGGCCCGGCTACGGCCATCCGCAGCAGCAGCCCCAGCAGTACGCCCCGCAGCCCCAGCGACCCCAGCCGCCGCAGCGCTACGCGCCACCCGCGCCGCCGCCCCAGCCCCAACAGCCCCAGCGCGAGCCGCGCCAGCCCCGGCAGCGCAGCGCCAACCCGATGCGGATTCCCGGGCTCGGCTGCCTCAAGGGCTGTCTCTTCACGATCGTCATCCTGTTCGTCGCGGGCTGGCTGATCTGGGAGCTGAGCCCGCTCCAGGAGTGGATCGGTACCACCAAGGGCTACTGGGACCAGCTCACCGACTGGTTCAGCACGGTGAGCGGCTGGATCGAGAAGGTCGGCGGAAGCGGTTCGGGCACGAACTGACCGGAACCTCCCTGCGGGGTTGGTGATTTGTCGACACCTGGCGGGTGATTTCTGTCTCCGCGGTGAAGGTTGGCTCTCCGGACGCGTAGTTTTAGCGACAACACGCGTCGGTAGGAGCAGCCTTGGCACGGAAGATCGGCAGCCGGTACACCGCCCACCAGATCCTGGGGCGGGGCAGCGCCGGCACGGTGTGGCTGGGCGAGGGTCCCGAGGGCCCCGTCGCCATCAAGCTGCTGCGCGAGGACCTGGCCTCCGACCAGGAACTCGTCGGGCGCTTCGTGCAGGAGCGGACGGCGCTGCTCGGCCTGGAGCACCCGCACGTGGTGTCGGTGCGCGACCTGGTCGTCGACGGCAACGACCTGGCACTGGTCATGGACCTCGTCCGGGGCACCGACCTGCGGACCCGGCTGGAGCGGGACCGGCGCCTCGCGCCCGAGGCCGCCGTCGCGATCTCGGCCGACATCGCCGACGGGCTGGCGGCCGCGCACGCCGCGGGCGTCGTGCACCGGGACGTGAAGCCGGAGAACGTCCTCCTGGACATGCAGGGCCCCCTGGGTCCCGGCGGCTCCCACCGCGCGCTGCTGACCGACTTCGGCGTGGCCAAACTCATCGACACCCCGCGCCGCACCAAGGCGACGAAGATCATCGGCACGCCGGACTACCTGGCCCCGGAGATCGTCGAGGGCCTGCCGCCCCGCGCCTCCGTCGACATCTACGCGCTCGCCACGGTCCTCTACGAGCTGCTGGCCGGCTTCACCCCGTTCGGCGGCGGCCACCCGGGCGCGGTGCTGCGCCGGCACGTCACGGAGACGGTCGTCCCGCTGCCCGGCATCCCGGACGAGCTGTGGCAGCTGCTCGTGCAGTGCCTGGCCAAGGCGCCGGCCTCGCGACTGCGGGCCTCGGAGCTCGGGGCCCGGCTGCGGGAGCTGCTGCCGATGCTGGCGGGCATGCCGCCGCTGGAGGTGGACGAGCCGGACACGGAGTCCGCCGAGGAGGCGGACCGGGAAGAGCAGCCCGCCAGGCCGGCACCGGCCGAGCGGGTCCGGCGGCGGGGCGCGGTCCCCCTGGTGCCGGGAGCGAAACCGGCCGACTCCAACCGGGACACCCACACCTCGATGCGCGTACCGGCCCCCGACGAGCTGGCCGGGGGCGCGCACGGCACGGCCCGGGCCCCGCGCGCCTCGGGGACCCCCCGGCCGGGTTCGGCCCGCAACCGCGCCCTCGCCCGGCGCCGCCGCGTGGCCCTCGGCGCGGGCGCGGTCCTCCTGGCGGCGGCGGTCGGCGTCGGGGCGTGGCTGTCCACCTCGGGCGACGACGCGAGCGCACCTCCCCAGGACACGAAGAACTCGGCCCCGCAGTCCCCCTGACCTCCCGGGCCCCTTCCGATCCCGCCGGCCGGCCCGGGCGCCCGGCGATGGCCGCCGGGCGGAGCCGTTACGCTGGAGGGCGTGGCAGTCGTCGATGTATCCGAAGAGCTCAAGTCCCTCTCCTCGACCATGGAGTCGATCGAGGCCGTCCTGGACCTCGACAGGCTGAGGGCAGACATCGCCGTGCTCGAGGAGCAGGCGGCCGCGCCGTCCCTGTGGGACAACCCCGATGAGGCGCAGAAGATCACCAGCAAGCTGTCCCACCTCCAGGCCGAGGTGCGCAAGGCGGAGGCGCTGCGCGGTCGCATCGACGACCTCGCGGTTCTCTTCGAGATGGCCGAGGAGGAGGACGACCCGGACACCCGCGCGGAGGCCGAGTCCGAGCTCGTCGCCGTCAAGAAGGCGCTGGACGAGATGGAAGTCCGCACGCTCCTGTCCGGCGAGTACGACTCCCGTGAGGCCCTGGTGAACATCCGCGCCGAGGCCGGCGGCGTCGACGCCGCCGACTTCGCCGAGAAGCTCCAGCGCATGTACCTGCGGTGGGCCGAGCAGCGCGGCTACAAGACCGAGATCTACGAGACGTCGTACGCGGAGGAGGCCGGCATCAAGTCGACCACCTTCGCCGTCCAGGCGCCGTACGCGTACGGCACGCTCTCCGTGGAGCAGGGCACGCACCGGCTGGTGCGCATCTCGCCCTTCGACAACCAGGGCCGGCGGCAGACCTCCTTCGCGGGCGTGGAGATCCTGCCCGTGGTCGAGCAGTCCGACCACGTCGACATCGACGAGAGCGAGCTGCGCATCGACGTCTACCGGTCCTCGGGCCCCGGTGGCCAGGGCGTGAACACCACCGACTCCGCGGTGCGCATCACGCACATCCCCACCGGCATCGTCGTCTCCTGCCAGAACGAGCGCTCGCAGATCCAGAACAAGGCGACGGCCATGAACGTGCTCCAGGCCAAGCTGCTGGAGCGGCGCCGCCAGGAGGAGCAGGCCAAGATGGACGCCCTCAAGGGCGACGGCGGCAACTCCTGGGGCAACCAGATGCGTTCGTACGTGCTGCACCCGTACCAGATGGTCAAGGACCTGCGCACCGACTTCGAGGTCGGTAACCCCGAGGCCGTTTTCAACGGTGAGATCGACGGTTTCCTCGAAGCCGGAATTCGCTGGCGCAAGCAGCAGGAGAAGTAAGTTTGTCGACAAGGCAACTGCCGCCGTCAGGGCGGCAGTTGCCTTTTCTGTGCACGCTTCTGTGTCGGCATGTCTGGGTTTTACATCACACTCACAGAGTCAGACTCCCGGCATTGCCCCCGTAGTTGGACATGGCGCCCGCAAACGCCCTTGACGTGTCTTTGGAAAATGGGAAAGGTAAAGCGCGGCATGCGTGTCTCTGGGGCGCATGTGAACCGGGGGGCTCTTTCACCGCAGCTACCCCCGTCGAGCACAGCTCCGAACGCTGCCTAATGACGATGAGCTACTGGGGGTAGCAACCACATGACGAAGAAGACGCGGATCCGTGTCGCGCGGATCGCGGCCGGTGCCGTGATCGCCGCCGGCGCCTCGCTGACCGCCGCTGGTGCCGCATCCGCCGCGGAGACCGACGACTGCCTGCTGGGCATTCTGTGCGGTGAGGAGTCGCCGACCCCGACCCCGACCCCGCCGGTTCCCACCGAGCTCCCCACCGACCCGCCCACGGACCTCCCGACCGACCCGCCGTCGACCGAGGAGCCCACGGACGAGCCGACCGAGCCGACGGACGAGCCCACCGAGCCGACCGAGGACCCGACCAGCCAGCCGACCAACCCGGGCAACGGGAACGGTGGCGGTAACGGCGGCGGCAACGCCAACGGCGGCGGGAACGGTGGCGGCAACGCCGCCGACCCCGACGGCGGCACCTCGCCGCAGGAGGAGGGCTCCTCGTCCCTCACCGACACCGGCTCGGACGCCACCCCGGCGGCGCCGCAGGCCCAGGGCAACGGCCAGGAGCTCGCCGAGACGGGTGCCGCGCAGACCACCTTCCTGGTGATCGGCGCCGCCACGATGATCGCCGGCGGTGTCGGCTTCCGCGTTCTGCCGCGCCTCGTGGGCGGCCGCGGCGGGGCTGCCGCCTGACGGTAGCCGCGTCCGTACGGACGGTAGGCGCAGCGCAGAGCCGAGGGCCCGGAGCGAAACGCTCCGGGCCCTCGGCCATGTCGTCGCTAGGCTGTCTGGTGCGCCAGTAGTGCGACCGCGGCGATCAGCACCGTGAGCAGTGCGATCAGTGCCATCGGGTTCAGACCCGCGAGGAAGTTCTCCTGCTGCAGCCGCTCGCGGTTCGCACGGCACACGGGGCACCGGCCCTCGCTCACGGGCGCCGCGCAGTTCGCGCACACCAGCCGGTCGTACGTCATGCGCTCGCCCTCCTTGCGCCGGTTCCTTGTGTGTAACGCTCGTGGCGGTGCGAACGTTCCCTCTCCACTGTGCCAGGTTCCTCCGGACGTCGCGCGGGTCGCTCCCAAGAGGGTGTTTGCTATGGTCTCGCGGCTGCGGGCCGTATGTGGCTTGTCGCGCAGTTCCCCGCGCCCCTGAGGGGCCTGCCCCTCACCGGCAGAAAAAGGCACAAGTGCTACACAAGCACCACTGGTGACTGCGGTCTGCTGCCCGATTCGCGTATGGTCACGCTCATCTACCCCCGGCGACCCGTGGTGCATCCGTGATCCGATTCGACAACGTCTCCAAGGTCTACCCCAAGCAGACCCGCCCCGCCCTCAGGGATGTCTCCCTGGAGGTCGAGAAGGGCGAGTTCGTCTTCCTCGTGGGGTCCTCCGGCTCCGGAAAGTCCACCTTCCTGCGGCTGATCCTCCGCGAGGAGCGGTGCAGTCACGGGCAGGTGCACGTTCTGGGCAAGGACCTCGCACGCCTGTCCAACTGGAAGGTGCCGCAGATGCGGCGCCAGCTGGGGACGGTGTTCCAGGACTTCCGCCTGCTGCCGAACAAGACGGTCGGCGAGAACGTCGCCTTCGCGCAGGAGGTCATCGGCAAGTCACGCGGCGAGATCCGCAAGTCAGTGCCGCAGGTGCTCGACCTCGTCGGGCTCGGCGGCAAGGAGGACCGGATGCCCGGCGAGCTGTCCGGTGGTGAGCAGCAGCGTGTGGCCATCGCGCGGGCCTTCGTCAACCGGCCCAAGCTGCTCATCGCCGACGAGCCCACCGGCAACCTCGACCCGCAGACCTCCGTCGGCATCATGAAGCTGCTCGACCGCATCAACCGGACGGGCACCACCGTGGTGATGGCCACGCACGACCAGAACATCGTGGACCAGATGCGCAAGCGCGTCATCGAACTCGAGAAGGGCCGCCTCGTCCGCGACCAGGCCCGCGGTGTCTACGGCTACCAGCACTGAGACCGCACCCGAGAGTCACGGAAAGGCATAACCCCTCGCCATGCGCGCCCAGTTCGTCCTGTCGGAGATCGGCGTAGGTCTCCGCCGCAATCTGACGATGACCTTCGCCGTCGTCGTCTCCGTCGCCCTGTCGCTCGCCCTGTTCGGCGGGTCGCTCCTGATGAGCGACCAGGTCAACACCATGAAGGGCTACTGGTACGACAAGGTCAACGTCTCGATCTTCCTCTGCAACAAGAGCGACGCCGAGTCCGACCCCAACTGCGCCAAGGGCGCGGTGACGGACGACCAGAAGAAGCAGATCAAGGCCGACCTCGACAAGATGGGCGTCGTCCAGACGGTCACCTACGAGTCGCAGGACCAGGCGTACAAGCACTACAAGGAGCAGTTCGGCGACTCCCCGCTGGCCAGCTCCCTCACGCCGGACCAGATGCAGGAGTCGTACCGCATCAAGCTGAAGGACCCGCAGAAGTACCAGGTCATCGCGACCGCCTTCAACGGCCGGGACGGCGTGCAGTCCGTCCAGGACCAGAAGGGCATCCTGGACAACCTCTTCAAGCTGCTGAACGGCATGAACTGGGCGGCCCGCGCGGTGATGGCGCTGATGCTGGTCGTCGCGCTGATGCTGATCGTCAACACGGTGCGCGTCTCGGCGTTCAGCCGTCGGCGCGAGACCGGCATCATGCGCCTGGTCGGCGCCTCGGGCTTCTACATCCAGGCGCCGTTCATCATGGAGGCCGCGGTCGCCGGGCTCATCGGCGGCACGCTCGCGTGTGGCTTCCTGCTGATCGCCCGGTATTTCCTCATCGACCACGGACTGGCCCTGGCCGACCAGCTGACGCTGATCAACTTCATCGGCTGGGACGCCGTCCTGACGAAGCTGCCGCTCATCCTCGCCACGAGCCTGCTGATGCCCGCGTTGGCGGCGTTCTTCGCGCTGCGCAAGTACTTGAAGGTGTGACGCATACCAAGAGGGGCCGTGCGGTCAACAAGCCGTACGGCCCTTCCCCTTGTCCTAGACTCACCGCCATGTCAGGTCGTGACCCGTTCTGTCAGCCCCGTCGCGTTCGCCGCGGGGCCGCCCTGACATTGATGTTCGCGAGTGTGCTCGTCGCCGGCGCGGCCACGGGGTCCCTCCCGCAGGCCGACCGGAAGCCGGCGCCGGACGAGGCCCGTTCGGCCGCTCCGGCCGGGCGCCACGCGGACGTCACCAGGGCGGCCGAGGAGGCCATGGCCGACGGCAAGTCCCCGATGGAGGCCGCGAAGCGCGCCGTCAGCCGCAGCGGGGACCGCTGGGGCGCCGTCTACTCCCAGGGTGAGTACGAGGAGTTCGAGGAAACCCTCGACGGCCAGTACACCGGCGTCGGCCTGTGGGCGCGCAGCGCACACGACGGCCGTATCGAGGTGACGAAGGTGCGGGCCGGCTCGCCCGCGGCCACCGCCGGGATCCGCCCCGGAGACCTGCTGCGCAGCGTCGACGGCCGGAAGACCGACGGGCGGCCCGTCACCGAGGTCGTCGCCATACTGCGCGGGGACGCCACCGACGCCCCCGCCGGCACCACCGTCCGCCTCGGCCTGGAGCGCGGCACGCGCGCGTGGACCGAGATCGTGCGCCGCGCCCAGCTGTCCACGGACTCGGTCGCCGTTCGAAAAGTCGCCGGCTCGGTCACTCTCATCCGGGTCGACACCTTCACCAAGGGCTCCGGCGACCAGGTCCGCGAGGCCGTCCGGCAGGCCCCGCCCGGCGCCGGGATCGTCCTCGACCTGCGCGGCAACTCCGGCGGTCTGGTCAGCGAGGCCGTCACCACGGCCTCCGCGTTCCTCGACGGCGGCCTGGTCGCGACGTACGACGTCGACGGCGAGCAGCGCGCGCTGCACGCGGAGCCCGGGGGCGACACGACGAGACCCCTGGTCGCACTCGTCGACGGCGGGACGATGAGCGCGGCCGAACTGCTCACCGGCGCCGTTCAGGACCGCGGACGGGCGCTCGTCGTGGGTTCCCGGACCTTCGGCAAGGGCTCGGTCCAGATGCCGAGCCGGCTGCCCGACGGCTCCGTCGCGGAGCTGACCGTCGGGCACTACCGCACCCCTTCCGGCCGCGCGGTCGACGGCCGGGGCATCACGCCCGACCTGGAGGCCGACGAGGGCGCACTCCAGCGGGCCGAGACCGTACTGCGCGGTCTGGCCGGTCCCTCGTAATCGACTTCCCCCAGGCCCCCTCCGTAGTGCGAAAATGGGCGGCACTATGGCTAAGGAAAAAGGGCGCAAGCTGATCGCGCAGAACAAGAAGGCGCGGCACGACTACCTCATCATCGACACCTACGAGGCCGGTCTGGTCCTCACCGGCACCGAGGTGAAGTCGCTGCGCCAGGGACGGGCGTCGCTGGTCGACGGCTTCGTGCAGATGGACGGGCACGAGGCGTGGCTGTACAACGTGCACGTGCCCGAGTACAGCCAGGGCACGTGGACCAACCACAGCGCGCGGCGCAAGCGGAAGCTGCTGCTGCACCGCGAGGAGATCGACAAGCTGGAGTCGAAGTCGCAGGAGACGGGTCACACCATCGTGCCCCTCGCCCTGTACTTCAAGGACGGCCGCGCCAAGGTCGAGATCGCGCTGGCGAAGGGCAAGAAGGAGTACGACAAGCGCCAGACGCTCCGCGAGAAGCAGGACCGGCGCGAGGCCGAGCGGGTGATCTCGGCGGTACGGCGCAAGCAGCGGGCGTAGGCCCCCGAGGGGTGCGTGGGAATACGCTGGCATCGACCTGCGTTGGTCACGTACGATGGCACCTGCACCTCACAGCGGGTGCGTGCTCCCTCGCGGGGGCGACGATTGAAAAATCAACATGGGGATGATCGGTTTCGACAGCGGCTGTCGAAGCAGGGGAAGCGTGTCGAGGAAGCGGCCATGATCTCGTAAACCACAGGCCGAAAAAAATAATCGCCAATTCCAAGCGATCCATCTCCCAGGGCGAGCTCGCCCTCGCTGCCTGATCTTCAGGTAGCGAGCAGCGGCTCCCCTACTTAAGGGAGTGTCAGCCCGGGGGTGTTCCCGACCCGGATCCTGGCATCATTTAGGGAACTAAACCTTGATCCCGGTCACGGGGTGAAAAGGGAAACCACACAGTGACTGGGCCCGTCGGAGACTTGTCGGCGTGATCTCCGGGGCCGAGAAAAGCACAGCCGACTGCACACGGAGAAGCCCTGTTTCCACACCGTTGGACGCGGGTTCGATTCCCGCCATCTCCACTCATCCCATGTGGGCACAGGCCCCGTCGCTTACGAGCGGCGGGGCCTGTGTCATGCGTGGCCCGTGCTGGGCCGCCCGGTCAGCCGCGGCGGCAGCAGCGTCGCCTCCGGTACGGGCGTGCCGTGCAGGTGCGCCATCAGCAGTTCCACCGCTCGGGTGCCCAGCTCGCCGGCCGGCAGGGGGACCGACGTGACCGTCTCGGGGTCGTCGGGGCAGACGGCCATGATCGACAGGTCCTCTGGGATACGGAGGCCGAGCTGCCGGAAGGCCGTGAGCAGGGGTTCCAGGAGCGGGGCGTTGTGGACGACCACGGCCGTCAGGGCGGGGTGTTCGCGCAGCAGCCGGTCCGCGATGGGGTGGGCCGCGTCCGGGGCCGACTCGGCGGGGTGCACGCAGGACGTCAGCCCGTGGTGGTCGGCCGCGGCCGTGAAGCCCTCGACCAGGCGGTGCGCCGAGGCAGTCCCGCGCAGGTGGACCTCGGGCGGCGAGCCGACCAGGGCCACTGTCCGGTGGCCGAGGCGGGCCAGGTGGTCCACGCAGGTCTCGCCCGCTGCCCGGTGGTCCAGGTCCAGGCAGGTCAGACCGTGCGGGTCGGCGGGGAGGCCGAGGAGGACGCAGGGGCGGTCCAGGGAGCGGAGCAGGGGGAGCCGCGGATCTCTGAGGCCGATGTCCAAGACCAGTAACGCGTCCGCCGGTGCCGATTCCCCGACGCGGGTCAGGCCCTCCTCATGGGTGAGGAGCAGGACGTCGTGGTCGTATCCGCGTGCCGCTGTCACCACCGACTCCGTCACACGCATCAGTGCCGGTACGTGGACGCCGGCGCGCAGCGGGGCCGCCACGGCCAGGACCTTCGATCTGCCGTGCGCCGGTGCGCCCGAGTGCGGACGGTAGCCCAGCTCCCGGACCGCCGCCTCGACCCTGCGCCGGGTCTCGTCGGAGATCGGGCGCTTGCCGCTCAGCGCGTACGACACGGTGCTGGGGGAGACCCCGGCCCGGCGTGCCACGTCCGTGATCCTCACCATCAGGACGGCTCCAGCCCCAGCGTCAGGGTGCCGGTTCCGGCCGATGCCCGGGTCTCCTGTCCGGCGGTGGCGAGCGCCCAGGGGGCCGCCGGGTCGCTGCAGGTCGCCCGCAGAGTGTCGCCCTCGCGTACCACCGTGAAGGTCACATCCCCGACCCGTACCGTCGTCTCGTCACCGGGCCGCAGGCCGTACGCCCGCAGCGTCACCCCGTCGGCGTGGTCGTAGTCCGGGCGGTCGTCCACCGCCCCCACCGGGATCACCGCACCCGGCCTGACCAGCAGCGGCACGCTCAGGAAGGCGTGCCGCTCGCGCACCCAGCGCGGGCCGGTCACCTGCTCTCCGGTGAGGAAGTGCGTCCAGGTGCCCTCGGGGACGTAGTACGTGACGTCGCCCTCGTCGCTGAACACCGGTGCCACCAGGAGGTCCGGGCCGAGCATGTACTGCCGTTCCAGGTGCGCGCAGCCCGGGTCGTCCGGGAACTCCAGCACCATCGCCCGCATCATCGGCACGCCCTCGGTGTGGGCGGTGCGGGCCGTCTCGTACAGGTAGGGCATCAGGCGCAGCTTCAGCCGGATGAAGTGGCGCGCGACCTCCACCGACTCCTCGTCGAACAGCCAGGGGACCCGGTAGGAGCTGCTGCCGTGCAGACGGCTGTGCGAGGAGAGCAGGCCGAAGGCCAGCCAGCGCTTGAACAGGGCCGGTGTCGGAGTGCCCTCGAAGCCGCCGATGTCATGGCTCCAGTAGCCGAAGCCGGACAGCCCGAGGGACAGGCCGCCGCGCAGCGACTCGGCCATCGACTCGTACGTCGCCTCGCAGTCGCCGCCCCAGTGCACGGGGAACCGCTGGCTGCCGGCGGTCGCCGAGCGGGCGAAGAGGACGGCCTCCGCCTCGCCGCGGTGTTTGCGCAGCACCTCGAAGACCGTGCGGTTGTACAGGTACGTGTAGTAGTTGTGCATCCGCTCCGGGTCGGAGCCGTCGGACCAGGCCACATCGAGCGGCACCCGCTCGCCGAAGTCGGTCTTGAAGCAGTCCACGCCCTGCGCGAGCAGCGCCTCCAGCTTGCCGGCGTACCAGTCGCGGGCGGCCGGGCTGGTGAAGTCGACCAGGGCCATGCCGGGCTGCCACAGGTCCCACTGCCAGACGCTGCCGTCCGGGCGCTTCAGCAGATACCCGAGCGCCTTGCCCTCCGCGAACAGCGGGGAGCGCTGGGCGATGTACGGATTGATCCAGACGGAAACGCGCAGATCACGGGCCTTCAGCCGGGCCAGCATGCCCTCAGGGTCGGGGAAGACCCGGGCGTCCCACTGGAAGTCGCACCAGTGGAACTCGCGCATCCAGAAGCAGTCGAAGTGGAAGACGGAGAGCGGGAGCCGGCGTTCCCGCATGCCCTCGATGAAGGACGTCACCGTCTTCTCGTCGTACGGCGTCGTGAAGGACGTCGACAGCCACAGGCCGAACGACCAGGCGGGCGGCAGCGCCGGGCGGCCGGTCAGGGCCGTGTACGTGCGCAGGATCTCCTTCGGGGTCGGGCCGTAGACGACGTAGTACGTCAGCTCCTGCGTCTCCGCGCTGAACTGCACCCGGGACACGACCTCCGAGGCGACCTCGAAGGACACCTTGCCCGGGTGGTCGACGAAGACGCCGTAACCCGCGTCCGTGAGGTAGAAGGGGACGTTCTTGTAGGCCTGTTCGCTGCAGGTGCCGCCGTCGGCCTGCCAGATGTCCACGACCTGGCCGTTCTTGACCAGCGGGCCGAAGCGCTCGCCCAGGCCGTAGACGGACGTGCCGACCTGGAGGACCAGTTGTTCGCGCAGGTGGTGCGCGCCGGTCGCGTCCCGCATGATGCCCGCGTTCTTGTGGCCGCTGCTGGTGAGAGTGCGGCCGTGCGCGCGGAACTCGACCTGCCAGGGGCCGCCGCGGGCCACCCGGACCGACAGTTCGCCCGAGGTCAAGGTCGCGTGCTGGTCGTCGTACGAGATCTGCGGGGCGGCTCCTGACCCGGTGAGTTCGAACTCGGGGCCCCGTGGCTCGCCTCCCGTGAAGTGCGTCATGGTCAGGCCGATGACGTCGGGCATGGGCGAGTGCGCGCGCAGCGTGAGCACGGGGCCCTTCAACAGGTCCCCGCGGGAGCGGACGGGCCGGGTCGGCGCGTGGATCTCGAGCGTGCCGTCCGACTCGGTGACGTCGAGCACCTCGGCCGGGTACGCCGCGGTGACGCCCTCCCGGAGCAGCCAGTAGCCGTCGGTGAACTTCATGTGGGGGGTCCTTCTTCCCGTGCCCGCGGGGCGGCAGGTGACGTCGAAGCGCTTCGACGGAAGAACGTATGTGGGGTATGTGAGGGCGTCAATGGGGCGTGCGGTGATCGGTGAAGCGATTCGATGCGCTCATCGGCGCCACCATCAGGGCCACGGCCGCCGCCGTCACCGGGATGCCGTATCCCGCCGTCACCGACACGTGCTCCACCGTCCAGCCGCCGAGCGCGCTGCCGCAGGCGATGCCGCCGAGCAGGCCGGTCACCGCCAGAGTCATGCCCTCGTTCAGCCGGCCCTCCGGGGTGCGCTGCTGGACCAGCGTCATCGTGGTGACCATCGTCGGGGCCGTCGCCATTCCGGCGATCAGCAGCGCGCCCGCCAGGAGCTGGAGTGCACCGGTGAGGGCGGCCGCGAGCAGGGGCAGGGTCAGCAGCGCGGTCATCGCGGCCACGCACCACGGCAGCCGGGACGCGGCCGGCCCGGCCGGTTTCACGGCGCCGTACAACAGGCCCGCCGCGCACGAGCCCGCCGCCTGGAGTGCGAGGACGACACCGGCGGCCGACCGGTGCCCCCGCGCGTCCGCGAACGCCAGCGTGACGACCTCCGTCGAGCCGAACACCGCGCCCATCGCCAGGCACACCGCGAGCAGCGGGAGCATGCCGGGGGCGCGCAGCGGTGCCTTCGCGGGGATGTGCGCGCGGACCGGCGGCTCCGTCGCACGCCGGGTCGTGAACAGGACCATGCCGGTCAGCAGCAGCACCGCCCCGACGAGCGTGCCCGCCTCCGGGAAGAACGCCCCGCACAGGAAGGCCGCGAGCACCGGGCCCAGCATGAAGCACAGCTCGTCCGCGGCCTGCTCGAAGGAGTTGGCGGTGTGCAGCGCCTTGGCGTCACCGGCCAGCAGATGTGCCCAGCGGGCCCGGGACATGCCGCCGGTGTTGGGGGTCGTGGCGGTGGCGGCGTAGGACGTGAACAGGGTCCATTCAGGGGTGCCGTGGCGCACGCACAGCAGCAGCGCGAGCGAGCCGAGGACGGCGATCATCGTGGCGGGCAGGGCCACCCGGGCCTGCCCGTGCCGGTCGACGAGCCGGGCGGTCCACGGCGCCACCACCGCGGTCGCCGCGAGTCCGGTCGCCGTGACGGCACCGGCGAGGGCGTAGGAGCCCCGCGTCCCGGCGATCATGACGACCGCGCTGACGCTGAACATGCCCATCGGCAGCCGGGCGATCAGGTTCCCGGCGGTGAACGCACGGGCGCCCGGCAGCCCGAAGAGACGGCGGTACGGGGTGAGTTGCGGCATGCGCCCACCGTCGCCCGGAGGTGACCGGGCGGTCCAACACCTGTTCCGCGCCGAATCACGCACCTGGGTTGTAGGACGGGCTGGAAATATTCGCCCCTCGTTCTTCATACAGAGATATGGAGAGTCCTTAATCGCGCATGGAAAAAATGCTCAACCGGGAAATCCTTCACTCGTTTGCCGCGCATCCGCTGGAGAGGGCCGACGGTTAGTCGGTACATGACCGAGGCGACCAGGAAAGACGGTTGGGCGGTAACGCTCGGCCCCTACACCTACATCCCCGCTCCAGCGCACTCGTCGGCCACCGTCAAAGGCACGCTTACCAAGGGCGGTTGCCCGGTCGCGCTCCAGGTGACCGAGCCGGTGCTGCGCGCTTTCATCGATGCCATGAGTGTGCTGGAAAAGGACCTCGCCCGGCGGTGGATCAGTGCGACGGAGTGGCCCGCTTTCGCGCTCGCGGAATAGTCGGGACGCGCTATGTACGATCAAGGAATCGAGGGCACCGGCCGGCACCGGGCTCCGGCCAGGGATTACGTGACTCCGCTGACGCCACCGGACCCGACCTGGGACCCGGCGGAGGAACTGGCGTTCATCCTCGAGGAGGCGCTCGGGGAGCAGGAGCCGAGGACTCCCACCCGCCCTGACGCGGCACCGGCCGCCCCCGCGGACCCGGACCCGGGCGAACGCATGCAGCGGCTCCAGGACATCACCGAGGAACTGCCGCCCGTGCGGGACGTCCCCCGGCGCCACCGCAAGGTCCCGGATCGCAAAGCCTCGGGCCTGCTCCGCGCCACCAGTTTCCTCGTCGCCGCCCTGACGGCCGTCATCGCCTCCGCGGTGAGTCTCCTGAGCGGCATGGTCGCCTACCACCCGCTGCGCCTGGTCGGCCTGGCCCCCACGGGGCACGGCCTCGGCACCTGGTGGCCCCTGCTGGTGTACGGGCCCTGGCTGGTGGCCTCCCTGTCCGTCCTGCGGGCCGCGCTGCACCAGCGCCGTGCCGTGCACTCCTGGTGTGTGGTGCTGGTCTTCTCGTGTGTCGCCGTGCTGCTGTGCGTCGCCCAGGCGCCGAGGACCGTCCTCGGTACCGCGGCCGCTGCCCTGCCCGGACTGGCGGCGCTGGCGTGCTTCCAGCAGGTCGTCCGTCAGATCACACTGATGCGTCCGCCCGTGCGTACGCCGGTGCCTCGGCATCGCCTCGGGCAGGTGGCGTCGAGGGAGCTTTCCGGTGGGGAGGTTCCGGGGTGCGAAGTGACCAGTGCGGGTGCGAGTGCCAGTGCTGGTTCTGGTGCGGCGGTTTCCGGTGAGTGTGTGGGGGAGTGCGAGGGGCCTGAACGGCCGGCCGGGGGCTGAGGAGGTCGCCGGGGCGCCGGGGGACCGCGCGGGCAACCCGCCGCTGTAGGTTCACGGCATGTCCGGCCACCTCGACCCCCGGCTCCTGCGTGCCTTCGTCACCGTCGCCGAGGAACTGCACTTCACCCGTGCCGCGGTGCGTCTGCACACGGCCCAGCAGGCGCTGAGCCGGGACGTGCGGCGGCTGGAGCGGGAGCTGGGCGCCGAGTTGTTCGTGCGGACCACCCGGCAGGTGACGCTCACGCCCGACGGAGAGCGGCTGCTGCCGTACGCCCGCCGCGTGCTCCAGGCGCAGGAGGAACTGCTCGCCGCCTTCGACCAGGCCCGGCCCCTGCTGGTGGACCTCAACTCCCCGGGCCTGGTCACACCGCGGCGCGTGCTGCACCGGGCGCGTGAACTCGCCCCCGAGCACGAGCTGATGGCCCGCTACGAGAGCGGCCTGACCGGGGCCGCGGGGGAGTTGCTCGCGGGCCGGCTGGACGCCTCGTTCGGACGGTTCGCCGGGCTGGACCCGGCGCTGCGGGCCGGGCTCGACCACCAGCCCGTGCGGTACGAGCCGATGGCGGTCGTACTGTCCGAGGACCACCGGCTGGCCCCGCTGGCGCAGGTGCCGCTCGCCGAGCTGGCCGGAGAGACCGTCTACGCGGGCGCCGGCAATCCCCGCACGCCGGAGTGGACCGGCCTCGCGCGGCTGCTGTTCGAAGGGCGGGACATCGAGATCGCGCCACCGGCGCCACTGGCCGTCGGGGACGAGGAGTTCCAGCGGGTCATGGCCCGCACGCGCAACCCGGTGCTGGCCGTCGTGGGGTTCCCGGCCCTGCCGGGGACGGTGTCCCGTCCCCTGGTCGATCCGGTTCCGCTCTCTCCCGTGTCGCTGGTGTGGCGCAAGGGCCTGACGCACCCCGGGCTCGACGCGCTGCGGCGGGCGGCGGCGCGGCTCGCGGCCGAGGAGGGGTGGCTGCGGAGGCCTGACGGAGGGTGGATCCCGGCCACCGATGATGTCCTCATGGTGTCTCACTAGTGACTCGATTCCGCACCTGGTCCGCACATATCCTCCGCGTGCGCTACATTCGACGTCTGAGCACGGTGTGGTAATGGGGGCGCTTGGGACGGGTTGGGGACCCGGTCCGAACGACGGGTGCTCAGGTCGCAAGCGCACCTGAACCATCCCGTGGGGGGAAGTGCGTGCGTGTGGAACCGTGGCGAGAAGACGCCCAACCCGAATGGCCCGAGGTCGCAGCGACGACCGGTGACCTCCTCGCGAACGGCAGAGCCCGGGACCGGAGAGCCACCCAGGTCTTCTCCGGTGGCGAGGTCCAGGTGTCGGGTACCCGCCCGTCCGCAGGGACGGAGCTGACGGAGATTCTGCGCGGCATTCCCCGGCAGAGCGAGGGCGAGGCCGACTCGTACGCGGCGGGTCCCGTTACCCGGCGGGCCGTCCGCGACCCCTGGCAGGAGGACGCCGACCCGGTCGGGCCCGCCCGGGACGGGCATGCTCACGACCCGCACGAGGTCACCGTCCAGCTCGACGCCGTCCAGCTCGGGGACGGGTTCGTACGGCAGGCGAAGGAAGGCACCGGTGCGGGCACCGCCGACCGGCCCGTCTTCGTGGACGAGTCCGGTCGCCGCAGCCGTCGCCTGCGCCGGATCGGCATAGCCATCGCCCTGGCCTGCGGCGTCTACGCCGTTGTCATCGTCGCCACGGTGCTGTCGGGCAACTCCAACGCCCCCTGGCTGCCCGTGCCGGGCCAGCAGGAAGGCCGCCCGGCCGGGCAGGTCGACACCCCGCCGCAGCCCACGGAGTCGGCACCGGCCGGTGACACGGGCGTCACCGCCCCGGGCAGCGCGCCGGCGACCGACGAGGCCACGGCACCTGCGTCCGGCCCCAGCGCCCTCGAACCCGCGGCCTCCGCGGGCCCGGGCCGTTCCGGCCCGACCGCCAGGCCCTCGCCGCCCGCGACCCCGACAGCACCCGCCCCGGTGAAGGGCGCGACCGACCCGACCCCGACCAAGCCGGCGGACCCGCCGACCACGCCGGCGACCGACCCGACGCCGACGGTCGAGCCCACGCCGGAACCGACCGAGCCCACGGACGCCGGCGACGGCACCGACACGGTCGCCGAAGGCCCGCCCGAGACGCCGCCCGTCGCCCAGTCACCCGTCGCGGAGCCGCCCGCCGCGGAGCCACCCGCCACCTAGCGGGTGTCCGCAAAGCCCCGCCTGCCCTGCGACGCCCGGCGCTCCCCCAAGCCTTTCGCGCAACAGGGGGACCCCCAGAGCACGCACCGAACGCCGCAGGGCCCGCCCTCCGGGCGGACGACGGGACTTCGCGGACAACCCCCTGTGCCCGGTCGCGAGGGCGGCGTCCGCCTCGTCCGCCCTCAGGGCAGATCCGGGGGGAAGGGCGCTCCCGCCCGGATCTCAGGCCCAGAGCTTCCGGCCCACGGCCCGGTGAATGGCGTGCATCGGCACGTCGTGGTCCCGCTGGAGCGGAGGGACCTGATGACGCCGCTGAGCATGCCGGCCCCGTCCCCGCACCACCCCGTCCCCGCAGCACTTCGTCCCCGCACCACCCCGGAGTACCACCACCCATGGCATCCCATACCCGCCGTTCCGGGCCCGCGCCGCGAGCCCGTGGCGGCTCCAGGCGCCGCCTGCCCCTGCGCCTGCTGCTGCCCCTGCTCGTCCTCGTCGCGCTGATGGCCATGCTCATGCTGCGCGGCTACGTGCACAGCGAGATCCTCGCCGACCACCGGGTCCGGCCGCCCGCCGCCACCGACCAGGTGCCGGAGAAGATCATGAACGGCGGCCCGGTCATCGACACCCGCAGCGGCCGCACGGAGAGCCTGCGCGTGCCCGACCGTCACCTGGTCCTCACCTTCGACGACGGCCCGGACCCGGTCTGGACGCCGAAGGTCCTGGACGTACTGAAGAAGCACGACGCGCACGCCGTCTTCTTCGTCACCGGCACCATGGCCTCGCGCTACCCGGACCTCGTCCGGCGCATGGTCGAGGAAGGCCACGAGGTCGGTCTGCACACCTTCAACCACCCCGACCTGTCCTACCAGTCCAAGAAGCGCATCGACTGGGAGCTGTCCCAGAACCAGCTCGCCCTCTCGGGCGCGGCGGGCATCCGCACCTCCCTCTTCCGGCCGCCGTACTCCTCCTTCGCCGACGCCATGGACAACAGGTCCTGGCCGGTGACCGAGTACATCGGCCGCCGCGGCTACATCACCGTCGTCAACAACACCGACAGCGAGGACTGGCGCAAGCCCGGCGTGGCCGAGATCGTCCGCCGTGCCACGCCCAAGGGCGGCAAGGGCGCGATCGTCCTGATGCACGACTCCGGCGGCGACCGGCACCAGACCGTCGCGGCACTGGACCGCATGCTGCCCGACCTGCGCCAGCAGGGTTACGCGTTCGACAACCTCACCGAGGCCCTCGACGCCCCGAGCGCGCACTCCCAGGTCACCGGCCTCGACCAGTGGAAGGGCACGGCGTGGATCTTCCTGGTCCAGGCCTCGGAGCACCTCACCGACGGGCTGGTCGTCGGCCTCGCGATCGTCGGCACCCTCGTCATCGGCCGCTTCGTGTTGATGCTGCTGCTCTCCGGAGTGCACGCACGCCGGGTGCGCCGCCGCGGCTTCCGCTGGGGAGCGCCGGTCACCGAACCGGTGTCGGTCCTGGTGCCGGCGTACAACGAGGCCAAGTGCATCGAGAACACGGTCCGTTCCCTCGCCGCCAGTGACCACCCCATCGAGGTCCTCGTCATCGACGACGGCTCCTCCGACGGCACGGCACGGATCGTGGAGGCCATGGGCCTGCCCAACGTCCGGGTGGTCCGCCAGCTCAACGCGGGCAAGCCGGCCGCGCTCAACCGCGGTGTGGCCAACGCCCGCTACGACCTGATCGTGATGATGGACGGCGACACGGTCTTCGAACCGTCCACCGTGCGTGAACTGGTGCAGCCCTTCGGCGACCCGCGGGTGGGCGCCGTCGCGGGCAACGCCAAGGTCGGCAACAAGGACACGCTCATCGGCGCCTGGCAGCACATCGAGTACGTGATGGGCTTCAACCTCGACCGCCGCATGTACGACGTCCTGCGCTGCATGCCGACGATCCCCGGCGCGGTCGGCGCGTTCCGCCGCAGCGCGCTGGAACGGGTCGGCGGCATGAGCGACGACACGCTCGCCGAGGACACCGACATCACGATGGCCCTGCACCGCGACGGCTGGCGCGTGGTCTACGCCGAGAACGCCCGTGCCTGGACCGAGGCGCCGGAAACGGTCCAGCAGCTGTGGTCCCAGCGCTACCGCTGGTCGTACGGCACCATGCAGGCCATCTGGAAGCACCGCCGGGCCCTGGTCGACAAGGGCCCCTCGGGCCGCTTCGGCCGTGTCGGCCTGCCGCTGGTGTCCCTCTTCATGGTCGTGGCGCCCCTGCTGGCCCCGCTGATCGACGTGTTCCTCGTCTACGGCCTCGTGTTCGGCCCCACTCAGAAGACAATCATGGCGTGGCTCGGCGTCCTGGCGATCCAGGCGGTCTGCGCGGCCTACGCCTTCCGACTCGATCGTGAGCGCATGACCCACCTCGTCTCCCTGCCCTTGCAGCAGATCCTCTACCGGCAGCTCATGTACGTCGTCCTGCTCCAGTCCTGGATCACCGCCCTCACCGGCGGCCGGCTGCGCTGGCAGAAGCTGCGGCGCACCGGTGTCGTCGACGCACCCGGCGGCGGCCCCGTGCCGCGCCAGCGATCCCAGAGCAGCGGCGAGCGGAGGCCGGTGGCATGACCCACGGAAACCCGATCCCCACGTCATCGGCGGCGTCCGGCATGCCGGGACCGCCGTCGTACGGCATCCCGCAGCAGCGCACGACGGACCCCGCGGCCCCGGGCGAAACCGCCCCGGACACGGCGCCGCGCCAGGGCGGCGGCCGTGACCGCTACCTGGACCTGCTGCGCTCCATCGCCCTGGTCCGTGTCGTCGTCTACCACCTGTTCGGCTGGGCGTGGCTGACGGTGCTGTTCCCGTCGATGGGCGTGATGTTCGCGCTGGCGGGCTCCCTGATGGCGCGCTCGCTGAAGCGCCCGGCGCTCGGGGTGATCCGGGGCCGGATCCGCCGGCTCCTGCCCCCGCTCTGGGCGTTCAGCGTGGTGGTGCTGGCGATGATGTTCGCGGGCGGCTGGAACCCGCTGAAGGACCCGGACCACGGAGGCACCTGGGGCCTGATCGACCTGGTCAACTACGTCTTCCCCGTCGGCGCCCCGCCCTTCCCCTGGCACCTTGGCGCCAAGTCCGGCCTGCTGGAGGACACCTGGGCGGTGCAGGCGGCCGGTCCGCTGTGGTACCTGCGGGCCTACCTGTGGTTCGTCATCGCCTCCCCGCTGCTGCTGTGGGCGTTCCGCCGGGCACCGTGGCCGACGCTGCTGGCGCCCCTGGGCCTCACGGCGGTCGTCGGCACGGGCCTGGTGAAGATCCCCGGCGAGACGGGCAACGCGGTGACGGACTTCGCGGTCTACGGCGGCTGCTGGGTCCTGGGCTTCGCCCACCACGAGGGCCTGCTCAAGCAGATCCCCCGCTACCTGTCGATCTCCTGCGCGGCCCTGCTGATGGCCTTCGGCCTGTGGTGGGCCTCCGGCCACCTGGGCCCCGACGGCTGGGACCTGAACGACATCCCCCTGGCCCAGGCGGCCTGGTCCTTCGGCTTCGTGGTCGTCCTGCTCCAGTACTCCCCGTCCTGGCGCGCACTCCCGGGCCGCCTCGCCAGGTGGGACGGGCTCGTGACCCTCTCCAACAACCGCGCCGTGACGATCTACCTCTGGCACAACCTCCTCATCATGGCCACGGTCCCGATCCTCGACCTCCTCTACGAACTGCCGTTCCTCCAGGGCGATCGCGCGGTCTCCGCCCTGGACGCCACGTACACGATCTGGATGTTCGTCCTGGTCTGGCCCCTGATCGGCGCGGCGACCCTCGCGTTCGGCTGGGTCGAGGACGTCGCGGCGAAGCGGAAACCCCGGTTGTGGCCGAACAGTGCGCCTCGGGTGAGGGTTCGTGGCAGCCGGAGGAGCTCGGCATCCGGAAGCTAAGCTGACCCGTCATCGGCGGGGGCGGACGATGAGCGGCCCTTTCCGAGGGGTTTCTTTTCGGTCCAGGTGAGAGAACGACACCACCGAGGGCGACGGCCTCAACGACGGCTGGCTGGACGACCTGCGCGACACCCTGAAGCTCGTCAGCGACATCACGGGAGCCATCGCCGCCGTCTGCGGGGTCCTGTCCCTGCTCGTCGGCTGGATCCCCGTCATCGGACAGGCCCTGGCCGGAGTGCTCGGCACCATCGCCCTGGTCATGACCGCGATATCACTGGTCTGCCATGTGCTGCTCGCCATCAACGGCGACGGCTCCTGGGGCGACGTGGCGATCGACGCGCTGGGCCTCGCCACGTTCGGCATCGGGCGCGTCTTCTCCGCGGGCGCCAAGGCCGCCGCCACCGTCGGCCGCAGCCGCGTCTGGACGGCGGCCACCCAGTACGTGCGCGGCTGGAACCCGGGCATGAACTCGGCCGCGCGCCGCGCCCTCGTCGAGTCCATGGTCGGGGCACGGGCCGGAGCGCGCCCCGGGGCGGCCCTGCCCGACGTGGGCCTGAGGGCGGCCTTCCGCGGACTGCCGAGCTCCTTCGCGGACGACCTGGCGAGCATCCGGGGCAACTGGCGGGACCTGTTCAAGGTCGGCGACAACCTCTTGGCCGCCCGCGACGCCTACAACGCCGCCGGACCGCGCGGCCTGGCCAGCATGTACGCGGGCCCGGGCATGGTCGACGAACTCGCACGCATCAAGAACATCGACCCGGCGGACCTGCGGTTCATCGGCACGCCCGACGCGTTCAAGCAGGCCATGGCCTACAACGCCATCGGCCTCGGCGGCACCGGGACGGGCGCGGCCTCCGACACCAACAGCTTCGTCGGCCTGTTCGGCGGCGAGCCGGAGATCGACGTCACCGGCCCCGACGCGTCCCTGGCCGGGCGGTGAGCCCGGCCATGACGAACAAGGCGGACTGGCGGGAGTGCCGGGTCGAGTTGCCGGCCCACCACAACTGGCTGGTCCTGAACCTGGAGAGCGAGGACCCCGAGGACTGGGCGCGCACCCTCGCCGGACACCATCTCGGCGGTGACGTCCCCGAGCCGTGGCGGGAGGCCTTCGCGGCGGACCTGCTCTGGTACTGGGGGGCGGCGGTGCGGCAGGGCGCCCTGTGCGCGGCGGTCCTGGCACCCCGGGACGGGCCCGTCGTCGCCGGTTGTACGGTGCGGGAGCTGAAGGTCCCGGCGGAATCCCGGACCATGGCCGCCTTCCGGGCCGAGGCGGAACGCGCGGAAGGCCCGTACTTCGGTGGGGAGCAGATCCTCACCGAGGTCGAACTGCCCCTGGGCCCGGCCCTGCGCGTGCACCGCCAGGAGCCGACGGACCCGGACGCGGACGGCGGAACCATCGTGGAGGGAGTGGCCCACTACGTCCTGCCGCGGCAGCATCCCACCGCGCTGGAGTGCCGGCTGCTGTGGACGTCCCTCGGACTCGGCGCGGAACTCGTCAAGGTCGCCGACGAGCTGGCCAACTCACTCCGCCTGGCGTGACGCGGCGGAACCCCGGCGCTTGCCGAGCACATCCCCCAGCCCGAACCGCTCCCAGGGGACCATCGCCAGCGGCATCCAGCTGAACCCGACGGCGAACACGGCCACGACGGTGGTGAGCTGAGCCGGCAGGAACCACCCCAGCTGGGCGACGAGCAACGCCACGACCAGCAGCCAGACGTCGAACACCAGAACTGCCAGCACCTTGCGGGCCGCGGCTCCCGGGCCGACCCGGGGCGTGCCTCCGTTCTCTTCGGTCCCCCGCACCATGCCGAAGAGGATCACCGGCAGCATCAGCCCGGTCAGCCCGCCGACCGCGATGCCACCCACGACCAGGGCGCTGGTGCCGTCGTCGGGCACCACGCTCGACAGCGGCCCGTCAACCGCCCCGCCCAGCAGGGCAACGGCCGCGAACGCGCCGAGCGTCGCCGTCGCCAGCACGAGGAGCATGCCCGCTCCGAAGGCCACGTTCGCGGCAAAGGATCGCTGCGGGCGCCGCGCCTTGGGCCGTTCGGCCCCCGACTCCGCGGACATGGACTCCCCCCCTTCCCGTGTGGGGTCCGCTAGAGGATAACGGGACCCCGTTCCCCCGGGCCTTCCCGGTGTGGAAAACTGCCCGGGTTGCGCATGTGAACAACTGTGCCCAGTGGGCGCCGGGGGAGCGGTGGAATGAGTAAGCGGCAGACACAGAAGATGCTGCGGCTGATGGCGAGCGGAGAACCGGTCGAACTCACCAGCCCGATGGCATCCGTGAAGAAGCTCGCCCGGCTGGCCTTCGTCGCCCAGCAGTTCGGCTACGAGTACGCGGACGTCCGGCAGAGCAGCGGCCGCAACGGCGCGCTCACCATGCTGATCCTGCCCGACCCCAGCCCGCAGGCCCGGGCCCGGGCCGCGCAGAACTGGGCGCAGTACCCCAATGCCGGCGACGGCGTCTCCCTGCCGCCGCTGGTGCCGGACGCCTTCGAGCTCCTCAAGGCCCGCATCAACTTCGACCTCACCGGCAAGAACGCCGAGAAGCGCATGGGCTACGGGGCGCTCGGCGTCACGATCGGCTGCGTGGTGCTCGCGCTCCGGTCCGGCGGTGAGTCCTTCGACTTCATCGCGGCGGGTCTGGTGTGGCTCGTGATCATGGCGATCCTCGGCATCGGACTGCTGGTCACGCGCAAGCGCAACACGAAGTTCGCCGCGCGCCTGCAGGCGGCCGGCTTCATGCCGGTGACCGAGGAGAACGGGCGCGTGCGGTACCTGCCGCCCGGGGCGCAGCCGCCGGGGCAGGGCAATCCGTTCGCGGGAGGGCCGTACGGCGGCGGGCAGACGGCCGGGACGCCGGGGTACGCGGGTGCGCCGGGTCAGCCCGGAGTGCCCGGTCAGCCGGGAGTACCGGGTCAGCCCGGTGGGATGCCCGCCCCGGCCGCAGGCGCCCCCGCGGGGTACGGACAGCAGGCGCCGGGCCCGTACGCCCAACCCGCCCCCGGTCCGTACCCCGGCCAGCAGGCTCCCGGTCCGTACCCCGGCCAGCAGGCTCCCGGTCCGTACCCCGGCCAGACCGCGCCGGGCCCGTACGGGGGCCAGCCGGCCGCTGGTCCGTACGGAGGCCCGCACCCCGGCCAGCCCGCCCCCGGCCCGTACCCCGGCCCTCCCGCGCCGGGCCCGTACGCGGCCCAGCCCGCCCCCACGCCGTACCCTCGGCAACAGCCCCCCGGCCCGTACGCCCAGCAGTACCCTCAGCAACAGCAGCCCCACGGGCAGCACAATCCGCCTGGACAGCAGCCGCAAAGCTGACCCGACGCCACGGAACCTCTCATCCCGCCCCAAGCCGGGGTGAGAGCAAAGTTCCCTTGCGGTCACTCGCTGGCACAGTGACGAAACGCGTCCTCCCTACCTTCGGGATCAGCACTCATGGAACGACCGAGTCCCGGAGCAAGTGGAGGCGTCATGACAGGTCCTGGCACGGCACCCGCACCCCCGAGCAGGGGCGGACGCTGGATCCAGCACTGGGATCCGGAAAACGAGACCTTCTGGAAGGAGACGGGCGAGAAGATCGCCCGCCGGAACCTCTTCTTCTCCGTCCTCTCCGAGCACATCGGGTTCTCGATCTGGACCCTGTGGTCCGTTCTGGTCCTCTTCATGGGCCCGGAGTACGGGCTGACCCCGGCCGACAAGTTCATGCTGACCTCGATGGTCACGCTGGTCGGCGCCGTCGTCCGCGTCCCCTACACCTTCGCCGTCGCGATCTTCGGCGGCCGGAACTGGACGATCATCTCCGCCAGCCTCCTCCTCGTCCCGACCGTCGCCGCGTTCATGGTGATGGAGCCGGGGACCTCCTTCTCGACCTTCCTGCTCGTCGGCCTGCTGGCCGGCATCGGCGGCGGCAACTTCGCCTCCTCCATGACCAACATCAACGCCTTCTTCCCGCTGCGGAAGAAGGGCTGGGCCCTCGGCCTGAACGCGGGCGGCGGCAACATCGGCGTACCGGTGATCCAGCTGGCCGCCCTCGCGATCATCGGCGCCGGCGGCGGACCGCGCGTGCTGCTCGGGATCTACATCCCGCTGATCCTCGTCGCCGCCGTCATGGCCGCGCTCTTCATGGACAACATCGAGAACGTGAAGAACGACACCGGTGCCGCCAAGGACGCCGCACGGGACGCCCACACGTGGATCATGGCCTTCCTCTACATCGGCACCTTCGGCTCGTTCATCGGCTACAGCTTCGCCTTCGGGCAGGTCCTCCAGAACCAGTTCGGACGCACCCCGCTGGAGGCGGCGTACGTCACCTTCATCGGTCCGCTCCTCGGCTCGCTGATCCGGCCTCTGGGCGGCTGGCTGGCCGACAAGTACGGCGGCGCGAAGATCAGCCTGTGGAACTACGTCGGCATGGGCGTCGCGACGGCGATCCTGATCGGTGCCTCGATGGAGAAGTCGCTGGCGCTGTTCACCGCGGCGTTCGTGGTGCTGTTCGTGCTCAGCGGCCTCGGCAACGGCTCGACGTTCAAGATGATCCCGGGCATCTTCCAGAACAAGGCCCTCGCCAAGGGACTGGAGGGTGAAGCGGCCGCTGCCTACGGGCGTCGCCTCTCCGGCGCCTCCATGGGACTCATCGGCGCGGTGGGCGCACTCGGCGGCGTCGGCATCAACCTCGCCTTCCGCCAGTCCTTCCTCTCCTACGGCTCCGGCACCGGGGCGTTCGTCGCCTTCCTCGCCTTCTACGCGGTCTGCTTCGCGGTCACTTGGTCCGTATACCTTCGCCGCACGACCCCGCAGGTACCCGCCACGACGGCGACCTCGGAGGCGGAGCCGCAGCTCAGCTACGCCAAGGTCTGACGCTGTGCTGACCCGGGGGACAACCCCCGGACCCCCGGCCGAAGCCCGCAGCCGTCGATCCGGCGGAAAGCGGCATCGGTAACACCGTCGACATCATGCCGATCCGAGCCTGTCACGAGCCGTTGACAGGCTCGATCGGCATGTAGGTACGCCGTACCCACGAAGTACGACGACTCGAGTGCGGGACGAGAGCCATGTACGAGGAAGAACAGCGACCGGACCACGGACCCCTGGCGGGTTTCACCGTGGGCGTGACGGCCGCGCGCCGGGCCGATGAGCTGGGGACGCTGCTCCAGCGGCGCGGTGCCGCCGTCATGCACGCCCCTGCCCTGCGGATCGTGCAGCTCGCCGACGACAGTGAACTGCTGGGCGCGACGAAGGAACTCATCCGCCAGGTGCCGGACATCGTGGTCGCCACGACCGCGATCGGCTTCCGGGGCTGGGTCGAGGCCGCCGACGGCTGGGGGCTCGGCGACGATCTGCTCTCACGGCTCGGCGGCGTACGGATCCTGGCGCGCGGGCCCAAGGTGAAGGGCGCGGTCCGGGCCGCCGGGCTGACGGAGGAGTGGTCGCCGTCCTCGGAGTCCATGGCCGAGGTGCTCGACCGGCTGCTGGAGGAGGGCGTCGACGGGCAGCGGATCGCGATCCAGCTGCACGGTGAGCCGCTGCCCGGGTTCGTGGAGGCGCTGCGCGAGGGCGGGGCCGAGGTCGTGGGCGTGCCCGTCTACCGGTGGATGCCGCCGGAGGACATCGCCCCGGTGGACCGGCTGCTGGACGCGGCGGTCTCCCGGGGCGTGGACGCGCTGACCTTCACCAGCGCCCCGGCCGCGGCCTCCCTGCTCTCCCGGGCGGAGGAGCGGGGGATGCTGCCCGAGGTGCTGGAGGCCCTGAGCCACGACGTGCTGCCGGCCTGCGTGGGCCCGGTCACCGCCCTGCCGCTGCAGTCCCGCGGCATCGACACGATCCAGCCCGAACGCTTCAGGCTCGGCCCCCTGGTCCAGCTCCTGTGCAAGGAACTGCCCGGCCGGGCACGCGCGCTGCCGATCGCCGGGCACCGGGTGGAGATCCGCGGCCACGCCGTCCTGGTCGACGGCGACCTCAAGCCCGTACCGCCCGCCGGCATGTCCCTGCTCCGCGCCCTCTCCCGCCGCCCCGGCTGGGTGGTCGCGCGCGCGGAACTCCTGCGCGCCCTGCCCGGCTCCGGCCGCGACGAACACGCGGTCGAGACGGCCATGGCCCGTCTCCGCACGGCCCTCGGCACCCCGAAACTGATCCAGACGGTGGTCAAGCGGGGGTACCGCCTCGCCCTGGACCCGGCGGCGGAGACGAAGTACGTGGACGCGTGAGCGCGTCCGCGGGTTGAGCGGGATACCGCCACGCCGGCAGGCGAGCGGCCGGTGCCAGGTCGTGTCCGCGAAGTCCCGTCGTCCGCCCGGGGCAGGCGGGACTTTGCGGACACGAGGGCCTGTTGCGAAAGTGGCCTCGTCGCCCGGAGGGCGGCCGCGCGGCGTCCGGTGCGTGCTCTGGGGTCCCCCCGGCCGAAGGCTGGGGGAGTGCCGCCCGGAAGCCCTCGTACGGGCGTACTCGGGCTTTCGGGCGGTGCGGCGAGTGGGGGCACCTCCCACGCCCTCAAGGCAGTGGGGGAGCGTGCCGGGCGTCGCGCGGCAGAGGGCACTTTCGCGACAGGCCCTAGGGGTTCCCGGCGCCGGAGTGGGCAGGCACTGTAAGAGGGAACGGTTTCCCGGCCCTCTCACTGGCACCTCACCGAGCCCTCGCGTCCGGGGTGCACCCCCTATAGGCGGTGACAGGCACATGGCACTGGGTACGGCCACGGCCCCGTACGAGCTGCGCTTCGATGCCGGGCGGATCTGCCTCGACCTGCTCTCGACCACGCATCCGGAGGAACGGCTCGACTCCGTGGACGTGCTGCGGGCCTGGATCACCGGTTCCGGGCTGGTCCCGGCGGACACCGCCCTGGCCCACGCCGACGCGGCCTGGCTGGTCGCCTTCCGCGAACTGCGTGGCCAGATCGACCGGTTGGTACGCGGCTGGCCGGGAGCCGGAGCCAGGGCGTACGACTTCGCGCTGGCGCGCGTCAACGATCTCGCCCGTACGGCGCCCCCCGCCCCGCGCGCGGTCCGCGGTGGAGACGGCGAACTCCTGCGGCAGTTGGACGGTCCGCCGGGCTGTCCCGCCCTGCTCGCGGCCGTCGCCCGGGACGCCGTGGACCTGCTGACCGACCCCGTCGCCCGCGCTGCCCTGCGCCAGTGCGAGGGCGACAACTGCCCGATCGTGTACCTCGACACCTCCCGGGGGCGCAGGAGGCGCTGGTGTTCCAGCGAGGTCTGCGGAAACCGCGAACGGGTCGCCCGGCACCGCCGCCGCGCGGCACTCACACGGGCTTAAGTCCCTTTTGCCCTTCGCGGCAAGGCCGTTGGGTGGTCACTGCACCCAATTTCCCTGTCCTAAATGCGACTTCTGCGGGCGCGCCGTCGAAGTGATTTCGATTACATGCCGTTTACCTACGGACCCGTAGGGAAAGCCTGGCTTGATCGCGTCGATGTGGCGGAAATGTAAAGAACGCGGGGTGGGAATGTGCTCCCATGTCCCGCTCGTCACGTCACTTCGAAGAAATCTGTCACGCCACTTTGAACACCCAACGCCTCGCGTCCGTACGGCATGTGGAGCGACCGACTGGGGGAACCCCCGGACACCGGAGGTGGGCGTGCGCAAGGATTCCGTCGTGGCCAATGAACGTGCACCGAGGGCCCGACATCGCATGTCCCAGCCCTCGGAACCCGACGAGGAGCTGATGCGTGCGCTCTATCGCGAACACGCCGGACCCCTTCTGGCATATGTCCTGCGCCTGGTCGCCGGAGACCGGCAGCGCGCCGAGGACGTCGTGCAGGAGACGCTCATCCGTGCCTGGAAGAACGCCGGTCAGCTCAATCGGGCGACCGGATCGGTACGCCCCTGGCTGGTGACGGTCGCCCGGCGCATCGTCATCGACGGCCACCGCAGCCGGCAGGCCCGGCCGCAGGAGGTCGACCCGTCGCCGCTGGAGGTCATCCCCGCGGAGGACGAGATCGACAAGGCGCTGTGGCTGATGACTCTCTCGGACGCACTCGACGACCTGACCCCGGCTCACCGGGAGGTGCTCGTCGAGACGTACTTCAAGGGGCGTACGGTCAATGAGGCGGCCGAAACCCTGGGCATACCCAGCGGCACCGTCCGCTCCAGGGTGTTCTACGCCCTGCGTTCGATGAAGCTGGCACTGGAGGAGCGGGGGGTGACGGCGTGATGAGTGTTTACGGGGGTAACCAAGGGTTCGGTACGGGAGGCATGGGTATGTCTGGTCCCATGCAGGAGTCCCCGGTGCCGAACGAGCACGAGACCGTCGGCGCCTACGCTCTCGGCATCCTCGACGACGCCGAAGCGACCGCCTTCGAAGCCCACCTCGCCACCTGTGAATGGTGCGCCCAGCAGCTCGACGAGCTGGCCGGCATGGAGCCCATGCTCGCCGCCCTCGCCGACCTGCCCGGTTCCGGCAGCACACCCGCGATCGGCGATTCGCTGTCCGCGAAGCCCCGCCCGCGCCTGGTGGAGAAACTGGTCGACGAGGTCGCCGACCGCCGCGCCCAGAAGCGCCGCCGCAGCTTCTACATGGTGGCCGCGGCCGGCGCGCTGATCATCGGCGGCCCCTTCGTCGCGGTCGCGACGAACAGCGGCGGTGACGGCGGCGGCGCGGAGAACCGCCCGCTCGCGGCGAGCCCCGCCAAGGAGGCCTTCGACGGCATCTCCGACAAGATCTCGGCCACCGACCCGAGCACCAAGGTCACCGCGACGGTCGCCCTCCAGAAGAAGGACTGGGGGACGGGCGTGGTCACTGAGCTCAAGAACGTCAAGGGCCCGCTCAAGTGCGCCCTCGTCGCGGTCGGCAAGAACGGCGAGCGGGAGACCCTGTCCTCCTGGTCCGTCCCGGAGTGGGGCTACGGCCTCCCCGACGCCACGACCGAGAAGGCCAAGGAGCCCCTGTACGTCCAGGGCGGCGCCGCCTTCGAGCCGAACGAGATCGACCACTTCGAGGTAGTGACCTTCGACGGCAAGCGGCTGGTCGAGGTCGACGCGTAGCCTTACCGGGTCCCCTTCGCGTACGGTGGACGGCTGCCCAGCACGTCAGAAGGGGGCCCGGTGGCCGCTCAGGCTCAGCAGGAAACCGCGCTCGACTCCCTGAGAGACAGAGAGATCGGCGTCGAACAGGAACACCTGGACCGGGTGTACCGGCGCCTCGAGGAGAAGATCCACGAGGCCGAGTTCCTCATGAACGACGCGGCCCAGCGCGGCCAGGTCGGCACTCCCGGCGCGCTCGCCGAGCGGGACGCCCAGGTCTTCCGGGCCGGCATACACCTCAGCCGGCTGAACAACGAGTTCGAGGACTTCCTCTTCGGCCGCATCGACCTGCTGCGCGGCAAGGACGGAAAGAAGGGCCCGGACGGCGCGTACACCGCCGTGGAGCCCGCCGAGGGCGCGATTCGCGAGGACAACACCGCCGACATCGCCGAGACGCTGCACATCGGCCGCATCGGCGTCCTCGACCAGGACTACGCCCCGCTGGTCATCGACTGGCGGGCCCCGGCCGCCGCCCCCTTCTACCGCTCGACGCCCGTGGACCCTGGCCGCGTCGTCCGCCGCCGGGTCATCCGCTCCAAGGGCCGCAAGGTGCTCGGCGTCGAGGACGACCTGATGCGCCCCGAGCTGACGGCCTTCCTCGACGGCCACGAGCTGCCCGTCATCGGCGACGGCGCCCTGATGGCCGCGCTCGGCCAGGCCCGCAGCCACACCATGCGCGACATCGTCGCCTCCATCCAGGCCGAGCAGGACCTGGTCATCCGCGCCCCCGCCGCCTCCGTGACGTACGTCGAGGGCGGCCCGGGCACCGGCAAGACCGCCGTCGCCCTGCACCGCGCGGCCTACCTCCTCTACCAGGACCGGCGCCGGTACGCGGGCGGCATCCTGATCGTCTCGCCGACCCCGCTGCTCGTCGCCTACACCGAGGGCGTGCTGCCCTCCCTCGGCGAGGAGGGCCAGGTCGCCATCCGCGCCATCGGCTCCCTCGTCGACGGCGCCGAGGCCACGCTCTACGACTCCCCTTCCGTGGCCCGCGCCAAGGGCTCGTCCCGCATGCTCAAGGTGCTGCGCAAGGCCGCGCGCGGAGCCCTGGAGCTGAACGATTCACCGACCCGGCTGCGCGTGGTCGCCTTCGGCCGCCGTCTGGAACTGGAGGCCGAGCAGCTCGCGGGCATCCGGCGCGCCGCCCTCGGCGGCACCGCCCCCGTCAACCTGCTGCGCCCGCGCGCCCGCAAGCTGCTCCTGGACGCCCTGTGGGAGCAGTCCGGCGCGGCCGGCCGCCACACCGACCCGGAGCTCGCCGCCGAGCTGCGCTCCTCCTTCGACGAGGACGTCACCTCCGAGGACGCCTTCGTCGCGTTCCTCGACGCCTGGTGGCCCGAGCTGACCCCGGCGGCCGTCCTGGACGCCATGGCCGACGAGCGGCGCCTCGGCCGCTGGGCCCGGCGGATCCTCAACCCCGGCGAGATCCGCAAGGTCGCCCGCTCCCTCAGGCGCGACGGCCACTCCGTGCACGACATCGCGATGCTCGACGAGCTCCAGGCCGTCCTCGGCACCCCGGCCCGCCCCCGGAAGAAGCGCGAGATGGACCCGCTCGACCAGCTCACCGGCCTGGAGGAGCTGATGCCGGTGCGCGAGGAGTCGCAGCGCGAGCGGGCCGAGCGCCTCGCGCAGGAGCGCACCGAGTACGCGCACGTCATCGTCGACGAGGCTCAGGACCTCACCCCGATGCAGTGGCGCATGGTCGGCCGGCGCGGCCGGCACGCCACCTGGACGGTCGTCGGCGACCCGGCCCAGTCCTCCTGGTCCGACCCGGACGAGGCCGCCGAGGCCCGCGACGAGGCCCTCGGCACCCGCCCGCGCCGCCGCTTCGAGCTCACCGTGAACTACCGCAACCCGGCCGAGATCGCCGAGCTCGCCTCGAAGGTGCTGGCCCTGGCCATGCCCGGCTCCCCGTCGCCGAAGGCGGTCCGCTCCACCGGAGTCGAGCCGCGCTTCACGGTCGTGGACGGCACGTTGGCCGAAACCGTTCGCGCCGAGGCGGCCCGGCTGCTGGAGCGCGTCGACGGCACGGTCGGCGTGGTCGTCGCCATGCAGCGCCGCGAGGAGGCCCGGCGCTGGCTCGCCGGGCTCGGCGACCGGGTCGTGGCCCTCGGCAGCCTGGAGGCGAAGGGCCTGGAGTACGACGCGACGGTCGTGGTCTCCCCGGCGGAGATCGCCGACGAGTCCCCGGCCGGCCTGCGGGTGCTCTACGTCGCACTCACGCGTGCCACCCAGCAGCTCACGGTCGTCTCGGCGGACCGGGACGAGCCCGACGCGGCGGGAGTACCGGACCTGCTCAGGGACTGACTCCGGTCCGACCGGCGGCACCGCGCACCGATACCCACGTGCCGGCGAAATGAACTCCCGGTACGGGAATGGCCTTACGGGATCTGTTTGTTAGCCTGGATGTGGCACCGGCCCGATCCAAGCCCCCGGGCCCAACCATCGTCGCTACGAGCGACCACTTGCCGCGAGGCGAGCATGGCGGGTCGGTGCCACCTGACTTGCGAAGAGACCCACGTCAGCGTGACGTGGGTCTCTTTTTGCCTGCCTGTTCCGCGAACAAAACGTTCGCAATCGAGGGTGGCTACCTGCTACTCAGCGGTAGGTGCGACGATCGGACGGCACAACTCAGCGTCAGGTGAAAGCAGAGGAAGTCGGCCATGGCAACGGCGCCCAGCGTCTCCTACTCGATGACGGTCCGGCTGGAGGTGCCCGCGAGCGGAACCGCCGTCTCGCAGCTCACCACCGCCGTGGAGTCCTCCGGAGGCTCGGTGACCGGCCTCGACGTCACCGCATCCGGTCACGAGAAGCTCCGTATCGACGTCACCATCGCGGCCTCGTCGACCGCGCACGCGGACGAGATCGTCGAGGAACTCCGCGGCATCGAGGGCGTCACGCTGGGCAAGGTCTCGGACCGGACCTTCCTCATGCACCTCGGCGGCAAGATCGAGATGGCGTCGAAGCACCCCATCCGCAACCGTGACGACCTGTCCATGGTCTACACGCCGGGCGTGGCCCGCGTCTGCATGGCGATCGCCGAGAACCCCGAGGACGCCCGCCGCCTCACCATCAAGCGCAACTCCGTTGCGGTCGTGACGGACGGCTCGGCCGTGCTGGGCCTGGGCAACATCGGCCCGAAGGCCGCGCTGCCCGTCATGGAGGGCAAGGCGGCCCTCTTCAAGCGGTTCGCCGGCATCGACGCCTGGCCGATCTGCCTCGACACCCAGGACACCGACGCGATCGTCGAGATCGTCAAGGCGATCGCCCCGGGCTTCGCCGGCATCAACCTGGAGGACATCTCCGCCCCCCGATGCTTCGAGATCGAGGCCCGGCTGCGCGAGGCCCTCGACATCCCCGTCTTCCATGACGACCAGCACGGTACCGCGATCGTCGTCCTCGCCGCCCTCACGAACGCCCTGCGTGTCACGGGCAAGACGATCGAGAACATCCGCGTCGTCATGTCCGGAGCCGGCGCGGCCGGTACGGCCATCCTGAAACTGCTGATCGCCGCGGGCGTCAAGAACGCCGTCGTCGCCGACATCCACGGCGTCGTGCACGCCGGCCGCGAGGACCTGGTGGACGCCGCCCCGGACTCGGCGCTGCGCTGGATCGCCGACAACACCAACCCCGAGAGCCTGACCGGCACGCTCAAGGAGGCCGTGCGCGGCGCGGACGTCTTCATCGGCGTCTCGGCCCCGAACGTCCTCGACGGCGACGACGTGGCCGCCATGGCCGAGGGTGCCATCGTGTTCGCGCTCGCGAACCCGGACCCCGAGGTCGACCCGGCAATCGCCCGTCAGACCGCGGCCGTTGTGGCCACCGGCCGTTCCGACTTCCCGAACCAGATCAACAACGTGCTGGTCTTCCCGGGCGTCTTCCGCGGGCTGCTGGACGCCCAGTCGCGTACGGTCAACACCGAGATGATGCTCGCGGCGGCGAAGGCCCTCGCGGACGTGGTGACCGAGGACGAGCTGAACCCGAACTACATCATCCCGAGCGTCTTCAACGACAAGGTCGCGGGCGCGGTCGCCGGGGCGGTCCGGGAGGCCGCGAAGGCGGTCGGCGCGGCGGCGACGACCTCACAGCCGTAGGGCGACAGCCCTGCGGCCGCTGTGAGGATTGCCACGACTGGCCTGGCAACGGCGCGTCGGGGAACCCGACCCCTTGGGCCGCCCTCTATCGTGTCGGCCAGGCTCAGGCCCTCTTTTCGTGTGACTCCCATGGGTGTTCTCACGACTCCTGCGGGTGCCGGATTGGCTTTCCCGCCGCAGGTAGAGGCAGGATGCGTCCCTGGGCGCGAGGGTCTGACGACGGACCCGGGTCCGGGGACTCACGGAGGACCCTGGCAGCATCGGCTTCGATCTGACGCCTCAACGGCAAGATGAACACGGGAGTAACAACATGAACCGCAGTGAGCTGGTGGCCGCGCTGGCCGACCGCGCCGAGGTGACCCGCAAGGACGCCGACGCCGTTCTGGCCGCGTTCGCCGACGTGGTCGGCGACATCGTCTCCAAGGGGGACGAGAAGGTCACCATCCCCGGCTTCCTGACCTTCGAGCGCACCCACCGTGCCGCTCGCACCGCCCGCAACCCGCAGACCGGCGAGCCCATCCAGATCCCGGCCGGCTACAGCGTGAAGGTCTCCGCGGGCTCCAAGCTCAAGGAAGCCGCGAAGGGCAAGTAACCCTGCCGTTCGTACGCCGACGGTGTACGAACCACAGTGAGTGACATCAAAGGGGCGGCCACCCGAACCGGGTGGCCGCCCCTTTGGCGTCACTGCCTGCGCCGCTACCCGAGCGCCTTGCCCGGCAATTCCACCTTCGCGCCCAGCTCCACCAGCTTCTCCATGAAGTTCTCGTAGCCGCGGTTGATGAGACCGATGCCGTGGACGCGGGACGTGCCCTGGGCCGCCAGCGCCGCGATGAGGTACGAGAAGCCGCCGCGGAGGTCGGGGATGACCAGATCGGCGCCCTGGAGCTTGGTGGGGCCGGAGACGACGGCCGAGTGCAGGAAGTTGCGCTGGCCGAAGCGGCAGTTCGAGCCGCCCAGGCACTCGCGGTAGAGCTGGATGTGCGCGCCCATCTGGTTCAGGGCGGACGTGAAGCCGAGGCGGGACTCGTAGACCGTCTCGTGGATGATGGACAGGCCCGTGGCCTGGGTCAGGGCCACCACCAGAGGCTGCTGCCAGTCGGTCTGGAAGCCCGGGTGGACGTCCGTCTCCAGCGCGATGGACTTCAGCTGGCCGCCGGGGTGCCAGAAGCGGATGCCCTCGTCGTCGATCTCGAAGGCCCCGCCCACCTTCCGGTAGGTGTTCAGGAACGTCATCATCGAGCGCTGCTGGGCGCCGCGGACGTAGATGTTGCCCTCGGTCGCCAGTGCGGCGGACGCCCAGGAGGCGGCCTCCAGGCGGTCGGAGAGGGCGTGGTGGGTGTAGCCGCCGAGTTTGTCGACACCGGTGACGCGGATGGTCCGGTCGGTGTCCATCGCGATGATGGCGCCCATCTTCTGAAGGACGCAGATCAGGTCCTCGATCTCCGGCTCGACAGCCGCGTTCGAGAGCTCGGTGACGCCTTCGGCGAGCACCGCCGTCAGCAGGACCTGCTCGGTCGCGCCGACGGAGGGGTACGGCAGCCGGATCTTCGTGCCCCGCAGCCGCTGCGGGGCCTCCAGGTACTGCCCGTCCGCCCGCTTCTCGATCCGCGCGCCGAACTGCCGCAGTACGTCGAAGTGGAAGTCGATGGGCCGGCCGCCTATGTCGCAGCCGCCGAGGCCCGGGATGAACGCGTGGCCGAGGCGGTGCAGCAGTGGACCGCAGAAGAGGATCGGGATACGGCTCGAACCCGCATGGGCATCGATGTCAGCGACGTTCGCGCTCTCCACGCGCGTCGGATCCATCACCAGTTCGCCGGGTTCGTCCCCCGGACGGACCGTCACACCGTGCAGCTGCAACAGGCCCCGTACGACCCGTACGTCACGGATGTCCGGAACATTGCGGAGGCGGCTCGGAGCGCTGCCCAGCAGCGCTGCCACCATTGCCTTCGGTACGAGGTTCTTCGCACCGCGGACACGGATCTCGCCCTCCAGCGGGGTTCCGCCGTGGACAAGCAGGACATCGTCGTTGACGGTCATGAATCTCGCGTTCCGTGGAGTCGGGCAGGGGCCAGGAGGGAAAGGGTAATCGCCCTCCACCCCCCTTCCGTAAGCCTGAGTCAGACCCAGCCACGTCATAGCTCTGTCACAACACGAACGGTTCCGTGCCGGGCACGTGGGGTCACGGTCACGTCCGTGCGCGTGGGACGCATCGGTGCGCCCGCCCGTCTCCCACCACCACCCGCAATCGAGGCCTTACCAGGCCGCATCTCTGATTCATGGCTGCGTTCACTCGCGTCCCCGCATTGGCTCCCCATGGGCAGGGAAGATGCGGGATCATGTCTGGCATGACCGAGGTGTCCTCGCTCACAGGGCGGTTGCTCGTGGCCACGCCGGCCCTGGCGGACCCGAACTTCGACCACGCGGTGGTGCTGCTCCTCGACCACGACGAGGAGGGCTCTCTCGGTGTGGTCCTCAACCGCCCCACCCCGGTGGACGTGGACGACATCCTGGAGGGCTGGGGCGATCTCGCCGGCGAGCCCGGCGTGGTCTTCCAGGGCGGCCCGGTGTCGCTGGACTCGGCCCTCGGGGTCGCCGTCGTCCCCGGCGGTGCGTCCGGGGAGACCGCGCCGCTGGGCTGGCGCCGGGTGCACGGCGCGATCGGTCTGGTCGATCTGGAGGCTCCGCCGGAACTGCTGGCCTCCGCCCTCGGCTCCCTGCGGATCTTCGCCGGATACGCCGGCTGGGGCCCCGGCCAGCTGGAGGACGAGCTGGTGGACGGCGCGTGGTACGTCGTCGAGTCGGAGCCCGGCGACGTCTCCTCGCCGTCCCCGGAGAGGCTCTGGCGCGAGGTGCTGCGCCGCCAGCGCAACGAGCTGGCGATGGTGGCGACGTACCCGGACGACCCTTCGCTCAACTGATGGCTGTGACCTTCAGTACTCTTGGGCCTATGAGCACTCTCGAGCCCGAGCGCGGGACTGGTACGGGGACCCTCGTAGAGCCGACGCCGCAGACCTCTCACGGTGACGGTGACCACGAGCGCTTCGCCCACTACGTCCAGAAGGACAAGATCATGGCGAGCGCCCTCGACGGCACCCCCGTCGTGGCGCTGTGCGGCAAGGTCTGGGTGCCGGGCCGCGACCCGAAGAAGTACCCGGTGTGCCCCATGTGCAAGGAGATCTACGAGTCCATGGGCTCCGGGGACGACGACAAGGGCAAGGGCGACAAGTAGCTCCGGCCCGCGTGGCGTAAGGCCTCCAGGGTGCGTTTTGCGCGCCCTGGAGGCTTTTGTGCTGTCTGGGCGTTGCGCAGGATGCGTCTGCTGGTCACAGAGTGGTTGAGACCTCTTGTGGGCGTGTTCATGCAGTCCCTAGCCTCCGAAGTGTTGTGCACAGCGAAACCGTCATTGCGCATGTTGCAACACTCCCTCGGAGGAGCACTCCATGAAGCTGTCCGTCCGATGTGCCGCGCTCACCGCGCTCGCCGCCCTCCTGGCCACCGCCTGCGCGCCCCAGACCGCCACGAACTCCTCCTCCGACAAGGACGAGAAGACCGGCACGCTCCGCGTCTGGCTCTTCCAGGAGGTCGGCAACACACCCAAGGAGAAGGTCGTCGACTCGGTCGTCGCCGCCTTCGAGAAGGCCCACAAGGGCACCGAGGTCGACGTCGAGTACATCCCGATCGACACCCGCGCCCAGCGCGTCAAGGCCGCCTTCAACGACCCCGCCTCCGCTCCCGACGTGATGGAGTACGGCAACACCGACACGGCCGGGTATGTGAAGGACGGCGGACTCCTCGACGTCACGAAGGAGTTCGGTGGCTGGAGCGAGGCGAAGGACACCGACCCGACGGCCAAGCAGTCGGTGACGGTCGACGGCAAGGTCTACGGCGCTCCCTTCTACGTCGGCGTCCGCGCGCTGTACTACCGCACGGACGTGTTCAAGGAGCTCGGCCTGTCCGTCCCGAAGACGATGGACGAACTGGCCTCCACCGCCCGCGAGATACGCGCCGCGAAGCCCGAGCTGTACGGGCTGGTGGTCGGCGGCGCCTACACCTACGGCGCGATGCCCTTCGTCTGGGCCAACGGCGGTGAAATCGCCAACGGCAAGGGCGGTTCGTACGCCTCCGGCATCGACAGCCCTCAGGCGCGCAAGGGCATCAAGGCGTACACGTCCCTCTTCGGCGACGACAACTGTCCGGCGGCCAAGTGCGCGGGCATGGGTGGCAACGACACGATCTCGGCGTTCGCCGCGGGCAAGGCCGGGATGGCGATCGGCGGCGACTTCAGTCACACCGCCGTCGAGGCCGGGAAGGTCAAGGGCAAGTACGCGGTCGTCCCGCTGCCGGGAGTGACACCCGGCTCGATCGCACCGGCCTTCGCGGGCGGCAACAACATCGGCGTCCTGAAGAGCACGTCCCACCGCACGCTCGCCGTCCAGTTGATGGAACAGCTCGCCTCGAAGAAGACCCAGACCGGACTCTTCGGCGCGATGGGCTTCCTGCCGACCTTCACGGACGTGCGCCGGCAGGTCGCGGAGAAGGAACCGTTCGTGAAGCCCTTCGTGCGGACCCTCTCGGCGGGCACGAAGTTCGTCCCCGCCTCACCCGCCTGGGCCGAGATCGACTCCTCGCTCGTCCTGCCCACGATGTTCCAGGAGATCATCAGCGGCAAGAAGAGCGTGGCTGCCGCGTCCGAGGCCGCCGCGAAGAAGATGAACACCGCGTTCGGCTCCGCCGGGTGAGCCGGGTGAACGACAGCAGGCAATCGCCTGGGGGCGGGGCGGCTGGAGTTGAATCGGGCGGGGGCGGTGCGGTTGGCATCGGTTCGAGTGAGGCCGGTTCGGGTGGTGCCGGTTCGGCCGCGGGCGGTGCGACGGGGAAGGGCTCGGGCGGGGGTGACTCGGCTGGAGCCGGTCGGGCTGGGGGCGTCTCGGCCGCGACGGGTTCGGCTGGAGGCGTCTCGGCTGGGTCTGGTCCGTCCGGGGCAGTCTCCTCCGGGGATGCCTCGGCCGGGGCCCTTTCGGCCGGGGACGGGTCGGGTGGGGCCCTTTCGGCCGGGGACGGGTCGGGTGGGGCCAACTCGTCCGGGTCTGATTCGGCCTGGGGTGACTCGGCCGGGGCCGTCTCGGCGGGGACCGGTTCGGCCGGGGACGGGTCGGGTGGGGTCAACTCGTCCGGGTCTGGTTCGTCCGGGTCTGATTCGGCCTGGGGTGACTCGGCCGGGGCCGTCTCGGCGGGGACCGGTTCGGCTGGGGACGGGTCGGGTGGGGTCAACTCGTCCGGGTCTGGTTCGTCCGGGTCTGATTCGGCCTGGGGTGACTCGGCCGGGGCCGTCTCGGCGGGGACC
>NZ_JBWKKY010000017.1:103634-153226 GCF_056430805.1 Streptomyces sp. NPDC045955
CCGGTTCGGCCGGGGGTGGTGCGGGTGGGGCCGTCTCGGCCGGCAACGGTGCGGGTGGGGTCGGTTCCGCTGGGGCCGTCGGTCCTGTGGGAGCAGCGCGTGGCACGTTCGGTGGGGGTTCCGCGGGCGCTCCCGTGTCCGTTGCCGCACCGCGCCCGGCCACGGCCGGTCTCGGTGAGGGCCGCGCAGCGCCTCGCGGTGGGGCGCCGGGGCGGGCGTCGGCCGGGGGCCCGCGCGGGGCGCGTCGGGGTGGGGCCGGCAAGTCGCCGCTGGTGTCCGGCGGCTGGACTCCCTGGCTCTATCTCGCGCCCGCGCTCGTCGTGCTCGGCGGGCTGCTCGTCTACCCCATTTATCAGCTCGGGCTGATCTCGTTCTTCGAGTACACGCAGGCGCAGGTCAGCGGCGGGGAACCGACGGTGTTCCGGGGGGTCGCAAACTACACCGAGCTGTTCGGGGATCCGCAGTTCTGGCAGGTGCTGCTCGCCACCGTGCTGTTCGCGGCCGCCTGTGTCGTCTCCACGCTCGCGGTCGGCTGCGCCCTCGCCGTGCTGCTCACGCGCGTCCGGGCCGTACCGCGGCTCGCGCTGATGCTGGCCGCCCTGGGTGCGTGGGCGACCCCGGCCGTGACCGGCTCCACGGTGTGGCTGTTCCTCTTCGACCCGGACTTCGGCCCGGTCAACCATATGCTGGGCCTCGGTGACCACTCCTGGACGTACGGGCGTCTCAGCGCCTTCTTCCTCGTCCTGCTCGAAGTGGTGTGGTGCTCCTTCCCGTTCGTCATGGTGACCGTCTACGCGGGGATTCGCGCCGTGCCCGCCGAGGTCCTGGAGGCCGCCTCCCTCGACGGTGCCTCGCAGTGGCGCATCTGGCGTTCCGTGCTCGCCCCGATGCTCCGGCCCATCCTGGTCGTCGTCACCATCCAGTCGGTCATCTGGGACTTCAAGGTCTTCACGCAGATCTACGTCATGACGAACGGCGGCGGAATCGCCGGCCAGAACCTGGTCCTCAACGTCTACGCCTACCAGCAGGCGTTCGCGTCCTCGCGGTACAGCCTCGGCTCGGCGATCGGCGTCGTGATGCTGCTGATCCTGCTCGCCGTCACGCTGGTGTACCTGCGGCTGCTGCGCCGCCAGGGGGAGGAACTGTGAATCCGCTGCGCGTCCGTGTGCGCCGCCGGGGGCGGCTGGCCGCCGAGGCCTCGGCCCTGCTGGTCGCCGTCGTCGTCGCCTTCCCCCTCTACTGGATGGTGCTCAGCGCCTTCAAACCGGCCGGGGAGATCGAGTCGAGCGAGCCCAGGCCGTGGACTCTCGCGCCTTCTCTCGACTCCTTCAGGCGGGTCTTCGGGCAGCAGGAATTCGGCCGTTACTTCCTCAACAGCCTTGTCGTCGCGGGCTGTGTGGTGATCGCCTCCGCGCTGATCGCGTTTCTCGCGGCGACCGCCGTGACACGATTCCGGTTCCGCCTCCGGACCACGTTGCTGATCATGTTTCTGGTGGCCCAGATGGTGCCCGTGGAGGCCCTGACGATCCCCCTCTTCTTCCTCATGCGGGACTTCGGTCAGCTGAACACGCTTGGCTCGCTGATCCTGCCCCACATCGCCTTCTCGCTGCCCTTCGCGATCTGGATGCTGCGGGGGTTCGTGAAAGCCGTTCCGGAGGCGCTGGAGGAGGCCGCGTACATCGACGGGGCGAGCCGGGCGCGATTCCTGTGGCAGATCCTTTTTCCGCTGGTCCTGCCGGGGCTCGTGGCCACCAGCGTGTTTTCCTTCATCTCCGCCTGGAACGACTTCCTCTTCGCCAAGTCGTTCATCATCAGTGACACTTCGCAGTCGACGCTGCCGATGGCGCTGCTGGTCTTCTACAAGCCCGACGACCCGGACTGGGGCGGGGTGATGGCGGCATCGACGGTGATGACGATTCCGGTGCTGGTCTTCTTCGTACTCGTACAGCGCCGCCTGGTCTCCGGACTGGGCGGAGCGGTGAAGGACTGACGTGACTCCTCCGAACACGGACGTGATTCCGGCGCCCCTGCGTGTCGAGGCCGGGGACGGCCAGGGCTTCCTCCTCGACTCGCGCACCGGCATCGAGGCGGGCCCCGGCGCCGAGCCGGTCGCGCGGTGGCTGAGCGCGACCGTCGGCGCCGCGACCGGCCTGCCGCTGGGCCCGCACACCGGCGACGCCCAGCGCGTCCGGCTGCGGATCCTGCCCGCCCTCGGCGGACCCGAGGCGTACCGCCTCACGGTCGGCGCCGACCGCGTCCTCATCGAAGGAGCGAGCCCGGCGGGCCTGTTCTGGGGCGCCCAGACCTTCCGTCAACTGCTCGGCCCCGAGGCCTTCCGCCGCGCGCCGGTGACCGGCAGGCAGGAGTGGGAGGTGCCCGCCGTCACCATCCACGACGCGCCCCGATTCCGCTGGCGCGGCCTGATGCTCGACGTGGCCCGGCACTTCATGCCCAAGGAAGGTGTCCTGCGCTGTCTCGATCTCATGGCGGCACACAAACTCAACGTCTTCCACTTCCATCTGACGGACGACCAGGGCTGGCGCATCCGGATCGAGCGGCATCCACGGCTGACCGAGATCGGCTCCTGGCGGGCGCGGACGAAAATCGGCCACCGGGCCTCACCCCTGTGGGAGGAGAAGCCGCACGGCGGCTACTACACGCAGGACGACATCCGGGAGATCGTCGCCTACGCCGCCGAGCGGCATATCACCGTCGTCCCCGAAATCGACGTACCCGGCCACTCGCAGGCCGCCATCGCCGCGTACCCGGAACTCGGCAACACCGACGTCATCGACACCACCGCCCTCTCCGTCTGGGACACCTGGGGAATCAACCCGAACGTACTCGCCCCCACTGACAACACCCTGCGCTTCTACGAGGGCGTCTTCGAGGAAGTGCTGGAGCTGTTCCCGTCGGAGTTCGTCCATGTCGGCGGCGACGAATGCCCCAAGGACCAGTGGCGCCGGTCCGCGACCGCCCAGGCCCGCATCAGGGAACTCGGCCTCGCCGACGAGGACGAACTCCAGTCCTGGTTCATCGGCCACTTCGACGCGTGGCTCTCCGCGCGCGGGCGCCGGCTGATCGGCTGGGACGAGATCCTCCAGGGCGGGCTGGCCGAGGGCGCGGCCGTGTCCTCCTGGCGGGGATACGCCGGAGGCATCGCCGCCGCCCGGGCCGGCCACGACGTCGTCATGTGCCCCGAGCAGCAGGTGTATCTGGACCACCGTCAGGATCCGGGCCTCGACGAGCCGGTACCGATCGGGTGGGTGCGCACCCTGGAGGACGTCTACCGGTTCGAGCCCGTGCCGCCGGAGTTGACGCCCGAGGAGGCCCGGCACGTGCTCGGCACCCAGGCCAACGTGTGGACCGAGGTGATGGAGGACCACGCGCGCGTGGACTACCAGGCGTTCCCCCGGCTCGCGGCCTTCGCCGAGGTCGCGTGGAGCGCCCTGCCCGCCCCGGCGGAACGGGACTTCGCCGGCTTCGAGCGCCGTATGGCCGCCCACTACCGGCGGCTCGACGCCCTCGGCGTCGCCTACCGGCCACCCGCCGGCCCGCTGCCCTGGCAGCGGCGCCCGGGGGTGCTGGGCCGCCCGATCGACGGCCCGCCGCCTCACCGGTAGCCGCGGCCGCCGCTACCGAACAGCTCGAACAGGCCACGGAAAAAGCGCACAAGGGTCACCGAAAGTGCCAATCGCCATGCACTGGTGAACCTGTGCGAAAACGGACCATCTCGCCGGTGAGGTGGGCGAATGCCTCCTAGCGGACCCGCGTCTTCGGCTCTCGCCAAGATGTGCCAGAGTTGCCACGTCCGCCCTGTCAGCACGTACCGTACGGCAGCACAGGTGGGACCAGGTGGGGCAGCGGGAAGGGGCAGCCGGTTTGACCACGCACGCACCGCAGGCGGCGCAGGCCGTCACGCTGCCCACGACGCTGGACGAGGCCGTCGCGGCACTCACCGCCGTGCCCGCCGCCGTGCCCGTCGCGGGCGGCACCGACCTGATGGCCGCCGTCAACTCCGGACAGCTCAGGCCCGCCGCGCTGGTGGGACTCGGCAAGATCAGTGAGATCCGCGGCTGGCAGTACCTGGACGGACACGCGCTGCTCGGCGCGGGCCTCACGCACGCGCGCATGGGCCGCCCCGACTTCGCGGCCCTGATCCCGGCGCTCGCCGCCGCCGCGCGCGCCGCGGGCCCGCCGCACATCCGCAACGCGGGCACCCTGGGCGGCAACATCGCCTCGGCCGCCCCCACCGGGGACGCGCTCCCGGTGCTGGCCGCCCTGGAGGCGACCCTGATCGTCGCGGGCCCGGGCGGGGCCCGCCGGGAGATTCCGGTGTCGCACCTGCTGGCCGGGATGGACATGCTGCGCGCCGGTGAACTCATCGGCTACGTGCGCGTGCCGCTGCTGCACGCCCCGCAGGTCTTCCTGAAGGCGACCGGCCGGACCGGCCCGGGGCGCGCGGTGGCGTCCGTGGCCCTGGTCCTGGACCCCGCACGCCGGGGTGTGCGCTGCGCGGTGGGCGCCATAGCGCCGATGCCGCTGCGGCCCCTGGAGGCCGAGCAGTGGGTGGGCCGGCTCATCGACTGGGACAACAACCGCGCGCTCGTGCCGGAGGCGCTGAGCGCCTTCGGGGAGTACGTCGCCGCGGCCTGCATCCCCGACGCCGCCCCGGCCGAGGACGGCTCCGTACCGCAGCTCCCGCCCGCCGTACTGCACCTGCGGCGCACCGTCGCCGCGCTGGCCCGACGAGCACTGGGGAGGGCGCTGTCGTGACCGACGACCAGCACGGAGAGGGCACGCCCCGGGGCGGGAGCCGCTGGGACCCACTGCCCCAGGGCGAGTACGACGACGGCGCCACCGCCTTCGTCGAACTCCCCGAGGGGGGCGTCGACGCCCTGCTGGCCGCCGACAGTCCCCTCGCCGCGCCCGGCCACGGCTACGTACCGCCGCAGATAACGGTCGGCCCCGCCACGACCGCCGGGACCGACCCGGCGGCCCCCGGCGCATGGCCGGTGGCCGGCGCGCCCGTCGACGGCGCCCAGTGGCACGACCCGCACGCCGCCCACCAGCAGGGCCACGAGCAGGGCGGCCACCAGCAGCCCGGACACGACACGGGGGAGCAGTCGTACGGCTCGCAGGCGCCGTACGGGTCCGGCGCGCCCTACGGCGCCGACGCGCAGACGGGGCCGCACGGCGCGAACGACCGCTTCACGCACACCCCCGGAGCCACCGGGCAGTGGACCTTCGAGGACGCCGGGGCGGCGGAGGCCGCGCCCGGCCATGACGTGACCGGACAGTGGTCCATCCCCGTCGCCGGGGGCGACCTTCCGGACGAGTCGGGCGAGTTCACCACGTCCTCGCTGGTCGAACAGTGGGGCGGCACCCCACCGCCGACGCTGCCGGGCGGTGCGCCCGCACCGTGGGCGACCCAGGCGGCGGGCCGGCCGTGGGGCCAGCAGGTCCCGCAGGACACGACGGGGCAGGAGCAGACCGGGCCCGGCTATCCGCACGACCAGGGCGGCGGACACGGGCACGGGCACGGGCAGCCGGGGGCTGCCGGACCGGCCTCCGAGTACGCACCGGACCCCGGTGCGCGCAGCCCCCAGGCCCCGGAGCAGCAGCCCGCCGGGCCCATGCCGCAGGAGGCGGACCCGACGGTCGGCCACGCGGCGGGAGCGACGACCGACGGCACCGGTCATGCGCCGCAGCCGTCGGAGGGGGCCGGGCAGACACCGGAGGGGTCCGGGTTCGCCGGCCACGGGCACGAGGCGTCGGGGTTCGGCGGTCACGGGCCGGAGGCGTCCGGGTCGGGCGGCCAGGGGCCGGAGATGCCCGGCGCCGGTCACGCACCCCAGCCGTCCGATGGCGGCGGCCACGCGCCGGAGCAGCCGGAGTTCACTGACCACGGCTCGGATCCGTCCGCCTTCACCGGCCACCGTCCGGAGCATTCGGCTTACGTCGATCACGGCCCGGAGCCGCACGGCGTTGCCGGCCACGGCCCTGATCCGCACGGCTTCACGGGGCACGGCCCGGAGCCGCACGGTGTGCCAGGCCAGGGCCCGGAGCCGCATGGGGTACACGGCCAGGGCTCCGAGTCGCACGGCGTGCCCGGCCACGGGTCGGACCAGTCCGCCTTCGCGGACCGCGGCTCGCAGCCGTCCGCGTTCGCCGATCATCGCCCGGAGCAGTCGGCTTACGTCGATCACGGCCCGGAGTCGCACGGCATGCCCGGCCACGGCCCTGATCCGCACGGCTTCACGGAGCACGGGTCGGACCCGCACGGCGTGCCCGGCCAAGGGCCGGAGCCCTCCGGCCCACCCGGACACGGCCCGGAGTCGCACGAAGCGACCGGCCACGAGTCGGCCCAGTCCGCCTTCACGGACCACGGTTCCGAGTCGTCCGGCTTCACCGAACACCGCCCGCAGCCGCACCCCTTCACCGACCACCACGGCCCCGAGCCCTCCGGCCCACCCGGACACGCGCCGCAGCCCTCGGGCCCTGTCGGTGAGCCGGCCGAGCACCACCCTGGGCCAGCGGCGAACGGCCCCGAACGGTCCGCGTCCCCCCAGCCGTACCCCGAGACTCCCGGTGAGATCCGCAGCGAGCCCGCGCACGACGAGCCGCACGCGGAAGCCGCCGCGCACCCGCAGACCGCCCAGGACGCCTCACAGGACGCCCCCGACCGTGGTGAGGCCGCCGAGGGCGCCCAGGACGCCCCGGGGGCCGCAGAGGCCGCTGACGCTCCCGCCGAGCCCTCCGCCGGGCCCCTCCCGGCCGAGGCGGACCCGGACGCCGGGCCGGAGACCGCCGACGGCGAGACCCCGGACGACCCGGCACCGCAGGACCCTTCCGGCGACTCGCACGACTCGCCGGACTCGCACGACTCGCACGACTCGCACGACTTGGGCGACACCGAGGGCGAGGCGTCCCAGGACGCGCCCTCCACCGCTCCGCGGGAGGAACACCCCCTCGCTTCCTTCGTCCTGCGCGTCAACGGCACGGACCGCCCCGTCACCGACGCGTGGATCGGCGAGTCCCTGCTGTACGTGCTGCGCGAACGGCTCGGACTCGCGGGGGCCAAGGACGGCTGCTCGCAGGGCGAGTGCGGCGCGTGCAACGTCCAGGTCGACGGGCGGCTCGTCGCGTCCTGCCTGGTCCCGGCCGTGACCGCCGCAGGCAGCGAGGTCCGTACCGTCGAGGGCCTGGCCGAGGACGGCCGGCCGTCGGACGTGCAGCGGGCGCTCGCGCGCTGCGGCGCCGTGCAGTGCGGTTTCTGCGTACCCGGCATGGCGATGACCGTGCACGACCTCCTGGAGGGCAACCCGGCGCCCAGCGAGCTGGAGACCCGGCAGGCACTGTGCGGCAACCTGTGCCGCTGCTCCGGCTACCGGGGCGTGGTGGACGCCGTGAAGGAGGTCGTCGCCGAACGCCAGGCACACAGCGCGCCCGCCGACGGCGACTCGGACGAGGCCCGTATCCCGCACCAGGCGGGCCCGGGCGCCGGCGGCGTCCACGCGTCCGCCTTCGGCTCGGCCCCTGAACCGCACGCCCCGGACCCGCACACTCCAGACCCCCATGACCAGCCCTACGGCCAGGACGGAGGCCCCGCGTGAGCAACGAAGCAGCCACCGCGCAGGCCGCGGAGGCCGCCCCCGCCCCCGAACCGCTGCCCCACGGCCTGGGCGCCTCCCTCCCGCCCGCCGACGCGCGCGCGAAGACGGAGGGCACCTTCCCGTACGCCGCCGACCTGTGGGCCGAGGGCCTGCTGTGGGCGGCCGTGCTGCGCTCACCGCACCCGCACGCGCGCATCGTGTCCATCGACACCTCCCACGCGCGCGAGATGCCCGGCGTACGCGCCGTCGTCACCCACGAGGACGTCCCCGGGCTTCCGTTGCACGGCCGCGGCAAGGCCGACCGCCCGGTCTTCGCCTCCGAGGTCGTACGCCACCACGGCGAGCCCATCGCCGCCGTCGCGGCCGACCACCCGGACACCGCGCGCATGGCCGCCGCCGCCGTCATCGTCGAGTACGAGGTGCTCGACCCGGTGACCGACCCGGAACAGGCCTTCGAGGCCGAGCCGTTGCACCCCGACGGGAACCTGATCCGGCACATCCCGCTGCGTCACGGCGACCCGGAGGCGGCCGGCGAGATCGTCGTCGAGGGCCTGTACCGTATCGGCCGCGCGGACCCGGCCCCCATCGGTGCCGAGGCGGGCCTGGCCGTACCGCGACCGGACGGTGGTGTGGAGCTGTACCTCGCCTCCACCGACCCGCACGCCGACCGCGACAGGGCCGCCGCCGCCTTCGGCCTGGAACCCGAGCGGGTCAAGGTCGTCGTCACCGGCGTCCCCGGTGCCACGGCCGACCGCGAGGACCAGGGCTTCCAGCTCCCGCTCGGCCTGCTGGCGCTGCGCACCGGCTGCCCGGTGAAACTCACGGCCACGCGCGAGGAGTCCTTCCTCGGGCACACCCACCGGCACCCCACCCTGCTGCGCTACCGCCACCACGCCGACGCCGAGGGCAGACTCGTGAAGGTGGAGGCGCAGATCCTGCTCGACGCGGGCGCCTACGCCGACACCTCCGCCGACGCCCTGGCCGCCGCCGTCGCGTTCGCCTGCGGCCCGTACGTCGTCCCGAACGCCTTCATCGAGGGCTGGGCCGTACGCACCAACAACCCCCCGTCCGGCCATGTGCGCGGCGAGGGCGCCATGCAGGTCTGCGCCGCCTACGAGGCGCAGATGGACAAGATCGCCAAGAGGCTCGGCATCGACCCGGCCGAGGTGCGGCTGCGCAACGCCATGGCGACGGGCGACGTGCTGCCGACCGGCCAGACCGTGACCTGCCCGGCCCCCGTCGCCGAACTGCTCCAGGCCGTGCGCGACTTCCCGCTCCCGCCGCTGCCCAAGGACACGCCCGAGGAGGAGTGGCTGCTGCCCGGTGGCCCCGAGGGCGCGGGCGAACCGGGCGCGGTGCGCCGGGGCGTGGGCTACGGCGTGGGCATGGTGCACATGCTCGGCGCGGAGGGCGCGGACGAGGTCTCCACGGCGACCGTGAAGGTCCACGACGGTGTGGCGACGGTGCTGTGCGCGGCCGTCGAGACCGGCCAGGGCTTCACGACCCTGGCCCGGCAGATCGTGCAGGAGACGCTCGGCATAGACGAGGTGCACGTGGCGCCGGTCGACACCGACCAGCCCCCGGCGGGCGCGGGCTGCCGCGGCCGGCACACCTGGGTGTCGGGCGGCGCGGTGGAGCGCGCGGCCAAGATGGTCCGCACGCAGCTCCTGCAGCCGCTCGCCCACAAGTTCGGCATGTCCACGGAGCTGCTCCAGATCACCGACGGCAAGATCACGTCGTACGACGGCGTCCTGTCGACGACCGTCACCGAGGCGCTGGACGGCAAGGAGCTGTGGGCCACCGCCCAGTGCCGCCCGCACCCGACCGAGCCGCTGAACGAGGCCGGCCAGGGCGACGCGTTCGTCGGCATGTCCTTCTGCGCGATCCGCGCGGTGGTGGACGTCGACATCGAGATCGGTTCCGTACGGGTCGTGGAACTGGCCGTCGCCCAGGACGTGGGGCGGGTCCTGAACCCCACCCAGCTGGCCGCCCGGATCGAGGCGGGCGTGACCCAGGGCCTGGGCATCGCGCTGACCGAGAACCTGCGCACCCCGCGCGGCCTGATCCGCCACCCGGACCTGACCGGTTACGCCCTCCCGACGGCGCTCGACGCGCCCGACATCCGCATCGTCCGGCTGGTCGAGGAGCGGGACGTGGTCGCCCCCTTCGGGGCGAAGGCGGTCAGCGCGGTGCCGGTGGTGACGTCCCCGGCGGCCATCGCGTCCGCCGTACGGGCCGCCACGGGGCGCCCCGTGAACCGGCTGCCGATCCGCCCGCAGGCGGCGGTGGTGACGGAACGGGCGTGACGTCCGTGCCGGCCGGCGTCGTCCTGGTCACCGGGGTGATGGCGGCCGGCAAGTCGACCGTCGCCCAGGCGCTGGCGGAGACGCTGCCGCGGGCGGCGCACGTCAGGGGTGACCTGTTCCGGCGCATGATCGTCTCCGGGCGCGAGGAGTACGTCCCCGGCGCCGGGGACGAGGCCCGGGCCCAACTCCTGCTCCGCCACCGCCTGTCGGCGGCGACGGCGGACGCGTACGCCGAGGCCGGGTTCACGGCCGTCGTGCAGGACGTGGTGCTGGGCGAGGACCTGAGAACCTACGTCGGTCTGGTGCGCACCCGCCCCCTGTACGTGGTCGTCCTGGCGCCGCGGATCGAGGCCGTGGCCGCCCGGGAGGCGGAACGAGGGAAGACCGGGTACGGCGGTGCCTGGACGATCGAGGCACTGGGCGGAGCACTGCACGCTCGGACCCTTCGCATCGGACTCTGGCTCGACACCACGGAACTGACGGTGGGACAGACCGTGGAGGCGATTCTGGCGGAAAGGGAACGCGCGAGGGTGCTCTGAGCGTCCTGTGAGGTGGACGCGTGTGGTCGCCGGGGCGCGCGTCGCTGTTCCGGGGCGTTGTCAGTGGTGGGGCGTACTGTTCTGGGCAGTGGGGGACGGCTGCCGGGCCTGGCCGGGCGGTCTGCCGTACTCCGCCAGGGGACGGTGAGCAAGCACATGCGGGGGAGCCCATGAGTACGACCGACGCCGGTTCCGCGGTGATCACCCTGACCGAGTCCGAGCTGGATCCGTGGGTGACGCACGCGTCGACGCGGCACTGGCTGACCGGACCCGGACTCCCGGGCGACAGCGGCGTGCTGAGCTTCGCCGAGCTGGACCGGAAGGGCCTGCGCACGGTGGCGGACTCGACGGGCGATCCGTCGGACCGGCTGTCGGCGGAGCTGCGCGAGCAGCTCGTGATTGGCGGGCTGCTCGGCCCCGGAGGCCTGGAGACGGAGTCGGTCCTGCTGGACGGTGCGACGGGCGAGATCTCGACGACGTACTTCCTGCACGACCGCCCCGACCTGATGGACCGCCGCTCCCTGGCACCCTCGCTGCGGACGCTGGTGCGCTTCGCCGAGGCGACGGACGAACTGGCGGGCCTGCGCGGCCAGTTCGCCTCCTACGCGGGCCGCTTCGGCCCCAAGGCGGTGGCGGAGGCCTCCCAGCACCTGCTGGCGGTGTTCCGGGACGGGGCGGACGGCGAGCCGGCCCCGTTCTGGAAGATGGCGGCGCTGATCCGCCCGCTGTCCCTGGTCGCGGGCCGGGGCGGCGCGTCCGGCCTGTCCCTCGACCTGCCGCACCGCCTCCTGGACCAGGAGTTCGGCCCCGGCAAGGTGGCCCGCTTCGAGGACGTCGACTTCCCCGCGACGCTCACGCACGAGCCGACCCGCCGCTTCCTGCGCGAGGTGGGCCTCCCGGAGGAGGCCCACGTCTTCTCCCTGGACACGGACGTCCCCTTGGCCACGCTGGCCGAGTACCACGCCGACTCGGACGGCCCGGCGGAGCTCCCCTCCGGAGCCCACCGCCTGATACGCCTCGGCCATCTCGTCGAGGACAACAGCCTCGTCGTCGACGGCGCGACGGGCGCGGTCCTGAACTGGAGCGAGCCCGAGGCCACGCTGTCCCCGCTGAACACGGACGTCTCGACCCTGGCCTTCACCCTCTGGCTCCTGCACCGCGAGCGGGCGATCGACGCCCAGTCGGACCACGAGCTGACGACCGACACGTACGACCAGTTGGCCATGACGATGCTCCAGGTCCTCTCGGCGGTCGACCCGACGGGCGTCACACCGGGCAGCTCGGGCCGCCACTACTGGACGGACGCGTTCCGGGACGAGGCGGGCGGGGTGCTCTGACGGCGCTCGTTGGGGCAGACGGGCGGAGCGGGCGGTTCGGGGCCGGTGGCGCCGTCCATCGCGGCCTGGGCCCGGTCGGTCTTCTCCCACGGCCGCGGGGCGTCCGGTGGCCGCTGCCGGTGTCCGTCGGGGTCGGGTAACGGGATCCGGACATGCCGGTGCCCGCGCACATGGTGCCCGCCTGGCACCGCTGGTACGTGGACTCCAACGGGACGGCCTGGAACAGCCGCGAGGACGAGCCCGCGCCCGGTGCGGTGTGCCGGGTGCCGCACCGGATCACCTGCCCCGGTCTGAGGATCGAGGAGGTCGGCCTCTGGCGGTGGCTGGACGCCGTACGGGCGGAGAACGCGCGCCGGGAGCGCTTCCCGACGCCGGCTAGAAGGCACCCGCCGCGCGGCTCAGGGCAGTACGCGGTAGGTCAGATGCGTGACCAGGCTCGCCGCCCGCGACCGCACCTGCTCCAGCTTCAGCGGCGGGACGCCCTCGAACAGCCGCGTGCCGGCGCCCAGTGTGAACGGCACGATGTGCAGCCGCAGTTCGTCGATCAGTCCGGCGGCGAGGTACTGGTTGATCGTGGTCGCGCCGCCGAGGATCAGGACGTCGCCGTCGCCGGCCGCCGCGCGGGCCCGCGCCAGGGCCGACGCGATTCCGTCGGTGACGAAGTGGTACGTGGTGCCGCCGTCCATCGGCTGTGGCTCGCGCGGGTGGTGGGTGAGCACGAACACCGGCGCGTGGAACGGCGGATTGTCGCCCCACCAGCCGTTCCACTGCCGGTCCCACGCGCCGCGCACGGGGCCGAACATGTTGCGGCCCATGAGGAATGCTCCGGCGGCGGCCAACTGGTCGACCTCGGCCCGGTTCTCGTCGGGGGTGTCGAACATCCAGGCGTGCAGCTTGTCGCCCGTGCCGTCGCCGCCGTCGTCGCCGAACGGGCGCTCCTCGCTCTGGTCGAGCCCGGCGGAGTAGCCGTCGGCCGTGATGGTGATGTCGCAGATCACTCTGCCCGCTCGTTCGGTCATCGCTCTGTCCTCCTCGTAGCGGCCTTGGCCGCTTCCGGGTGAGATTCCAGCCAAGCTGCGGCGTGGACAAGGAGGCGTACGACCGAGGTCCCACGCGGGGACCATCTCGGGACAGGGGTCAAAGTGCCGCGTGGCCCTTACTCTGGCCGTTGTGACCGCCCCGGGCGCGGCCGGACTGGCCCTGCTCGTGCCCGCCGTGCCCGGGCTGCTGCCGCGCGGCACCTACCGGGCCGCTCGCGGGCTGTCCTCTGTCGTGCTGCTGCGCGGCGTCGCCGCCGCGGAATCCTTCGTGCCGCTGATGCTGGTGACCCAGCGCGGGCTCAGTCCGACGCTGGCCGGGTTCTCGCTCGCCGCGGGTGGCGGGACGTGGGCGCTGGGCTCGTGGGTGCAGTCGCGGCCGCGGTTCGAGCCGTACGGGGAGCGGTTGACGACCTTCGGCATGCTGCTGGTGGCGGCGGCCATCGCCACCGCGCCGAGTGTGCTGCTCGACTCCGTGCCCGTGTGGACCCTGGCCGTCGCCTGGGCCTTCGGCTGCTTCGGCATGGGTCTCGTCATCTCCTCCACGAGCGTGTTCCTGCTCAAGCTCTCCGCCCCCGAGGAGGCCGGCACCAACTCCGCCGCCCTGCAGATCTCCGACGGCCTCTCCAACGTCCTCCTGCTCTCCGCCGGCGGCGCCGCCTTCGCCACCCTCGGCGGCGGCACGGTCACCCACACCGCCACCCACCCCACCACCGCCTCCCACCCGGCCGCCTTCACCGCGGTGTTCCTGCCGATGGCGGTGGTCGCGCTGGTGGGGGCCTGGGTGACCACGCGGCTGCGGGAGCGGTGGGGAGCCCTGCCGGGCTGTGACGTGAATCCCACCCTGGCATGACCCGGGCTGGTCCGCGCATGAGCAGTGGTGGGGCGCCGGTAGGGTGGCCCGGTTGTCATACGTAGCCGAGCCGTCAGGCTCCCTCGAACGAGCCGCCCGACCCCCAACGGAGACCGTGACTACCACCGCCGGCACCAGCTCTGCCTCGCACCACCTGTCCCCGGCGTTCCCCGGCCGCGCCCCCTGGGGTACCGCAAGCAAGCTGCGCGCCTGGCAGCAGGGCGCCATGGAGAAGTACATCCAGGAGCAGCCGCGGGACTTCCTGGCGGTCGCCACCCCCGGCGCCGGCAAGACGACCTTCGCGTTGACGCTGGCGTCCTGGCTGTTGCACCACCATGTCGTGCAGCAGGTCACCGTGGTGGCCCCGACCGAGCACCTGAAGAAGCAGTGGGCCGAGGCCGCGGCCCGGATAGGCATCAAGCTCGACCCGGAGTACAGCGCCGGGCCGCTCGGCCGGGAGTACCACGGGGTCGCCGTGACGTACGCCGGTGTCGGTGTCCGGCCCATGCTGCACCGCAACCGCGTGGAGCAGCGCAAGACCCTCGTCATCCTCGACGAGATCCATCACGCCGGTGACAGCAAGTCCTGGGGCGAGGCCTGTCTGGAGGCGTTCGAGCCCGCCACCCGCCGGCTCGCCCTCACCGGCACGCCCTTCCGGTCCGACACCAACCCCATCCCCTTCGTGACGTACGAGGAGGGGCAGGACGGAATCCGGCGGTCCGCCGCCGACTACACCTACGGCTACGGCAACGCCCTCGCCGACAACGTCGTCCGGCCCGTCATCTTCCTCTCCTACAGCGGCAACATGCGCTGGCGCACCAAGGCCGGTGACGAGGTCGCGGCGCGGCTCGGCGAGCCCATGACCAAGGACGCCATCAGCCAGGCCTGGCGGACCGCCCTCGATCCGCGCGGTGAGTGGATGCCGGCCGTGCTGCGCGCCGCCGACCAGCGCCTGACCGAGGTGCGCAAGGCCATCCCGGACGCCGGTGCGCTCGTCATCGCCTCCGACCAGGACTCGGCGCGCGCGTACGCCAAGCTGATCCGCGAGATCACCGGCAGCAAGGCGACCCTCGTCCTGTCCGACGACGCCGGAGCCTCCGAGCGGATCGACGAGTTCAGCGCGAACAACGACCGGTGGATGGTCGCCGTACGAATGGTGTCCGAGGGCGTCGACGTGCCCCGCCTCGCGGTGGGCGTGTACGCCACCACCATCTCCACTCCGCTCTTCTTCGCGCAGGCCGTCGGCCGTTTCGTACGGTCCCGGCGGCGCGGCGAGACGGCCTCCGTGTTCCTGCCGACCGTGCCGGACCTGCTCTCCTTCGCCAACGAGATGGAGCGCGAGCGCGACCACGTCCTCGACAAGCCCAAGAAGGAGGGCGAGGAGGACCCGTACGCCGAATCCGAGAAGGAGATGGAGGAGGCGAACAAGGAGCAGGACGAGGACACCGGCGAGCAGGACATGCTGCCCTTCGAGGCGCTGGAGTCCGACGCGGTCTTCGACCGGGTCATGTACAACGGCGCCGAGTTCGGCATGCAGGCCCACCCGGGCAGCGAGGAGGAGCAGGACTACCTCGGCATCCCCGGGCTGCTGGAGCCCGACCAGGTCCAGCTGCTGCTCCAGAAGCGGCAGGCCCGGCAGATCGCGCACAGCCGCAAGAAGCCGGACGAGGAGGCCGACCTGCTCGAAGTGCCCGCCGAGCGGCGGCCGGTCGTCTCGCACAAGGAGATGATGGAGCTGCGGCGGCAGCTCAACACGATGGTCGGCGCGTACGTCCACCAGAGCGGCAAGCCGCACGGCGTGATCCACACGGAGCTGCGGCGCGTGTGCGGGGGGCCTCCGGCGGCCGAGGCGACGGCCGGACAGCTACGACAGCGGATCGCCAAGGTGCAGGAGTGGGCCACGCGGATGAAGTGACCCCCGGGGCGTACGTATGCGGGCAAAGGGTGCCAGTCGGTCCTGGACGGTGCCCGGATTCTGGACGGAGCCTTCCGCTCAGCGAACTCCCTTCGCTACTGTCCGGCTACGCATACGCCCCGTGGCAGCGCCGCCGCGGAGCGCAGCCGTGAAGCGACGCGGCCCGGACAGGCCGGGCCGCGGGCCGATCGGCGGCCTCTGAAGCGCGTCGCCGACGGGACTCGGTGACGCATCCGCCGACCAGGGGGCCGTCGACCTCACCACTAAGGAGTGGGCGTCGTGACCGCGGAGACCTCCCAGACGCTCGACAGGGGACTACGTGTCCTCAAGCTGCTCGCCGACACGGACCACGGGCTGACCGTGACCGAGCTCTCCCTCAAGCTGGGCGTCAACCGGACCGTGGTGTACCGGTTGCTCGCCACGCTGGAACAGCACGCGCTCATACGTCGTGACCTGGGCGGACGTGCCCGGGTCGGGCTCGGCGTGCTGCGTCTGGGCCGGCAGGTCCACCCCCTGGTACGAGAGGCCGCGATGCCGGCGCTGCGGTCGCTGGCGGAAGACATCGGCGCGACGGCGCACCTGACCCTGGTGGACGGGGCGGACGCCCTCGCCGTGGCCGTGGTGGAGCCGACCTGGACGGACTATCACGTCGCCTACCGGGCGGGATTCCGCCACCCCCTGGACCGGGGCGCCGCGGGCAAGGCGATCCTCGCGGCCCGGCAGCACCCGATGACGGACCCGGGCTTCACCCTGACCCACGGGGAGCTGGAGGCCGGCGCGTGCGGGGCGGCGGCGCCGCTTCTGGGCGTGACGGGCGTCGAGGGCAGCGTCGGCGTCGTGATGCTGGCGGACGTGGTGCCGGAGCGGGTGGGGGCCAGGGTCGTCGAGGCGGCACGAGAGGTCGCGGACGCGCTGCGCTGACGTGTGCGGACGTGCTGCGCTGACGTGTGCGGATCGCTCCTGCCGGGCCCCGGGCGACCTGGGACCGGCCCGATTTCGTACCCGAGTTAGATTGATTCCGTGTTCTCTCGTCTCACGCGTCCCCAGGCCATCGCCGCCTGTGCCCTGCCCGTAGTGGCTCTGCTCGCAACGGCGGTGTTCGCGCCGCTGCCCTTCTCGGTGGCGCAGCCCGGGCAGACGACGAACGTGCTCGGGGAGGACAAGGGCGCCCCGGTGATCACCATCAAGGGCGCACCGACCCGGGACACGCCTGGTCAGCTGCGTATGACCACCATCGTGGCGACCTCACCGGACACCCGCGTCTCGCTCCCGGACGTCATCGACAACTGGTTCCGCACGGACCGGGCGGTCATGCCGCGCGACGCGATCTACCCGAGCGGCGACTCGGTCCAGGAGATCGAGCGGCACAACGAGAAGCAGATGAAGGAGTCCCAGGACGCGGCGACGCAGGCCGCGCTGAACTATCTCGGCCTCGACGACAAGGACGTCAAGGTCGGCCTGAGGCTCGCGGACGTGGGCGGGCCCAGTGCCGGGCTGCTGTTCTCCCTGGGGATCATCGACAAGCTCGACGGCGACGGCACGGGAGGCGATCTCACGGGGGGCCGTGTCATCGCCGGCACCGGCACGATCGCCGCCGACGGCACGGTCGGGGCGGTGGGCGGAGTCGCCCTCAAGACCCAGGCCGCCGAGCGGGACGGGGCGACCGTGTTCCTCGTCCCCAAGGCGGAGTGCGCGGACGCGCGGGCCGAACTGCCGAAGGGCCTGCGGCTGATCCCGGTGACCACGCTGAAGAGCACGGTGAGTTCCCTGGTGGCCCTGGAGACGGGGAAGGGGTCCGTGCCCAGCTGCTAGTGGGCGACGGCTGCCGTCCCCGGCCGGGTGGCGAGTCTTAAACCGACCTCTACGAGGGTCCAGCCGAGGCGGGTACGGAGGCCATGTCTGTTCCGCGCGGCGGGGCGCGGGACACCGGCCTCGGCACGGAGGTCGGCGGCGCGGGCGTGGTGCAGGGCGAGGTGGATGTCCGGGTGCATCTCAGTCCGTCCTGGTGGGGAAAGCGTGGGTGTGGAAGCGAACTTGCTCGGCGCCGGAGGCGTCCTCGGCGGCCTCGCGGTCGCGGTAGGTCTCGATCAGCGTGTGCATCTTCTCGACGAGCTCCCGAGTCAGTTCGGGCGTCAGTCGCAGCGTCCAACTGCTCATGTCCCAGACGCGACTCCACTCCTCGGGCCATGAGTCGCGGTTGCCCAGCCACGTCGACAGTTCCCGGGTCTGCGTGGTGGCGATTTCATGGAGGTACAGGTCCGCCGCCCCTCGTACGGCCGGGTCCGCGTCGTTGAGCAGGGCGTCGTCGAAGCGCAGGCCGTGGTGGACCGCCTGCCACCATCGCTCGCGCCCCTTGCCCCGCTCGGGGGCGTCCTCGACGAAGCCGTACTCCGCGAGTTGACGCAGGTGGTAGCTGGTGGCGCCGCTGGACTCGCCCAGCTTCGCGGCCAGTTGCGAGGCCGTGGCCGGGCCGCCGAAGCGCAGGGCGTCCAGCAGCTGCATCCGCAGGGGGTGTGCGAGGCCGCGCAGGGATCGGGCGTCGAGTTGCCGTACCTGTGGGTTCTGGGGTTCGGTCACCGTGCAAAGCTATCCTTGCAAAGGAATCCTTGCAAGGGTTCCTTTGCAACTTTCTCCACCTGCCCCGGTCACCCCTCCCTGACCAACCCCTCCTCCACCATCCACTCCAGCGCCACCTGGTGCGGATCCTCCCCCTCCACATCCACCCTCGCGTTCAGCGCCCGCGCCACCGTGTTGTTCAGCCGCGCCGTCACCGGTGTCCAGGACACCCGTGATCGCCGGCCACCGCCTGAGGGTCCTCGCGTTGATCACCGGCGCGGCGTTGTAGTCGGGGAAGAACTTCCTGTCGTCCGCCATGACCGCCAGGTCCATGGAGTTGATGCGCCCTTCGCCCCGTCCGACAGGGTCCTCGGGCCGTACTTCTTCGCGCTCTCCTGGTTCATCGCCAGCGCGTACGTGTTGTTCAGGGACGACGCCCGCAGCCAGGCCAGCCCGTTCGCCGCGTCGGCCTTCTTCACCGCCTCCCACTGCGCGCGCGGATCGGTGACCGGCTTGCTGTTCCCCAGGTACGTGATCCAGGCCGTGCCCGTGTACTCGTACCCGGCGTCGGCGTCCCCTTTGCGGACGGCCTCGCGGCTGCCGATGGACCCCTGGATGCCCGTGCGGTCGAGTACCTCCGCCCCGGCCGCCTCCAGGGCGATGCCCATGATCGCGCCGAGGATCAACCCCTCGGTGAACGACTTGGACGTCACCGTCAGGCTCGCGCCCTTCAACGGCTCGCCCCGCCCGACCGACCCGGGCCGCACGTCGTCGGCCATGGGGGAGCCGCTCGTCAGGCCGCACCCCGCGACCAACAATCCCCGCTGCCGGCGCCAGGAACAACCGCCGCCTCATGGCTGGAGCCCCCGGGGCCGCAGGAGCACTTCCGCCACCGAGGCCAGCCAGTCCACCAGCAGCGCCAGGACCACCGTGAGGACCGAGCCCAGCACCAGCACCGGCATCCGCTGGTTGGTGATCCCGGTCGTGATCAGTACGCCCAGTCCGCCGCCCCCGCCGAAGACCGCCAGGGTCGCCGTGCCGACGTTCAGGACGAGGGCCGTGCGGACACCCGCCAGGATCAGCGGGACCGCCAGGGGGAGCTCCACCCGGGTCAGGACTCCCGCCGGGGACATGCCGATGCCTCGGGCCGCCTCCAGCAGCGTCGGGTCGTTCGCCTTCAGGCCCGCGATCGTGTTCGACAGCACGGGCAGCACGGCGTAGGCGATGATGCCGATCAGGGCGGCCCTGCGGCCGATGCCCAGCCAGATGACGAGCAGCGCCAGCAGGCCGATCGCGGGCGTCGCCTGGCCCATGTTGGCGAACGCCATCGCCACCGGAGTGGCCCTGCGGAACGCCGGGCGGGTCAGCAGGATCCCCAGCGGGATCGCGATGACCAGCACGAAGAACGTCGAGATCGCGGTCAGCTGGATGTGCTGCCACAGGGCCTTGGAGACCTGGCCGTCCGACAGGGCGTTGCGGGTCAGCGCGTCCAGGTCGGCCTGCCGGAACCAGAGCCAGGTGGCGAGCAGTACGGCCACCAGGACGGCGGGTAGGACGGTCAGTTTCTGCCAGCCGACGCGTCGGGGCGGGGAGCCGGGTGAGGTCCGGGGTGCCCCGGCTTCTTCTCCGGTCCCCGGCTCGGGGGCGGTGCGCACCGGCCCGGGAGCGGTCACCGCGTCCCTCCGAAGCCGCCCACGCGCGTGACGTCCCCGCCGCCCTGCTGCTCCGCGTGCGTCTGGGACGCCCGCAGGTTCTCCAGCTCGTGCTGGTGCTCCAGCGCGTCGAGCCGGTCGGCCTCCAGCATCTCGTGCACGGAGTTCAACAGCGTCTCCATGTCGACGACGCCCGTGTACTCGCCGCGCCGCCCGGTCACCGCCACCCGCCCGGCCTTGTCGGTGAGCACCGCCTCCAGCGCGTCCCGCAGGGTCGCGTCCCGGGTGACCGTGTCGCGCACCGGCGTCCCGGCGCGGGCCAGCGAGCCGCGGGCCCGCATCAGGTCGCCGCGCCGGAGCCACTTGTAGGGGCGGCCGCGCCGGTCGAGCAGCAGGACCTCGTTGGTGCCGCCGGCCCGCAGCCGGTTGAAGATCTGCTGCAACGGGTCGTCGATCGTCACCGTCGGATAGTCGGTGATCTCCACGTCCCGTACGCGGGTCAGGTTGAGCCGCTTCAGCGCCGCCCCGGCGCCCACGAACCCGGACACGAAGTCGTCCGCCGGGTTGGTGAGGATCGCCTCCGGGGTGTCGAACTGCGCGATGTGGGACCGCTCGCGCAGCACGGCGATCCGGTCGCCGATCTTGATGGCCTCGTCGAAGTCGTGCGTGACGAAGACGATCGTCTTGTGCAGCTCGTGCTGGAGCCGGATCAGCTCGTCCTGGAGATGGTCGCGGGTGATCGGGTCCACCGCCCCGAACGGCTCGTCCATCAGCAGCACCGGGGGATCGGCGGCCAGGGCCCGCGCCACGCCCACGCGCTGCTGCTGCCCGCCGGAGAGCCGGCGCGGGTAGCGGCCGTGGAACTCGCCGGGGTCGAGGCCGACCAGGTCGAGCAGCTCCTCGGTCCGCGCCCTGATCCGGGCCTTCGGCCAGCCGATCATCCTCGGGACGAGGCCGATGTTCTGCGCGACCGTCATGTGCGGGAAGAGCCCCGCGGACTGGATCGCGTAGCCGACCTCGCGGCGCAGCCCGACCGGGTCGATGTCGGTGACGTCCTCGCCATTGATGCGGATACGGCCGCCGGTCGGCTCGACCAACCTGTTGATCATCTTGAGCAGGGTCGACTTGCCGCAGCCCGAGGGGCCGACGAGGACGACGACCTCGCCCGCCTTGATCTCCATGCTCACGTTGTCCACGGCCGGCTGCGCACTGCCGGGGTACCGCTTGGTCAGGCTCTCCAGCTCGATGCAGGCCCCGTGGCCGTCGGTCTCAGACACGGATCCCCCTGGGAATGGTCAGCCGTCCGATCAGGACGTACGCGGCGTCGAACAGCAGCGCCAGGACGATGATGCCGAGCGTGCCGGCGAGGACCTGGTTCAGCGCGTTGGCGCTGCCCAGCGAGGCGAGGCCGCGGAAGATGACGTTGCCGAGGCCGGGGCCCGAGGCGTACGCCGCGATGGCCGCGATGCCCATCAGCATCTGGGTCGCGACCCGGATCCCGGTCAGGATCGGCGGCCAGGCCAGCGGCAGCTCGATCCGCAGCAGCCGGGCCGGGCGGGACATCCCGATGCCCGTGGCCGCGTCCACCAGCGCCGGGTCGACCCCGCGCAGCCCGACGATCGCGTGGCGCACGACCGGCAGCAGCCCGTACAGCGTCAGCGCGATCACGGTCGGCGGCACGCCCAGCCCCACGACCGGGATGAGCAGGCCGATCAGGGCGAGCGCCGGCACGGTCAGGACGGTGGCGGTGGTCGTGGTCGCGAGGTTCCCGGCCCACTCGCTGCGGTAGGTGGCGACGCCGATCAGGACCCCGAGCACGGTCGCGACGACCATGCACTGGAAGACGGCGCTCGCGTGCTGGTAGGCGTCCGTGAGCAGCTGCTGGTGCCGCCCCGCCACGTACTCCCAGAAGTTCACACGCGCTCACCCCTAGACTTCAGCGAATTCTTGCGAGGCACCCCGGACGTTTACGCCCGGGAGGAATCACGTCCCCGTGGCTGCGGCGCGGAGCGCCGCAGCATCACTGTGTCGGCTCGGCCGGGGAGCGGTCGGGTGATGTGAGCGCGTGGTCGGTTGAGTCACTCGATGTGATGAACGCGGCCGAACGCGTGGTGGCATCTCGTACGGTTTGCCTACGATCAGTGATCGTGAAACTGGTGGTGCAGGTCAAACTGGAGCCGACGCCCGGACAGGCGGCGGCGCTTGAGGCGACCCTGCGAGCCTGTAACGAGGCCGCCACCTGGGTGAGTGAGATCGCCTTCGAGCGCGGGGAGTTCAAGAACTTCCCCCCTGCGCAAGCACACCTACGACGAGGTGAAGTCGAGGTGGAGCCCGGGCGCGCAGGCCGCCCAGCGCGTGATCAAGAAGACCTGTGACGCCTACACCACGCTGAAGGCGAACCTGAAGGCCGGCAACCTCGGCAAGCCCGGCGCGAAGCGCTACCGCAAGGCCACCGAGAAGCCTCTCGCCTTCCGCCCCCAGGGCGCCCAGCCCTACGACGACCGGATGCTCTCGTACAGATCGCCGAGCGCACGGTGTCGGTCTGGACCACGTCGGGGCGCGTCAAGAACGTGGCCTTCACCGCCTCGGTGGAGCAGCTCGCCACGCTCGCCCTGTGCCGCAAGGGCGAGTCCGACCTGCTGGAACGCGACGGCATGTGGTTCCTCAGCGCCACCTGCGAGGTCCCCGAGGCGGAGCTGAACACGGCTCCGGCGGACTTCCTCGGCATCGACCTGGGCATCGTGAACATCGCCACCACATCCGACGGCGAGATCATGGCCGGGTGCGAGCTCAACCGCGTCCGGGTCCGTGAGCGCGGCCTGCGCACCAAACTGCAGAAGAAGAACACCCCGTCCGCGAAACGGCGCCTGAAGAAACGCAGGCGCAAGGAGGCGCGGCGGGCGAAGGACATCAACCACAAGATCGCGAAGCATGTGGTGGCCGAGGCAGAACGCACCGGTCGCGGAATCGCCCTGGAAGAGTTGACGGGCATCCGTGAGCGGGTACGGCTTCGCAAGCCCCAACGGGCCACCCACTCCTCCTGGGCGTTTCACCAGCTCGGAGAGTTCGTCGCGTACAAGGCCCGCAAGGCCGGGGTGCCAGTAGTGCACGTCGACCCGGCGTACACCTCGCGCACCTGCGCCGAATGCGGGCACATCGACAAGGCGAACCGGGTCTCCCAGGCCTTCTTCGCATGCCGGAACTGCGGATTCGTTGATCACGCAGACCGATGGGGGCACCTCCCGCTCGAGCGAAGCCGAGAGTGGGGGAGGCTCCCGCAACATCCGCGCCCGCGCGTGGGAGTTGTGGCGACGCGGGGCCCAGTCAACGGCCCCCGCCCGACCCCGGGCATCCCGGGGTGGGGCTGGACGCAAACGCAGCATCACAGCCAGTGATGCCCGTTGTGCAAGCCCGGGACCTTAGTCCCGGGTAGTTGACGTCTCCTCCGCGGCCTGCTCCACCAGCGGGATGATCCGCAGCGGAACGGGGTTCTCCATGACGATCGCCGTGGAGGCCCGGACGATGCCATCAAAACCGACGACCCGGTCGATCACACGCTGGAGATCGGCGTTCGAGCGGGCCACCAGCCGGCACAGCATGTCCCCGCTGCCGGTGGTGGTGTGCAGCTCCAGCACCTCGGGCACGGACGCCAAGTGGGCGCGTACGTCGGCGCCTTGGCCCTGCCGGATCTGGAGGGTCGCGAACGCCGTGACCGGGTAGCCGAGCGCCGCCGGGTCCACCTCCGGGCCGAAGCCGCGGATGACTCCGTTCGACTGAAGCCGGTCCAGCCGCGCCTGCACGGTGCCCCGGGCCACGCCGAGCCGGCGCGACATCTCCAGCACCCCGATCCGCGGCTCCCGGGCCAGCAGCAGGATGATCCGGCCGTCCAGATGATCGATCGCCACAGCAGCCTCCCTGGCATGGTCATCCTGTACAGAAGCGCCGTCGATACGGCCGTATTGCTGAACAGATTGCCCAGCGGAAAAGCAAACTATTGCGCACCTTGCCGAGCGGGGAGACCCTGCGGCTATGACGCAGACCACACACCACACTCCCGACACCGCCCGGCAGGCCGACCCCTTCCCGGTCAAGGGAATGGACGCGGTCGTCTTCGCCGTGGGCAACGCCAAGCAGGCGGCGCACTACTACTCCACCGCCTTCGGCATGAAGCTGGTCGCCTACTCCGGGCCGGAGAACGGCAGCCGCGAGACCGCTGCCTACGTCCTGGAGAACGGCTCCGCCCGCTTCGTCCTCACCTCGGTCATCAAGCCGTCCAGCGACTGGGGCCACTTCCTCGCCCGGCACGTGGCCGAGCACGGCGACGGCGTCGTCGACCTCGCCATCGAGGTGCCGGACGCGCGCGCCGCGTACGCCTACGCCCTCGAACACGGTGCCCGCTCGGTGGCCGAGCCGTACGAGCTGAAGGACGAGCACGGCACGGTCGTCCTGGCCGCCATCGCCACCTACGGCGAGACCCGCCACACCCTCGTCGATCGCTCCGGCTACGACGGCCCGTACCTGCCCGGCTTCGTGGCGGCCCAGCCGATGGTCGAGCCGCCCGCGCAGCGCACCTTCCAGGCGATCGACCACTGTGTCGGCAACGTCGAGCTCGGCCGGATGAACGAGTGGGTCGGCTTCTACAACAAGGTGATGGGCTTCACGAACATGAAGGAGTTCGTGGGCGACGACATCGCCACCGAGTACAGCGCGTTGATGTCGAAGGTCGTCGCCGACGGCACGCTCAAGGTCAAGTTCCCGATCAACGAGCCGGCCGTCGCCAAGAAGAAGTCCCAGATCGACGAGTACCTGGAGTTCTACGGCGGCGCGGGCGTCCAGCACATCGCGCTCAACACCAACGACATCGTCCAGACGGTCCGCACCATGCGCGCGGCCGGCGTGGAGTTCCTCAACACCCCCGACTCGTACTACGACACGCTGGGGGAGTGGGTCGGCGAGACGCGGGTCCCGATCGACACCCTGCGCGAGCTGAAGATCCTCGCCGACCGTGACGAGGACGGCTACCTGCTGCAGATCTTCACCAAGCCGGTCCAGGACCGCCCGACCGTCTTCTTCGAGATCATCGAGCGCCACGGCTCGATGGGCTTCGGCAAGGGCAACTTCAAGGCCCTGTTCGAGGCGATCGAGCGCGAGCAGGCCCGCCGCGGCAACCTGTGATCCGATCGCCCCTCCGAGCTCGTGCGGGTGTCACGGGGCACCCGCACGCCCGGCGGATGCCCGGGGAGCCCACGGCCGGTCCGGCACCGCCGGGCCGTGCCGGCGTCCACGACACCGCCGCGGCCGGATCAGGCGACGGCGGTGTCGTGGCCGCCGCGACGAGGCGCCACCACGACTGCGCTGTCCGGCGGCGCCGAATTCAGCCGGGCTCCCCGTCCATCACCGGCACCCCCTCGTCCGGCGGCTCACCCAGCGCCTCCACAGCCGCCCGCGCCGCAGGCGCATGCAGGGGCGAGAAGTGCGGGTTGATCCGCAGCGCCTCCGCGAGGTGGCGTCGTGCGGCCCCGTACCGCTCCAGCTCCCGCTCGTCGATCAGCTCCGCCAGGCCGGGCAGCGCCGCCGGCACCCCGGCGCCGACCGCCGCCATGGCCCGCGCCCCCGGTGACGGCGGAGCGGGCTCGGCGGGCCGCTCCCACGGCAGCAGTACCAGCACCCCGCCGAGCACGGCACACCCCGCGACGGAGGCGAGCACCACCCGCCGGGTGCGCAAGCGGCCCTCAGGGGGCTTCCGCTGGTTCTCCATGGCGCTCACTGTGCGTCAGTACGACGACCACACCCGGGCAGGCGAAGGGCGCCGCCGACGGGTTCACACCGATGGCCCCGGGTGCGAACCTGTGATCATGAGCCGTATCGAAGCGCCCAGCTCCGAAGGCGCGGACACCGCAGCGACCGGCAACCTCGTCGACCTCCTGCTCGGCGGCCTGCCCGCCGAGGCGGTCCTCACCGACCCCGACGTCACGGCCTCCTACGCCCATGACATGGCGAGCTTCTGCCCGGCCGGCGCCCCGGCCGTGGTCGTCCTGCCCCGCACGGTGGAGCAGGTCCAGCACGTGATGCGCACCGCGACCGCCCTGCGCGTCCCGGTCGTGCCGCAGGGCGCCCGCACCGGACTGTCCGGCGCCGCGAACGCCTCCGACGGCTGCATCGTGCTCTCCCTGACCAAGATGGACCGCATCCTGGAGATCAACCCGGTCGACCGCGTCGCCGTCGTCGAGCCCGGCGTGATCAACGCCGCCCTGTCCCGGGCCGTCGGCGAACACGGCCTGTACTACCCGCCGGACCCCTCCAGCTGGGAGATGTGCACCATCGGGGGCAACATCGGCACGGCCTCGGGCGGTCTGTGCTGCGTGAAGTACGGAGTCACCGCCGAGTACGTCCTCGGACTGGACGTCGTCCTCGCCGACGGGCGGCTCATGTCCACCGGCCGCCGCACCGCCAAGGGCGTCGCCGGGTACGACCTGACCAGGCTGTTCGTCGGCTCCGAGGGCTCGCTCGGCGTCGTCGTGCGGGCCGTGCTCGGCCTGCGTCCCAAGCCGCCCGAGCAGCTCGTGCTGGCCGCCGAGTTCGCCTCCGGGGCCGCCGCCTGCGACGCCGTGTGCCGCATCATGGAGGGCGGCCACGTCCCGTCACTCCTCGAACTCATGGACCGTACGACGGTCAAGGCCGTCAACGACCTGGCACAGATGGGCCTCCCGGAGACCACCGAAGCCCTGCTCCTGGCCGCCTTCGACACCACCGACCCGGCCGCCGACATCGCCGCCGTCGGCGCGCTGTGCGAGGCCGCCGGCGCCACCCAGGTCGTCCCGGCCGACGACGCGGCCGAGTCCGAACTGCTCCTCCAGGCGCGCCGGTTGTCGCTCACCGCGCTGGAGGCGGTCAAGGGCGTGACGATGATCGACGACGTGTGCGTGCCCCGCTCCCGGCTCGCCGAGATGCTCGACGGCGTCGACCGGATCGCGGAGAAGTACCGGCTCACCATCGGGGTCGTCGCCCATGCGGGGGACGGCAACACCCACCCGACGGTGTGTTTCGACCCGGCCGACCCCGACGAGTCCCGGCGCGCCCGCGAGTCCTTCGACGAGATCATGGCCCTCGGCCTGGAACTCGGCGGCACCATCACAGGCGAGCACGGCGTCGGCGTGCTGAAGAAGGAGTGGCTGGCGCGCGAGATCGGCCCCGTCGGGATGGAGATGCAGCGGGCCGTCAAACAGGCCTTCGACCCGCTGAACATCCTCAACCCGGGCAAGCTGTTCTGAAGGTCGCGCGTCCTCACTGCGCGAGCAGCTCGGCCAGCTCGTCGTCCAGACCGAGCTGCTCACTCTCCGTCCCCGGCGGGACCACCCGCAGCGTGCGCTCCAGCCAGGCCGCCACCGGGGCCGCGGGCGCCTCCAGCAGGGCGTCCCCGTCGGGTGAGGTCAGCGCCACCAGCAGGACGCTGCGCCCCTCCGCCTTCGTCGGCCACACCCGCACATCCCCCTGCCCGTACGGCCGGAACACGCCCTCCACCAGCAGGTCCCGGGCGAACGTCCAGTGCACCGGGTGCGCGGAGTCGAAGTGGAAGGTGACGTGGACGGCGTACGGATCGTCGGTGACGTACCCGAGTCTGGTCGGCACCGGGATCCGGCGCTGCGGCGACAGGACGAGTTTCAGCTCCAGTTCGCGTTCCACCACGGTGCGCATGGCGGTGTTCCCTTCTCTGCACGGCTGCCCTGAGGGCCGGTCGGCAGGAGAGAGCGCGCCGGGGCGGCGGCATTACGCGCGTTGCCGGAAGTTTTTTTCGCAAGGGGGCGCCGGGCCGCGCGATGCGTAGCACATCGGTGCTCGAAAGGGGTGGGTCCGGTGGGAGCGGCGGTGGGGCTTGCGCACGTCTGATAGATGTGGAGGCCCCCATTTGGCCCTCGAGCAGATACGGGACGACGGAGATGAGCGCCCCAACCCCGGCCCCCGGTGACGACAGGCCCCGCGAAGGTTATTACCCGGACCCGTCCATTCCTGGATATGTCCGGTACTGGAACGGTGCCTCCTGGGTACCGGGCACCAGCCGTCCCGCACCCAAGGACGGCGAGACGCTCGCGCCGCCGCCCGGCGCGGGGTCGGGGGCCGGGGCGGAACAGCCCGGCACCGCCGGCTCCGCCTCCGGCTCGGTCGAGGAGACCGGTCCGCACTTCTTCGACGAGGACCCGGCCGACGAGCCGTCACCTGCCGACGCCCAGCACGGCAGCCGTCCCGAACCCGCGACCGCCTGGGGCGCCGACCGCTCCCGCCAGACGGGCTTCGGCGGCGACCAGGACCGTCGTGTCTCGTGGGGCGCACCGCAGGGGGCACAGGGAGCGGCCCAGCAAGGAGCGGCTCAGCAGGGAGCAGCCCAGCAAGGTGCGGCTCCGCAGGGAGCACGCCAGCAGGGTGCCGACCCGAGGGTGGCGCACGCCGACCGGCAGCCGCCCGGCGAGTCCGCCCGGCAGGGGGAACCACCGTCTGCGGCCGACCAGGAGGCGAACGCCGCGGCCGCCGGCAGCACGTTCGTCTTCCGCCGTCCGACGGGGAAGGCCGGGGGAGCGGCCTCCGCCGATGCCCCCGACGAGGGCACGATGACGTTCCGCGCGGTGCCGCCGCGTCAGGGCCCGGCCGCGGCCTCGGCTTCCGGCGGTCCGGGCAGCGGCCCGGCGGGCTCCGGGTTCGGTGCGCCGGGCGGGCCGGGCGGATCCGGCAGCAATGCGGCAGGGCCTGGCTTCGGCTCTCAGGGGGCGGCGCCCGGTCCCGGCTTCGGGGCCCAGGCCGGTCCGGCCGGCGGTCCGGCGGGACCCGCCTTCGGCGCGCAGGGCGGTGCGGGCGCCTCCGGTGACGCCTCGAACCGCCCCGGCTTCGCCGCCGGGAAGGCCGCCGCCGCCCGCGCCGCCGCCCAGGCAGACCCCGGCGTCCAGGCTTCCCCGGCCGCTCCGCCGGCGCTGTCCGGGCCTCAGGCGGTGCCCACCGTGCCCCCGCAGTCCGGCGGGCCCCAGCCCGGCCCCGCCGCCTCCGCCACGCCCCTCAGCGCCGGTCCCGGCGGCGGCCAGTCCTCCTGGGCACAGCAGGTGCACCGGCTCGCCGGGGCGGGCGGCGATGACCAGCCCGTCGCGCCCTGGAAGCCGCCGACCGAGGACATCTTCCAGGCGGCCGCGCGGCGCCAGGCGTCGGCCCGCCCCGCGGGGCTCGGCAAGCGGCTGGCCGCCCGGCTGCTGGACACCCTCGTCCTCGCCGGCGTCACCGCCGGGGCCGCCGTACCGCTCGGCATCAAGGCGGTCGATCACGTCAACGAGAAGATCGAGGAGGCCAAGCTCTCCGGCGAGACCGTCACGGTCTGGCTGCTCGACGGCACCACGTCGGCGTACCTCGGCATCGTCCTGGCCGTCCTGCTGCTCGTCGGTGTCGTCTGCGAGGTGCTGCCCACCGCCAAGTGGGGCCGCACCCTCGGCAAGAAGCTGATGGGTCTCGACGTGCGGGACATCGAGGGCCACGACACCCCGGAGTTCGGGGCGGCCCTGCGCCGCTGGCTGGTCTACAGCGTGCCCGGACTCCTCGTCGTCGGGATCATCGGCATCGCCTGGTGCCTGTTCGACAAGCCGTGGCGCCAGTGCTGGCACGACAAGGCCGCGCACACGTTCGTGGCCGGCTGAGCAGCACGGCTACGTCCGGCACGGGACGGCCGCGTACTACCGCGGCATCAGGTGAATCCGTACCTCGGACGGCCGTCTGCCGGATGCGGAGCCGGAGGGTTCGCGGTCGACTCGGGCCATGAGCAGTGAACCGCCCCCCGGCTCCGGTCAGCAGCCCCCGGAAGACGATCCGTTCAGGAAGCGGCCCCCGGGCGAGCAGCCCGGCGAGGGCGCGGGCTCGCCCTACGACCCGCGCTACCCGGGCGGCGGCCCCGGCGGTACCCCGCCCGGCGGCGGCCAAGGCCCCTACGAAGGACCTCCCGGCGGCGGCCCCTACGGCGGCTCCCCCTATGGCGGCGGCTCCTATCCCACCGACCCCCTCGCCGGCATGCCCCCGCTCGCCGACAGCGGCAAGCGCACGCTCGCCCGCATCATCGACATGATCCTGGTGGGTGTCGTCGTCTGGTTGCTCACGTGGGGCTTCGGCGTCAACGAGTACGACGTGGACAGCGACCGCATCGAGGTCGGCAAGTCCTTCTGGCAGTCGGGGGTCGCCGCCGTCCTCTACATCGCCTACGACACCCTCCTGACCGCGCGGACCGGCCAGACCCTCGGCAAGAAGCTGCTGCACATGCGCGTGGCCAACCTCGACGACGGCGCCACGCCCTCCGTGCAGAACGCGTTGATGCGCGCGGCGGTGCTGTGGATCCCGTTCGCCTTCTGCTGCGCCTGCGTCTGGACCGCGATCTCGGGCGGCTGGAGCTTCTTCGACCGGCCCTACAAGCAGGGTCTGCACGACAAGGCGGCCAAAACGGTCGTGGTCAGCACCAATTGAGGCACAGACGTATCAACCGGAGGTAAACAAGGGGCAGTGGGAGGTCAGGAGACCGCCCGCTCCCGCATCGGCTCCGGAGCCGATGCGGCGACCGGGGCCCGTACGGGTTCCTGGGGCGCGGGCTGTTCCACCGCGGCCGGGCGCTTCCCGGGCAGCGGCACCGTCATGGCGACCAGCAGCCCGAGGGCGAGCGCCGCGACGGCGATGATCGCGATGCCCACGCCCGAACTCGTCTGTGACAGCAGCAGCATGGCGAGGGTCGAGAGGATCACGGTGCAGGAACCGTAGGCGAGCTGTGCGGCAGTCGGACGGGGCATGGCCATCATGTCCTCGAAAGTGGGGGTCCACGGCGGTGTCGGCCTGGCATTCCGCCGGCTTCCGGGCGTTCCGCCAAGCGACTCTAACCGCCAGGGTGCCCGACTGGAACGAGCGGTAAGCGTGACCTAATCAACAGGGCCGGAGCACAGGGGGCGCACGGAGTCATGGCGTCCAGGTAGTGGACATATGCGCGCGCCCACCGGACGGTGGCACGTGCCCGTCGGACGTGGGCAGGTGTCCGTCGGGCACCGGATCGGTTGTCCGTAAAACGAACGTCGACTCCGCATAGTGCAATTGACCTGTCCAAGTCAAGGTCTGTCTTTTCTTCTAAACCTCTAGTCAAATGTCGTCACTTGACTACACGCGTTGATCACGCGCGCGCGGGCCTTCCACGACCAGGACCCCTTCCTTCCGCGCGCTCGAACGCGGGGGAGGAACTCAAGTGACCAGTAGACCCTGGACGTTCAGAGCCGCCGCCATAGGCGTGGCCCTCGCGGCGGCCACGGCCACCGTCTCCGCATACGGCGTGGCCCAGGCCGACGACACCTCCGCTCCCAGGTCCACCACCGTGGACCAGCACGACCCGGCGGATCGCCACCACGGCGAGCACGACCTCGAAGGCCCGCTGAGCAAGACTCAGGAGGCCCAGCGGCAGGAGGCGCTAGAGCAGGTCATATCAGGGAAGTCCAAGATCACAAAGCGTGAAGGCTCGAAGGTCGTCCAGCTCAAGAGCAAGAAGGGCGACAGCAAGTACGTCGAGCTCGGCCGCGAGAAGACCGACAAGATCTTCACCATCCTGGTCGAGTTCGGCGACAAGGTCGACAGCCGCTACGGCGGCACCCCGGGCCCGCTGCACAACGCGATACCCAAGCCCGACCGCAAGAAGGACAACTCCACGGCGTGGAGGGCCGACTACGACCGGGACTACTTCCAGGACCTGTACTTCGGTTCCGGCAAGGGCGTCGACTCGGTCAAGACCTACTACGAGAAGCAGTCCTCCGGGCGTTACTCGGTCGACGGCGAGGTCTCCGACTGGGTCAAGGTGCCGTACAACGAGGCCCGTTACGGCAACAACGCCTGCGGTGACACCAACTGCTCGAGCGTGTGGAACGTCGTCAGCGACGGTCTGAACGCCTGGGTCTCCCGGCAGAAGGCAGCGGGGAGGACCGACGCCCAGATCAAGGCGGACGTCGCGCGGTTCGACGAGTGGGACCGCTACGACTTCGACGGCGACGGCGACTTCAACGAGCCCGACGGCTACATCGACCACTTCCAGATCGTGCACGCCGGAGAGGATGAGTCCGCCGGCGGCGGCGCCCAGGGCACGGACGCGATATGGGCCCACCGCTGGTACGCCTTCGGCACCGACGCCGGCGCCACCGGCCCCGAGAACAACAAGCTCGGTGGCGCGAAGATCGGCGACACCGGCATCTGGGTCGGCGACTACACCGTCCAGCCGGAGAACGGCGGACTCGGCGTCTACGCCCACGAGTACGGTCACGACCTCGGCCTGCCGGACCACTACGACACCACCGGCGGCGGCGACAACTCCACCGGCTTCTGGACCCTGATGTCATCGGGCTCCTGGCTCGGCACCGGCAAGAAGGAGATTGGTGACCTGCCGGGCGACATGACCGCCTGGGACAAGCTCCAGCTCGGCTGGCTGAACTACGACAAGGCCAAGGCCGGAGTCAACTCCTGGCACAAGCTCGGCTTGGCCGAGTACAACACCAAGCACAAGCAGGCCCTGGTGGTCGACCTGCCCAAGAAGCGGGTGACCACCGAGCTCGTCACCCCGGCCCAGGGCGCCACCCAGTGGTGGAGCGGAAGCGGCAACAACCTGAAGAACACGCTCGCCCGCTCCGTGGATCTCACGGGCAAGTCCTCGGCGACCCTCAGCCTCGACGGCTGGTGGGACACCGAGAAGAAGTACGACTTCCTCTACACCGAGGTGTCGACCGACGGCGGCGCCAACTGGACGGCGATAGACGGTACGGCGAACGGTAAGCCGATCAGCCGGGACGGCAGCGACAACCCCGCGCTGGACGGTACGGCCGATTCGTACCAGAAGCTCGTTTATCCGCTCGATGCCTACGCGGGCAAGAAGATCGACCTTCGCTTCCGCTACGCGACGGACAGCGGTGTGTCGAAGAAGGGCTTCGCGGCCGACTCGGTGACGGTGACCGCCGACGGCAGCCCCGTCTTCTCCGACAACGCCGAAACCGTGGACGCGGCTTGGAAGGCGAACGGCTTCACCCGGATCGGTGGATCCTTCACGGAGGACTACGCGCAGTACTACATCGCCGAGAACCGGCAGTACGTGTCGTACGACAAGACGCTGAAGGTCGGCCCGTACAACTTCGGCTTCACGGAGCGCCCGGACTGGGTCGAGCACTACCCGTACCAGAACGGTCTGCTGATCTGGAAGTGGGACACCTCCCAGGCGGACAACAACACCAGCCAGCACAAGGGCACCGGTCTGGTCCTGCCGATCGACTCGCACCCGGACGCGCTGAAGTGGGCCGACGGCACACTGATGCGCAACCGGATCCAGTCCTACGACTCGCCGTTCAGCCTCTACCGCACCGACGGCATGACGCTTCACAAGGCGGACGTGGCGAAGTACATCCCGGGCTCGAAGGGTGTCTCGGTCTTCAACGACCGGAAGAACGACTACTACGACGAGTCGAACCCGACCGGGGGTGTCAAGATCACTGACACCAACACCAAGATCAAGATCACCAAGGAGGCCAAGGACGGCTCGACGATCGAGCTCGAAGTAGGCCCCGCGGCGAAGTAAGACACGTTTTACCAGGTCAGAGCATGATCGGCGGTGACCCCCTGGCGGGTCACCGCCGATCCGTGTTTAGGTGCGTCCTGTGGTTCTCTTATTGACACCGACCGACACACCGACCGACACGGGGGTATGACCGCATGGCCGCAGGAGGCTTCTGCAAGCTGCCGAACGGCACCGTGGTGGTGGCGCTGAACCTGCCCAGCCCCGCCGCCGACGGCCCGGGCTCCGTCCGCGTACTCGTCCACGCGGTGAACCGCGCCCGAGCCCTGACCAGGCTCCGCAACCTGGGGTTGCGCGCTGTCTACCTGCGCGGCAACGCCGCGCCGCCGTCCCCCGACGAGATCACGGCGGTCCTGCACCACCCCGACGGCCTGATATGGCGCACGGCCCCTGACAACGGTGTCGTTGCCGGCCCGGACCTCGCCCTGGAGCTGTGGCGCCCGATCAGGGCCCTCCTGCGCCGCCCGACGGCCCAGACCTGACCCCCAGGCGCTCCCGGGCTACCAGGCGCTTCCGGGCTACGGGGTCACTGGACGACCGGCTTGCCCGACAGCTCCACGCCCGCCTCGCGCAGCTCCTCCAGGGCCCGCTCGGTGGTCTCCTGGGCCACGCCCGCCGTGAGGTCGAGCAGGACGTGGGTGCGGAAGCCCTCCTTCGCGGCGTCCAGGGCCGTGGCGCGGACGCAGTGGTCCGTGGCGATGCCGACCACGTCGACCTCGGTGACCTGGCGGGAGCGGAGCCAGTCGGCCAGGGGCGTGCCGTTCTCGTCCGCGCCCTCGAAGCCGCTGTACGCCGCCGCGTACGCGCCCTTGTCGAAGACGGCGTCGACGGAGCCGGACGCGACGGCGGGGGCGAAGTTCGGGTGGAAGCCGACGCCCTCCGTGCCGGCGACGCAGTGCGCGGGCCAGGAGCGGACGAAGTCGGGGTTGGTGGAGAAGTGGCCTCCGGGGGCGATGTGGTGGTCGCGGGTGGCCACGACGTGCTGGTAGCCGGACCCGGCCGCCTGGCCGATCAGCTCGGTCACGGCGGCAGCCACGTCGGCACCGCCGGCCACCGCGAGGCTGCCCCCCTCGCAGAAGTCGTTCTGCACGTCTACGACGATCAAGGCGCGGCGCATGGTCGGTGTCCTTCGGCTATGAGGTCGGCAAGCCCGGCCGGTGAACTTCCGAGCCTATTGACATGGCGGAGAAGACGGGAGGGGGCACGGCTCGGCGCATCGCGGCACACCGCAATTAGCTACCCGAGGCCTCGTGCAGGTACTCCGTCGGAATGACCGGCTCCCCGCGCGAGAGCTGCGTCGCCGACATCGGGAGCCCCGCGCGCGCCGCCGCGTGCCGGTCACGCGCCGCGTCCAGCGGCTCCCGGGCGACTACCTCGCCGCCCTTGACCAGCTCCACCAGCAGCTGCCGGTCCGCGAGCTCCGCCGACACCGGCCCGGTGCCGACCACCTCGGCCTCGGCGACGCCGTAGGAGTCCAGCCGCCGCGCGGCCCACTTGCGTCCGCCCACCGACGTCTTGCCCCCGCTGGACTTCTTCGCCACCGGCACCAGCGGCGCGTCCGGCTCCGCCGACTCGGCCCGTGCGACCAGCTTGTAGACCATCGAGGACGTCGGGTGCCCGGACCCGGTCACCAGCTGCGTACCGACGCCGTACGCGTCCACGGGCGCCGCCGCCAGGGAGGCGATCGCGTACTCGTCCAGGTCCGAGGTCACGATGATCTTCGTGTCGGTCGCGCCCAGCTCGTCCAGCTGCTGCCGCACCCGGTGCGCCACCAGCAGCAGGTCGCCCGAGTCGATCCGCACGGCCCCGAGTCCGGGTCCGGCGACCTCCACGGCCGTGCGGACCGCCTCGGCGACGTCGTACGTGTCCACCAGCAGCGTCGTGCCCCGCCCCAGTGTGTTCACCTGGGCCTGGAAGGCGTCCCGCTCGCTGTCGTGCAGCAGGGTGAAGGCGTGGGCGGAGGTGCCGACGGTGGGGATGCCGTAGCGGAATCCGGCGGCCAGGTCCGAGGTGGTCGCGAAGCCGCCCACGTAGGCGGCCCGCGACGCCGCCACCGCCGCCAGCTCGTGCGTGCGCCGGGCGCCCATCTCGATCAGCGGCCGGTCCCCGGCGGCCGACGCCATGCGCGAGGCCGCCGCGGCGATCGCCGAGTCATGGTTGAGGATCGACAGGATCACGGTCTCCAGCAGCACGCACTCGGCGAAGGTGCCCTCGACCCGCATGATCGGCGAGCCGGGGAAGTACACCTCGCCCTCGGGGTAGCCCCAGATGTCCCCGCTGAAGCGATAGCCGGCGAGCCACTCGAGGGTCTCCCCGCCGACGATCTCCCGCTCGCGCAGGAAGTCGAGGACGCCCGCGTCGAAGCGGAAGTTCTCCACCGCGTCCAGCACCCGCCCGGTGCCTCCCACGACGCCGTAGCGGCGCCCGTTCGGCAGGCGGCGGGTGAAGACCTCGAACACGCTCCGCCGCTCGGCCGTGCCCGCCTCCAGGGCGGCCCGCAGCATCGTCAGCTCGTACTGGTCCGTGAAGAGCGCCGTCGAGGGAACAACCACCGGCAGCCCAAGGTCCGCTGTGTCCATGGCAGCCGATGGTACCCCTCATCTCGTCACTCTGACGATTTTCGCCCGCCGAACTATGAGTCGAAGCGGTCAAATCGGAATCAAATATATTCTCTGAGGAGCAAGGCGGTCCGACCGGAAAAACCTTTCTCTGAGGGTTGAAGAAAGGTATTGCTAAGTTGCGGGCCGACCACTTAGGGTGGTGAACACATGAGCGACGCAAAGGGGTCCTGACCAGACCTCTGTATGTTGCATCAATTTATGGGGGGAAATTCCATGAAGGCGTATACGCCTCGTAGAAAGTCGTACCTGGCCACCGGGGCGCTTTCGACTTTCGCCGTCTTGATGACGGTTTTGGCGCCTGCAAGCTCTGCTGCTGAAAAGGTTGCCGATCCGGCGGACCCGGCCGTGCAGGCCGCGATCAAGCGAACCCTTGAGGGTGGCTGGACGCAGGCTGACGTCAATCTCATCATGACCAACCCCGATCTGGCTGCCGCGCTGCCCGACCCGCGCAAGGAGCCGACGGTCGTGGTGAAGGAAGCCGAGCTTACCGATGGTGGTCAGCTCGTCTCTCCCGCTAATGGCGAGCCTCTCAGCGCCCAGGAACTCGCAGACCTGACGCCGTCCGCTGACGCGGACAGCTCCAGCGGGGACGCGGTGACGACGCCGGCCGAGGCCGAGTCGGCGGCACACAGCACGTTCGGAATCCAGATCACGGGCGGCAAGTGGCGGAAGACCCACGTCATCCGGACGCACTACAGCTACTCGAACTCGGTCATCTACAAGTACCACCACTGGGCCGAGTTCAACTACAAGGACGGCAAGGTCAGGGCGTGGCGGTACCGGGCCGACGACGTGACCAACGCTCTGGACTTCATCGAAGTGAAGGAGCGTCAGAAGAACGAGAAGAGCGCTGTTCCAGCATCTTCCGCCACGTCCTACATGAAGCGGAAGATTGGTCACTGCTTCGTGGGTCAAATCGCGTGCGCCCACACGTACCCTTGGGTGAAGACGAAGGTAAAGGGTAACGGGAAAGTTACGTTCAGCACCGGGTCCTGAGGGGACTTCATGAAAATGCTCATCCTGAAAATTGCCCTGACTGTCGCCGTATTCTTTGCGATCCTGACGGCAGCCGGCGGGCGGTTCGGTCCACTAGAGCTCTCTGTTTGGCTCGTGGTCCAAATCGCTGTCATCGCCTACTTCTTCATGGGGTACAGGAAGAGCAGGGTCGGCGCAGGAGCTCACAAACACTAGCGCTTGTCTCCGATTTCCGTGAATTCATCGCGCGATTGAAGGCCGGTATTGCTCCCTTTAGAAAGGGAGCAATACCGGCCTTCAACCCTTGGTCTGGTCATGAGCCGGCGCCGGGTAAGCCCCCGTCCGGCAACCGGGGAGGGGTGCCACACCATCAGGGCGCGCGTGGCAGCATGGGAGATGTGACGTCACCCGCGCCCCTGGAGATCGAACGGACCGAGTCGGCGGAGGAGGTCTTCGCCGTACCGGAGCCGGACCTCCCCTGGGTCACCATCGTCCACAACGACCCGGTCAACCTCATGAGCTATGTGACGTACGTCTTCCAGACGTACTTCGGCTACTCCAAGGACAAGGCCACCAAGCTCATGCTCGACGTCCACCACAAGGGCCGGGCGGTCGTCTCCAGCGGCAGCCGCGAGGAGATGGAACGCGACGTGCAGGCCATGCACGGCTATGGCCTGTGGGCCACCCTCCAGCAGGACCGCAAGTAGGCCAGCTCCCCGCCCAGCAGCGAAAAGGCGTTCATGCCCGGAACCTTCGAACCGCTCCCCGGCGGCGGCGCTGCCGTCGCCCTCGACGACGTCGAGATCTCCATCATCCGGTCGCTGGCCGTCCAGCTCCTGGAGCTCATCGGCCCCGGCCCGGCCGAGGACGCCCCCGACGACCCGCTCGCCGAGCTGTTCGCGGAAGGGCCGAGCGAGCCGCCCGCCGACCCGGTGCTCAGGCGCCTCTTCCCGGACGCATACAGCGACCCCGAGCAGCCCGCCTCGCCCCGGGACGCCGAGGAGCAGCGGGCGTACTCCGCCGAGTTCCGCCGCTACACGGAGAACGACCTGCGGGCCGGCAAGCGGGACAACGCCCTCGCGGTGATCCGCTCCCTGGACGCGCTCTCCTCGGCCTCGGCCGGCGAGGGCGGCGCGGTGCTGAAGCTGTCGGTGGAGGAGTCCCAGCGGTGGCTGAGCGCCCTGAACGACCTGCGGCTGGCGATCGGCTCGCGGCTGGAGATCGCCGACGAGGAGGACACCGACCTCCTCTACCGCCTCCCCGACGAGGATCCGCGCAAGCCGATGGTGATGGCCTACCTGTGGCTGGGTGGACTCCAGGAGACGCTGGTCGGAACCCTTATGCCCTGATCCGTGCAGGTTCTGTGACCGCCGGGTGACCGATCGGTGTTCGCTCAGAGGACGCTCAAATCCGGATAACGATCACGTCACCGTGCTCGCCTTCTATGCCGCGTTGGGCGGCGTTTTGTCCGTTTTCCCTGTGTGGTGCGTCACAATTCCCCCGGGTGATCAGTGTTGCGGCCGTGATAAATCTTCACGACCGCCCGGCCGACACCACCCGAATGTCCGGCCGGGTGCGCCACCGAGCCGACAACCGTCGGCCAGGCACCGCTCCATCAATCCGGGGGGATCGAGACCCGATCCGAGGCCGACGAAGGTCCGGGTCGGCATGGAGAAAGGCGCACCACACATGACCTCTGCGCAGGTCGACACGGAAAACGTCCCTGAAGAGGGGTACGAGCGCGGCCTCGGCAGCCGCCAGGTCCAGATGATCGCCATCGGCGGCGCCATCGGCGTCGGCCTGTTCATGGGTGCCGGAGCGAACATCGCCAAGGCCGGCCCCAGCATCATCCTCATGTACGCCCTCGCGGGCGTCGTCATCTTCTTCATCATGCGGGCGCTGGGCGAACTGCTCCTCTACCGGCCCGTCTCCGGCTCCTTCGCCGAGTACGCCCGCGAGTTCCTCGGCCCGTTCTTCGGGTTCGTCACGGGCTGGACGTACTGGCTCATGTGGGTGGTCACCGGCATGGCCGAACTCACGGCCGCCGCGATCTACATCCACTTCTGGTTCCCGGAGATCCCGCAGTGGGTCAGCGCCCTGGTGTTCCTGGTGGTGCTCTTCGGCGTCAACCTGATCTCCGTCAAGATCTTCGGCGAGGTCGAGTTCTGGTTCTCGATGATCAAGGTCACGGCCATCATCGGCATGATCGTCATCGGTCTCGGCGTGCTCACCCTCGGCTTCTCCGACGCCGGTGACACCGCCACCGTCTCCAACCTCTGGTCGCACGACGGCTTCTTCCCCAACGGCATCGGCTCCAGCCTGATGACGCTCCAGGGCGTCATGTTCGCCTACCTCGCCGTCGAGCTCGTCGGCGTCACCGCGGGCGAGTCCGAGAACCCCGAGAAGACCCTGCCCAAGGCCATCAACACCCTGCCCTGGCGCATCATCGTCTTCTACGTGGGCGCGCTGCTGGTGATCCTCTCCGTCGTCAAGTGGACCGAGTTCTCCGCCGGTGAGAGCCCCTTCGTCCACGCGTTCGGCGAGATCGGCATCCCGCTCGCCGCGGGCATCGTCAACTTCGTGGTGCTCACCGCGGCTCTGTCGTCCTGCAACTCGGGCATGTACTCGACCGGCCGGATGCTGCGCGACCTGGCCGCCAACAGCGAGGCGCCGCAGGCGTTCGGCAAGCTCAACGCCCGCAAGACGCCCGCCGTCGGCATCACGGTCTCCGTGGCGCTCATGGGCATCGGCGTCGTCCTGAACTACGTCGTCCCGGAGAAGGCGTTCCTCTACGTGACCTCCGTCGCCACCGCGGCCGGCATCTGGACCTGGATGATGATCCTCGTCAGCCACATCCGCTACCGCGCCGCGGTCGACGCGGGCCGGCTGCGCGCCTCGGCCTTCCCCGCCCCCGGCGGAGCGCTCTTCAGCTGGGTCGCGCTGCTCTTCCTCATCGGCGTGACCGGCATGATCGCGTACGACAAGGACGCGCGGGTCTGCCTGTACGTCGCGGCCGGCTGGGCCGTCGCCCTCGGCATCGGCTGGGCGGTCCTCAAGAGCCGCAACCCGCAGATCGCCGAGCGCCGCGACGCGGAGTTCGAGAAGGTCGGCTGACCAGCCCGCCAGGACGTCCAGCCGCAGGGAGTACTCGTGGCACCCCCTGCGGCTGCCGCTCAGGGCGTCCGGCATATGGGCCGTTCCGTACCATCCATCGGTACGGAACGGCCCTTCTGCTTATCCTGACGAGCATGCTGACCATCACCCAGGCCCTCGTCGACCAGATCGTCGCCCACGCGCGCAAGGACCACCCCGACGAGGCGTGCGGCGTGATCGCGGGCCCCGCGGGCTCGGACCGCCCCGAGCGCTTCATCCCGATGCTGAACGCGGCCATGTCACCCACGTTCTACGAGTTCGACTCCGGCGACCTGCTCAAGCTCTACCGCGAGATGGACGACCGCGACGAGGAGCCGGTGGTGATCTACCACTCCCACACGGCGACCGAGGCCTACCCCTCCCGCACCGACATCTCGTACGCCAACGAGCCCGGCGCGCACTACGTCCTCGTCTCCACGGCCGACACCGACGGGGCCGGCGAGTTCCAGTTCCGCTCGTTCCGGATCGTCGAGGGCGAGGTAACGGAGGAAGAGGTCGAGATCGTAGAGGCGTACTGAGCGGGCCCGGACGGGGCTGAACAGGGCGGTCTCACTCTCCGGCCGGAAAACGTCCGCGATGTGGGATCACATTCCAGAACCCGGACCGGGAATCGATACGATGAGCGCATGGTTTTCCACGACGTGAGCGACAAGACGCCGGGCATGCTGCTCGTGGCGCGGCTGCACGTCGACCTGTGCAGGCTCGCCAGCGCCATCTGTTGACGCGATCCCTGCCGCCGTACGGCCGTGAGCCGCGGCGCTGCACACACGCACCACCCCGCTGTTCTTGCGCTGCCGCGCGCCCGACTGACTACTCCCGACAGGAGCCCTGAGCCATGGCCATCGAGGTCCGCATCCCGACCATCCTCCGCACCTACACCGACGGTCAGAAGGCGGTGGAGGGCAAGGGAGACACCCTCGCCGAGCTCTTCAACGACCTCGAGACCCGGCACCCGGGCATCCAGGCCCGCATCGTTGACGGCGACCAGCTGCGCCGCTTCGTCAACGTCTACCTGAACGACGAGGACGTGCGCTTCCTCGACGGCATCAACACCAAGCTGTCGGACGGCGACAACGTCACGATCCTGCCGGCGGTGGCCGGCGGCATGGTCTGATCACCGATGCGATACGACTCACCCCTGGCCGCGGTCGGCAACACCCCCCTGGTGCGCCTGCCGCGGCTGTCGCCGTCCGCCGACGTCCGTATCTGGGCGAAGCTGGAGGACCGCAACCCGACCGGGTCGGTCAAGGACCGCCCGGCCCTGCACATGATCGAGCAGGCGGAGAAGGACGGCCGTCTGACCCCGGGTTGCACCATCCTGGAGCCGACGTCCGGCAACACCGGCATCTCCCTGGCCATGGCGGCGAAGCTCAAGGGCTACCACATCGTGTGCGTGATGCCGGAGAACACCTCGCAGGAACGGCGCGACCTGCTGGCCATGTGGGGCGCCGAGATCATCTCCTCCCCGGCCGCGGGCGGCTCCAACACCGCCGTGCGCGTCGCCAAGGAGCTCTCGGCCGAGCACCCGGACTGGGTGATGCTCTACCAGTACGGCAACCCGGACAACGCGGGTGCCCACTACGCGACGACGGGCCCCGAGATCCTGGCGGACCTGCCCTCCGTCACCCACTTCGTGGCGGGCCTCGGCACGACCGGCACGCTCATGGGAGTGGGCCGCTACCTGCGCGAGCACAAGCCGGACGTCCAGATCGTCGCCGCCGAACCGCGCTACGACGACCTGGTCTACGGCCTGCGCAACCTCGACGAGGGCTTCGTCCCCGAGCTGTACGACGCGTCGGTCCTCACCAGCCGCTTCTCGGTCGGGTCGGCGGACGCGGTCACCCGCACCCGCGAACTGCTCCAGCAGGAGGGCATCTTCGCCGGCGTCTCCACGGGCGCCGCGCTGCACGCCGCGATCGGCGTCGGCAAGAAGGCCGTCAAGGCCGGCGAGCCGGCCGAGATCGTCTTCGTCGTCGCCGACGGCGGCTGGAAGTACCTGTCGACGGGCGTCTACACGGCGGCCACGACGGAGGAGGCCATCGAAACGCTCCAGGGCCAGCTCTGGGCGTGACCGACGGCAGACCACAGGACCAGACGACCAGACGCAGCAGGGCCGGAGTGAGACTCCGGCCCTTTTGCGTTTCCACCCCGCGGTCACGGCGGAGGCCCGGGCATGGGCCGGTCCCCGGTCTTGGACCGGCTTGGTGGACCGCTCCTGGCGGCCGGGTTGCCCTGCGGGGCGCCGACCGCGGCTGCCGCGCTGGTGCCGGGTCTGCCGCTCCCACGACCGCGACGAAAGTGGCGGCAGACGACGGCCCGGACCGCGGCCCGGGGTGGCACGATCGTCGCACCGGCCGCTCGCGCCGGTCGCCCGTGCGCGGTCGCCGGGCCTTGCCGGGACCCTTGCCGTCGCGTCCGTTCTGCGGTATGTCCCCGCGGGGACGCCGAACCGGACCCGGCCAGGTGTCGGGCGGTCGTCCGCTGCCGCGCTGGTGCCGCACCTGCTGTTCCCCTGGCTGCGGCGAGGGCGGCGGCCGACGGCCGGGACCACCGCTCGGGCTGCGGCGCGGTCGTCGCACCCGGCTGCTCGCGCGCGGCTGACCTGCCCGAGCCTCGGTCGTCGAGCCCGGCCACCCGCCCCGGTCCCGGCTGTTGTGCCGGGTCGACCCGCCCGGGCCCCGGTCGCCGCGGTCGGCCGTCGCGCCAGGCTCCGCAGGGACGCCGCGCAGAGAAGCCCGGCTCTTAGCCGGCCAAATACCGCACCTGGTCCCACAGCGCCGGGTCCACCACCCCGATCCGTCGCCGGAAGCCCCACATCGGGACCTCCCGCAGTTCGTCCGTCTCCAGGAAACTCGCGCGGCCCTGGGTGTCGCCGACCGAGCCCGGGGGGAGGGGGATCACGCCCGTGCGCTCGTGCCGGAACCGGGTGGTGATCTTCGCGACGGTCGCCCGCTCCCCGCGCACCGCCAGGACCAGGCACGGCCGGTCCTTCGTGCGAGCCTCGTCCTCGTAGGGGACGTCCGCCCACCAGATCTCCGCCGGCTGCGGCAGCCCCGCCACCGCGGCTCTCCCGGCCGCGGTCCGGCCCCGCCGCGCCGACGACCGCCGCCCCCAGCCGTCGACGAGCGTGGCGACGAGCGCGAGCAGTACCACCGCGGCGAGCGCCAGCCACCAGGACGTGTCCATACTGAGACGTTACCGGCGCCATCCCTCCCCCGCGCCCTTCTCCCGAGGATCACCCCCGGCGCTGCCAGCCGAACCGGTGACAGCACAGGTGAGTTCGCCCACAACAGCCCTTGGCGGAGGAGCGACCGGAGGTTTTGCGCCTTACGCTCGACGCACCGCACGACCCCCGACGCCCCTCTCAGACTTATCCCGCCAGCGGAGGTTTCTGCTTCATGAAGCTCACCGTCGTCGGCTGCTCGGGGTCGTTCCCGTCCGCGGAATCGGCCTGCTCGAGCTACCTCGTCGAGGCCGACGGCTTCCGGCTGCTTCTCGACATGGGCAACGGCGCCCTGGGCGAGTTGCAGCGCCACTGCGGTCTCTACGACCTCGACGCGATCTTCCTCAGCCATCTGCACGCCGACCACTGCATCGACATGTGCGCGTACTTCGTCGCGCGCTACTACCGCCACGACGGCGGCCGCTGCGATCCGCTCCCCGTCTTCGGACCGGAAGGCACGGAACACCGGCTGACCACCGCCTACGCGGACACCCCTTCCGCCTCCTCCATGAGCGAGGTCTTCGACTTCCACACGGTCAAGCCGTCCACCTTCGAGATCGGCCCGTTCACGGTGCACACCGAGCGCGTGGCCCACCCCGTGGAGGCGTACGGCATCCGCGTCGAACACGACGGCAAGGTCCTGACGTACTCCGGCGACACCGGCGTGAGCCCCGCCCTGGACGAACTCGCCCGGGACGCCGACCTGTTCCTGTGCGAGGCGGCGTTCACGCACGGCAAGGAGAACATCCCCGACCTGCACCTCAACGGCCGCGAGGCGGGCGAGACGGCGGCCCGGGCAGGTGCCCGGCGCCTGGTCCTCACGCACATCCCGCCGTGGACGGACCCGCAGGCCAACCTGGCCGACGCCCGCGCGGTCTACGACGGTCCGGTGGATCTCGCGGCGCCGCGGCAGACGTACGAGGTCTGAGGGGCTGTCCGAGCACTTCGATCACCCGCACGAAGAGGCCCCGGAACCGAAGAGGCCCCGGAACCGAAGCGGTTCCGGGGCCTTCACCGTGTGCAGGGGGGCTACTTCGCCTCCGCCTTCTGCAGCTCGGCGAGTTCCTCATCGGACTCGCGGCCCGGCGTCGGCAGGTTGAACTTCGTGATCGCGAAGCGGAAGACCACGTAGTAGACCGCCGCGAAGCACAGGCCCACCAGCGCCAGCCCCCACGGGTTGGTCGCGATGCCGAGGTTCAGGAAGAAGTCCACCGCGCCGGCCGAGAAGCCGAAGCCGTCCTTCATCCCCAGTGCCCAGGTCAGCGCCATCGAGACACCGGTGAGCACGGCGTGGATCGCGTAGAGCACCGGGGCGATGAACATGAAGGTGAACTCGATCGGTTCTGTGACACCCGTGACGAACGAGGTCAGCGCGAGGGAGACCATCATGCCGCCGACGACCTTGCGGCGCTCGGGCCGGGCGCAGTGCACGATCGCCAGGCAGGCGGCCGGCAGGGCGAACATCATGATCGGGAAGAAGCCGGTCATGAACTGTCCGGCGCTCGGGTCGCCCGCCAGGAACCGGGCGATGTCGCCGCTCTTGCCCTCGTAGGTGCCGGCCTGGAACCAGGGGAAGGAGTTGAGCAGGTGGTGCATGCCGATCGGGATCAGCGCGCGGTTGGCGACGCCGAAGATGCCCGCGCCGACGGCCCCCGAGCCCACCAGCCACTCACCGAAGTTGTGCAGGGCCGTGCCGAGGACCGGCCATATGTAGCCGAAGACGATGCCGATGACCAGACCAGCGAAGGCGGACAGGATCGGCACCAGGCGGCGACCGCCGAAGAAGCCCGCCCAGTCGGGCAGCTTGGTGCGGTAGAAGCGCTGGTAGAGCAGGGCGACGACGAGTCCCATCACCACACCGCCGAGCACCTTGGCGTCCACCGGCGCGTCCGTCATGACGACCTTGCCGTCGACCGCGGTGGCCACCTTGGGCAGGTTCGGGTCGGTGAACGTGGCCAGCACGTTCTTGAAGACCAGGTAGCCGACGACGGCGGCGAGAGCGGTCGAGCCGTCCGACTTCTTCGCGAAGCCGATCGCGATGCCCACGGCGAACAGCAGCGGCATGTTGTCGAGGATCGCGTTGCCGCCCGCGGTCATGAAGCCGGCGATCTTGGTGATGAACTCCGGGAACGACTCCCGCCCGAGCATGTCGGTGTTGCCGAGGCGGACGAGGAGCGCGGCGGCCGGCAGCACGGCGACGGGCAGCATGAGGCTGCGGCCGATACGCTGCAGGACCGCCATCACCGCAGACCCCTTCTTCGGGCTCGCGGGCGCGGCTGTGGTTGTGGACATGAACTTCCTCCATGGGGCACGGCGCCGCCCAGGAAGAGTTCGACGGGGGACGGCGGCGTCTCAAAAGGGGAACGCGGTCTCCACCGCGCGACCTCCACCAGTGAGTGGTGTAGACCAGTTGTAGCACGGTAGGCCGAACGAGTGGAACCCGTGAATTCCGCCTGCCGCGGCGAACCGGAGGCCCTGGCCCGGCAACCCTCTTTGTCGAGAGGCGGGCTCGTGGTGTAGACCAGTCGAACGGACGGTCGCACACTGGCGTGACGCCTTCATTCGGGACGCACGACATGACCGCTCGCAAAGTTGCGCCAACTGTGGGTTACTGCGACAAAGCGGTTCGGATCAGGGAGAACGAAGATGGCCACCAAGGCTGAGAAGATCGTTGCCGGGCTCGGCGGCATCGACAACATCGAAGAGGTCGAAGGCTGCATCACCCGCCTGCGGACCGAGGTCGTGGACCCCGCCAAGGTCGACGAGGCCGCCCTGAAGGCCGCCGGTGCCCACGGCGTCGTCAAGATGGGCACCGCGATCCAGGTCGTCATCGGCACCGACGCCGACCCCATCGCCGCGGAGATCGAAGACCTGATGTGAAGCGCGGGGATCGTCCCGGGCTCCACCCCCTGACAGATCCCCGAAGGCCAGTCGTGAGGGCCCCTCCCCACCGCGGGAGGGGCCCCTTCCGCAGGTACGGATAGGCTCAGCGGCATGTCTCGAATCGACGGCCGCACCCCCCAGCAACTCCGCCCGATCACCATCGAACGCGGCTGGAGCAAGCACGCCGAGGGCTCCGTCCTCATCTCCTTCGGCGACACCAAGGTCTTCTGCACCGCCTCCGTCACCGAAGGCGTCCCGCGCTGGCGCAAGGGCGGTGGTGAAGGCTGGGTCACCGCCGAGTACTCCATGCTGCCCCGCTCCACCAACACCCGCGGCGACCGCGAGTCCGTCAGGGGCCGCATCGGCGGCCGCACCCACGAGATCAGCCGCCTCATCGGCCGCTCCCTGCGTGCCGTCATCGACTACAAGGCTCTCGGCGAGAACACCATCGTCCTCGACTGCGACGTCCTCCAGGCCGACGGAGGCACCCGCACCGCCGCGATCACCGGCGCCTACGTGGCGCTGGCCGACGCGGTCGCCTGGGCCCAGCGCAAGAAGCTCATCAAGGCCGGCCGCCAGCCCCTCACCGGCACCGTCAGCGCCGTCTCCGTCGGCATCGTCGGCGGTGTCCCCCTCCTCGACCTCTGCTACGAAGAAGACGTCAAGGCCGACACCGACATGAACGTCGTCTGCACCGGCGACGGCCGCTTCGTCGAGGTCCAGGGCACCGCCGAGGCCGAACCCTTCGCCCGCGACGAACTCAACGCCCTCCTCGACCTCGCCGTCGCCGGCTGCACGGAACTCGCCGCCCACCAGCGCACGGCGCTTGATACCGTCCTCGAAAAGTAAAGGGCGCGCCAAGACAGGTGCTCGGCGCGGGCAACCGCGCCGAGCACACTCGCGTCTGAAGGAGTACGGGCGCACGGCTCATCCCTGTGCGTCCGGCCAGCCACACGGGCCGCCCGGCCCGACCGACGAGAGGGACCGTTCCATGGCCGCGAGCCGCCGACGCCGCACCGCAGCCGTCGCCGCCACCCTGGCGGCCGTCGCGCTGACCGCCGGACTCACCACCGGCTGCGCCGCCGTCGACAAGGCGCTGGACTGCGTCCAGACCGCCGACGCCATCGCCGACAGCGTCACGGAACTCCAGCAGGCCGTGGACAACGCCGCGAACGACCCGACGCAGCTCGACGAGTCCCTCGACTCCATCGACAAGAACCTGGACAAGATCGGCGACAAGACCGACAACGCGGACGTCAACAAGGCGGTCGACGACCTCAACCAGGCCGTGGGCAACGTCCGTACGGCGGTCAAGAACGGCGACGAGACGCCTGACATCAGCCCGGTCACGGACGCGGCGGGAGAACTGACGAAGGTCTGCACGCCGTAGCGCTGCGCCGGCTGGGCTGGGCTTCTCGTCTGCCGGGTTTTGCCGGTGGGTGGGTACGGGTCCGTGGGGGCTGGTCGCGCAGTTCCCCGCGCCCCTCACGGGTCGCGCCTCGGGCCCGGCAATACTGGGAGCCATGACCCGCCTGATCCTCGCCACTCGCAACGCCGGAAAGATCACCGAGCTCCGGGCGATCCTCGCCGAAGCCGGCCTCCCCCACGAACTCGTCGGCGCCGACGCCTACCCGGACATCCCCGACGTCAAGGAAACCGGCGTCACCTTCGCGGAGAACGCGTTGCTGAAGGCCCACGCCCTGGCCCGGGCGACGGGGCTCCCGGCCGTCGCCGACGACTCCGGCCTCTGCGTCGACGTCCTGAACGGCGCCCCCGGCATCTTCTCCGCCCGCTGGTCCGGCCGCCACGGCGACGACAAGGCCAACCTCGACCTGCTCCTCGCCCAGCTCTCCGACATCGCCGAAGAGCACCGCGGCGCCCACTTCGCCTGCGCGGCGGCCCTGGCCCTGCCGGACGGCACGGAGCGGGTGGTGGAAGGCCGACTGCGGGGCGTCCTACGCCACGAGCCGACAGGTACGGGCGGCTTCGGCTACGACCCGATCCTCCAGCCGGAGGGCGAGACGCGGACGTGCGCGCAGTTGACCCCGCAGGAGAAGAACGCGATCAGCCACCGGGGGAAGGCGTTCCGGGCGTTGGTGCCGGTGGTGCGGGAGCTGCTCGGCTGACGGCAGAGAGAAGGGCGCCCCACTGAGTGGTGCGCCCTTCGTGGATGAGCCCGGTGGGACTCGAACCCACGACACACCGGACCTAAACCGGCGCCCTCTTGCCAGCTGGGGTACGGGCCCACAGCGCTGCCTACTCTACTTGGAGTCCTGGACCGCTCGGCGGCCTCCTCGGCACCACGTCCTCGTGATCGTGTGGCCCCCCTTGCCCCGGGCAGCAGCCCTGCATGACGGGCGCTGGGGGCCGAATTCGCTTACCACAGCTGGCAGTTCGCGAAAATCAGGAGAGGCCGAAATGTTGCGGTCGGTCTTGCCGGAGCCGGCGCTTCAGGAGGTCTGGGGCACCTGCCACTCCGCCACTGTCCGAGCCGGATCATCGTGCGGCCGGGCGATGCGACCACGGTGCCGGACCGCCGTTGCCACCCGCGGGACCTGGCGGTTCCTTCGCGAGCCGCGGTGCTCGACCCCTTGGATCACCCTCTTCGTGCAGGCCGCCCATACCCTTCACCAGGCCCTCTCGGACCGACGGTGAGAGGCACAAGATTTTTACGTCACATTGACTTAAAGATCATCTGTTCGGTAGCTTCCACGCCTCGCCTGATGTGGACAGGCCTCATGGGGGGCCGCATCGGGCGGGAGATTCGGAGTTCCCGCATGTCGGGCGGATCCTCCAAGCGCGTATCCGCCGTGGTCGCGATGGCGTCAGCCTTCCCCCTCGCGCTGTCCTCCGGTGCCTGGGCCAACTGGTCGAGCAGCATCAACTCGTGGACGGACGGCGGCGGCAGCAACGGCCAGTCCCGCTACTGGGCGGACGAGAGCTACTCGGAGATCATCTTCAAGGGTTGCACCGTGCAGGGCGGCAGCAAGACCACCGGGGTCGAGCTGTGGGACTACGACGCGCTGTCGTCCAACGACTTCTACGGTGAGAAGACGTTCACCAACTGCTTCAACGGCTCGACCTACGCGAGCCGGGGCGAGTACTACGGCCTGCCCCAGGAGCCGGACTACTTCTTCCAGCTCGACAACGTCGGCGGCGGAAGCAACGCGTGCTGCCTGCTGTGGGCGACCTACGCGGGAGTCGACACCTCTCTCGCCGATTCCTGATCAGTGATCTGCAGCGTGGGGGGGGGGGGGGGGGGGGGGGGAAAAAAACCCCCCTCGTGCCCCCCCCCCCACCCAAAAAAAAAAAAACAACACCCCCCCCCA
>NZ_JBWKKY010000018.1:0-151995 GCF_056430805.1 Streptomyces sp. NPDC045955
GAGGGCAGCGAGGAGTACCTCGACTCGGAGAAGTACCAGCTCAGGCACCGCGACTGGGAAGCCGCCGAACGCGAGGGCCGCACCATCACCCCGCTCCTCACCCGGCTCAACACCATCCGCCGGGAACACCCCGCGCTGCACCGGCTCAGGAACCTACGTTTCCACCACACCGACAACGACGCGCTCCTCGCGTACAGCAAGCGCACCGGGTCCGACATCGTCCTGGTGGTCGCCAACCTCGACCCGCACCACGCCCAGGAGGGCACGGTCTCGTTGGACATGCCGCAACTCGGCCTGGACTGGCACGAGTCGGTACCGGTGCGCGACGAGCTCACCGGCGAGACCTACCACTGGAGCAGGGACAACTACGTGCGCCTGGAGCCGGGGCGGGCTCCCGCGCACGTCTTCCACGTCCTGTCGCCGCCCGCCGCGCAAGGGAACGGAGGGGCAGAAACGTCATGACCGTGAACGAGCCCGTGCTGGACACCTTCGAGGACACTCCCGTCAGGGACCGGGACCCGGAGTGGTTCAAGCGCGCCGTCTTCTACGAGGTACTCGTCCGCTCGTTCCAGGACAGCGACGGGGACGGCGTCGGGGACCTGAAGGGCCTGACCTCGAAGCTCGACTACCTCCAGTGGCTCGGTGTCGACTGCCTGTGGCTGCCGCCGTTCTTCAAGTCCCCGCTCCGGGACGGCGGCTACGACGTCTCGGACTACACCGCCGTCCTGCCGGAGTTCGGCGATCTGGCCGACTTCGTGGAGTTCGTCGACGCCGCCCACCAGCGCGGCATGCGCGTGATCATCGACTTCGTCATGAACCACACCAGCGACCAGCACCCGTGGTTCCAGGAGTCCAGGAAGGACCCCGACGGGCCCTACGGCGACTACTACGTGTGGGCCGACGACGACAAGGGCTATCCGGACGCCCGGATCATCTTCGTCGACACCGAGACGTCGAACTGGACGTTCGACCCGGTGCGCGGCCAGTACTTCTTCCACCGCTTCTTCTCGCACCAGCCGGACCTCAACTACGAGAACCCGCGCGTCCAGGAGGAGATCCTGGCCGCGCTGAAGTTCTGGCTGGACCTGGGCATCGACGGTTTCCGGCTGGACGCGGTGCCGTATCTGTACGCGGCCGAGGACACCAACTGCGAGAACCTGCCCGCCACCCACGCGTTCCTCAAGCGCGTCCGCCGCGAGATCGACGCGCTGTACCCGGACACGGTGCTGCTCGCCGAGGCCAACCAGTGGCCCGAGGACGTCGTCGACTACTTCGGCGACTACGCGAGCGGTGGCGACGAATGCCACATGGCGTTCCACTTCCCGGTCATGCCGCGCATCTTCATGGCGGTGCGGCGCGAGTCCCGCTACCCGGTCTCGGAAATCCTGGCCAAGACCCCGGCCATCCCCTCGGGCTGCCAGTGGGGCATGTTCCTGCGCAACCACGACGAACTCACGCTCGAGATGGTCACCGACGAAGAGCGCGACTACATGTGGGCCGAATACGCCAAGGACCCCCGCATGCGCGCCAACATCGGCATCCGCAGGCGCCTGGCTCCCCTGCTGGACAACGACCGGCACACCATCGAGCTGTTCACCGCGCTGCTGCTGGCCCTCCCCGGCTCGCCGATCCTCTACTACGGCGACGAGATCGGCATGGGCGACAACATCTGGCTCGGCGACCGGGACGCCGTCCGGACCCCCATGCAGTGGACCCCGGACCGCAACGCCGGGTTCTCCACCTGCGACCCCGGCCGCCTCTACCTGCCGGCGATCATGGACCCGGTCTACGGCCACCAGGTCACCAACGTCGAGGCGTCCATGGCCTCGCCGTCGTCGCTGCTGCACTGGACCCGCCGCATGATCGAGATCCGCAAGCAGAACCCGGCCTTCGGCCTCGGCTCCTACACCGAACTGTCCTCCTCCAACCCCGCGGTGCTGGCCTTCCTGCGGGAGTACGAGGACGACCTGGTGCTGTGCGTGAACAACTTCGCGCGGTTCGCCCAGCCCACCGAACTCGATCTGCGTAAATTCGCAGGGCGCCATCCGGTGGAGCTGTTCGGGGGGGTCCGCTTCCCCGCGATCGGCGAACTGCCGTACCTGCTGACCCTCGGGGGCCACGGCTTCTACTGGTTCCGGCTCACTCGAGTCGCATCCCGCATCAGCAGGCGACTGTGAGCATGCGCCGACGAAAGGAGGCGTGACCATGCCGAAGACCGCATCCCTCCGCCCGAGTCTCACGCGCCTGGCCGAGCCCATGGAGTCGCTCGGCGGGCTGCTGCGCGACTGGCTGCCCCGCCAGCGCTGGTTCGCGGGCAAGGACCGGCCCGTCACGGAGCTCGGCCTGCTGTCGATGACCGAGCTCTTCCCGGGCTGTCTGCACCTGCTGGTCCACGCCGGCCACGCCGGCCACACGGGCGTGCCGTCCCCGGGCGGTGCTCCCCCGGCCGGCGACTGCTACCAGCTCCTGCTCGGCGTACGGGAGCATCCCGCGCCACGTCTCGGGCGGGCGCTCATCGGGCGGGTGCAGGACGGTCCGCTGGCCGGTCTGACGGTCTACGACGCACTGCACGACCCCCGTTCGGCCCAGCTGCTCCTGGACCGGCTGCGGCACCCCGGCACCGCCGGCCCCCTGCGGTTCGACTGCGACCCTGACCAGCCGGTGCCCGGCGGACTGGTGCCGCGGCTGCTGGACGCGGAGCAGTCCAACTCCTCGCTGGTGTACGGCGACGAGTACATCCTGAAGGTCTTCCGGCGCATCCAGCCGGGCGTCAACCCGGACCTGGAGGTACCGGGGGCGCTGGCCCGGCAGGGCTGCCACCGCGTGCCCGCGCCCGTGGCCTGGTTCCAGACGAAGCATCCGTTCAGGGCCACCCTCGGCGTGCTCCAGCCGTATCTGCGGGACGCCTCCGACGGCTGGACGCTGGCGCTGCACGCCCTGGCCGCCGGCGACGACTACACGACCCAGGCCCGGGCGCTGGGCGCGGCCACGGCGGAGGTGCACCTGGCCCTCGCCTCGGCCTTCCCGGTCGGCGAGCCCGGGGAGAACGGGCAGACGGCGGCCGCGATGACCGAGCGGCTGGCCGCCGCCGCGCACTGCGTGCCCGCGCTCCAGCCGTACGTGCCGGGCCTGCGGGCCGCGTTCGCCGCCCTCGCCACCTGCGACGCCGGGCCGCCCGCCCAGCGCATCCACGGCGACCTGCACCTGGGTCAGGTGCTGCGGGCCGGGCGCGAGTGGTTCGTCATCGACTTCGAGGGCGAGCCGTCCCGGCCGCTCTCCGAACGGCGCAGCGCCCACTCCCCCGTGCGGGACATCGCCGGGATGCTGCGCTCCTTCGACTACGCCGCCCGGCAGCGCCGCCCCTGGCGCCCGGAGTGGGCGCGACGCTGCCGCGAGGCCTACTGCGCGGGCTATGCCGTCCGCGCCGGCTGGGACCCGCGGAAGAAGCACGGACTGCTCCGGGCCTATGAGACGGACCGGGCCGTGTACGAGGTGCTGTACGAGGCACGGCACCGCCCCGACTGGCTGCCTGTACCGATGGCGGCGATCGAGCGCCTCGCTGTGAGAGGAGACTGAGCCGTGGCCCTGCGCGACACCTCAATCCCGGAGCCCTCCGGCCCGGTCCCGGGCGCGACCGCGCCCGCCCTGAGCCCGGAGGACCGCGGGCGCCTGCTGGCGGGCGCCCACCACGATCCGCACGCGCTGCTGGGCGCCCACCCGGTCCCCGGCGGGATCGTGTTCCGGGCTCTGCGCCCCTTCGCCCGCTCGGTGAGCGTGGTGACCGGCGGCAAGCGCACCCCGCTCGTCTCGGAGGGCGACGGCCTGTTCTCCGCCGTGCTGCCGCTGACGGAGATCCCCGCGTACACGCTGCACGTGGTGTACGAGGGCGGTGAGCAGGAGGTGCACGACCCGTACCGGTTCCTGCCCGCACTCGGCGAGCTCGACCTGCATCTGATCCGCGAGGGCCGGCACGAGCAGCTGTGGCAGGCTCTCGGGGCGCAGCCCATGACCCACGAGGGCGTGACCGGCACCCGGTTCACGGTGTGGGCGCCCAACGCGCGGGGCGTACGGGTCGCCACGGACTTCACCTACTGGGACGGGACGCAGTTCCCGATGCGCTCGCTCGGCGCGTCGGGTGTGTGGGAGCTGTTCCTGCCGGGCGTCGGCGAGGGCACGGCGTACAAGTTCGAGATCACCTCCCGGTACGGCCACCGCTTCCTCAAGGCGGACCCGATGGCCCGCCGCACCGAGGAGCCGCCCAACACGGCGTCGATCGTGACGGCCTCGCACTACGAGTGGGGCGACGCGCAGTGGATGGCGCACCGCGCCGACACGCCGGTGCACGAGGCGCCGTTCTCGGTGTACGAGGTGCACCTGCCGTCCTGGCGGCCGGGGCTGGACTACCGGCAGCTCGCCGAGGAACTCCCGGCGTACGTGAAGGACCTCGGGTTCACGCACGTGGAGCTGATGCCGGTCGCCGAGCACCCCTTCCACGGCTCCTGGGGCTACCAGGTCACCGGCTTCTACGCGCCGACCGCGCGGCTCGGGAGCCCGGACGACTTCCGGTACTTCGTCGACGCCTGCCACCGGGCGGGCATCGGCGTGATCATGGACTGGGTGCCGGCGCACTTCCCGAAGGACGACTGGGCGCTGGCCAGGTTCGACGGGGATCCGCTGTACGAGCCCGGGGACGCGCGGCGCGCCGAGCACCCGGACTGGGGCACGTACGAGTTCGACTTCGCCCGCACCGAGGTGCGCAACTTCCTCGTGGCGAACGCGGTGTACTGGTGCGAGGAGTTTCACATCGACGGGCTGCGCGTCGACGCGGTGGCGTCGATGCTCTACCTGGACTACTCGCGCGAGGACGGCCAGTGGGAGCCCAACGCCTACGGCGGCCGGGAGGACCTGGCGGCCATGGCGTTCCTCCAGGAGATGAACGCGACCGTGTACCGGCGGGCCCCCGGCGTGGTGACGATCGCGGAGGAGTCCACCGCCTGGGGCGGGGTGACGCAGCCCACCGACGCCGGCGGGCTCGGTTTCGGGCTGAAGTGGAACATGGGCTGGATGCACGACTCGCTGGAGTACCTGTCCCACGAGCCGGTGCACCGCAAGTACCACCACCACGAGATGACCTTCTCGATGGTGTACGCCTACAGCGAGAACTACGTCCTGCCGATCTCCCACGACGAGGTCGTGCACGGCAAGCAGGCGCTGGTGTCGAAGGCGCCGGGCGACTGGTGGCAGCGACGCGCGAACGTCCGAGCCTATCTCGGCTTCATGTGGAGCCACCCCGGCAAGCAGCTGTTGTTCATGGGGCAGGAGTTCGCCCAGGGCGCCGAGTGGTCGGTGGAGCAGGGGCCGGAGTGGTGGCTGCTTGACGACGGCTACCACTCCGCGGGTGACCACCGGGGCGTGCGTGATCTGGTCCGTGACCTGAACAGGGCGTATCTGGCGACGCCGGCGCTGTGGCAGTGCGACACCCGCCCGGAGGGCTTCCGCTGGGTGGCGGTGGACTCGGCCGACGACAACGTCTTCGCGTTCCTGCGGTACGACGCGCAGGGCGGGGCGCTGCTGGCGGTGTCGAACTTCTCCCCGGTCGTCCGGCACGACTACGGCCTCTGGGTCCCGGGTGACGCGGTCGCCTGGCAGGAGATCCTCAACACCGACGACCTGCGCTACGGCGGCAGCGGCGTCACCCACCCGGATCCGGTCAAACCGGAGGACGGCTGTGTCCGGATCACGCTGCCGCCGCTGGCCACCGTGTGGCTGACGCCGTTCGCTGCGTGAAGTCCCGCGACCGCACCAGGTGTCCGACCCGCCTGTGAGGGGCACTGGGTGTCGTACCACCGGGAACGCCCGGTGGTCGACGCGGCAGGGTCAGGGGAAGGGCGGGCATCAGGGTGCGCACCGTCGGAGTGGAGGAGGAGCTCCTCCTGGTCGATCCGGAGACCGGCGAACCGCGGGCGATGTCCGCGGCCGTGCTCGCCCGGGCCGCGCAGGACGACGCGGATCAGGACGTCTTCGAGAAGGAACTCCACGAGCAGATGCTGGAGTTCGCCACCCATCCGCAGTCGTCCATGGAGAGCCTGCGCGCGGAGATCGTCCGCTCCCGCAAGGAGGCGGCCCGGCACGCCGGGGAGATCGGCTGCACGGTCGCGGCGCTCGCCACGTCCCCGCTGCCGGTCAGCCCCGCGATCGGCGTCAACCGCCGGTACCAGTGGATGGCCGACCAGTACGGCATCGCCACCCGGGAGCAGCTCGTCCTGGGCTGCCATGTGCATGTGTCCGTCGAGTCCGACGAGGAGGGCGTCGCGGTCATCGACCGGGTGCGGCCCTGGCTCCAGGTCCTGACGGCACTCAGTGCGAACTCGCCGTTCTGGCAGGGCAAGGACACGGGGTACAGCAGCTACCGCAGCCGGGTGTGGCTGCGCTGGCCGTCGGCCGGCCCGACCGAGATCTTCGGCTCGGCCGAGCGGTACCACCGGCTGATCGCGGACATGGTGGCCACCGGCGCGCTCCTCGACGACGGGATGATCTACTTCGACGCGCGGCTCTCCCAGCGGTATCCGACGGTGGAGATCCGGGTGTCGGACGTCTGTCTGCACTCCGGCACGGCCGCGCTGGTCGCCACGCTCGTCCGCGGACTGGTCGAGACCGCCGCACGCGAGTGGCGGGCCGGCCGGGAACCGTTCGGCCACAGTGTCAGCCTGCTGCGGCTGGCCGACTGGATGGCCGCCCGGTCCGGTCTCTCGGGCGAGCTGCTGCACCCCGCCACCATGCGGCGCCTGCCCGCCGAGGCGGTCGTGCGTGCCCTGCTGGACCACGTCGAGGAGGCCCTCGCGGACACCGGTGACCTGGAGCGGGCCCGGGCCGCCTGCGAGGAGCTGCTGCGGGACGGCAACGGCGCCCAGGTGCAGCGCACCCTGATGGAGCGCACGGGGAGCCTGCGGGACGTCGTCACCGAGTGCGTCCGGCACACCCAGGCGTGAGGCGTCCCGCCTGCTGCGGGAGACCGGTCCGGAAGGCGCCGACCGGACCTCAGAGGATCAGGGCGAGGGCGTAGGCCAGGAAGAACGCCGCGATCAGCACCACGAGGACGATGATCACGGCCATCGGTGCCTTGGCCCAGCCCTTGGGCGGGTTGTGCGTCTCCCGGGGCCCCGCCTCGGGCAGGCTGCTCTCCGCGGGCGGGGTCTCGCCCGGCGGTACGCCGCCGCCCGGTTCCAGGCCGGAGCTGCGTTCGGGTTCGGGATCGGGACTGATGTGACTCATGCCGTCCGGGTCCCCCGATCACGCCGAGATCATCAGCGGGACGACTTCCGTATTTCCCGACCCCTGAAGGCCCCGGCTCGACTACATTCGAGCCCCGCCGATGACGCTACCCGTCGGCAACGTCACACCCCGTACCCGTCAGGAGCCGCATGCGCGACCTCGCCCTCGCTCCACCGGCCGTCTCGCCCCTGACCGGCGGGCTCGCCGACAGCGTCTTCGAGACCGCGGACCGCGAACCCACCCGGCCGGTGCTCGCCCGCCGCGCCGACCCGGCCGCCGCCTCCTGGGAGGAGGTGACGGCGATCGAGCTGCGCGACCAGGTGGTGGACGTCGCCAAGGGTCTGATCGCCTCCGGGATAGCGCCGGGGCACCGCGTGGCGATCATGGCGCGCACCCGGTACGAGTGGACGGTCCTGTGCTACGCGCTGTGGGCCGTGGGTGCCGAGGTCGTCCCGGTCTATCCGACGTCGTCGCGCGACCAGGTCGAGTGGATCCTGCGGGACGCCGGCTGTGTGGCCGTGGTCGTGGAGGACGAGCAGGGCGTCATGACCGTCGGCTCGGTGTGCGCGTCCCTGCCGCTGCTGCGCCACGTCTGGCAGCTGGACGCGGGCGCGCTGGAGGACCTGGCGGCGCGCGGGGAGTTCGTGCCGCTGGCCACCGTCGACTCGATGCGCCGTATCGTGCTGCCGGACTCCACGGCCGTCATCGCCTACACCTCCGGCACGTCCGGCCACGCCATGGGCTGCGCCCTCAGCCACCGCAACCTGGCCGCCCCCTGCGACACGCTGCTGGCGGGCTGGGGGCACACGGCGGCGCCGCGCGGCGAGCAGGGCTCCGTGCTGGCTTTCCTGCCCTTCTCCCACGTGTACGGGCTGATGATCCAGGGCCTGTGCGTGCGCGGCGGACTGCTCATGGGCCACCAGGCCGAGCTGGGCGGGGAGGCACTGTCGTCGGCGCTGCGCTCCTTCAGGCCCACCTACTTCTACGCGGTCCCGTCGGTCTTCGAGAAGATCTACAAGAACTTCCTGCGCACGGCCCAGCAGGGCGGTCACGGCGGTCTGTTCGAGCGGGCCGCCGAGACGGCGCGTCACTTCGCCGCGGCCCTGGAACGCCAGCGGCTGGGCCGGGGCCGCGGCCCCGCTTTCGATCTGCGGCTCCAGCACGCCCTGTACGAGCGCACGGTGTACCGCAGGCTGCGGGCCGCGCTGGGCGGCCGGGTGCGGCGGGCGACCTCGGGCGGCTCTCCCCTCAGCCGCGACCTGTCGCTCTTCTACGAGGGCATCGGCATCTACGTGCACGACGGGTACGGCCTGACGGAGACCGGCGGCGGGGTGACGATGCAGCCGCTGGGCCGTGAGAAGTCCGGGACCGTCGGGCAGGCCCTGCCGGGCACGGAGATCCGGGTGGCCGAGGACGGGGAGATCCTGGTGCGCGGCCCGTCGGTGTTCCAGGGATACGTGGGCGACGAGGCCGCTTCCCGGGCCGCGCTGCGCGGCGGCTGGCTGGCAACCGGGGACCTCGGGCAGCTGGACTCGGAGGGCTATCTGACGATCACCGGCCGCAAGAAGGACATCATCGTCACCAGCAGCGGCAAGAGCGTCGCCCCGGCCGCCCTGGAGCAGCGGCTGCGGATGCACCCGCTCATCCACCAGGCGGTGGTCGTGGGCGACAACCAGCCCTGTGTCGGCGCCCTGATCACGCTGGACCCGGAGTTCCTGGCGCACTGGCGGGCGGCGCTGGCGCTGCAGGGCGAGATGCGGGAGGCGCGGGAGGAGAACGCGCTGCGGGAGGAGGTGGCACGTGCCGTGGCCGCGGCCAACAGTTCCGTGTCGCGGTCGGAGTCGATCCGGGTGTTCCGGGTCCTGCCGGAGCCGTTCGACGTGACCAACGGGCTGCTGACGCCCTCGATGAAGCTGCGCCGGGACGAGATCGTGCGGCACTACGCGTCCGAGATCGACGCGATGTACCAGTCGCGCAGGCGTCCCGGGCGTGCGCTCACCGGGGACGAGGCATCGCACTGGGACGACTCGGACAGCGTGTTCCGTTGAGCACGGAGCCGGACGCGTAGGCCTCGCCCCCTCGGGAACACGCAACAGTGGCGACGCATGAGAAAGGACGACAGCCCTGACGACAGCCCTTGCTGACGCCGGGCCGGAAAGGCGATATGTCAACCGAGCCGCGTGGGGATGACGCACTGACCTCCGAGGAGATTCCGAGCCGCACGAACAGCTTCGTGGGCGAGCCGCACGACGTCACGGGAGCGCGGCTGGCCGCGGAGGAGTTCCTGCGCGATCTGTCACGCTCCTCGCCGCCCTCTGCCCCCGAGTACTGGGACGACATCCTGTTGGTGGTGACGGAACTGGCCGCCAACGCGGTGCAGTACGCCCCGGGTCCGTTCGCGCTGCGGATGCGCCGGACCTTCGACGGGGTGCATGTGGTCCTGCACGACACCAGTTCCACGGAGCCGGCCCCGCGCCCCTTCGATCCGCGCAGCGGGGGCGGCGGCATCGGCTGGCATCTGATCCACACCTTGTGCGACCAGGTCAGCGTGGTGAGCGACGAGCGCGGCAAGGACGTGCACGTCTTCCTGCCCTGGTGAGCCGGGCGTGTCACGGGCGCGGCGCGCCCGTGACCGGCTCGGGGTTCAGGCCGAGGCCGTCGTGCGCGGCGGCAGCCTGTCGTAGTAGTCGCCGACGGCCGTGAGGTACTCCGGGTCACGGGTCTCACTGTCGGTCTGGAAGCGGGGCGCCGCCTTGGCGTCTCCCCTGGTGCAGGCCAGTGTGATCTTCCGGCCCTGCGGGTCGATGCCGGTGACGACTCCGGCCGGCACCAGGACGCTGCGGCCGAACACCCACACGCCGGTGTCGACGACCAGGTGCCGCATGCCGTGCGGGGCGTCCTCACGGTCCACGTGCCCGATCGTGCCGTCGGTCGCGGCGACGGTGAAGCCGGTCAGGTCCTGCCCCTCGACGTGACCGCTGTCCGGCGCGTACGACCAGATTCTGTCGATGGCCACGCTGCTCCATCCTCCCTGACGGTGTGCGGATCGCGGAGTCCGGCGGACGGTTCCCGCCCGACCGCTCCACAGCAGCAACTACCCTCCTGCCGCAAGCGCATTCGGCGCACACACGTGCCACCGTACGCCGTCGGCACCCGGGCTTGGACAAGGTTCGCCGTCGGGGGCATGGGAGGCGGTTTCCGGGGTAATCGCGGGGCGCGGTGAAAACGGAGCGCGGTGGCGAAGGGAGGCAGATGAAAAACGGCAGCAGAGCCCGCACCAGAACCGGCATCGCCCCGCACCGCGGTCATCCGCAGAGGTGACCCGCCCAGGCCGTAGCACTTGTTGGAGGTACCCGTGCCCCTCGCCCAGAACCCGCTGTCCGTGGAAGTCGAACTGCCCCGGGAGGACGTGGCCCTGATCACGGTCGACGGCTACCTGGACGTCGACACCGCGACCGAGTTCCAGGCCCATCTGGCCAACCAACTCCATCACGGCCGACGGCACTTCCTGCTCGACCTGTCGTCCGTCCCCTTCATGGACTCGTCCGGGATGAACATCATCCTGCGGGTGTACCAGGAGACCCGCAGGACCGCCGGCAGCGTGCATGTCATCAACCCGACCCCGGCCGTGCGGCGCGTTCTCGACCTGACCGGCGTCAGCATCACGGTGCCGATATCCGAGAGCGTCGACGAGGCTCTGGCCCGCGCCGACGAGGTGCCGGACACCCCCGAGGAGCCGGGGGCGCAGAGCGCCTGACGGGCCGGGTGGCCCCTCAGGCACGCCGCCGGCGGGACCGGCGGCCCGGTACCCTCGGTTCGCTCTGCCCGGACGGCCGTTCGTCCTGTGCGCGCCGGTGACGGCGCCGGTCAAGTGCCGTTCCCCCGGACCGGATCGGTTGCGCGGGATCCGGTGTCGTACGAGGTCGGCGCATGGTTAGAGTTGTCGCCCGGCAAGTGTCACAGCACCGTCCCGTTGCCTTGAAGCGGGCTCGGTCGACGCAACGCGGATGAGGAGAGAACCAGGTGCCGGAGCACGAAGCGGACGGACAGCTCGCCACGCCGACACACGAGGTCAGGGACTTCCTGCACCGCAGGCGTGAGCAGATCGCCCAGCGGTGGGCGGACGAGCCCTTGTTCCGCACCGTGTTCACCGTCTCGCGTGACGAGGCGGTGGAGGCGAGCAAGGTCGTCGTGGACGCGCTGGCCCAGGTGGCCGACTCGGATCAGGTGGAGGACCCGGACGCCGCGGGATTCAGCGGTGTACGTGAGCAGCTGGCCCGGATGGGGGCGGCCCGCTCGCGGGCCGGGCTGTCGAACACCCAGGTCGCCAGTGAGCTGGCCGCCCTGCGGCCCCCCGTGGAGAACCTGCTGGCCACTGATCTGGAGCAGGCGCCGCACGAGCATCTGCGGGCGTGTTCGACGGCGCTGACGGTGCTGATGGGCACCCTGCGGCTGGTCGCCATGCAGACGGCGCTGAGCGAGTGGCAGGCGCTCAGCGACCGGCAGCGGCTCCAGCTGATGGAGGTGGCGACGCCCGTCATCCGGCTGTGGGACGGGGTCGTGGCGGTGCCGCTGATCGGGACGCTGGACAGTGCCCGCAGCCAGGTGGTGATGGAGACGCTGCTGAACGCCGTCGTCGACCAGCACGCCCGGTTCGCGATCCTCGACATCACCGGGGTGCCGACGGTGGACTCGCTGGTGGCGCAGCACCTGATGAAGACGGTCGCCGCGGCGCGGCTGATGGGCGCCCAGTGCATCGTCTCGGGCATCCGCCCCGCCATCGCGCAGACCATCGTCCATCTCGGCCTGGACCTGGACGTGATCACTCGCGCGAGTCTCTCCGACGCGCTGCGGTACGCGCTGCACGAGCTCGGCGCAGACATCGTGAACCCGGGTGCGGGTCAGCGGTGAGCGACGCGTACTCCCGTCCCGTCCCGGGCCACGTGCCGGTTCTCCGGCTCGGTGACGTTCTGCTGGTCACCCTCCAGGGGGACCTGCACGACAGCACGGCACAGCAGCTCCAGCAGGACCTCGCGGAGACCATCTCCCGTACCGGGGTGCGTGGTGTCCTCATCGACATCTCCGGAGTGGAGATCGTCGACTCCTTCCTCGGCCGGGTGCTGGCCGAGATCGCCGCGCAGGCCAAGCTGCTGGCCGCGCGGACCGTGGTGGCCGGCATGCGCCCGGCGGTCGCCATCACCCTGGCGGAACTGGGCCTGACGCTGCCCGGGCTGAGCACGGCGCTCAGCACCGAGGCGGGCATGGAGCTCCTCACGCAGCAGACCCCGGCGTACCGTCCGGGCGGCCCGCGTCAGGAGAGTCCGTGATGCACACTGCCGCGGGCGTGGAGGCCTGCTTGCCCATCCGGTCGGACATGGACCTGGTGTGGGTGCGACAGCACGTGCGGCAGGCCGCGGCCCGGCTCGGCTTCGGCCTGGTGGAGCAGACCAAGCTGGTCACGGCGGCCAGCGAGCTGGCCCGCAACACCCTCGTGCACGGCGGTGGCGGACAGATGGAGGCGACGCACCTGTGCGGCGGTGGTGCACAGGGGCTCCGGCTGGTCTTCACCGATGAGGGGCCGGGCATCCTCGACCTGGAACAGGCGCTCAGCGACGGCTACACCTCCGGCGACGGGCTGGGGATGGGGCTGAGTGGCGCCCGGCGCCTGGTGCACGACTTCGAGATCGACAGCACGCCGGGCGACGGCACCACCGTGCGGGTGACCTGCTGGGCGGCCCAGCCGCCGCGTCCGCGCGAGGAGGCCTGATGCCGCGCGTGTGGGACGTCCCGGTGCGTGACTCGACGCGGGTGCGCGACGCTCGGGTCGCCGCGGAGAGCGCGGCCGCGCTGGCCGGTCTGGACGAGCGGCGCACCGCTGCCGCCGCGCTGGTCGCGACCGAGCTGGCCACGAATCTGCTCAAGCACGCCGAGGGCGGTCAGGTGCTCATCGACGTCGTGGCCCCGCCCGCGCCACGGGAGGACGGCGCGGAGTCCCGGGTCGTGCAGATCACCACGATCGATCACGGACCGGGCATTCCGGACCTGCCCGCGGCCCTGCGCGACGGTTTCTCCACGACCAGCTCGCTCGGCGCGGGCCTCGGCACGTGTCAGCGGCTCGCCGACGACTTCGCCCTGCACAGCACGCCCGGCCGCGGCACGGTCGCGGTGGCCCGCGTGGGCGGCACGCCGCGCGGTGGCGGTGCTCCGGCCGTGCGGGCCGGGGCCGGCTTCATGGCGGGCGGCCGGTTTCCGGCGGCGGGTACGCCTGTTCCCGGCGCCCCGGCGCGGTCCGAAGGCGGGTCCTTGGCCGGCGGCTGGTGGCCGGGCGGTGCCGCACGGGCGGGCGACGCACCGCCGGGAGCCGTGGCATGCGGCACCCTGACGGGGCACGCGGCCATGCCCGGCTGCGCGGCGGTCTTCCCCGGGCGGGCGGGTGGCGCGGCCGGGGACGACAGCGTGCCCGGGGACAGTCGGGGGCTCGGGGATGGCCCCGGTCCCCGGCAGGTCTGCGCCGTTCCGGACGGTGAGGTGCGGGGGCCCGGCACACCGGGGCGGGCAGGACGGCCCGGCCCGTCGGGTGACCGGTCCGTGCCCGTCGTCGGTGTGCGTGCCGGCGGCGTGAACATTCCCTACGGCGGAGCCGAGTACTCGGGTGACGCCTGGGCGTGGGTGCGTTCCGGGGACCGGCTGACGCTGATGCTGGCGGACGGTCTGGGGCACGGCCCGGAGGCGGCCCGGGCCTCGTCCGCCGCGGTCACGGCGCTGCACCGCTGGGCCCACCTCTCCCCCGCCGAGTCGCTGCGGCGGCTCCACGACGCCCTGAAGGGCACCCGCGGGGCGGCCGTCGCCCTGGCCCAGCTCGACGTGCGGGCCGGGCGGCTGCGGTTCGCCGGCATCGGCAACGTGGGTGCGCGGCTGCGCGCGGACGGCACCTGGCGTCCGCTGCTGTCGCGGCCCGGCATCGTCGGCGTGCACCGGCCCGGCACCCTCCGCGAGGAAGAGGCCGACTGGGCCGCCGACCGGCTGCTGGTCCTGCACACCGACGGCCTGCCCAGCCGCTGGACGCCGCCGTCCGACGCCGATCTGCCCGCGGCCGACCCGGCCGTGACGGCCGCCCTGGCGATACGCGACGCGAGCAGTCCCGCCCGACCGGTGCGGGACGACACCGCCGTGGCCGTGCTGACTCCGACCCCGCCGGAACTCCCATGATGCGCACTTGGCAGATCACCACCGTCACCGATGCGGCACGCGCCCGCATCGCCCTGGCGCGCCTGGCCGCCGCGTACGGTGTGCCCACCGTCGAACGGACCAGGCTGGCCGCCGCCCTCAGCGCCCACCTGCGGCAGTGCCTCACCAAGGGCGGCACCTGGCTGCTCACCCTGGACATGGCCGGGGCCCCCGCCGAGGAGGGGCTGCTGCACGCCGTGGTGACGCCGTCGCCGGACGCGTCGGCCGCCGCCGGGGAGCCGCCGTGGGAGGTCACGGTCCCCTGCCCGGAGGCGGCCCGGGCCACGGAGGCCGGCGCCGTCGAAGACGATCCCGCCGCCCTCGCGGAGGCGCTGCTCGGCGCCGACGAGGACACGGCCGTGGTGCTGGACAAGCTCACGGAGCAGGAGGACCTGGTCGCCTTCCATCGCGAGGAGCTGCACCAGACGAACCAGGGCGTCCTGGCGCTGCACGCCGAGCTGGACGCGGCCGGCCGGGCCCAGCGCGAGGCCTTCGCCGCCGAGCGCAGGGCACGCAACGAGGCGGAGAGCGCCCGCCGCAGGCTGACGTTCCTCGCGGACGCGAGCGCCGTGCTGACGGCCTCTCTCAACCACGAGGAGATCGTGCGGCGGCTGCCGGACCTGCTGGTGCCGGAGTACGCCCGCAGCGTGGACGTCTGGCTGTTCGACAACGAGGACGACAAGCACCGGTCGGCGCCGCATCCGGCCGCCGCCGTGGTCGCGGCCCGGACCGGGCGGCCGCAGTACGCGGCCGAGCATCCCGGCGGACTGCCCGGCGTCGACGACCAGCCGCCGTCCGCGCTGGATCCCACCCGGCCGCTGCTGTGCGTTCCGCTGCCGACGCGCCGGGCCCCGCTGGGTGTGCTGACCCTGTCGCCGCCCGGTGCGCGCTGGGACCCGGACGACGCGGTGATGCTGATCGAGCTCACCCGGCGGGCCAGCATCGCGATCGACAACGCCCGGCGCTTCGAGCACAACCGCGACATCGCCGAGACGCTGCAACGCGCCCTGCTCACGGATCTGCCGGCCACTCCGGGCCTCAGACTCGCCGCGCGCTATCTGCCGGCCACCCACGGGCTGAACATCGGCGGTGACTGGTACGACGCGTTCCCCCAGCGGGACGGCGGTCTCATCACCGTCGTCGGCGACGTGACCGGGCACGGGCTGCACGCGGCCGTCATGATGAGCCAGCTGCGCACGGCGCTGCGGGCGTACGCGGTCGATGGTGACAGCCCGGGCCGGCTGCTGACCCGGCTGCACCGGTTCCTGCACCATCTCCAGCCGGATCTGTACGCCACCGCCGTCATCGCCCGGTTCCACCCGGACGAGCCCACGCTGACCTGGGCCGCCGCGGGCCATCCGCCGCCGGTGCTGCGGCTGCCCGACGGCACCGTGCGCACCCTCGACGCCAAACCCGGCGCCATGCTGGGCATCCCCCTCACCCAGGAGATCGGCGACCACACGGTGCGCCTGTCGCCGGGCTCGACGCTCGCGCTGTACACGGACGGACTGGTCGAACGGCGTGCGCAGGGCATAGACCCGGGCATCGAGCGGCTGGCCTCGGCGCTCGGCGGTTTCCGTTCGGCGGAGCTGGACGCCGATCTGGAGGGCTCGGCGGACCGGATCCTGCAGCCGCTGCTGAGCGATTCCGAGCGCGACGACGACGTGTGTCTGCTGCTGTGCCATCTCCAAGGGGACGCCGCGTCCTGACGGCGGGTCCCGCCGGCCGTGTGTGCACGCGTTCTTCACTCCCGCCTGGTGCTTTTCGGCCACGGGGCGGGCATGGTGGTGATCGACGCCTTCGTCTGCCTGCCGCGTCCGACTGGTGTGCCGGTCGAAGACGCGGTGGGATCAATGGGGTGCGAACCGGCGATCCAGGGGCAGTCGATAGGCGTTCGAGGCAGACCGCCTGGAGCCGCAGAAAGGGATGAACACCGTGACACGACCCAGGATCCTGGTGGTTGGCGCAGGCTTCGCCGGCGTGGAGTGCGTCCGCCGTCTGGAACGGAAACTCTCCCCGGACGAGGCCGACGTCACGCTGGTGACGCCGTTCGCCTACCAGCTCTACCTGCCGCTGCTCCCCCAGGTCGCCTCCGGTGTGCTGACGCCGCAGTCGATCGCCGTCTCGCTGCGCCGCAGCAAGAAGTACCGCACGCGGATCATTCCGGGCGGGGCCATCGGCGTCGATCTGAAGTCCAAGGTCTGCGTGATCCGCACGATCACCGACCAGATCGTCAACGAGCCGTACGACTACATCGTGCTGGCTCCCGGCAGCGTCACCCGCACCTTCGACATCCCGGGGCTGACGGACCACGCGTTCGGGATGAAGACGCTCGCCGAGGCCGCGTACATCCGTGACCACGTCATCTCGCAGCTGGACCTGGCCGACGCGAGCCAGGACCCGCAGGAGCGTGCGTCGCGGCTGCAGTTCGTGGTGGTCGGCGGCGGCTACGCGGGCACCGAGACCGCGGCGTGCCTGCAGCGGCTGACCCACGCGGCCGTCAAGCGGTACCCGCGGCTGGACCCGGGCCTGATCAAGTGGCATCTGATCGACATCGCGCCGAAGCTGATGCCGGAGCTCGGCGACAAGCTCGGCAGCAGCGCACAGGAGATCCTGCGCCGGCGGGGCATCGAGATCTCCCTCGGCGTCTCCATCGCCAAGGCGGGCCCGGAGGAGGTCACCTTCACCGACGGGCGGGTGATCCCGACCCGCACGCTCATCTGGACGGCCGGGGTCGTCGCCAGTCCCCTCATCGCGACGCTGGGCGCGGAGACCGTCAAGGGGCGGCTCGCGGTCACCCCCGAGATGAACCTGCCGGGCGACGACGGGGTGTTCGCGCTGGGCGACTCCGCCGCCGTACCCGACCTGGCCAAGGGGGACGGGGCCATGTGCCCGCCCACGGCGCAGCACGCCCTGCGGCAGGGCCGGCACGTCGCCGACAACGTCATCGCGTCGCTGCGGGGCGGGCCGATGCGGCCGTACGTCCACAAGGACCTGGGGCTCGTCGTCGACCTCGGCGGCACCGACGCGGTCTCCAAGCCGCTGGGTGTCGAACTGCGGGGCCTGCCCGCCCAGGCCGTGGCACGCGGCTACCACTGGTCGGCGCTGCGCACCAACGTCGCCAAGACGCGGGTGATGACCAACTGGCTCCTCAACGCGGTCGCCGGCGACGACTTCGTCCGGACCGGGTTCCAGGCCCGCAAGGCCGCGAGGCTGAAGGACTTCGAGTACACCGACGCCTATCTGACGCCGGAGCAGGTGCGGGCTCACGTGGAGGGAACCGCCCGGCAGGAGTAGGCCGGGCCGGACGGGGCCTTCCGCTCGTGGCATGTCATGCTGAGGTGCGGATCTTGGTGTGGTGAGTCGGGAGAGAGTGCGGCGGCGTGAGGGCAGCGGGACGGTCGGTGCGGGCACGGCTGCGGGACCGGATCGCGGCGTCCGACCCGGGCCTGCTGCGCCTGACGGCCGGGCTGCGGACGGTCGGCGCCATCGCCGTCACGCTGGCCGTGCTCACCCTGTTCGGGGCCGATGTGCATCTCCTGGTGGCGGGGGCCATGGCGGCGATGGTCGCCACCTTCGCCATCCGGGAGAAGCAGCTCGGCGCCCAGGCCGTGACGCTGGCGCTGGGTCTTCCGGTGGCGCTGGTCTCGGTGACGCTGGGCGCGGTGCTCAACGCGCGTCCGTACGTCGGTGACGTCTTCTTCGTCGTCCTGATCTTCTGCGCGGTGTACGGCCGCCGGTTCGGGGACCGCGGCACGGCGCTCGGGCTGATCGGCTTCCAGGTCTACTTCCTGTCCCTGTTCGTCGGCGCCGAGGTGTCCGCGCTGCCCACGCTGTGCGGCGCCATCGCCGTGGCGTTCTGTGCCAGTGCCGTGCTGCGCTTCGCGGTCGTGCCCGCGACCCCCACGGGCGTCCTGCTCCGGCTGCGTCTGGCCTTCCGCGCCCGGCTGGCCCAGCTGGTGTCCGCCCAGCTCGACCTTCTCGACGCCGCCCCGGACGAGATGGACAAGGCCCTGGAGGCCGTGCGCGAGGGCACGGCGCGGCTGCACGAGACGGCGATGATGATCCAGGCGCAGCTGGAGGAGGGCACCCCGGACGAGTCGGCGGCCCGTCTCGTGCAACGGCGTATCGCCGACGCCGAGATCGCCGCCGAGCGGCTCGGTCTGCTGCTGCTGACCTCCCGCAGCGCCGAACGGGCCGACACCCTCACCCTGCACCTGCCGGGCGCTCCCGCGCCGTCGGTGGGGCAGCCGGCCGTGCCGGACGAGGCCACGGCCACGCTCCGCCGTGATCTCCAGGCGCTGCGCGCCCTCGTGCTGCGGGCCGGGAGCGGCGATGCGGGGACCGGGCTGGCGCACGTGCGCAACCGTCTCCTCGGCTACCGGGACGAGGAGAACCTGCCGCCCGCGCCCGCGGCCGTTCAGGACGTGTTCCGTGGCATCGGCGAGGCGGCCCGCTCGGTGCTGGGGCTGCGGATCGCGCTGGACGGCCCGCAGGACGAGTCGGACGACACCCCCGCGACGGCCCGCTCCCGTGAGGAGCTGGACGCGGAGGACGCCGCGATCGACGGCGGTGAGGAGCCGGCGGAGGAGCAGGAGACGGGGCTGCGGCGGCCGACCACGCGTGCGGCCGTGCAGGTCGCGGTCGGGTCGGCACTGGCCATCGTGGGCGGCGAGCTGCTGTCCACGCAGCGCTGGTACTGGGCGGTGCTGACGTGCTGGATCGTTTTCCTGAACACCGCCTCGACGGGCGAGATCCTCGTCAAGGGGTACCGCCGGCTGCTGGGCACGGTGTTCGGCGTGGTGGCGGGAATCGTCCTGGCGGGTCTGGTCGGGCAGCACACCTGGACGGCGTTCGGCCTGGTCCTGGTGCTGATCTTCGCGATGTTCTACGTGGCGCCGCTGTCGTACACGCTGATGTCGTTCTTCGTGACCGCGATGCTGGGGCTGCTGTACACGCTGCTGCACACCTACAGCCTCGACGTGCTCCTGCTGCGGGTGGAGGAGACGGCGCTGGGCGCGGCCTGCGGTGTGGTCGCGGCGGCGCTGGTGCTGCCGGTGCGGACCGACCGCCGGACGAACGAGCTGCTCGGCACGGTCCTGGAGCGGCTGGCCGATGTCACCGAGGCCGCGGTCGGACAGCTGAGCGGCGGGTCGGCGGACGAGCTGCTGGACAAGGCGCGCGACCTGGACCAGGCGCTGGCCGACCTGCGGGCCGCCACGCAGCCGCTGACCCATCCGGTCACGCCGCTGCGGGCCCGGCGCCACACGGCCCGCTACGTGGTGGCGCTGCTGGAGACCTGCGCGTACCACGCGCGGACGCTGGCGGCCACCGCCGAGCTGCTGCCCACACATCCCTCGATCGCGGCGGACCCCCGGCTGCGCGGGGCCGCGGGGCGCACGGTGCGCAACATCGAGACCATCGCGGCCCGGGTCGCGGACGAGCACGCCGCCGCCCGGGTCGAGACCGGGCCGAGCATCGCCTCACTTCTGGGCTCCGACGCCGGCACACCACGCTACGGCCGAATCACCGACCGCGTGCTGCGGCATCTGGAACGGCTGGACGAGGCCGTGGTGGGCCTGGCCCGGCCACTGGGCGTGCCGGTGGGGGAACCGCGGGCCTGAAGGGCCGGAGACCGCGGCCCGGGGGCCCGGGGGGCCCGGGGGCCCGGGGGCCCGGAGACGGGGCCGGGGCCGGCGGCCAGGGGACCGGGGCCCGGAGGCCGGAGAGCTGGGGGACGAGGCCGTGGTGGGCCTGGCCCAGCCGCTGAGCGTGCCGCTGACAGAACCGCGGGCCTCAACGGCCGCGGGCCGGAAACCGCGGACCGGAGGCCGAGGACCCGGAGGCTCGGAGCGACCGCGGACCGGAAGCCGAGAACCCGAAGGCTCGGAGCGACCGCGGACCGGAAGCCGAGAACCCGAAGGCTCGGAGCGACCGCGGACCGGAAGCCGAGAACCGAAGGCTCGGAGCCGGGGGACAAGGCCGTGGTGTGCCTCGCCCAGCCGCTGAGCGTGCCGCTGGCGGAACCGCGCGTGAAGGGCCACGGGCCAGAGACCGGAGGTCGGGGGCCTGGAGGGCTGGGGCCTGGGACTCGGGGACCGAAGGCCCCGAGGCCGACAGGCCCGAGGGCCGGGGCCGGGGGCCGGGGCCGGGGCCGGGGGGCCGGGGCCGGGGGGCCGGGGCCGGGGGGCCGGGCCGAAGGCCGGGCGTCAAGGGCCCGGGCCGGTCAGAAGTCGGTGGGCAGGCCGCTCACCTCGGCGATGCCCCGCAGCTCCTCCGTCTGCCGGTGGCGTTCCTTGATGTAGTCGGCGATCTCGCCGAGACGGACCGGGTCGGACGCGGTGGACGCGTCCGTGACGATCCTGACCGGGCCGGTCTCGTCGACGTCGAGTTCGATCACTTCGTTGTCCAGGCGGCCGGTGACGGCGGTGGCGATCACGAGGGCCACCTCGTCCCGCACCTCCTGGGGCAGTTCGTCGTCGGCCCCGGAGTCGAGCGCGAAGTCGAGGCTGGACAGGCGCTCCTCGTCGATCGCCTGGAGGACCGGTTCCACCACGCGCATCAGGAGGCGGTAGTCCTCCGTGTCCATCCGGATGCGCAGGAGGTCCAGGTACACGTCCACGGGCCGGCCGTCGCCATGCGGAATCTCGGAATCGCTCATTGGCTTCGTGTTCCCCGGATGGCGCGGCTCAGACGCGGCGCCAGCGGGCCATGGCGAAGGAGAACACCCCGAACAGCACCAGCCCGGCCGCGACGCAGACCAGCAGCCAGGGGCCGAGAGGAGTGTCCGCGAAGCTGCGCAGGGTGTCGTCCAGGCCCTTGGCCCGGTCGGGTTCGTAGTCGACCGCGGCGCGGACGGCGAAGACCCCGGCCACGGCGAACACCAGCCCCCGGGCGGCGCCGCCGGCCACGCCCGTGACGTCCACCAGCCGTCGTGTCCGGGGGCTCATCTGCCCGAGCCGGAGCTTGTCGCGGTACTTCCTGAGCACCGCCCGTACGCCGATCCACCCGCCGACCGCGACGATCGCGAGGCCGGCCGCGCCGACCAGCCACTGGCCCGCGGGCATCTCCAGGGCCCTGGCGGTGGCGTCCTGGGACTGCCGGTCGCTGGATCCGCCGCCGCTTCCGCCCCGGTCCGCCGCGAACGACAGCACGGAGTAGGCGACGAAGACGTAGAACAGGAAGCGGGCCGTCGCCAGCAGCCGCTTGCGGGCGCTGCGGCCGTCCTGTCCGACGGAGCCGAAGAGCGCCTCGGACAGCCGCCACAGGGCCATACCGGCGAGTCCGATGCCCAGTGCCCACAGCATCACCGCGCCGAACGGCTTCTGCGACAGTTCGGCCAGGGCTCCCCCGCGGTCGGCCTGCTCACCGGTGTCGCCGAAGGCGATCTGCACCGCCAGGGCCCCGACGAGCAGATAGATCACACCGCGGGCGGCCAGGCCCGCCCGTGCCGCCCCCTCGACAGCCGAACCCCGTGCCGCTCGCCGGGCCCGGATCCGGCCGTCCTGTGCCAACGCACTCGTGTTCATGTCGACCTCCCGGCACTCCGGATGCCCCGGCTCGCCCGGCACACACCCGGCCCGGCCACCGGACCAGGGGATTCCGGTCAGAGCGGGGCCTGTAGACGCGGGCCCGGGCCCGGAGGTCGCGCACTTCGGCGCGCAGGCGCTCCAGTTCGGTGTCGTCGTCTGCGGCCTTCCGCCCCGCTGTGGACTTGAAACTCCCCGGTCTAGGTGGCATGGCACGACAGGGCCCGGCCTCGGCTGCCGCCGTCGGCCGGGCCCCTTCGGTGCCACGCCATCCCCGTCACGTCATGCGCACACTCCGATCACGCGGGCTCCGGGGTCGGCGTGCGCTGCCCGGTGCCGGTGGCCGGGGCGAACTCGCGGGCCGGTGCGGGTGCGGTCGCGAGCCACTGGTGAGCGACTTCCAGGGCGCGTTCGACGTGCCGGGTGCCGGTGGACACGCACAACGTGTACTCAAGGTCGCGTGCCCGCGCGCTCAGGTCGGCCGGTTCGCCCGGTCGCGCGGCGGCCGACAGTGCTTCGTACTCGTCGACGAGGCGGCGCAGCACGGCGGGATGGGGCCTCAGCATGGGTTTCTCGCTCCTCGGTGGGTCGGGTGGTCAGGCCGTCGTGGAGGTGCCGTGGGTGCCCGTCCGCTGCCCCAGGACCTCGTCGCGCACGCGGGCGCAGCTGCGGCTGATGAGGCGGGAGACGTGCATCTGGGAGATGCCCAGGTGGTCGGCGATGCGGCTCTGTGTCATGTCCTCGAAGAACCGCATGTAGAGAATGGCCCGCTCGCGTTCCGGCAGGCGGCGCAGGCCTTCCTTGGCGGACTCGCGGTCGACGACGACGTCATAGGACGAGTCCGCCGCGCCGAGGGTGTCCGCGAGGCTGTAGCCGTCGTCGTCGGCGGAGAGTTCGGCGTCCAGCGACAGGGTGCTGAAGCTCTCCAGCGCCTCGAGCCCGGCGCTGACCTCTTCCTCGGTCAGGCCGGTGTGGGCGGCGATGTCGGCCACGGAGGGCTCGGGGCTGCCCGGGTTCTGGGTGAGTTCACGGCGTGCCAGCCGCACCTTGTTGCGCAGTTCCTGCACGCGGCGGGGGACCCGCAGGGCCCACATGCGGTCCCGGAAGTGCCGCTTGACCTCGCCGGTGATGGTGGGGACGGCGTAGCTCTCGAAGGCTCCCCGGCTCGGGTCGAACCGGTCGATGGCCTTGACGAGCCCGAGGGCGGCCACCTGCCGGAGGTCCTCGATCGACTCTCCGCGGTCGCGGAAGCGGCCGGCGATGCGGTGGGCCATGGGCAGCCACAGCGTGACGAGTTCGTCGCGGACGGCTTCCCGTTCCGGCCCTTCCTCCAGTTCCGCCAGCCGGGCGAAGAGAGCCGCGGTGTCCGGAGCGTCGTCGTGCCGCCGCCGGGTGGCGGTGGTCGTCGTTTCGGGCGTGCCGGGACGGTTGGTGGGCGTATCGATGAGCATGCGGATTCGCTCCTGAACAACGATGGTCTCAGGGACTTACCGCGGGACGGTCGCTGCCCGGATCGCCTGGAGGGCCTCCGGGGCAGTCATACACACCGCTCCCGCTGGCGCGCCTCCGGTCCGAAGCACGAGATTGCGTCTGCCCTGACCCCGGTGGACCAAACTCCACTTTGCTGAGCAATCTGGAGTGAACCGGTCCGCGGGCGTTCAGGTCAGGGGGACGACGGCGGTGATGCGCTTGCCGCCGGCGGGCAGATCGGACACGCGGACGTCACGGGAGAGCCGGCAGACGATGGGCCAGCCGTGGCCGCCGTGCCGCAGCCGTCCGTGCGGATCGGCGGGCGGCGCGGCCACCGGCAGTTCGTCGCTGCGGTCGCTCACCGAGAGCCGCACACCGGGCCCGTCGACGTCGACCTGGAAGTCGGTGACTCCGCCGCCGTGCAGGATGGCGTTGGTCGTCAGCTCCGAGGCGACGAGCAGCGCGTCGGACAGGGCGTCGGCGTTACAGGCGGTATGGGTCGTGCGGCAGCGCTCGGCCACGGCGCGCTCCACGGCCCGGCGTGCCTCGGCGGGTTTGCACGGCCGGGCCCGGTGCGCACCGGGCGACTCGAATACTGATTCGATCATGTGCTCCTCGCACATCCTTCAGCTCCCTGCTCGGTCAGACATGACCCGGGTCCGGATCCCGCACCGTGGCCGCCCGCCCGGGCACACCTCGGGCTCACGGACCCGCAATTCGGTGTTTTTCGTTCCACCGCCCGCGGTTTCGGGGTGTGTCGCGCGAGCACCGCGGGTCTCCTTAGTTCGGCTGACCTCTCCCCGCACCTGCAAACCTCGGTCCGGACCACTGTCGGAAAAACGACCCGAAAAGACCCCCTGGGAGACGCGCGGAACTCCGGGAAATCCGGGACGGACCGTGAATCGTTGCCATCACCACGCGTCGCCGGGGTACGCGGGGTGCATGACCGATGTGGTGGATTCCGACGAACTGCTGCGGCGCATCCAGCGCGCGAGGGCCTGCGCGGTGCGCGAGGAGCGGACGTGGCGGACCAGGAGCGAGGAACTCGGCCCGACCGACCCGCAGGGGGCCCGGGACGCGACCGTGCGGCAGATGTCCTACGAGGCGGTGCTGACGGTGCTGGACGAGATCCTGACTCCGGGCAAACACACCGCGGAGGGCTGACCAGGAGGTCCGCTGCCCGCTACCCGCTGCCGGGCACCGGCGGATTGTGCGGGCACCTCCCGGGAACCCGGTGCGCATGACAGTCGACCACACCAGAGCACCGGTCCTGGAAGCCCTGGACGAGTACCGCCGCAAGGGGCACCTGTCGTTCACGCCGCCCGGGCACAAGCAGGCCCGCGGCGCCGACCCGGCGGTCCGGGAGATCCTCGGTGACGCGGTCTTCCATGGTGACGTGCTGGCCTCGGGCGGTCTGGACGACCGGCTCACCCGGGGGCGGGTGCTGCAACGCGCCCAGGAGCTGATGGCCGACGCGGTGCACGCCGAGCACACGTTCTTCAGTACCTGCGGCAGTTCCCTGTCGGTGAAGGCCGCGATGCTGTCGGTCGCCGGGCCGCACGAGAAGCTGCTGATCGGGCGGGACGCCCACAAGTCGGTGGTGGCGGGGCTGATCATCTCCGGTATCGAGCCCGTCTGGGTCGAGCCGCGGTGGGACGCCGAGCGGCACCTGGCCCATCCCCCGTCCGCCGAGGACTTCGACCGGGCCTTCGACGCGCATCCGGACGCGCGGGGTGCGCTGGTCACGAGCCCCACGCCGTACGGAGGCTGCGCGGATCTGCGGGCGGTCGCCGAGGTGTGCCACCGGCGCTCGCTTCCGCTGATCGTGGACGAGGCCTGGGGCGCGCATCTGCCGTTCCACCCCGGCCTGCCGTCCTGGGCGATGGACGCGGGCGCGGACATCTGCGTGACCAGCATCCACAAGATGGGCAGCGGCCTGGAGCAGGGCTCGGTCTTCCATCTCCAGGGCGACCTGGTCCCGCCGGCGCTGCTGGGGATGCGCGCGGACCTGCTGGGCACCACCAGCCCGTCGGTGCTGATCTTCGCGGGCCTGGACGGCTGGCGGCGGCAGATGGCGCTGCACGGCGAGGAACTGATGGGCGGCGCGCTGGAGCTCGCGGCCGAGGTCCGGTCCGCCATCGAGGAGATCGACGGGCTGCACGTCAACGACCGCGACGACTTCTGCGGTCCGGGCCTGTCCGACGACCTCGACCCGCTGCCCGGCGTCATCGACCTCGCCGGACTGGGGATCACGGGCTTCCAGGCGGCGGACTGGCTGCGCGAGCACCGGCAGATCGACGCGCATCTGGTGGACCACCGCCGCATCGGCGCGCAGATCACCCACGGCGACGACCGCGAGACGACCGGGCAGCTGCTGGAGGCGCTGCGGGACCTCGCGCGGGCCGCACGGGAGCTGCCCCGGGCGCCGCGGGTGGAGGTGCCGTCACCGGCGGAGCTGCGGATGGAACAGGCGGTGCTGCCCCGGGACGCCTTCTTCGGCCCGGCCGAGGACGTGCCGGTGGCACGGGCGGCCGGACGGGTCGCGGCGGAGATGATCACGCCGTATCCTCCCGGCATCCCGGCCGTCCTGCCCGGCGAGCGCCTGACCGAGCCGGTGCTGGCGTACCTGCGGACCGGTCTGGCGGCGGGGATGCATCTGCCCGACCCGACGGACCCCGCGCTGGAGACGGTCCGGGTCCTGGCCGGGAATGCGCGGTGAAGTGAAACGGGTCACGCGACCCGGTCCCGGGTACACGCTCGCCCCATGGATGGTTTACGGTTCATACATACGTGGTGACGGAATCGACCCACTGTCCTCCGCACCACTGCTTACGGCCCTGGCTGGTTTCCCCCGTCCAGCCAGGGCTTTTTCATGCCCCGGAAAAGTTGTGCACGCCGAGGTGCCCGGGGGCCCGGCAGCGGCTGAAATGGGCTAAGGGAAAGCACCGGAAGTCGACCGCCCGGCGAGGAGCTCCGCGTCATGACCAAAGCGATCAAACTCCTGACGGCCCTGCCCCCGCCGCAGCGGCAGCGCCTGATGACGCTCGCCCGGGAGGTGTCCTTCCCCGAGGACGCCCGGATCTTCGAGGCGGGCGGCACGGCCGACCGCTTCTGGGTCATCCGCTCCGGCGCGGTCTCCCTGGACCAGCAGGTCAACTCCCTCCAGCGGGCGACCGTGGCCAGCCTCGGCGCGGGCGACCTGCTCGGGTGGTCCTGGCTGTTCCCGCCGTACACCTGGGACTTCGGCGCGCAGGCGTTCAGTCCCGTCCGGGCCTACGAGTTCGACGCGGCGGCCGTGCTGCGGCTGTGCGAGGAGGATCCGCAGCTCGGGCTGGTGCTGGTGCGCAACGTCGCCGAGGTGCTCGCGCACCGGCTGGAGATGACCCGGGGCAAGCTGATGGAGCAGTACACGCTGCACCGGCGAGGCGCCCTGTGAGACATCAGACGCGGTAGCGCCGCAGCGCCGGCACCGCCGCTGCCAGGACCAGCATCACGGCGACGACCAGCAGCCCGCCGCCCGCGACGGCGGTCCGGGGGCCGAAGGCGGAGCCCGCGGTGCCGTGCAGCACGTCGGCCAGGCGAGGGCCGCCCGCCACGACGACGGTGAAGACACCCTGCATGCGCCCGCGCATCTCGTCGGTCGCGGCGGACAGCAGGATCGCCCCGCGAAAGACCATCGACACCATGTCGGCCACCCCGGCCACGGCCAGGAACGCCACCCCCACCCACAGACTGCGGCTGAGCCCGAAGCCCGTGATGGCCACGCCCCAGACGACGACCGCCCCGATGACCATCCAGCCGTGCCGGCGGGCCCGGGAGAAGGTGCCCGAGAACAGTCCGCCGAGCACCGCACCGATGGGGATCGCCGCGAACAGCAGACCCAGCGCGAGTCCCTCGCCGTAGGGCGCGTAGGTCTGGGCGGCGAGCTGCGGGAACAGGGCCCGGGGCATGCCGAGGACCATGGCGACGATGTCGGCGAGGAACGACAGCAGCAGCACGGCGTGCCCGGAGATGTAGCGGAAACCGGCGGCGATCTCCTTCACGCCCGCGCGCCGCACCGCCGTGCCGGCCAGGGGCGGCAGCGAGGGCAGCCGGTACACCGCCCACACGGTGACGCACAGGGCGACGGCGTCGATGAGGTACAGCTCGGGCAGTCCGATGACGGGGATGAGGGCACCGGCGAGCAGCGGGCCCGCCACCTGACCGGTCTGCATCACGGTCGAGCCGAGGGCGTTGGCGGCGGGCAGTTCGTCCTCGGGGACCAGCCGGGCTATGGAGGCGTTGCGGGCCGGTGCGTTCAGGCCCCAGAAGGCCTGCTGCACGGCGAGCAGCAGCATGAGCGTGGTCACCGACTCCAGGCCGGTGAAGGCCTGGAGCCAGAACAGCAGTGAGGTGACGGCGATGCCGCTGTTGGTGATCAGCAGCAGCTTGCGCCGGTCCATGCTGTCGGCGATCGCCCCGCCCCACAGCGCGAAAACGATCAGCGGCACCAGACCGGCCAGGCTCGAGGCGCCGACCCACGCCGAGGAGCCGGTGATGTCGTAGATCTGCTTGGGTACGGCGACGGCGGTGAGCTGACTGCCGACGGCCGTGACGATGGTCGAGCTCCACAGCCGCCGGTAGGCGGGGCGGCGCAAGGGGCGGGTGTCCATGGCCCAGCGCCGCCAGCCGCGCCGCCGGGGGGCCTGCGGCGCCGGGTCCCGCTCGTCCTTCGTGCTCTCGCTCGTGTCCACTCGCCGCTTCCTGGATGCTCGCTACACCGACCGGGCCGGGGATCACTATCGCACCGGCCGCCGGGCGTCGGACCGCCGAGGTCTCAGCTCCCGGCGATGAGCAGGGCGCCGAGCACGATCATGGTGGCGGCGACCAGGCCGTCCAGGACCCGCCAGGCGGCGGGCCTGGCCAGGAAACGGCCGAGCAGCCGGGCGCCGAAACCGAGGGCGGCGAACCAGCACAGGCTGGCCAGCACGGCGCCGAGGCCGAACGTCCAGCGCAGCGGGCCGTGGTCGGCGGCGACCGAGCCGAGCAGGAACACCGTGTCGAGGTAGACGTGCGGGTTGAGCCAGGTCATCGCCAGGCACGTGAGGAGCGCCCGGCGCATCGATCCGGCCGCCTCCCCCTCCGTCTTCAGCGCGCCACCGTCCGGCCGGAACACCCGGCGGGCGGCCAGGGCGCCGTAGCCCAGCAGGAATGCGCCGCCGATCCAGCCGACCGCCTTCAGTGCGCCCGGCCAGGTCACCACCACCGCACCGACCCCGCCGACGCCGAGGGCGATGAGCGCGGCGTCGGACAGGGCGCAGATGGCGACGACGGCGAGGACGGCCTGGCGGCGGATCCCCTGGCGCAGGACGAAGGCGTTCTGGGCACCGATGGCGACGATGAGGGACAGTCCGGTGCCGAAACCCGCGGCGCCGGCGGTGAAGGTGCTGGTCATGCCGTCGACGCTACGGACGGGCCCGATCCGGGTCCAGCTAAAGATTCTTACGTATCATTAGCCGGCGTGATGACCGATCTCCCGCTGGACCAGGTGCGGACCCTGCTCGCGGTCGTCGACGAGGGGACGTTCGACGCGGCGGCGGCCGCGCTGCATGTGACGCCTTCGGCGATCAGTCAGCGCGTGAAGGCGCTGGAGCAGCGCACCGGGCGGGTGCTGCTGCTGCGGACCAAGCCGGTGCGGCCGACGGAGTCGGGCGAGGTGCTGGTGCGGCTGGCCCGGCAGGTGGCGCGGCTGGAGCACGACGCGTACGCGGAGCTCGGGCTGAGCGGTACCGGGGAGCCGACGCGGGTGTCGGTGGCGGTGAACGCGGACTCGCTGGCCACCTGGTTCCTCCGGGTGCTCACGCGGGTGCCGGAGGAGCTGCGGCTCTACTTCGAACTGCGCCGCGAGGACGAGGACCACACGGCGGCGCTGCTGCGGGAAGGCGTGGTGATGGCCGCGGTGACCTCGTCGCCGGACCCCGTGCCCGGCTGTGCCGTGCGGTCGCTGGGGCGGATGCGCTACCTCCCCGTGGCCGCGCCGGACTTCGCGGCGCGCCACCTCGGCGGGCCGCTGGAACGGGTGCTCCCCGGCCTGCCCGTGGTGGCTTTCGACCGGCGGGACGACTTCCAGGACGGCTTCGTGCGCCGGCTCACCCGGGGGCGGAGCAGCGCGAGCGCGCTGCGGCACTACGTGCCGACCTCGGAGGGTTTCGTCGAGGCCGTGGCAGCCGGACTGGGCTGGGGTCTGGTGCCCGAGGCCCAGGCGGACCCGCTGCTGCAGGCCGGGCGGCTGGTCGGGCTCTCCCCGGGCGGGACGGTGGACGTGCCGCTGTACTGGCAGCAGTGGAAGCTCGACTCGCCGGCGCTGGCCCAGGTGGCCGAGACGGTGACGGCCGCCGCCGCGGAGGCACTGCGGGTGTGACGCGCTAGCGAGCGTCCAGCTGGGCCGCCGCGCTGTCCAGCAGCATGTCCAGGGCCGTCGGATAGGCGCTGGTGAGCATGCGGGTGGCGAGCAGGGGTGCCGCCTCCGCGATGCGGGGGTGGGTGGTGGCGGGCAGCCGGGCGTAGGTCGAGCGCCACATCTCCTCGTCGGCCCGCAGCGAGGCGCTGGGCAGGGCGAGCGAGGCGGCGTCGAGGGCGGCGAAGGCCAGTGTGGTGTCGATGAAGGCGTGGTAGACGCGTACCGCGTCCGGCACCGGGAAACCCGCCGTGCGCAGGATGTCCAGGACGGCCTCGTCGGCCGCGAGTTCGTGGGCCCGGCCGGAGACGCGGCTCGCGGTGAGCACCGCGGCCTGCGGGTGCTCCACGTACGCGGCGTGGATGCGCAGCCCGACGGCCCGCAGGTCCGTCCGCCACTCCCCCGTCGGTGCCCAGCCGCCGAGCGCCTGCCCGATCAGCGCGTCGCCGATGGCGAGCGTCAGATCGTCCATGCCCCGGAAGTACCGGTAGAGCGTGCTCGGGTCGGCGTCCAGCGCCAGACCGAGCCTGCGGGCGGTCAGCCCCGCGCTGCCGTGTTCGCGCAGCATGCGCAGCGCCGTCTCGACGATCAGCCGCTCGGACAGCACGGTGCCGCTCTTGGTGGGCCTGCGCCGGCGGCGTCTCTCCTCGGGCACCACGGGCTTCGGCACGACGCTCTCCCTCCACTGGCGGCCTCAGCGCCGCCTTATGCCAACGCCATTGACCTTAAGACACGGGGCCGCGTTGTATCTCCCCCCGAGGGCGCGCCACGTTCTTCGCAAAAAGGGAGTTTCTGTCATGCGTGTACTGCTCGTGGGTGCCGGAGGCGTGGGCGGCGCGATCACCCGGATCGCGGCCCGGCGGCCGTTCTTCGAGGCGATGGTGGTGGCCGACCACGACCCCGGCCGGTCCTCGGCGGCGGTCGCGGCGCTCGGCGGTGACGCGCGGTTCACCACTGAACAGGTGGACGCGGGCGACGAGCCGGCCGTGGCCCGCCTGCTGGCGCGGCACCGCTGCGACGTCCTGCTCAACGCCACCGATCCCCGCTTCGTGATGCCGCTGTTCCGCGCGGCCCGCGCCGCGGGCGCCACATATGTCGACATGGCGATGTCGCTGTCCCGGCCGCACGCCGAGCGGCCGTACGAGGAGTGCGGGGTCAAGCTCGGCGACGAGCAGTTCGCGCAGGCGGCCGACTGGGAGAAGGCGGGCGTGCTGGCCCTCGTCGGCATGGGCGTGGAGCCGGGCCTGTCGGACGTCTTCGCGCGGTACGCCGCCGACGAACTCTTCGACGAGATCGAGGAGATCGGCGTCCGTGACGGCGCGAATCTGACCGTCGACGGCTACGGCTTCGCGCCCTCGTTCAGCATCTGGACCACCATCGAGGAGTGCCTCAACCCGCCGGTCGTCTACGAGGCCGGCCGGGGCTGGTTCACCACCGAGCCCTTCAGTGAGCCCGAGGTCTTCGACTTCCCCGAGGGCATCGGGGAAGTCGAGTGCGTGAACGTGGAGCACGAGGAGGTGCTGCTCGTCCCGCGCTGGGTCGACGCGCGCCGCGTCACCTTCAAGTACGGCCTGGGCCGCGAGTTCGTCGAGACGCTGAAGACGCTGCACCTGCTGGGCCTGGACCGCACCGCCCCGGTGAGCGTGCCGGGGCCGGACGGTCCGGTGGCGGTCTCACCCCGGGACGTGGTCGCCGCGTGCCTGCCCGACCCGGCGACACTCGGCGAGCGGATGCGGGGCAAGACGTGTGCGGGCACCTGGGTGCGGGGCGTGCGGGACGGCAAGCCGCGCGAGGTGTACCTCTACCACGTGGTCGACAACCAGTGGTCCATGGCGGAGTACGGCTCGCAGGCCGTGGTGTGGCAGACCGCCGTCCACCCCGTCGTGGCGCTCGAACTCCTCGCCTCGGGCGCCTGGTCGGGCGCGGGCGTGCTCGGCCCGGAGGCCTTCCCGGCCCGCCCGTTCCTGGACCTGCTGACGGCCTACGGCTCGCCCTGGGGCATGCGCGAACAGTGAGCGGTTCGGGGGCGGCACTGTTTCACCGGGCGTCGACAGGTGACCCGAAAAGGAGCAATCATCCGAACGGGCACGTTTCTACTGCGATCGCAGGTGACTTTCGATGGACAACTGGCGAGACCACGCTGCCTGCCGGCACGAGGACCCCGAGCTCTTCTTCCCCATCGGCACCTCCGGCCCGGCCCTGCTGCAGACGGAGCAGGCCAAGGCGGTGTGCCGGCGCTGCCCCGTCCAGGAGCAGTGCCTGCAGTGGGCGCTGGACACGGGGCAGTCCATCGGTGTGTGGGGCGGGACCAGCGAGACGGAACGGCGTGCGCTGAAGCGGCGGGCGGCGGCCCGGCGCCGCTCCGGCTGACGCCCTGGCACCACCTCCCCTGGGGGTTCAGCTGCGGCGCAGCGGCCCCCAGGGGTTCTCCTGCCGGGAGACCTCCGCCTTCGCCTCCTCGATCACCTGCTGGTCGATCCAGCACATCGGCCGGGCGTCGGTGACGAGCGGTTCGTTGTCGGGTCCGCGCGAGGACTCCCTGCCCGCGAGCACCCAGGCCCGCACACCGGGCCCCTTCTCGTGCGGCAGATGGGCGTAGTCGTGCAGGCGGCGGGCCACCCACACCCGGACGGGCCGGTCCTCCCACCAGTCCTCGACGTCGAGCGGGTTGGCGGACAGGCCCGGCATGGACACGCCCGTCAGATCGTCGGTGCTGGACACGTCGCGGAGATCGGTCGCGGGGCCGCGCGACCAGCGGACGTACAGGCCTTGGTGCCGTTCGACCAGTCCGGTGAGCTCGGCGAGTGTGCGCACGACCGGCAGGTCGTCCGATCCACTCATGTCGTGACCTCCTACCTCGACGCCGTCAGGCGGACGGAGTACCCGTTCGGCGCGAGCGGAATCGGCCCTTCGGCGCGGCCGGGCGCCGGTGCCCGGCCGGGGTTACGCTCGCCGCACACCCGTCGGAGCAGCGAAGTCGCCGCAGCAGAAGGGGCCGAGCATGAGCGTGCGCGTCCGCCGCATCTACGATCCGCCCGAGCCGCAGGACGGAGTGCGAGTGCTGGTCGACCGGCTGTGGCCGCGGGGTCTGGCGAAGGACGCGGCCCGGGTGGACGAGTGGCCCAAGGCGATCACCCCGTCGACGGAGCTGCGCCGCTGGTACCACGCGGGCGAGGGCTCGTACGAGGAGTTCGCCGGGCGGTACGAGGCGGAGCTCGCAGCCGGCGAGGCGGCCGAGGTCCTCGACCACGTCCGTGACCTGGCCCGCAAGGACGACGTGACACTGCTGACCGCGTCGAAGACGCCGGAGCAGAGCCACGCCGCGGTGCTGGCCCGCCTCGTGGGGAGCTGAGGAGGCGGGCCGTCCTGGCACGGTCAGGCGGTCTGCTTCGCCGCCGCCCGGCCCGCGGCGCGGCCCGAGAAGAGGCAGCCGCCGAGGAAGGTGCCCTCCAGCGCGTTGTAGCCGTGGACGCCGCCGCCGCCGAATCCGGCGACTTCGCCGGCCGCGTACAGCCCCTCGACCGGCTTGCCGTCCGTGCCGAGGGCGCGCGAGTCGAGGTCGGTCTGGATGCCGCCGAGCGTCTTGCGGGTGAGGATGTGCAGCTTGACGCCGATGAGGGGGCCGGCCGCGGGGTCGAGGATGCGGTGCGGGGTGGCGACCCGGCCGAGGCGGTCGCCGATGTAGCGGCGGGCGTTGCGGATGCCCTGCACCTGGGCGTCCTTGGCGTAGGGGTTGGCGATCTGCAGGTCGCGGGCCTCGATCTGGCGCTTGATCCCGGCCGCGTCGAGGAGCGGCTTGTCGGTGAGTTCGTTCATTTTTTCGACGAGCTGTTCGACACTGGGCGCGGTCACGAAGTCGGCGCCCTTGCGCAGGAATGCGTCGACCGGTCCGGGTGCGCCCTTGCCGAGGATGCGTTCTTTCAGGAAGCCGGCGCGGTCCTTGGCCGTGATGTCGGGGTTCTGCTCGGAGCCCGACAGGGCGAACTCCTTCTCGATGATCTTCTGCGTGAGGATGAACCAGGAGTGGTCGTACCCGGCGATGTCCTCGGTGGTGCGCAGGTGCTTCAGGGTGCCGAGGGTGTCGTAGCCGGGCAGGTACGGCCCGGGCAGGCGGCGGCCGAGGGCGTCGAACCACATCGAGGACGGTCCCGGCAGGATGCGGATGCCGTGGCCGGGCCAGATCGGGTCCCAGTTCTGCAGGCCCTCGGTGTAGTGCCACATGCGGTCCCGGTTGACCAGGCGTGCGCCCGCCTCGGCGCTGATGTCGAGCATCCGTCCGTCGACGTGGGCCGGTACGCCGGTGACCATCTCCTTCGGCGGGGTGCCGAGGCGCTCGGGCCAGTAGCGGCGGATGATGTCGTGGTTGGCGCCGATGCCGCCGCTGGTGACGACGACGGCCTGCGCGGTGAGTTCGAATTCGCCGATGGCGTCGCGGTTGGAGGCGACGCCCCGGGGCGAGGTGTCCTCGGCCAGGACCGTGCCGCGCACGCCGCGGGCGCTGCCGCCCTCCATGACCAGTTCGTCGACGCGGTGGCGGTGGTGGAAGGTGAGCAGTCCGTCGCGCGCGGCCCGCTTGGCGTAGCGGACGAAGGGTTCCACCACACCCGTGCCGGTGCCCCAGGCGATGTGGAAGCGGGGCACGGTGTTGCCGTGCCCGTGCGCCGTGAGGTCGCCGCGCTCGGCCCAGCCGACCGTGGGCAGGAACGTGATGCCGTGGCCGTTCAGCCAGGTCCGCTTCTCCCCCGCGGCGAACTCGACGTAGGCGCGCGCCCAGCGCACGGCCCAGGAGTCCTCGTCGTCCAGCCGGTCGAAGCCGGCGCTGCCCCGCCAGTCGCTCCAGGCGAGGTCGAAGGAGTCCTTGATGCCCAGCCGCCGCTGCTCCGGCGAGTCGACGAGGAACAGCCCGCCGAAGGACCAGAAGGCCTGTCCGCCGAGGTTGGCGGCGTTCTCCTGGTCGACGAGGGCGACCCTCCTGCCTCTGCTGGTCAGTTCGTGTGCCGCGACCAGGCCGGCGAGGCCCGCTCCGACGACGATGACGTCGGCGTCCATGGCGACGTTCCCTTCTTCAGTTCCGCCTGTGGTCGGGGGTGCCGCTGCCGTCGGTCAGCAGGGCCGTGAGCAGTTGCTTCAGCCAGGCGCGGGCGTGTTCGGTGTCCCGGTCCAGCAGCAGCTGTGTGGTGACGCCGTCGTAGGCCGCGACCACGGCGTGGGCGGCGCCGTCGGTGTCGCCCAGCACGGCGGGCAGCGCGGTGTGCCCGCGGGCGCGGGCGAGCCGGTCGGCGATCGCCTGCCGCAGCCGCGCGCGGTGCTCCAGCAGGCTCCGGGCGACGTCCGGGTCCCGGGCGGCGTGCACCAGGAAGTCCGTCTTCACCAGGAGCCAGTCCCGGTCGAGGAGCAGCACGTCGGTGACGCGGTCCACGGCGGCCGGCACGTCGAGCCCGGGCCCGTCGAGGGCGAGGGCCCCGGACACCTGCTCCGCGATGAGGTCGGCCCGCTCCTGGTAGAGGGCGAAGAACAGCTCGTCGAGGCTGGAGAAGTTGGAGTAGAAGGCGCCCCTGCTGTAGCCGGCGGCCTCACAGACCTCCTCGATGGAGACATGCCCGAAGCCCTTGGCGGCGAACACGGAGAACGCCGCGTCCAGGAGGTTGGCGCGGGTGCGGACACGGCGCCTGGTCACCCGCCCGGTCGCTCCCTCCACGGCCATGCCCCGCCCCCTTTCGATACAGGACTGTATTCGATACGCCAATGTATCGAAAGCCCGTCACCCTCGCAGCACCCAAACCATCGATGGAACAAGTTTTCGATTTAGGAGTACTCTGAGTCCATGCACCTGCAGGGCTCCCTCTTCGACCAGACCGACGAGCTGCGGCTCGGGCCTCTCGACGGGATCAGCCGCACCCACCTCGGGTTCGGCGCCTGGCTCGACGTCCTGCCCGGGTGGCTCAGCGGTTCCGACACGCTGTTCGAACAGCTGGCCGCCGAGGTGCCGTGGCGGGCGGAGCGGCGCACGATGTACGACCACGTCGTCGACGTCCCCCGGCTGCTCGCCTTCTACGGCGCCGAGGACCCGCTGCCACACCCGGTCCTGACCGAGGCGCGCGACGCGCTGAGCGCCCACTACGGCGAGGAACTGGGCGAGCCGTTCGCCACGGCCGGGCTGTGCTACTACCGCGACGGCCGGGACAGCGTGGCCTGGCACGGCGACCGGATCGGTCGTGGGGCGCGGGAGGACACGATGGTCGCGATCCTGTCGGTGGGAGCGCCCCGGGACCTGCTGCTGCGGCCGATGCGGGGCGGTCGCGACACCGTGCGCCGGCCGCTGGGCCACGGCGACCTGATCGTGATGGGCGGCTCCTGCCAGCGCACCTGGGAGCACTCCATTCCCAAGAGCACGCGCGCGACGGAGCCCCGCATCAGCATCCAGTTCCGCCCGCACGGCGTGCAGTGAGCCCCCTGAACGACCCGGCCGCACGGTCCCGTTGAGGCGGGCCCGGCGATTCCGGCTGCCCTGGGGTCTGCTTTCCTTCTCTCGTCGGACCGGGACCTCACCAACGCGGGGCGATCATGCTGGCAGACGTACACCACGTGGCGGACGGCACCTACCTGGTGCACGGCTCCCACACCAACTGGGTGATCCTCGCGGAGGGGGACGCCGTCACACTGATCGACACCGGCTACCCCGGCGACCGGGAGCGGCTCCTCGCCTCGCTCGCCGAGGTGGGCAGCTCCCCGGAGGCGGTGGCGGCCGTGCTGGTCACGCACGCCCACAACGACCACCTGGGCTCCGCCGAGTACCTGCGCGCCACGTACGGCACGCCGGTGTACCTGCACGAGGCCGAAGCACCGCACGCGCGCCGGGAGTTCCTGCACCAGGTGTCCCTCGGGACGGTGCTGAGGAACGGCTGGCGCCCCGGGGTCCTGCCGTGGGCCGTGCACGCGCTGCGCTCCGGCGGCACGATGCACAACCCCGTCACGGCCCCCCAGCCGTTTCCGGCGGCGGGCCCCCTGGACCTGCCCGGGCGGCCCGTGCCGGTGCACACGCCGGGCCACACCGACGGGCACTGCGCCTACCACGTGCCGGGCACCGGTGTGCTGATCTCCGGCGACGCCCTGGTCAGCGGGCACGCCACCTCGCGGGTCGAGGGGCCGCAGCTGCTGCCGGACATGTTCCACCACGAGCGCCCTCGTGCCGTGGCCTCCCTGGACGTCCTCGCGGAACTGGAGGGCGAGCTGCTGCTGCCCGGGCACGGCCCGGTCCACCGCGGCTCCTTGAAGGACGCCGCCCACCGGGCCCGGGAGCGCGCCCTCTAATCTGAGGGAACGAACAGCGGCGAGACAAGGACACCCGGCGCATGGCACTTCAGATCAGCGCGACCAACCCGGAGCATCCCGCGCTTCTGCTGGAACTGCCGTGGGACCTGCCCCTGGAGGAATGGCCGGAGGACTACCTCGTGCCGCTGCCCCGTGGCATCTCCCGGCACGTTGTGCGCTACTCCCGGGCAGGCGACGAAGTGATCGCCGTCAAGGAGCTGGCCGAGCGGCCCGCGCAGCGCGAGTACGGGCTGCTGCGCGACCTGGACCGGATCGGCATCCCGGCGGTGGACCCGCTGGCCGTGGTCACCGGCCGCACCGACGCGGACGGCGCCCCGCTGGAGAGCGTGCTGATCACCCGGCACCTGGGCGGCTCGATGCCGTACCGCTCGATGTTCGAGACGACCATGCGCCCGGCCACCATGCACCGGCTGATGGACGCGCTCGCCGTGCTCCTGGTGCGGCTGCACCTGGCCGGGTTCGCCTGGGGCGACTGCTCGCTGTCCAACACCCTCTTCCGGCGCGACGCGGGCGCCTACGCCGCGTATCTGGTGGACGCCGAGACCGGTGACCTGCATCCGCAGCTCAGCTCCGGGCAGCGCGAGTACGACCTGGACCTCGCCCGCGTGAACATCAGCGGGGAACTGCTGGACCTGGAGGCGTCCGGGGCGCTGCACCCCTCCGTGGACCCGGTCGAGTTCGGCATGGAGATCTGCGCCCGCTACCGCGGCCTGTGGGACGAACTGACCCGCACCTCCGTCTACCCGGCCGGCAAGCACCACTACATAGAACGCCGGATCCGCCGTCTGAACGACCTCGGCTTCGACGTCGCCGAGATGCAGATCGAGCACGCCTCGAACGGCGACACGGTCACCTTCGTGCCCAAGGTCGTCGACGCGGGTCACCACCAGCGGCAGCTGCTGCGGCTGACCGGCCTCGACGCCGAGGAGAACCAGGCCCGGCGGCTGCTGAACGACCTGGAGAGCTGGATGGCGACCCAGGACGACTACGCCCCGGGCGATCCCCTGGGTGCCCGCCCGGAGGTGCTGGCCCACCGCTGGGTGCGGGAGGTGTTCCGGCCCACCGTGCGGGCGGTGCCGCCCGAACTGCGCGGGTCCATGGACCCTGCGGAGATCTACCACCAGCTCCTCGAACACCGCTGGTACCTGTCCGAGCGGGCCCAGCACGACATCGGCATCGACACGGCGGTCGAGGACTACATCAGGAACATCCTCCCCAAGGCCCGCAAGACGCTCCAGCCGACGGCGGAATGAGCCGCACCCGCGCTCACGCGTGCGGGACCACGGCGACCGGGCAGTCCGCGTGGTGCAGCACCCCGTGCGCCACCGAGCCGATGCGGGCGCCGACGGCCGTACGGTGGGCCCGCCGCCCGACGACCATCAGCTGGGCCGTCCCGGCCACCGACAGCAGCACCTGACCGGCGCTTCCCATCTCCACGTGCTCCTCCACCGGCACGCCGGGGAAGCGCTCCCGCCACGGCCGGACCGCGGCGGCCAGGGCCCTCTTCTCATACGGCTCCAGTCCCCCGGCCTCGTCGAGGAGCTTCAGCGAGCCGGGGCTGTAGGCGAACACGGGCGGCAGGGTCCAGGCCCGTACGACCCGGACGGTCGCCCCGCGCACGGCCGCCGTCTCGAACGCGAACCGCAGCAGGTCGGCGCTGTCCTCCTCGTCGCCCTGCTGGCCCACGACGATCTCCCGCCCGGCGGCCTCGGCCGAGGGCTGGTCACCGGCCCGGACGAGCACGACGGGCCGGGTGGTCTCGGCGATCACCTGCTGGCCGACCGAGCCGAGCAAGAAGCCGACGATCGGCCCGTGCCCGCGCGAGCCGAGCACCAGCAGCTCGGCGCCGGCAGCGGCGGCGACCAGGGTGTCGACGACCGGGCCCTCCACGACATCGGTGGTCACCTCCAGGTCCGGGTGCCGTTCGGAGACGGTCCCGACGGCTTCGGTCACCGCGCCGTGGACCCACTCCGCCTGGCTGTCCGCGTCCCCGGTGATCCCCGCTCCGAGCGCCTCGTGCGGCTGGAACCGCCAGGCGTGCACCACGCGCAGCGGCCGGTCGCGCCGCACCGCCTCGCGAGCCGCCCAGGCGAGGGCCGCGAGGCTCTCCTGCGATCCGTCGACCCCTGCGGTGATCGGGCGTGTCATCCGGCTGCCTCCTTGTGTCAATGCCACTGCATGTAAAAGTCACTGCGACGATGATCAGCTTTCACTATTCTTCCCGCATGGCTTTGGAGTGGGAGCAGGTAATGGTGGACTCGGCCGATCCCGAGGCCCTGGGCCGCTGGTGGGCCGAGGCGCTGGGCTGGACGGTGGTGAACGACGCACCCGACGAGTTCGAGATCCGGCCCGCCCCGGACCGGCTGCCGGGATTGCTCTTCACGACCGTGCCGGAGAGCAAGACGGTCAAGAACCGCCTCCACCTCGATTTCCGGCCCGACGACCAGGAGGCCGAGGTGACCCGGCTGCTCGCGCTCGGCGCGCGGCACGCCGATGTCGGGCAGGGCGAGCAGAGCTGGGTGACGCTCGCCGACCCGGAGGGCAACGAGTTCTGCGTGCTGGCGGCCCGCCGGAGCTGATCTCCGTATCGGAGCGCGTCGCGGCGATCGAACATACGATGGGCAGAGGTCGGCGCGGTGCCCCGGGGCGCCGCGCCGTGAATCGACCGCCCGGTGTGGGGGACGTATGGCACAGGCCGCCGATGCGGCGCGGACCGTCATCATGACCGTGGACGACGACCCGGGGGTCTCCCGGGCCGTGGCCCGGGACCTGAGGCGGCGGTACGGCGCGTCGTACCGGATCGTGCGCGCGGAGTCCGGCCAGTCCGCGCTCGACGCCCTGCGGGAGCTGAAGCTGCGCGGCGATCTCGTGGCCGTGATCCTGGCCGACTACCGGATGCCGCAGATGAACGGCATCGAGTTCCTCGAACAGGCGCTGGACGTCTACCCGGGCGCGCGCCGCGTGCTGCTGACGGCGTACGCGGACACGAACGCGGCGATCGACGCGATCAACGTCGTCGACCTCGACCACTACCTGCTCAAGCCGTGGGACCCGCCCGAGGAGAAGCTCTACCCGGTCCTGGACGATCTGCTCCGGGCGTGGCGGTCCAGCGACCACCGGCCCGTGCCGAGCACGAAGGTCGTCGGGCACCGCTGGTCGGCGCGCTCCTCGGACGTGCGCGAGTTCCTGGCCCGCAACCAGGTGCCGTACCGCTGGTACTCCTCCGACGAGCCCGAGGGGCGGCGGCTGCTGGCCGCGGCCGGTGCGGACGGGATGCGGCTGCCGGTGGTGATCACGCCGGACGGGACACCGCTGGTCGAGCCGGAGGCCGTCGACCTCGCCGCCCAGGTCGGGCTGGCGACGACACCGACGGCCGACTTCTACGACCTGGTCGTGATCGGCGGCGGCCCGGCCGGGCTCGGCGCGGCGGTGTACGGCGCCTCCGAAGGGCTGCGGACCGTGCTGGTGGAGCGGTCGGCGACCGGCGGGCAGGCCGGGCAGAGCTCCCGGATCGAGAACTACCTCGGCTTCCCCGACGGCGTGTCGGGAGCCCAGCTCACCGACCGGGCCCGGCGGCAGGCGACGAAGTTCGGCGCCGAGATCCTCACCGCGCGCGAGGTGACGGCGCTGGAGGTCAACGGTGCCGCCCGGATCGTACGGTTCTCGGACGGCTCGGCGGTCGCCGCGCACAGCGTGATCCTGGCGACCGGCGTCTCCTACCGGCAGTTGTCGGCGCCCGGCTGCGACGACCTGACCGGATGCGGGGTCTACTACGGGTCCGCCCTGACGGAGGCCCCCGCCTGCCAGGGACAGGACGTGTACATCGTCGGCGGCGCCAACTCCGCGGGGCAGGCGGCGATGTACCTGTCGCGGGGTGCCAAGTCGGTGACGCTGCTGGTGCGCGGCGAGTCGCTGACGGCGTCGATGTCGCACTACCTGATCCAGCAGATCGAGGAGTCCCCCAACATCCAGGTGCGCGCCCGCACGGTCGTCGAGGAAGCGCACGGCGACGGCCGCCTGGAGCGGCTGACGCTGCGGGACGTGGACACCGGCGAGACCGAGCAGGTCGACGCGCAGTGGGTGTTCGTGTTCATCGGCGCGGCCCCGCTGACCGACTGGCTCGACGGCACGGTGCTGCGCGACGAGCGCGGGTTCATCCTCGCCGGGCCCGACCTGACCCCCGACGGCCGCCCGCCGGAGAACTGGGAGCTGGACCGGCCGCCGTACCACCTGGAGACCAGTGTGCCCGGCGTGTTCGTGGCGGGCGACGCCCGCTCCGAGTCCGCCAAGCGGGTCGCGTCCGCCGTCGGAGAGGGAGCCATGGCCGTGATGCTCGTCCACCGTTATCTGGAGCAGTCGTGAGCGGGCGGCCCGCGCCGTGCAGCCCGCAGGAGATCGGCTCGCTGTTCCTGTTCGAGAAGCTCACGCCCGAGCAGCTGGGGCGGTTGTGCGGCGAGGGACGGGTGGAGACGTTCGAGCCCGGCCCCGTCTACACCGAGGGAGACCCCGCCACCTGCTTCTACGTGCTGCTGGAGGGCACGGTCGTGCTGTACCGCCGGGTCGGCGGCGACGATGTGGAGGTGACGCGGACCTCCCAGCGCGGGGTGTACGCAGGGTCCATGCAGGCGTATCTGGGTGACCGCGTGCCGCAGGTCTACAACAACTCCATGCGCGTCACCGAGCCGACGCGGTTCTTCGTGCTGCCCGCCGACACGTTCGCGGGCATCATGCAGGACTGGTTCCCGATGGCGGTGCATCTGCTGGAGGGGCTCTTCTTCGGTTCCAAGAACACCCAGCGGGCCATCGGGCAGCGCGAACGGCTGCTGGCGCTCGGCTCGTTGTCCGCCGGCCTCACCCACGAGCTCAACAACCCCGCGGCGGCGGCCGTACGGGCGACCGCGACACTGCGGGAGCGGGTGGGCAAGATGCGGCACAAGCTGGCGATCATCGCGCAGGGCTCCTACTCGCCCGAGGTCATGGCGAACCTCATCGACATCCAGGAACGCACCGCCGAACGCGTCGCCAAGGCCCCGACGCTGAGTCCGCTGGAGGCCTCCGACCGGGAGGACGCGCTCACCGACTGGCTCGACGACCACGGCATCCCGGACGGCTGGCGGATCGCGCCCGCCTTCGTCCAGGCCGGTCTCGACGAGGACTGGCTGGACCAGGTCGCGGCGGCGGTGGACGAGGAGCTCCTGCCGAGCGCGATCGGGTGGCTCAACTACACGGTCGAGACCGAGCTGCTGATGGACGAGATCAACGACTCGACCACGCGCATCTCGCATCTCGTCGACGCGGCCAAGCAGTACTCCCAGCTCGACCGGGCGCCCTTCCAGAACGCCGACGTGCACGAACTCCTCGACAGCACGCTGCTGATGCTGTCGGGCAAGATCGGCCGGCAGATCAAGGTCGTCAAGGAGTACGACCGGACGCTGCCGAGGATCCCGGCGTACCCGGCGGAGCTCAACCAGGTGTGGACGAACCTGGTCGACAACGCGGTCTCGGCGATGAACAGCGCGGGCGGGGAAGGGACGCTGACCGTGCGGACGGCCCGGGACCACGACCGGCTGCTGGTGGAGTTCCGGGACACGGGCGTCGGCATCCCGGCGGAGGACCGGGGGCGGATCTTCGATCCGTTCTTCACGACGAAGCCTGTGGGTGAGGGAACCGGGCTCGGGCTCGACATCTCCTGGCGGATCGTGGTCAACAAGCATCACGGGACGATCCAGGTGGAGTCGGAGCCGGGGGACACGCGGTTCCAGGTGCTGCTTCCGCTGACAGCGGTCGAGGAGGAGTCGGCATGAGTGGTGAGAACGGGATCGACCCGGGTGCTGCGCCGAGCGGCAGCGGGTGCGCGGAGTGCGAGGCGGCCGGCGGGTGGTGGTTCCACCTCCGGCGGTGTGCGCAGTGCGGGCACGTGGGGTGCTGTGACAGTTCCCCCGCGCAGCACGCGACGGCTCATTTCAGGGAGTCGGGGCATCCGTTGGTGCAGAGCTTCGAGCCGGGTGAGGTCTGGTACTGGGACTACTCGACGAACGAGCTGTACGAGTCGGGGCCGGAGCTGGCCGGGCCGGTGAGTCATCCTGCGGATCAGCCGGTGCCGGGGCCTGCGGGGCGGGTGCCGGATGACTGGGCGAGGATATTGCGGGCGTAAGAGCTCGGGGGTTGCTGTTGGGTGGCGGCCGCGGGTGGTGTGTGGTTGATCGCGCAGTTCCCCGCGCCCCTGAAAGAAGAAGGTTGGTCCTGTGCCGCACGCTTCATCTGTCACGCCCGTTGTCGGCAGGGATGCCGAACTCACGCGGCTTACCGGGGTGCTGGAGCGTGCGCGTGCGGGTGAGGCGCGGGCCGTGCTGGTCGCCGGGGATGCCGGGGTCGGTAAGACCCGGCTGCTGGATGAGGTCGGGGGACGGGCCGCCGCATCAGGCATGACCGTGGCCGTCGGACACTGCGTGGATCTCGGTGACGTCGGGCTGCCCTATCTGCCGTTCACCGAGATCCTGGGCGTGCTCGCCGCCGACGAGCGGTTCGCTTCCGCCCTGGCCGCTCATCCCGTGGTCGAGCGGCTGCTGGGAGCCGGGCCCGACTCCGCGCGGGACGTCGACGGGCGGTTGCGGCTGTTCGAGGGGATGGCGGGGCTGCTGGCCGATGTGGCGGACGCCGCGCCGTTGCTGCTCGTGCTGGAGGACCTGCACTGGGCCGACCAGTCGTCGAGGGATCTGCTGCGGTTCCTGCTCGCCCGGGGCGTTCTGCGGCACCGGCTCGCGGTGTTCGCCTCGTACCGGGCGGACGACCTGCACCGGCGCCACCCGCTGCGGCCGCTGCTGGCGGAGCTGATACGGCTGCCCTCCGTGGAGCGGCTGGAGCTGCAGCCGCTGGATGATTCCGATGTGGCCCGGCTGGTGCGTCACCTCGAACGGCGCCCGCTGGCGGACGCCACGGTGCGTCGGATCGTGGAGCGGGCCGAGGGGAACGCCTTCTACGCGGAGGAGTTGCTCGCGGCGACGGACACGGAGTCCGGCGGCGTGCCCAGCGGGCTGGCCGAGGTGCTGCTGATCCGCTTCGAGCAGCTGTCCGACACCGCGCAGCAGGTGCTGCGGACCGCGGCCGTCGCCGGGCGCCGCGTGGAGCACGAGCTGCTGCGGCAGGCGGTCGGGTTGCCCGAGGAGGAGCTGGAGTCGGCGCTGCGGGAGGCGGTGGGGCGGCAGTTGCTCGTCGCCGGGGGCGACGACACGTACTCCTTCCGGCACGCCCTCGCCCGTGAGGCCGTCTACGCCGATCTCCTCCCCGGGGAGCGGGCGCGGCTGCACGGCGCGTTCGCCCGGCTGCTCGCCGCGCAGGGCCGGGCCGCGGAGAGCGCTGCCGAGCGGGCCCACCACTACCGGGAGAGCCACGATCTCGCCGAGGCGCTGGCCGCCTCCCTGGAGGCCGCCGATCACGCCCAGCGGGTCGGGGCACCGGCGGAGGAGCACCGGCACCTGGAAGCGGCCCTCGACCTGTGGCCGGCCGTGGGTGCCGAGGCGCGGCCCAAGGGCGGGGGCGTCGACCGGGTGACGCTGACGTTGCGGGCCTCGGCGGCGGCCGCGCACGCCGGTGAGGTGCACCGGGCGGTCTCCCTCTCGCGGTCCGCGCTGGCGGAGCTCGGCCAGGACGCCGACTCCGAGCTCGCCGCCAGGGTCCGCTACACCCACGCCGGGAACCTGCTGAGCGTGGACAGCCTGACGGCGGCGTTCGCCTACAGCAGCGAGGCCCTGGCGATGATCCCCGAGGAGCCTCCGTCGCTCACGTGGGTGTGGGCGGCGTCCACCCACGCCATGGCCGCACGCCACATCAGGGACGACGAGACCGCGCTGCGGGTCGCCCGGCGGGCCCTGCGCGTGGCCGAGCAGCTGCGGGTGACCGATGCCCAGGCGGACCTGCTGATCTCCCTGGCCGTTTTCGACGGAGACGGGCGGCGCGGCCCCGAGGGCCGGGAGCGGCTGCTGAAGGCCCGGGAGCTGGCGCGGAGTTCGGGCAACGCGGCCGTGGAGCTGCGTGCCCTGTTCAACCTGGCCATGGGCTATTACGAGTCGGGTGCGCTGGCGGAGTGCGTGCCCTGGCTGACGGAGGGCCTTGACCGGGCGCGGCGCGCCGGGCTGCTGTCGTCCCCGTATCCCCTGGAGATGCGGTACCTGCGGCTGGTGGTGCTGCAGGTGCTGGGCCGCTGGGACGAGTGTGTGCGGGCGGCGGCGGCCGATGCCGAGGTGCTGCCGGCCGCCGGCGGGTACACGGTCGGTCCCGCGCTGTACGTCGCCCTGGCGCGGGGCGACATGACGGCCGCCGACCGGGCGCGTGCCCTGCTGGCAGGGCCCTTCGACTGGATGGCCACCCTGGTCGCGGGCATCGTGCTCACCGACGCCGCGGCGCTGCGCCGTGATCCCGAGGACGCGGTGCGGTGGACCCGGTCCACGGTGGCGGCCCTCACCGACGAGGCGGGCGACCGCCCGGACGTCACGGTCCGGCTCGCCGCCCTGGCGCTGTCCGCGGTGGCCGACGCGGCCGCCGAACTGCGGTCGGCCGGTGACGAGGCCGGGGCCCGGCGCTGGACGGACACCGCGGCCGAACTGGTGGAACTGGCGCGGCCCACCGCGGCCCGCGGCGAGAACGGCACCCCGCAGGGGCCCGAGGGGCAGGCGTGGCTGGCCCGTGCGGAGGCGGAGTGGCTCCGGGCCGTCTCCGGGCCGGACGCCTCCGCCTGGTCGGCGGCGGTGACGGCGTTCGGCTACGGCGACGTCTACGAGCAGGCGCGCTGCAGGTTGCGGTACGCCGAGGCCCTGCTGGCGGCCGGGCGTCGCGAGGAGGCGGCGGCCGAGGCCCGCGAGGTCCGCAAGACCGCCGATCGCCTCGGCGCCACGCCGCTGCGGGAGCGCGTGGACGCCCTGGCCCGTCGCGGCCGCCTGGCGGACACGCCGGACGCCGAGGAGCGCGCCGGTGTGCTCACCGCACGCGAGCAGGAGGTGCTGCGGCTGCTCGCGCTCGGCCGCAGCAACCGGCAGATCGGCGAGGAGCTGTTCATCAGCGGCAAGACGGCGAGCGTCCACGTCTCCAACATCCTCGCCAAGCTGGGCGCGTCGAGCCGTGGCGAGGCGGTGGCGGTCGCCTACCGGGAGGGCCTGATCACTCCGGAGCCTTCGGCGTCCGGCTGACCGGCCGGGCTTCGGTACCGGCCGTCGCGTATCCCTGACCCGGCTACCGGCTCCCGCAGTCGAGGCTCTCCAGGTCGACGGCGTCGGCCATCGCCCGCATCCCCTTGTCGTTGGGGTGCAGATGGTCGCCGCCGTCGAAGGCGGGGCGGATCCGCTCGGGGTCGTGGGGGCTGCGCAGAACGCGGTCGAAGTCGGTGACCGCGTCGAACGCGCCGCTGGTACGGAGGAAGGTGTTGACCTTCCGGCGCACCGCTTCCCCGGCGGGGTCCCACTCCGGCCAGCCCTTGTAGGGAGCGATGGTGGCCGCGACGACACACTTCCCGGCCGCGTGCACCCGGTCGGCCAGCCTGCGGTATCCGGCGATGAGCTGGTCGGCCGTGGCGCCGGGCTCGGCCTTGATGTCGTTGACGCCCTGGAAGAGGAACACCGTGCGCAGGCCCGGCAGTGGGAGCACGTCCCGCGACAGGCGGTTCAGGGCGCTCTGTCCGGGGCCTGCGGTCAGGACCTTGTTTCCGGCGATGCCCGCGTTGGCCACTCCCTCGACGCTCGACGTGGGGGAAGCGCGCAGCCGGCGGGCGAGGTAGTCCGGCCAGCGGCGGTTGAGGCCGGTTGTGGAGTGCCAGCCGTCGGTGATCGAGTCGCCGAGGGCGGCCACGGCGCCCGCCGCGGGCCGGGGTCGCACGGTGACGGCGTCGAGGTAGAACCAGGAGCCGGTCCGCTGCGCCCAATGCGCGCCGCTCTCCTCCGCGGTGTGGTCGCCGTCGGTGGTGTACGACGTCTGCATCGCCAGCCAGTGCCCGGTGAGCACCCCGCCCGCCCGGGGCACGTAGAGGCTGACGACGAGCGGGCTCGCGGCGGGGACACGGACGGGCAGCGGGTCGCTGTAGACGATGCCGCCGGCGGGGACCGTGACGGAGCGGGCGCCGCCGAAGGTCAGGCGCCGGTTGCTGCCGGGGACGAGTGCGGCTCCGTCGCGCTGGAGCCCCGCGTGGACGCTGCCGAATGTCACCGGCTGGTCCCCGAAGGCGTTGGACAGCCGCACCCTCAGGCCGGTGCCGCCGACGCTGGTGCGCACGACCAGCCGGTAGCCGCGGCCGTCGACCGCCGCGCCGACGCGGCCGGCGGAGGAGGCCCAGGTGACCACGTCGTTCCGGGCGGCCGCCGGGGCGCCGGCGGGCGGGGACGGCTCGTTCCCCTGGGGTGTCCCGCCGCAAGCGCAGCCCAGCGCCAGGCACAAGGAGAGGGCGGCCGCGGCGGTGCGGCCGCGGGGGCGTGCGGGGCGGGGCATCGTGGGCTCCTTCGGCCGGTGTGCACGGTCGGGCGGTGTCAGGGGGCGAGTTCCCGCAGCGTCGCGGAGCCACCGGGAGCGAGCCCGGCACTCCGTGCCGTCCCGGCGTACGACACGGTAGTGGTGCGGGCCTCCGGCACGGTGCAGGGGTCCCGAGGCCCGCGACGGTCCGGGAGGTGCCGGCCTCCGCTCTTCGAGATGGCCGCGGGTGGACACCGGCTTCACGGCCGTCGAGGACCCCGGCTTCAAGGCCGGGCATGGACCCGGCTTCACGGCCGTGCGAGGACCCCGGCTTCAAGGCCGGGCATGGACCCGGCTTCACGGCGGGGCGAGGACCCCGGCTTCAAGGCCGTGCCTGGACCCCGGCTTACGGCCGTGCCTGGACGCCGAATTCATGGCTGTGGGACGGGGCTGACGCGGAACCCTCGCGTCGCCACGGCCGTTGTCGGGGCACGGCGTCCTCGCGGGGAGACCGGTAGGACGAGGAGCAGGGTGGCGTGATGAACGAGTTGATCCCCGGTGGCAATCTGCCGCTTCCGGGCGGGGCGGTGACCGTCCGGGTGCCCGGCCCGTTCGACGTGTCCGCGCTCGTCACGGACGACGGCGGAAAAGTGCGGGGCGACGGCGACTTCGTCTTCTACAACCAGCCGGCCGCGCCGGGAGCGGCGCTGCGGGGCGACGCGCTCACCGTGGACCCGGCGAGGCTGCGTGCCGGCGCCACCCGGGTCACCGTCGCCGTCAGCCCCGCCGAGCCCGGGACCGCCCTCGGCCGCCTGCCCTCCCCCACGCTGCACGTCAGCGACGCGGCGGGCCGCCCGCTCGCCCGGTTCACCCCGCCGCACCCCAGCCAGGAGACGGTCCTGCTGCTCGCGGAGCTCTACCGGCGCGGCGACCGCTGGAAGCTGCGCGCCCTGGGCCAGGGGTACGCCGACGGACTGGCCGGACTCGCCCGGGACTTCGGCGTCGACGTCGTGGACGACCCGCCCGCACCCGTGCCGGGCTCGGTCGGGGCCGGCGGGCCGGGCGCCCGGGCGGGCCGGCTCGACGGCGGGGCTCAGCGAGCAGCCCAGGCACCCGCCTCCGGGTCGACGGCGGTCCGGGACGCGAGGCGCCCGGCCGGGAGCGGGGCCTCCGGTCCTCCCGCCGCCGCACAGCAGGCCTCCGACCCGGACGGCTTCGCCGCCCAGGTCAACTCCGCCCGCGTTGCCGCCGGTTCACCACCGGTCTCGCTCGACCCGCGGCTCGTGTCCGCGGCGCGGGCCCACGCCGCGGCCATGGCCGCGTCCGGACGACTCGGCGTCGAGAGCCGGGACGGCGTGTCGGTCTACCAGCGGGCCGTCGGCGCCGGGTACGCGTACCTCACCGTCGGGGAGCACCTGGTGTCCGGCCCGCGCACCACCGCCGAGTTCGTCGCGTACTGCCTGCACGCGGAAGGGCCCCGCCGCACGCTGCACGACCCGGCGTTCCTCCACACCGGCGTGGCCTTCGTCCACGACGGCCCCACCGGCGACACCTTCTGGACCGCGCTGTGGGCCAGGCCCCTCACGCCGGACGGGCTGGCCGGCGTGGCGGCGGCCGTCACCGACCTCACCAACCGGGAGCGCGCCCGCGCCGGACTCCCGCCCCTGACCGCCGATCCCCTGCTCACCACCGCCGCCCAGGCGCACAGCGCGGACATGGTGGCCCGCGACTTCTACGCGCACACCGCGCCCGGTGGCAGCCGGCCCTGGGACCGGGCCGCCGCCGCGGGCTCCACCCGGCGTTCCATCGGCGAGAACATCGCCTGCGGCCAGCGTTCTCCCGCCGAGGTGGTGGAGGGCTGGATGAACAGCCCCGGCCACCGGGCCAACATCCTCAAGCCCGGCTTCACGCACCTCGGGGTCGGCTTCGCGGGCGGCGGCCGCGCGGGCACGTACTGGACGCAGCTCTTCGGCGGGTGACACCGCGCCCTCGCACGCCCTGCCGTCACTCGCCCTCGATCTTGGCGGAGGGGAACGCTCCGGGTGAGGATGCGCGTATGAAGGGTGACCTCTTTTCCAGCAGGCACATGGCACAGCCGGCCGTCGCACCGGGCATGACGGTCGAGAACGCCAAGTGCCTCCGCTACACGGTGAACGGCGAGATGCTCGCCCGGCAGGGCGCGATGATCGCCTACCGCGGCCGTCTCCAGTTCGAGCGCAAGGGCCAGGGCGTGGGCGGCATGCTCAAGCGCGCGGTCACCGGGGAGGGACTGCCGCTGATGGCGGTGCGGGGAGAGGGTGAGGCCTGGTTCGCCCATGAAGCGCAGAACTGCTTCATCGTCGAGGTCGAACCCGGCGACGAGTTCACGGTCAACGGCCGCAACGTCCTGTGCTTCGACGCCACGTTGTCCTACCGCATCGCGACCGTGAAAGGCGCCGGCATCACCGGCGGCGGCCTGTTCAACAGCGTCTTCACCGGGCACGGCAGGCTGGGCCTGATCTGCGAGGGCAACCCGCTGGTCATCCCGGTCTCGCCGCAGTATCCGGTGTACGTCGACACGGACGCGATCGTCGGCTGGACAGCGGGTCTCCAGACCACGCTGCACCGCTCCCAGTCCATCGGCTCGATGCTGCGCGGCGGCTCCGGCGAGGCCGTCCAACTGGTGCTCCAGGGCGAGGGACACGTCGTCGTGCGGCCGAGCGAGGCGACTCCCCAGAAGGCCGGTCAGCACTGAGGTCCCCCACAGTGATCTGCGCCTCACAGGCAACCCCGTCCGTGCCGTCGACGTCTTGATCCACAACAGGTGATGCCCTGGCCCTGGTGGCCAGGGCAGGTTTCCACCCTTCTATACACGCCATGTATACGCTCTGTGTATACATGGCGTGTATACGGACCGAAAGGCATCGATGTACGGCAAGGCATTCGCCCCGGAGTACCAGGGCGCGCTCACCACCCTGTCCGTCAACTCCTCACTGACCGACGTCCTGGCCGCCGGCACCGAGCAGTTGAGGGCGGCCGAGCGCGCCGGGAAGCCCGGGGAGGCGGCACGTTCCGGACTCGCGGTGGCCGAGGCGCACCGCCGGCTGGGCCGCGTCGAGGACGCGGACCGGGCATGGAAGGCGAGTTACCGGGCCGCGCGTCAGGCCGAAGACGTGGCGGCGATGGCCTGGGCGCTGTGGAGCGGCGGCACACTGGCCCGGCAGCGCGGGGCGTTCCGGCTGGCCCGTCGGCTGCTCCAGCTAGCGGCGGACCTCGGCGAACGGGGCGGGGACATCGTCGTGCGCGGCTACTCACTGGCGGGCCTGGCCGAGACCGGCCGCATCCAGGGCGACTACGAGGCCGTCGGCCGGCTGCACGAGCAGTTGCTCGCCGAGGCCCGGCGGCGCGGGGAGGCGCGGCACACGGTGTGGGCGCTGGAGGGCATCGCGCAGATGCACCGCAACACCGGGGACTACGACACCGCGTACGCCCTGTTCGAGGAGTCCGCCGAGATCGCCGCGCGCGCCGACGACCGTCGCGGTCACGCCTGGGCGCTGCGCGGTCTGGCCGACGTCGTGTCGGTGCGCGACGGGGACACCGAGCGGGCGCTGGAGCTGCTGAGCGAGGCGGAGGCGACGTGCCGCTCGATGCGGCTGTCCAGCGCGCTGGCCTACAACCACAAGATGCGCGGCAACGTCCTGTACCGGGCCGGGCGTTACGCCGAGGCGCGCGTCCTGTACGAGCGGGCCCTGGCGGAGTTCCGCGAGATGAGCGAGCCGCGCGGGGAGGCGCTGTCCCGGCTCGGCCTCGCCAAGTCCCTGGCCCGGCTGGGCCGCGACCGCGCCGAGACGGCGGCCGAACTGGCCGAGCTCGCCGGCACGCTGGAGCGGATCGGCCTCCAGCACGCCCGCAAGATGGTGGCGTGCGCGTATGACGAACTCGGCATACCGGACATCGGGGCCGTCGAGGCGAGGATGGCGGAGGTGACACGGTGACGGTGTCCTCCACGGCGGTAGAGGCGGCAGGGCAGGACACGGCCCCACACGACGAACGGCAGCACGACACGCTCGGCCCCCACCTCTCGGCCGACCCCCACCGGATCCTCCACCGCTGCCGCACCCTGGTACGCCCCGCGCTCGCCGAGGCGGTCGGCCGACTGCACCCCTGGGTCGGCGAGATGGCCGCGTACTCCTTCGGCTGGTGCGAGGTCGGCGGTGCCCCGGCCGCCGCCTCGGGCGGCAAGGGCGTACGGCAGGCGTTCGCCGTGCTCGGCGCCGAGGCGGCCGGTGCGTCCGGGCGGGACGGGGTGGCCGCGGCCGTGGCGGTGGAGCTGGTGCACGCCTTCTCCCTGCTGCACGACGACATCATGGACGGCGACACGGACCGGCGCCGCCGCCCGGCCGTGTGGAAGGCCTATGGCACGGGCCCCGCGGTCCTCGCGGGCGACGCGCTGTTCGCGCTCGCCGTCGAGACCCTCGCCGGGCAGCCGGGCGGAGCCGCGGCCGTGCGGACGCTGTCCGTCGCGCTGGGCGACCTGGTGCGCGGACAGGCGGACGACCTGCTGTTCGCCGACCGCCCCTGGAGGGGGCCGGAGCGGGTCCGGCCGGACGAGTACCGGGCGATGGCGGAGCACAAGACGGGCTCGCTGCTGGGCTGCGCCGCGGCGCTGGGCGCCGTGCTGGGCGGCGCCGCCCCCCAGACGGCCGCCGCGCTCGACCGGGCCGGCCGGCACCTCGGGATCGCCTTCCAGATCGTCGACGACGTGCTGGGCATCTGGGGCGATCCCCGGGTCACCGGCAAACCCGTCCACGGCGATCTACGGGAACGGAAGAAGACCCTCCCGGTGCTGCTGGCGCTCGGCTCCCCGCACGGTGGCCGGCTCGCCGGGCTCCTGGAGACGGGCGACGATCCCCGTGCTGCGGCTGAGCTGATCGAGCGGGCGGGCGGCCGTACGGCGGCCATGGCGGAGGCCCGGCGCCATGTCGCCGCCGTCGAGTCGGCGCTCGCCGGGGTGCCGCTGGAGACCAGGGCCCTCGGTGAACTGCGGTCCCTGCTCGGCTTCCTGGTGCGGCGCGACGTCTGAGCCGACCACCCTCGGATAATCCGTCGCCGAATTCATCGGAGGGGTGTCGAGTTCGGCCGTTGGACACCTTCGCATTTACCGTCGGTTACCAACAGGCCAGGCGGGTTTCGGGAATCCGCGGGCCGCGGAGGCCAATTCTCCGCACCCGCGGCGCCACCCTCGACGGCACCGGGGCGGCCGAGGTGAGCCGCTCCTGAGCCCTCGAAAGACCGTTTTCTCTCGCACACTTGATCCCCTCTCTTGAATAAAAGACAAGAAAGAACGCGGAGTTGCGATCCAGTTGAACGCGGCACGGCTCATCCCCCGTACTTCTGGAAAAGGTGAGAGCCAGGTTTCCAGCGAGGGATGGCCATGGGCAGGGCGCACGTCTCCACACACCAGTTGGTCGGTGGCCGGTACCGGCTGCTCGAGATCATCCAGCGCGAGACCAACCGCATCTGCTGGTACGCCGAGGACCTCGGTGCCGGTGAGGTATCCCGTCCGTGTCTCGTCACGCAGATCGGGCTTCCGGACGACGCCTACGAGACCGAACGCCGGGCCGCCGGCCGCCTGCTGCGCACGTCCGAACGCATGGCGCTGCTGTGCCCCGGCCGGATCGCCACGGTGGTCGAAGCCGTCGAGGAGGCCGGCACCCTGTGGACCGTCACCGAGTGGATCGACGGCAGCCCGCTCGGCGAACTCCTGTCGGAGCAGGGCACGTTCAACTACGTGCGGGCCGCCCGTATCGGCCTGGAGCTGCTCGACGTGCTGGACGCCGCGCACGCCGAGGGCGTCACACACGGCGAGCTCAGTCCCGGCCAGGTGTTCGTACGCGAGGACCAGTCGGTCGTCGTCACCGGCTACGGCCTGGTCGGCGCGACCCTCGCGCCCCGGCTCACGGCACCCGCGTTCGCTTCCCCGGAACAGGCCCGCGACCAGCACATCGGGCCCGCGGCCGATCTGTGGGCGCTCGGCGCGATCCTCTACACGATGGTCGAGGGCCGCCCGCCCTTCCGGGACCGGGGCCGGCCGGAGAACACCCTGAAGGGCGTGGACCGGCTGCCGCTGCGCACGCCGGTGCGGGCCGGGCCGCTCACGCAGGTCGTGCAGGGGCTGCTCCGCAAGGACGCGCGGGAGCGGCTGACCCGCCCGGTGGTCCGGGAGGCGCTGACCCGTGCGCTCAGCGAGGACCCGGAGGCGGCCATGGGGTCGGTACCCGTGCCGCGGCTGCGCGGCGCGTACGCCGCGATGCGGCCGGGAGGCCCGGCCTGGAGCAGACGGACCCTGGTGGCCGGGACCACCCTGGCCGTGATCACCGTCGCGGTCGCCGTGCTCGCCGCGACCCAGGGCCTGCCCGGCAGCGACACGGGCAGTGACGCGGCGGAGTCCCCGGCCCGGCCACCGGCCTCCGCCGCCCCGCCGGGCGAGGGCACCGGCGGCAGCGTCCGCGAACCGTCCGGGCCCCCCGGCCGGACCGGCTCCCCCTCCCCCACGCCCTCTGCGTCGTCCCCCGACCCCACGCCCACACCCACTCCTACGCCGACGCCGTCCGCCCCCGCCACGGCCCTGCCGCCCGGTTTCCACACCTACCGCGCGCCGGAGGGCTTCTCCGTCGCGCTCCCCGCGGGCTGGGAGCCGCTGGACACCGATCGTCAGGGCGATCTGCGGTACCGAGTGATCTTCGGTGCCGACGGTGACGACCGCACGCTGGCCGTCACCTACAGCGAACGCGTGGGCCCGGACCCCGTGGCCGTGTGGCGGGACGAAGTCGAACCCAACCTGGAGCGGTCCGGCGACTACCGGCGCATCGGCGAGATCCGCGCCACGACGTACCAGGGACGCGCGGCCGCCGACATGGAGTGGACGGCGGATGTCGGCGGCACGCGGGTGCACACCTTCGGCCGGGGCTTCCTGCTGGGCGAGGGCCGCAGCTTCTCGCTGCGCTGGACGACCCCGGACGCCGAGTGGGAGGACGAGGCGAACCAGCAGGCGCTGCGGACCTTCCTGAAGACGTTCCGGCCGGGCTCAGACTGAGCCGCGCGGGGCGCGCAGGGAGGTGAGCGGGCCGGGGCGGAGCGGCTCGGTGCGCCAGCGCGCGGTGAGCGTGCGGTCCGCGAGGGTGCAGGTCAACGCCAGGCGGTGCGGGGTCTCCAGGAACGCGGCCTCCACGGTCAGTGTGCCCGCGTCCGTCCAGCCGCCGCTCACCGCGGTCGGGAGCGGCTCCTCCGCCACCGTCCAGCTCTCCCCTCCGATCCGCAGGTCCAGCCGGTTCTCGCCCTCGGTGAGCCGGAGCGTCCAGCCGTCCGCGTCCGGTACGAGCCCGGCCGACAGGGCGGGACCGTCCTTCTCGGAAGAGGACGAGAACCCCGCGGCCGCCCAGGTCTCCGCCCGTTCCGGCGGTGCCGGCCTGCCCGGGGCGGGCGGCAGCGCGAGCCCGGCCAGGCGCTCCCGCAGGGCCTCGTCGGCGCTCACGCGGCCGGGCAGCGGCTCGGGGCCGAAGGCGGGCAGCAGGTGCCGCCAGACCAGGTTCAGGACGTCCTGCATCCGTTCGGTCGCCGCGGTCATGGCGATCACCGCGTCCTGCTCGGGCAGCACGAGGCAGAACTGGCCGTACGCGCCGTCACCACGGTAGCCGTGCCGGGAGATCCAGAACTGGTATCCGTAACCCAGGTCCCAGTCCTGCCGCTCCTCGTCCCCCATGGCTCCGGCGGTGGCTATGTGCGGGCGCGTGGCCCGGGCCACCCATCCTTCGGGCAGCAGCCGCTTGCCCTGCCAGACCCCGTCGCGCAGGTACAGCTCGCCGAGCCGGGCGATGGCGTCGGTGGTGGCGTGCAGACCGCTGAAGCCGATCTCGCGGCCGGTCCGGCCCCGCTGCCAGAACACCTCGCCGATGCCGAGCGGATCGAGCAGCCGGGGGCGCAGATAGGCGGTGAGCGACTGCCCGGTCACCCGCTGGACGATCGCGGCGAGGGTGTAGGTGGTGGGCTGGTTGTAGGCGAAGACGGTGCCGGGGTCGCGGTCCGGCGGCAGCAGCAGGAACCCGCGCACGGGCTCCTCCCTGTCCAGTCTGAAGACCTCGTCGACGGTCTCCCGCTCGTGGCCGCTCGACATGGACGCAACATGCCGGACGAGCATGGCCCGGCTGCGCGGGTCGGTGATATCGGCGTCCAGCTCCGGGAAGTAGGAGATCACCGGCGCGTCGAAGTCCAGCAGCCCCTCGGCCTCGGCCAGGGCGGCGGCGGTCCCGGTGAAACTCTTGCTGAGGGAGTACAGCAGGTGGGGGCGGTCGGGGGTGTACGGCGCCCACCAGCCGGAGGCGACCAGCCGGCCGTGCCGCATGATCATCAGGCTGTGCGGCTCGAGCTCCGGGTCCGCTTCGAGGGCGTCGAGGAAGGCGTGGACACCGGACGCGTCGACGCCCTGGGCGGCGGGGCTGTCCGCAGGCAGAGAGGAGGCGCTCATGGGGGCATCCTGCCCCGCCGGCGGACCTTGATCGAGCAGTTTTCACGCCGGTTGTCAGGGGACCCGGCGGTTATGGTGCAAATCGGATACACGATGATGACCGAGCAGGCCGGTCCCCGAGAGCTCGTCGACCACGTGGTGCGTGCCGAGGAGGCGGGCTTCGACTTCTCGGTGACCTCCGACCACTACTTCCCGTGGCTGCGCTCGCAGGGTCACTCGCCCTACGCGTGGGCGGTGCTCGGCGCGGCCGCCCAGGCCACGTCACGTATCCCGCTGATGACGTACGTGACGTGCCCGACGTTCCGCTACCACCCGGCGGTGGTGGCGCAGAAGGCGGCGACGGTCCAGTTGCTGTCCGAGGGCCGATTCCGGCTGGGGCTCGGCTCCGGCGAGAACCTCAACGAGCACGTGGTGGGCGGCGGCTGGCCGTCCGTCGACGTACGGCACGAGATGTTCGAGGAGGCCGTGGAGATCATCCGCGCCCTCTTCAAGGGCGGTCACGTCAACCATCGCGGCACGCACTTCGACGTGGAGTCGGCCCGGCTGTGGGACCTGCCGGACGAGGCGCCGCCCATCGGCATCGCCGTCTCCGGGGAGCAGTCGTGCGAACTCGCGGGCCGGCTGGCTGATCTGGTGATCGCCACGGAGCCCAAGGCGGGGCTGCTGGAGGCGTTCGACCGGCACGGCGGCGAGGGCAAGCCCCGCGTGGGCCAGCTGCCGGTCTGCTACGACCCCGACCGGGACACGGCGATCAAGCGGGCACACTCCCAGTTCCGCTGGTTCGGAAGTGGCTGGAAGGTCAACTCGGAGCTGCCGCACCCGGATTCCTTCGAGGCGGCGACCCAGTTCGTCACGCCCGACGACGTCGCCGACTCGATCCCGTGCGGTGACGACCCGGACGCGTTCGTCGAGGCCGTGCGCCCGTACGCCGAGGCCGGTTTCACCGAGATCGCCCTGGTCCAGATCGGCGGCGAGTCGCAGCCGGCGTATCTGGACTGGTCGGAGAAGACCCTGCTCCCGGCCCTGCGCGACGCGTTCGGCTGAGGCCCCCTTCCGGGCCGACCCGCCCGGGCCGCGGGCACATATAGGCTGCCGACCTGCACGTACTCAACCGGCCAGCCTATTCAGGAGAGTCGTCCGTGACCCTTGCGATCACCCCGCCCGAAACCTCCCCGGCGCCCGTCTGCGAGCCGATCGCGCAGGACGCGCGGGAGTTCGGGGCGTACGCCCGGACCGGAGGGTGGGCCTTCGGGCTGAAGGTGGCGCGCAGCGTGCGGCCCGGCGGGCAGGGCCCGGACGAGACGCCGAAGGTGTCGGCGAAGGAGTTCGCGAAGCTCGCCGGGTGCTCCCCGGAGCGGGTCATGCGCTACTACAAGGCGTGGGACCGGGCGGCCGACGACGGGCTGGTCCCGCACTTCGAGGCGCTGACGCCGGGTCAGGAGGTGGAACTGCCGGACGCCGACGTGTGGCTGAGCTACTACGTCTCCCGTTCCGGCGCCACCTCCGAGCGCGGCACCGCCATCGCCGAGGCCGCCGAAGCCGAGGGCATCCGGCCCACGAAGGCGCTGGAGGTCGCGGAGAACCCCACCGCTCTGCGCGCCGCGATCCTCGCCGACCCCGCCACCGCCCGCGCGGCCCGCCAGGCCCTGCTGGACCGGGTCCGGGAGGACCCCGAACTGCAGTCGGAGCTGGCCCGTGACGTCGTGCGCACCGACGAGCTGAAGAAGGCCGTCGCCGGCGAGAGCAGGGCGGCCGACCGGATCGGATACGTGCGTCAGATCGCCGAGTCGGGGCAGATCAAGACACCCGCTGGGCAGACCGTGGACGCGCCGGCCGATCTCCGTCAGGAGGCCGAGCGGCACCTGTCGCTCATCGACGAGCTGGACGAGGGCGAGGACGCCGGCGAGTGGGCCGCCGAGGCGTACGACACCATGAAGTCCCTCGTCGTCGAGACCGTCGAGACGGACCCGGGACTGCGGGTGCGGGAGCGGCGCACGAAGTTCTACAGCAGCCTGCAGAAGGCGACCAAGGTGTTCGAGGAGCTGACCTTCGACGACGCCGGGGAGTTCTACGAGGACGACATGGTCGAGCGCCTGGAGGAGCTCCAGCGGGCCGTGGCCGTGTGCATCGAGTCGCTGCGCGGTGCCCGCGGGAATCACCCGGAGGGCTGAGCATCTTGTGCGTGTGGGGGGTACTAGAGGGCTCTACGTCGGTTGGTTCTTCCCGGAGGCCCTCTCGTGAACTCCTTCGTGCACAAGACGCTGGTGGTGCAGCTCCAGGCGGGTGCCGCGGACCGTTTCTCCGTGCTCGCCCACCTGAGCTACGACGCCGCGGACCCGTTCGCCGTCACCGTCGTCTTCAGCCACGACGGTCGTGTCCTCGCCCGCTGGCAGCTCGACCGCGAGATGCTCGCCGAGGGGCTGCGGCGCCCGGTCGGGGTGGGGGACGTGCGGATGCGCCCCGAGTCGCACGGCATGTGGCAGGAGCTGCGCCTGGAGTTCCTCGGAGACGCCCGCCCCGACGGCGGCCGGCACCACGCGGTGGTGTTCGCGTGGGCCCCGGCGTTCGCGGCGTTCCTGCGGGAGACCCACGAGATGGTCCCGCCGGGCCGCGAGGAGGTCCGCGTCGACGACTTCCTGGCCGACGTCATCGCGGGGGGCTGATCCGGGGCGTTTCCCGCAGACGAACCTGCGGCGGCGCCCGCCGTCGGGCGGACGCCGCCGGAGGTTCGTCACTTCGACGTGTGGCGGCGCCTGGTCCACAGAGGCAGGGCGAACCAGCACAGCAGGTACCAGCCGACCACGCCTGCGACGAGGTAGGGCACGAAGCCGTCGTGCGTCGCCACGCGCAGGATCAGCAGCAGTGAGGCGGTCGTCGTCGCGAGCAGCAGCACGAGACCCAGCAGGGTCAGCCGGGAGGCCAGCCGCACCGCCTGGGGCTTGACGCGCCGCCCGGAGACGAGACGGTGGAGGGAGACCGGCCCGATGAGCGCCCCGGTCGCGCAGGCGCCGAGGACGACCGTCACGAGGTAGATCAGCTGGTCCGTGTCGGTCAGGTCGTCGTACTTGTCGGTGAACACGACGGTGAGCAGAAAGCCGAACAGGATCTGCACGCCCATCTGGGCCACGCGGACCTCCTGGATGAGCTCCTGCCACATCCGGTCCGCTCTCTCCTCCTCCGTCTCGTTGCGCCCCCGGCGCCTGGGCGCGCCGTCTGACGTGTCCGCCACTGTGACTCCCCGGTGTGAGACGTGGGTGCTTGTCTCAAGCGGGTTCCCCGTAAGCGGCCGTCGTCCCGGCCCGCACGGCGGTTTGAGCGATCAGCGGACGGTTACACGGACGGCGACTGACGCACAGCCCGAGGAGGTCGTGGACGCATGTCCGGTACGCAGCTCACCGTCACGCTCAGCGGCGGGGGCGCCGACGACGCACGAGCGGTCGTCCGGGCCCTGCAAGGCACGTTCGGGGCGCCGGACGAGCTGCCCGCCGACGAGAAGGCGACCGTGCACATGGCGACCTTCGACGGCGGCAGGGACGCGAGTCCCGCCGGTGATGCCGGGGCGGGGGCCGCGCGCCTGTCCGCCCCCGTGACCGTCACCGTGCAGGGCGCCCCGGAGGCGGTGCGGCGGGCGAGCGACACTCTCACCCGGGCCTTCACGGCCCGGGACGACGGCGCCGCCTCCGGCGACCAGGAGCAGGAGAGGCAACTGCTCCTGGTGCCCTGAGGGGGGCGCCTCACCAGCGGGATTCCACCTGGTCCTTGATCCGCCGGTCGTAGAGGTCGCGGATCGCCGTCAGCGTCTCGCCGGGCAGTTCCGGCAGGCGGGCGGCGGCCGCGTTGGCGCGGGCCTGCTCGGGTGAGCGGGCGCCGGGGATCACGGTGGTGACGCCGGGCTGGTCGATGATCCAGCGCAGGGCCAGCTGGGCCGGGGTGTACCCCTCGGGGGCGAGCGCGGCGAACTCGGCGGCGGACTCGACGCCGGTGGCGTAGTCGACGCCGGAGAAGGTCTCGCCCACGTCGAAGGACTCGCCGTGCCGGTTGTAGGTGCGGTGGTCGTTCTCCGGGAAGACCGTGTCCCGGGTGTACTTGCCCGACAGCAGGCCGGAGGCCAGCGGGACGCGGGCGATGATGCCGACGCCCGCCTCGCGGGCGGCCGGGAGCACCTCGCGCAGGGGCTTCATGCGGAACGGGTTGAGGATGATCTGCACGCTCGCCACGTTCGGCCGGGCGATCGCGGTCAGTGCCTCCGCACAGGTCTCGACGCTGACGCCGTAGGCGGCGATGCGCTCCTCCTCGACCAGGGTGTCGAGGGCGTCGTACACCTCGTCCGTGGAGTGGACGGGCGTCGGCGGGCAGTGCAGCTGCACCAGGTCGACACGGTCGACGCCGAGATTGCGGCGGGACCGGTCGTTCCAGACGCGGAAGTTGTCGAGCACGTAGTTCTCGGGGATCTGGTCGACCCGGCGGCCCATCTTGGTGGCGACCATCACGTGCAGGTCCGGCCTGCCGCTCAGGAACGCGGCGATGGTCTGCTCGCTGCGGCCGTCGCCGTACACGTCGGCGGTGTCGAAGAAGGTCACCCCGGCCTCGGCCGCCGCCTCCAGCACCGCGAGGGCTTCCTTGTCGTCGACGTCTCCCCAGTCGGCCCCCAGCTGCCACGTCCCGAGACCGACGACGGAGGCGTGCTGACCCGACCTGTCGAATGTGCGCTCGTCCATGGCGTCAGTCTGTCATCCGTCACGGCCGCGCGCGGAACATCCGGCTCCGGACCCCGACCCCGCCCAATTCACTCACACGAGTGAATAGAGTCGACAGGGATATGTCACGTGTCAACGGGCCCCTAGCGTGACTCGACGTGACAACTGGTGCAGTGAACAACTTTCCGCCGGACGAGGCGCGTTGGTCGCGCCGGAGCTTCCTCCTCACCGCGGCGGCGCTGGCCGCCGTGCCGGGCCTGCCGGCGGATCCGGCCGTCGCCGCGGCGGAGGTGCCGGACTTTCCGGCGGACGTCGCGCTGTACCGCTCGGCGTACCGGAACTGGGTCGGCGAGATCACCGCCGACGGCCTGTGGGCCTGCGCGCCGGGGAGCCCCGGCCAGGTGGTCGACGTCGTCAACTGGGCCTGGCGGCACGGGTGGCGGGTGCGCGCCCGGGGTGCCTCGCACGGCTGGTCGCCTCTGACGGTGACGGAGGGGACCCCGTCCGGTGCGCCCGTCCTCCTGGTCGACACCGCGCCCCACCTGACCGGCCTCGCCCTGGACTCGCCGACCGCCGTACGCGCGGGCACCGGCGTGACCATGGAGGCCCTGCTCACCTTCCTGGAGGAGCACGGCCTCGGGGTCACGGCGACGCCCGCTCCCGGGGTTCTCACCCTGGGCGGTGCCCTGGCGATCGACGCGCACGGCACCGCCGTTCCCGCCCGGGGCGAGCAGCGTCCGCCCGGGCACACGTACGGCTCGCTGAGCAATCTGATCGTGTCCCTGACGGCCGTGGTGTGGGACTCCCGGACCGGCGCCTACGCGCTGCGCACCTTCCACCGTGACGAGGCGGACTGCGCCGCGCTGCTGACCCATCTCGGGCGGTCCCTGGTGACCGAGGTGGTGCTGCGGGTGGGCGCCAACACCGACCTGCGCTGCGTGAGCCGTACGGACATCCCGGCCGGCGAGTTGTTCGCCGCGCCCGGCTCCGGGGACGGGCGCCGCACGTTCGCGGGCTTCCTGGAGGATGCGGGCCGGGTGGAGGCGATCTGGTTCGCCTTCACCGAGCACCCCTGGCTGAAGGTGTGGAGCGTCTCCCCCACCCGGCCGCTGACCTCACGGCACGTGACGCGGCCGTACAACTACCCGTTCTCCGACAACGTCCCGGCCCCGGTGGCGGAGCTGGTCGGCCGGATGACCTCGGAGGCGGCCTGGTACCTGGCGCCGCTGCTCGGCACCGCGCAGTACGACGCGGCCGCGCTCGGACTGGTGGCGACCCTCTCCGGCGACATCTGGGGACCGTCCAAGAACACCCTGCTGTACCTGAAGCCGACCACGCTGCGGGTCCAGGCGAACGGCTACGCCGTACTCACGTCCAGGGACCAGGTGCAGCGGGTCGTGTCCGAGTTCGCCACCTTCTACCGGGAGCGGCTGACGGCGTACGCGGCCCGGGGCAGCTTCCCGGTCAACGGGTCGGTGGAGATCCGGGTGACCGGACTGGACGACCCCGGCGACTGCGGGGTGGCCGGGGCCCGGCAGCCGCTGCTGTCCGCGCTCCGGCCGCGCGAGGACCGGCCCGAGTGGGACACGGCCGTGTGGCTGGACATCCTCACGCTGCCGGGCACGCCGGACGCGGAGGCGTTCCTGCGCGAGATCGAGCGGTTCCTGATACGCGCGTACGACGGCGGGTCCGCGCTGACCCGGATGGAGTGGTCCAAGGGGTGGGCGTACACGGACGACGGCGTGTGGAGCGACGAGGAGGTGCTGGGCACGGTGGTGCCGGCCGCGGTCGGCACGGCCGAGTGGGTGGAGGCGGACGCGGTGCTGGACCGGCTGGACCCGCACCGCGTGTACGGCAACGCCTTCCTGGACCGGCTGTTCGGGCAGGGCTCCACGGGGTGAGGTGCGCGGGGCGCTACGGCGTGAGGCGTGCGGGGGCGCCAGGGCTGAGGTACGCCGCGACCAGGTCGGCGTCGCCGTCACTCCGGCGGACGGAGTCGCGGTCGGGGGCACGTGCCGACTCGGGGCCCTGCCGCTTCACTATTACCGAGAGTCACAGGCAGGGGACGTAGAGCAGCAAGGCAAGCATCATCGTCCCGACCGCCGAATCGCGTCAGTTTCCCCGCGTGACGCGCACCACGGGCAACCGGCCACACCGGGAGAAACATCCGTCACAACGCGCCTCTTGGGCGGAACTTCCCCTTCCGCGCCCGCCCGGGTGCCTCCCGCAGCAAGATCATCTTGATTCAACCTTGCACGACATAAGGGGAATTGCCCGAATCGCAGCCAACCGGCTCGCCTGGATTTCTCCCGGTACCGGACGGGCCGATAGGTATGCGGGGTCATCACCCGAACGAACCCCAGGAGGTCCGTATGCCGGAACTCAGCCGTCGCCGCGCGCTCACCGCCGCGGCCGTCGTCGCCACGACCACGGTGACGTGGACGGGGCCGGCGAGCACCCCGGCCGCGGCCGCGGGGCACCACGACTCCCACGAGACCTTCGACGAGGTCTACAAGGGCCGCCGGATACAGGGCCGGCCGGCCGCCGGAACCGGTCACCACCAGCACGGCGCGGGATACGCGGTGTTCATCGACGGCGTGGAACTGCACGTGATGCGCAACGCCGACGGCTCCTGGATCAGCGTCGTCAGCCACTACGACCCGGTGCCCACCCCGCGCGCCGCCGCCCGGGCCGCGGTGGACGAGCTCCAGGGTGCGCCGCTGCTGCCCTTCCCCGCCAACTGACCCGCCCGCAAGGCATCTGGAGCACCCGCACATGACCGTCCGCAAGAACCAGTCCGCCCTGACCGCCGACGAGAAGCGGCGTTTTGTCGCCGCGCTCCTGGAGTTGAAGCGCAGCGGCCGCTACGACGAGTTCGTCACGACGCACAACGCGTTCATCGTCTCCGACACCGACGACGGCGAGCGGACGGGGCACCGCTCACCGTCCTTCCTGCCCTGGCACCGGCGATTCCTCCTGGAGTTCGAGCAGGCGCTGCAGTCGGTGGACGCGTCGGTGGCCCTGCCGTACTGGGACTGGAGCGTCGACCGCTCGCCGCGCGCCTCGCTCTGGGCACCCGACTTCCTCGGCGGCACCGGGCGCGAGCGGGACGGCCGGGTGACGGACGGGCCGTTCTCCGCGTCGTCGGGGAACTGGCCGATCAACGTGCGGGTCGACGGCCGGACGTTCCTGCGGCGCTCCCTCGGCGCCGGGGGACGCCAGTTGCCGACGCCGGCCGAGGTCGAGTCGGTACTGTCCATACCCACGTACGACATGGCGCCCTGGAACAGCGCCTCGGACGGTTTCCGCAATCACCTCGAAGGGTGGCGGGGCGTCAATCTGCACAACCGGGTCCACGTCTGGGTCGGCGGGCAGATGGCCACCGGGGTCTCCCCCAACGATCCGGTGTTCTGGCTGCACCACGCGTACATCGACAAGCTGTGGGCCGAGTGGCAGCGGCGGCACCCCGGCTCCGGCTATCTGCCGGCCGCGGGCACGCCGAACGTGATCGACCTGCGCGAGACGATGCGGCCGTGGCACGACACGAGCCCGGCGGATCTGCTGGACCACACGGCGCACTACACGTTCGACGCGTGATCAGACGGTCGCTCCCGCGCGGCACTCCGGGTGGCCCCAGCCGCTGTCGTTCTTGGCGATGGACTCGCCGGCCGCGTAGGAACGGCCGCACTGGCAGCGGCCGGGGAACTTCGCCTTGATCGTGCGCGAGGAGCCCTTCGCGGCGGACGCCTTGCCCGTGCGCGCCGCGCCGCCTCGCGAGCGGGACCGCGGAGCCTTGGCCGGGGTGTCCGGGGCGGGCGGCGGCTCGGGGGAGCCGAGGCCGCTGCCCGCGGGCTCCTGGACGGTGGCGGCCTGGCTGGCGGCGCGGTCGGCGAAGTCGTTGAGCCGGTCGCCGTCGACCTGGTGGGCCGGCACGTAGCGGAACTCGACCGAGCGGCCGTCCAGAAGCTCGTCGATGCGCACGACGAGGTCCTGGTTGGCGACCGGCTTTCCGCCGGACGTCTTCCAGCCGTTGCGCTTCCAGCCGGGCAGCCAGGTGGTGACGGCCTTCATCGCGTACTGCGAGTCCATCCGGATCTCGAGCGGCACGTCCGGGTCGGTCGCCGCCAGCAGGCGCTCCAGCGCGGTGAGTTCCGCGACGTTGTTGGTGGCCCTGCCGAGCGGCCCGGCCTCCCAGCGCACCGGGCTCTCGGAAGCGTCGGCGACGACCCAGGCCCAGCCCGCGGGCCCGGGATTTCCCTTCGAAGCCCCGTCACACGCGGCCACAACACGTTCAGGCATGGGCTCGATCATGCCATGGCCGCACGGACTGTCCGGCCGGAGGTCTCAGCTCACGTCGGTCATCTTCGGCAGGTCGCCCTCGGTCCTGCTGATGTCGATGACCGAGAATTTGGCGCCCTGCGGATCGCTGAGGGCGGCGAACCGGCCGAACGGGGTGTCCATGGGCCCGAACCGCAGGACGCCGCCCAGCTTGGTGGCCTTCGCCACGGCGTCGTCGCAGTCCTCGACGGCGAAGTAGACGTTGATGTAGGGCTGCACCTCGGGCGGGAAGTCGTCCGTCATCTTCATCCGGCCCAGCACGCTGCGGTCGCCCAGGTCGTAGACCCGGAAGTCCATCCCCCCGTCCTCCATGTCCTTCTGCTTGTAGGAGAAGACGGCGGGGAAGAACGCGTCGGACTTCTCGGGCTCGCGGGTGAAGACCTCCGCCCAGGTGTAGGCACCCGGCTCGGCCATCGTGGCGAAGCCCTCGTGCGTGCCCGCCTGCCAGACGCCGAAGACGACACCGCCGGGGTCGCGGGCCAGGCACATCGTGCCGAAGTCGCCGACCTGCATCGGCTCCATCAGCACCTCGCCGCCGTGGTCACGGATCCGGGCGGCGGTGGCGGCGGCGTCCCGGGCCGCGAAGTACAGGCACCACTGCGACAGGCCCTCCTGGCCGGGCATGGGCGCAACGACGGCGGCGACCGCCTTGCCGTTCGCGTAGGCCTCGGTGTAGTTGCCGAACTCCGCCGACGCCTCGGCGAAGGTCCAGCCGAGGACGTCTCCGTAGAAGCTCTTGGCCCCTTCGAGGTCGCTGAACATCGCGTCGGCCCAGCACGGGGTTCCTTCAGGTTGCACGGCCATGGCTGCGACCCTTCCCAATGGGTGGATAGTCCGTTTCCTCACGCTAGTCACCCGTGCACCGACCCGCGCGCCGAACGGGCGGTTCCGTCACAGACTGGGCGTGGACCTTCGGCAGGACGGGGAGCGGCGGCATGACGGACGGGACGATGCTCGCGTGGTCGGTGGTACGGCCGGGCCCGGTCGAGGACGGGGCACTGCGGCTGGTCGAGAAGCCGGTTCCGGTGCCCGCGGACGACGAGCTGCTGGTACGGGTGCGCGCCTGCGGGGTGTGCCGCACCGACCTGCACGTCGTGGAGGGCGACCTGCCCGTGCGCCGGGTGGGCGTCACGCCCGGTCACGAGGTCGTCGGGGTGGTGGCCGGGGCGGGCGCGGCGGTGCGCGGCTTCGCGCCGGGCGATCGGGTCGGTGTGGCCTGGCTGCGCCGCACCGACGGCGACTGCGCGTACTGCGCGCGCGGCGCGGAGAACCTGTGCCCCCGCTCCGCGTACACGGGCTGGCACGCCGACGGCGGCTACGCGCAGTACACGACGGTGCCGGCGGCGTTCGCCTACCGGCTGCCGGACGGCGTGCCGGACGTGGCCCTGGCTCCCCTGCTGTGCGCGGGCATCATCGGCCACCGGGCGCTGCGGCGGGCCGGGCTGCCGCCCGGGGGACGGCTCGGCCTGTACGGCTTCGGGGGCAGCGCCCACCTGTGCGCGCAGGTGGCGCTCGCCGAGGGCGCCACCGTGCACGTCATGACGCGCGGTGCGGGCGCCCGGCGGCTGGCGCTGGAGCTGGGCGCGGCCTCCGCGCAGGACGCGTACGCGCGGCCCCCGGAGCCGCTGGACAGCGCGATCCTCTTCGCCCCTGCCGGCGAGTTGGTCCCGGTCGCCCTTCGCGCCCTGGACCGCGGCGGCGTCCTGGCCGTCGCCGGCATCCACCTCAGCGACACGCCTCCGCTGCACTACGAGACCGAGCTCTTCTACGAGAAGCAGGTGCGCAGCGTCACCTCCAACACGCGTGAGGACGGCCGCGAGTTCCTGACCCTCGCGGCGAGGTACGGCGTGCGCGCGACCACCCATCCGTACCCGCTGTCGCGGGCCGTGGCGGCGCTCTCGGATCTCAAGGCCGGGCGGTTCGACGGGGCGGCGGTTGTGGTGAACGACTTGTCATGAAGCCCCCGCGGACCGCGTTCCATGGCCGACGCGTGTCTTCCCCCCGGGGCCCGGCTGTGCTTGCCTGGTGAGCCGTTTCACCGGCCCGGGGCGGGAGTTGCCGTATGCGCAGACCGTGGATCGTGGGTGTGCTGGTGGCGGCGTTGCTGCTCGGTGCGTGCGGTGATCCGTCGTCCGGGCCCGGGACTCCCCCGCCGTCCGCTCCGGCGGTGTCCGCGACCAGGCACCAGCGTGCCCCGGCCTCACCCGGCGTCCGGGCCCCGGTGAAGGCGCCCACCGTGCTGTACCTCGGCGACTCGCTCGCCACGGAGAACCACAAGGTCCTCGGCCAGGAGCTGCGCCGGGACCTGCGCGCGAAGTACACGAGCGCCCCCTACTCGGGCACCACGCTGTGCGACTATCTGGAGGGCACGGCCGAGCGGTCCCTCGTCCCGGCCCGGGCCAAGGCGGCCGCCCTGGTGCGGTCACTGCGTCCGGACTTCGTGGTGCTGCAGTTCTGGGGCAACGCCTGGGACTTCACCTGGTGCATGGACGGGATCACGTACGACGGTTCGCGGGAGCGGTACTTCCGGCGGTACGAGGCCGACGCGCGCGAACTCGTCGAGCAGATCTCGACGGCCGGCGGCTCCCACCGGCCGAGGATCGTGTGGGTGCTCCAGGGCCCGGACCCGATCACGCCCGACCGGGTGCGCCGGGTGAACGGGCTGTACGAGCGGCTGGCCGCCACGACGGGCGGCATCGTCGCCGACGCCGGGAAAGCGGTGAGTCCGGGCTCGGACCGCTACGCCTGGACGCAGTACCTGCCGTGCACCGCCTACGAGCGGGCCCATCCCGACTACTGCACTCAGCCGTCCCGCGACCGGACGGCCCTGCACCGGGGCGACGACTACCTGCACTTCTGCCTGGCGCCCACGACGTCCACGCCGAAACCCTGCCCGGTCCGCTCCCCCGGCATCCTGCGCATCGCCCGGGAGATCACGAAAACCATTCGACAGTCGGCGAGTTGACCGCTCGAATGGCGCCATGTGCGCGGTGCGAATGCATGAGGACGAAGTGGACATCGACGTCTCGCTCGTCAGCCGGCTGGTCGCGGGACGGTTCCCGCGGTGGGCCGGGCTGCCCCTGCGGCGCCTGGAGTCCTCCGGGACGGAGAACGCCATGTTCCGCCTCGGCGCGGACAAGGTCGTACGGCTCCCCCGGCATCCCCGCGCCGTCGAGGGCATCACGCACGAGCTGCGCTGGCTGCCCCGGCTGGCTTCCGGGCTGCCCGCTGCCGCGCCCGAGCCTCTCGGTCGGGGCGAGCCCGGCGACGGCTTCCCGTGGCCCTGGGCGGTGTACAGCTGGCTGGACGGCCGCAATCCGGTGCCCGGCACGCTGGAGAAACCAGGACTGCTCGCCGAGGATCTGGGGGCGTACGTCACCGCCCTGCGCCGGATCGACGCGGCGCAGGGCCCGGTCGGCTACCGGGGTGTGCCGCTGGCGACCCGGGACCGGTTCATGCGGGAGGCGCTCGCGCAACTGACGGGGCGGATCGACACCGGGGCGGTGACGGACCTGTGGGAGCGGGCCCTGCGCGCCCCGGAGCACGCCGGACCGCCCGTCTGGGCGCACGGCGATCTGATGGCCGGGAACCTGCTGGTCAGGGACGGACGGCTGGCGGCCGTGATCGACTACGGCACGGTAGGGGTCGGTGACCCCGCCGTCGACCTCATCAGCGCCTGGTGTCTGCTGCCCGCCGAGGTCCGCGGCGTCTTCCGCGAGGCCGTGGGCGCGGACGAGGCCGAGTGGGCGCGCGGCCGGGGCTGGGCCCTGTCGATCGCGGTCATCGCACTGCCGTACTACTGGGACACCAACCCGCCGGTCGCGGAGAACTCGCGGCATGTGATCGGGGAGATCCTGGCCGAGTCCCGGTAGGGGCGGAAGGAGTTTCCGCCCCTGCCCGGGGCGCGTCACTCGCCGGCGTACGCCCTGTCCAGGGTCGCGATGTCGAACTTGCTCATCGCCATGAACGCCTGGGTCACCCGGGCCGCCTTCGCCGGGTCCGGGTCGGTGATCATGGCATCGAGCCGGTCGGGGACGACCTGCCAGGACACCCCGAACCGGTCCTTGAGCCAGCCGCACGGGCCGGGCTCGCCGCCGTTCTCGGTGAGCTTGGTCCAGTAATAGTCGATCTCCTCCTGGTCCTCGCAGAAGATCATGAAGGAGACCGCCTCGGTGAACGTGAACTGGGGGCCGCCGTTGAGTGCGAGGAACCTGTGGCCGTTGGCCGTGAACTCGACGGTCATCACGCTGCCGGCGGGCTGGGGCGCTCCCTCGGGGTAGCGGGCGGTCTTTCCGATGCTGGAGTTCTTGAAGACCGAGACGTAGAAGTGTGCGGCCTCCTCGGCCTGGCCGTCGAACCAGAGACACGTGGTGAAACCGTCGGATGCCATGAGTACCTCCCGGAGCGTGGATCGCCGTCATCTGTGTCGACCGGTCCACGCCGGGAAACTCATCGGCCGGGCGGGCGGCATTTCGGCGGAGCGGCGTCCCGGCCCCCGTTCGAACACCGGCTGTACGAAGGCATGCTCTGCCGGGAGCGGATCTGCCGACGGCAGAGAATCGGTCTGCGGGCATCGCCCGAGGTCAAGAGTGGAGTCGACGGCACGTCCGCAGCACGTCCGCGGGCCTTCTGCCACGACTCGCCACGACGAGGAGAACCGATGACTCCACTCACGACACTCGCCCCGCGGGCGGAGGAGGGCGACACCCCTCCGACCCGGTTCGACGACCATCTGGCCGCCCAGTTGCTCGCGCAGCGCATCGTGCTGCTGGGCACCCAGGTGGACGAGGTCTCCGCGAACCGGGTCTGCGCCCAGTTGCTGATCCTGTCCGCCGAGGACCCGCGCACCGACATCAGCCTGTACATCAACAGCCCCGGTGGGGCGGTGCACGCCGGACTCGCCATCTACGACACGATGCGGCTCATCCCGAACGACGTCTCCACGCTGGCGATGGGCTTCGCCGCCAGCATGGGCCAGTTCCTGCTCAGCGTCGGCGCGCCGGGCAAGCGCTACGCCCTGCCGAACGCGCGGATCATGATGCACCAGCCGTCGGCGGGCATCGGCGGCACCACCGCCGACATCGAGATCCAGGCGGAGAACCTGGAGTTCACCAAGCGGACCATCGAGCGGATCACCGCCGAGCACACCGGCCAGAGCCCGGAGACGATCTCCCGGGACGGCGACCGGGACCGCTGGTTCACGGCCGAGGAGGCCAGGGAGTACGGCATGGTCGACCGGGTCGTGGAATCCCTCGACGACGTCCGCCCGGCCACGACGCGACGCAGGATGGGGCTGCAGTGATGGGGAGCTACACGATTCCGAACGTCATCGAGCGCACCCCGCAGGGCGAGCGGTCCTTCGACGTCTTCAGCCGGCTGCTGAACGAGCGGATCATCTTCCTCGGCACCGAGATCGACGACGGCGTCGCCAACGTCGTCATCGCGCAGCTCCTCCATCTGGAGTCGTCGGCGCCGGAGAGCGAGATCTCGGTCTACATCAACTCCCCCGGCGGCTCGTTCACGTCCCTGATGGCCATCTACGACACGATGTCGTACGTGCGGACGCCGATCTCGACGTGCTGCGTCGGGCAGGCTGCCTCCACCGCGGCCGTCCTGCTGGCCGGCGGGGACCCCGGGCGGCGGTTCGTGCTGGAGCACGCGCGCGTGCTGCTCGGCCAGCCGGCGACCGGCGGGCAGCGCGGCATGGTCTCCGACCTGGCGCTGCAGGCCAAGGAGATGGTGCGGATCCGCTCCCAGGTGGAGGAGGTGCTGTCCCGGCACACCCACCACGACGTGGCGACCCTGCGGGCAGACATGGACCGCGACAAGGTGTTCACCGCGCAGGAGGCGGTGAGTTACGGACTGGCCGACGAGGTGCTCAGCCGGCGTCTCGTGCGGGTCTGAGACGCCGGCGGGCCCACCGGGCTCAGGCGGCCATGCACAGTCCGTCGTGCGACGAGACGGACGCCCCGCGGCGGCCGCCGCCCGTGTACCGCGAGGTGACGCGGGTCAGTTCGCCCTGCGCCCTCGACAACAGGTCACCGAGGCCCAGTCCGAGGGCGTGGGCGGCGGCCGCGAGGACCTCCGAGGAGGCCTCCTTGCGGCCCCGCTCCACCTCCGACAGGTACGGCATGGAGATCCGTGCCGCGTCGGCGACGTCCTTCAACGTGCGCTCCTGCGCGAGACGTTCACGCCGCAGCACGTCACCGACCAGGTCGCGCCACAGGGGCTCCTTCGGGGCGGGAGGCGGCGGCCCATGGCGTGGCGGAGCGGTGACCGGGCGGGCGGCCTGGGGGCGCGCGCCGGACGGGCGCAGGGGGATGACGCGGGCTTCGTTCGGCACGTGGTTGCTCACTTCTCCAGCCTAGGAGGCGTGGTCGCCAAGGGAAGGGGACGGCATTCCGCTCTGGGTGGAATCGCCGAACGGGCCGCTGTCCGGGCGGTGTTGGGAGGCCGTGGCCCCTGCGTACGTCCGTCCGCCACTGCCCCGCGCGCCGGGGTCCGGTCATGCCCGGTCCCCGGATGCGCAACGGCCGCGCATGTGTGGCACGGAACCGGGTACCCGCAACCCGGAGGGACCTAGGCAGATGTCCGCCGTGACGTTCATGGGAGAGGTAATGGAGACCGCCGTGATCCGGTCGCAGGCACAGGTCGTCGAAGAGAACGCGGAGGCCGGCACGGGTGACGGAGCACTGCCGGGAGTCGTGGATCCGCGGTCGGTGGCTCCACGGGACGCCAGGGAGCTGTCCCGACAGTTCTTCCAGCGCCTGACGGAACTCGAAGAGGGCACCCACGAGTACCAGTACGCGCGCAACACGCTGATCGAGATGAACATGTCGCTCGTGCGGTTCGCGGCCGGCCGGTTCCGGGGCCGCGGCGACGACATGGAGGACATCGTCCAGACCGGGATGATCGGTCTGATCAAGGCCATCGACCGGTTCGAACTGTCGCGCGAGGTGGAGTTCACCTCCTTCGCGCTGCCGTACATCGTCGGTGAGATCAAGCGGTTCTTCCGGGACACGACGTGGGCGGTGCACGTGCCGCGGCGCCTTCAGGAACTGCGCGTGGAGCTGGCCAAGGCCCGCGAGGAACTCGCCAGCCGGCTGGACCGCGAACCCACGATCTCCGAACTGGCCACCCTGATGAACATCTCCGAGAAGGAGGTCGTCGAGGGGCAGATCGCCGCCAACGGGTACAACTCGTCGTCACTGGACGCCGCGCTCACCGGCGACGGCCCCGAGGGCGGCGAGGCGGTCCTGGCCGACTTCATCGGCGTGGAGGAGGACGGGCTGCGGCTCGTCGAGGACTTCCACTCGCTCGCCCCGCTGATGGCGGAGCTCAGCGAGCGGGACCGGCAGATCCTCCACATGCGGTTCGTGGAGGAGGCCACACAGGCGGAGATCGGGGAGCGGCTGGGCTGCTCGCAGATGCACGTCTCCCGCCTGATCAAGCGGATCATCACGCGACTGCGCGAGGGCATGCTGGGCGAGCTTGGCTGCGCCTGACGCGGCCGGCACACCAGCGGGTGCCGTCCCCACACGCGGGAGTGGGACGGCACCCGCCTCCGTGCCGGCTCCGGGGGCGTCGGTGGACGGCTCGGTGATCGGTGTGGACGGCTCAGTGATCGGTTTCGCCGGCGAGCGGCAGCACGGCGCGCACCCGCTTGCCCACCGGCACCCGCTCCACGCTGACCTGCTCCGCGAGCGCATGGACGATCTCCAGTCCGTGCCGCCCGACGCGCTCGGGGTTGCGGGGGAAGATACGGGGCAGTGCGGAGCTGCTGTCGTAGACCGACACCGTCACCGCGGTGTCCGTGCCGACGAGCTCGAGGATGTACGGCCCGTTGCTGTGCCGGTCCGCGTTGGTGACCAGCTCGCTCACGACGAGCTGGACCGCCCCGCCGGCCCGGTCGTCGATGCGTGCGCACCACTCGGTCCTGAGCTGGTCGAGGAAGAGCGCGGCGAAGGACCGCGCCTCGGCGATGCAGCCCTGCTCGCCGCTGTAGTGTGCCGCCCGCGTCAGCGGTTCCACGGGCACGTCGAAACCAGTCGGTATCACTGCCCCGTCCAGGTGGTCGATCATTCGTTTCTCTCCGGGAAGCCGGACCGGCCGGACGCTCTGCACAGTGCTCGTACCCCGAGCCGGGCTTCGCAGTCCTGGCAGGTTTTCGGCCCGTCCGGTGCCCTGGGCATTGTCCCCTGTCCACGGGGCACCCGGCAGGAACCGGGGCCGGCGGACGACGGCCGGGGACGGTCATCGCGGTACGGGCCCGTGCGGTGCGGAGGTCGCGCGATGAACGAACTGAGGGCGGCACGGAGCCTGACGACCCTGCCGGTGGTCACCCTGGGCGGCGATGCCGTCGCGCAGGTCAAGGACACCGTCTTCGACACCGCCGCCGCGCGGGTCACCGGCTTCACGCTCAGCGGCCGGGGACTGCTGTCGGGCCCGCTGAAGCAGAGCCTGCCCTGGACGGCCGTGCACTCTCTCGGCCATGACGCGGTCATGATCGTCGACGCCGGCGCGCTGGTGGACACACCCGTCGCGGTGGCGCGCCGCGCGGCCCAGCAGGGCCGGGTGCTGCACGCGAAGATGCTGACCGACGAGGGCGCAGAGGTGGGCATGGTGCTCGACGTGGTCGTCGAGGGCGGCACCAGCGGGCGGGTCGTGGGCTTCCGGATCGCCGCGGGCAAGGCGCTGACGCAGGGCTCCGGGCGGCGCCGGCACCGGGTGTACGTGCCGCGCGGCGAGACGCTCACGGTGTCCGGCCGGACGCTGGTGGTCCCGGCGGACGCCATCCGCTACGCGGCCGACGACCTGCCGGCCTTCGCCGCCCGGGTCGGCGCCTTCCACGAGGGCCATGAGGGGCCCGAGGGACCTGAGGGACCTGAGGGACCTGAGGGACCTGAGGGACCTGAGGGACCTGAGGGACCTGAGAGTCCTTGAGGGCACACCGTCATGATGCTGTTCTCGCAGGCCCGGGGGCTGCCGGTGCGGACGCTGGCCGACGCGGAGGAGATCGGCGTCCTGACAGCGCTCACGGTCGACGCCCCGGCCGGTGTGGTCACCCACGTCCGGGTGCGCCGCAGGCACTCCCGCAAGGAGTCCGTGCTGGCCTGGGGTGCCCTGCACGCCATCGGCCCGGACACCGTTCTCGTCCGCTCGGCCGCCGCCCCGTCCGAGGTGCCGCCGCACCACGAGCTGCCGGGCGTCAGGATCCTCACCGAGACGGGCGACGGGCTCGGCACGGTCCAGGACGTCGTGTTCGAACCCGAGGCCGGCCGCATCGAGGCGGTCCGCACCGCCCACGGCGACCTGCCGGCCGACCGCCTGCTCGGTCTCGGCGACTACGCCCTGGTGGTTCGTGCCGGCTGAGCCGGCCCGGGTGAGCCGGGCTCCGTCAGGAGGCCGGCGGCTGGTCCGTCGTGTCGCCCCCGGTGCCGTCCCCGGGCGGAGGCGGGGGCGGCGGCTGCGACGACGTCCCCGGGTCCGAGGCGGGCGGCTCCGACGACGTTCCCGTGTCCGGGCCGGGCGGTTCGCTCGTGGGGGGCTCCGACGAGGTCGTGTCGGCCGGCGACGTCGGCGTGGTGACGCTCACCGACGGCGAGGGCTTGTCGGGCTTCTCGGTCTTGCGGTCCTTCTTGCCCGTGTCACCCGGGTGCCGCTTGAACCACTCGCCGTCGGGCTCGCACACGATGAAGGCGTCGACCGGCTTGGGGGCGGGCGTGACCGCGACGACGTTCGACTGCTTGAACCCCGGCCACTCGTCCCCGGTCGTCTTCGGCGCGCTCTGCTGGGCGACCGGCGCGGACAGCGGGTTGCCGCACGCGCAGCGCACCCGGGGCACGCCGCGGTCGTCGACGAGGACGGCCGTGCCGGCCTGGAGGACGGCCTGGTAGCTGGTCGCGCGGCCATCGCTGTAGCCGTGGTTGGTGACGCGCGTGTCGATGCGCAGCACGACGGGCGTGAGCGAGCGCAGGTAGGCGGGGACGTCGGGCGGGTCGACGCGGGCGACGGAGGCGAACGCCCGCTGCTTGTCCGGAGCGCCCTGGAAGTACGTGATCTGCTTCTCCACGTCACAGCTGGCGACGTTGCGGGTGCCGCCGTACAGGCCGGGCGCTCCGCCCTGGACGCCCTGGACGGCGTTCTGCGTGGCCAGCTCGGTGGGTGAGGGCGAGACCGGTGAGGCCGAGCTCTCCTTCGCCGTGGACTCGGTGAACGGGTCCGGACCGGTGTCGGCCGCGGGCTGGAGGAAGACCTCCCCCTCCGACGTGCTGGTACCGCCGTCGGACGCGCCGGTGCCGCCGTCGGGCCGGGTGAGCACCACGGCCAGGATCACGGCGGCCACGACGGCGGTGGCGATCAGGGCCACGCGGGGTACCGACCCCCACCAGGGGCGGCGGGGCTCAGGCGGCTGCCCTCCCCCGCTCGGCGGCTCGGAGGGCGGCCCGCCTCCCGGCGGCGGCTGGGAGGGACCGGACAGCGGGCCCGACGGGGGCCCTGTGGGGCGGCCGGACGACGGCGGTTCGACGCTCACGAGCTCTTCTTCCCACGTGGGTTCTCTGCGGCCTGCGCACAGCCGGGCGACAAATCCCGGTGTATGGCGCTTTTCTCACTATGGGTTCATTGTGTGCTCCTGTTCCGTACGGCTCGCAAGCCGACGCGGACGGACCTCCCGAGGGGCGTCCGGCGCGGGTGCTGCTTAGCGTGACAGCGTGAGTTCACGCACCTCCTCAGGCCAGGCACGTACCTCCGGCGAGCGGGCCGTCGCCCGCCACGGCTGGCCGCAGGCCCTCGTCACGGTGCTCGGCGGGCTGCTCGCCATGGCGGTGGTGGCCGCGCTGGGCCTGTGGGCGGCCGGGGCGGCGGACCTCCCGGACGGCGCGTTCGCACCGGTCGTCGCGGCGACCGTGGCCACCGCCGTCGGCGGCGCCGTGAAGCTCTCCGGAAGCGCGGGCGACCTCGCCGACACGCAGGCGGGCCTGACCGTCATCCCCCTGTCCGTCACGCTCACCGGGGCACTGGTGATCGCCTGGGGCTTCCTGCGGCCCCTGCGGCACCGCGCGGTCACCGGTACGGCGGAGCTGGCCGGCTGGGCCGCCAGGATCGCCGCCCTGTGGCTGCTCGCGCTGATCGCTCTGACCCTCACCGCCCGCCACACGTTCGACATCTCCCTCGGGAACGACGACCTGGGCGAACTGGGCGATCTGTTCGGCGCCTCACCGAAGGTCGGTTTCACCACCGACGTACCGCTGTCCGTGTTCGTCGGCGTGGTGTGGCTGGCCGGTGTGCTGGTGCTGGCCCTGCTGGTGTCGCGCGGCGCCCCGTTGCCGGCCCGGCTGCTGCGCTTCCAGGCCTCGGTGCGGCCGGCCGCCTACGCGATGGTCGCGCTGCTGCTCGCCTACGTCGTCATCGGCGTGGTCGTCGCCGTGGTCGTCGCGGCGACACGGGGGCACGCGGCGGAGACGTTCGCCGTGATCCTGCTCGGCATGCCCAACCTGGTGTGGCTGGCGCTGACGATCGGACTCGGCGCCACCTGGAACGGCCGGGTGGAGGGGCCGTTCGGGCTGCCGATGCCGCATGTGCTCGACGAGGTGCTGCGCACCCCGGACATCTCCGAGCTGAACCTGCGGACTCTCGCCGAGTACGACGGCAGGGTGTGGTGGCTGCTGATCATCGACGTGGTGCTGCTGCTCGCCGCCGCGTTCGTGATGGCGGCCCGGTCGCCGGCCCGGGTGCGGGCCTGGGAGCACGCCCTGCACATGGCCTTGGCGCTCGTGCTCACGGTGTTCATGATCTGCCTGGTCGGGCGCGTCTCCGCGCACTTCGGTCTGTCCGTGCTCGGCATCGGCGACCTGGGCGGCGGACTCGCGGGGGAGCTGTTCCTCAGACCCCGGCTGTGGGGAGCCGTGGGCCTGGCCGTCCCGTGGGGGCTGCTGACCGGGTTCGCCGGGGCGCTGCTGGCGCGGCACGTGCGGCGGCGGGGCGAGGTGCGTGCCGAGCAGGCGGAGTGACGCCGACTGCGCTGCGGTCGCCGCGCTACGTCCGCTGCACGAAGACCGGTTCGGCCCAGCGCGGGGGCGGCTTCGGCCCCTCCTCCCCCGGCGGCCGGCCCATCCGGGCGGGGGCGGGCCCGGCGCCGGGTCCGACACCGGTCGTCGCGGCGCGCAGGGCTGCGACGAACGTCAGGCAGGAGGGGTAGCGGTCGTCGGGGCGCTTGGCGAGGGCCTTGGCGAACACCGGGTCCAGCTGGGTCGGGAGGTCGGGCCGGGACTCGGTCAGCGGCGGCGCGTCGTCGTACTGGTGGGCCCACAGCAGGGCCATGTCGTCGTCCCGGAGGAAGGGCGGGTGGCCGGCGAGGGTCTCGAAGACGACACAGGCGAAGCCGTACACGTCGCAGCGGGCGTCGACCGGCTTGCCGGAGATCTGTTCGGGGGCGACGTAGTCGAGGGTGCCGACGAACTGGCCGACCGTGGTGAAGCCGGTCAGCGACAGCGACTTCTTGGTCAGGCCGAAGTCGGTGAGGTAGACGTGCTCGGGGTGGTCGCTGTCGGTGCCCCGTGAGACCAGGATGTTGCCGGGTTTGACGTCCCGGTGCACCAGCCCGTGGTCATGGGCGGCGTCGAGCGCGGAGGCGACCTGGGCGGCGACGCGTACGGCGGTGGCGGGCGGCAACGGGCCCTCCCGGTCCAGGAGATGACGCAGGTCGCTGCCGGCGACGAACCGCATCGCGATGTACAGCACTCCGTCCGTCTCGCCTGCCTCGAAGACCGGCACGATGTGCGGGTGGTCGATCGCGGCGGCGGCCCGGGACTCATGGGTGAAGCGGCGTCGGAAGGTGTCGTTGCGGGCGAGTTCCGGGGCTAGCAGCTTGAGCGCGACGGTGCGCTCCAGACGCAGGTCGCGGGCCCGGTAGACCACGGCCATGCCGCCGCGCCCGATCTCCTGCTCGATCCGGTACCCGGCGATCTGCTGCCCGATGAGCTCGGAGGGCCGCCCCGAGAACAGGCTCGTCTCGCGGCTCAACGGACGTCACCCTCGGGCGACACGATCCGGGTGGGCTCGGCACCCACGATCCGCGTGGGCGCCGCCTCGGCCGCCCCACCCGCCTCCTCGTCCGAAGCCGCGTCACCGTCCCCCTCGGGGGGCTCGACCCGTGTGGGCGGCGCCTCAGGGGGCACGCCTCGCGTCGGTTCCGGCGTCTGAGGAGACACGATCCGGGTGGGCTCAGCGGCCTCGGCAGACGCGCCCCGTGGCCGCTCGGGCGCCTCGCGGGACGCAGCCCGAGGAGGCTCGGAAGCCTCCGGTGACACCACTCGCGTGGGGGCAGGAGCCTCGCCAGGCACGGACGGCGCCGGCTGGGACGCCTCCGAAGTCACCACCCGCGTCGGCTCGGCGGACCCAGGCGGCACGGCCCCAGGGGACTCGGCATCCCCCGCCGGCACCGGCCGCGTGGGCTCCGGAGCCTCGCGAGACACGGCCCGCGAGCCCTCAGGATCAGGAGCCTCCGATGACACCACCCGCGTGGGATCGGGAGCCTCGCCAGGCACGGCCGGCGCAGGCTGGGACGCCTCCGAAGTCACCACCCGCGTCGGCTCGGCGGACCCAGACGGCACGGCCCCAGGGGACTCGGCATCTCCCGGCGGCACCGGCCGCGTGGGCTCCGGAGCCTCGCGAGACACGGCCCGCGAGCCCTCAGGATCAGGAGCCTCCGATGACACCACCCGCGTGGGATCGGGAGCCTCGGGTGGCACGAACCGCGTCGGCTCGGCGGACTCGGGCCGCACGGCCCGAGGGGGCTCGGCGCCCTCCGGTGACACCACCCGTGTCGGCTCCGGGGCCCCGCGGGACGCTGCCCGTGGTGGTGCGGCCCGGGTGGGCGGTGCCTCGGCCGGAGGGGTCGGTTGCTCGGAGCGGGGCGGCTCCTCGATGGCCTCCGCGGGGACGACCCTGGTCGGGGTGCGTGCCGGGGCCGGGGGCTCGACCGGGCGGGGTTGCGGGTCGGAGCGGGGGGTCTCGTCCGTCGCGTACGTCGTCGCCCGGGTGCCGTCGGCGTACACCCAGTGCCCGTGCGCGGCGTCGTAGAGCCACACGGACTCGCCGTCGACGACGACGCCGACCCGCAGGCCGTGGGTGCGGGCGTGGAAGGACTCCCGGTCCGAACCGGCCGCGAGGTCCTCGACCGCGGAGCGGTAGCGCGCCAGGGCCTCCTGCGCCCGGCTCAGCAGCGGACGCGGATCGGCGCTGCGGGTGAGCGGCCCGTCCGCGGCGGGCGGATCCTGCGGTACGGCGACCAGGCGGCGGCCGTCGACCCAGGCCGACCAGCCGTTGAAGCACAGCACGTGCCCCCAGTCGCCCTGCCGCTCCAGCAGCTGCACCGGCAGCAGCGGGTCCAGGTTCACGGTGGGCCGGGACGGGTCGGGGGCCTCCCAGGCGGGCATCCCGTTCTGCGGGACCACGTGCGTGGGCCGGAATCCAGGAGTCGTCACAGGCGCTGCCTACTTCCGCATCACTGCCGGTTCATGGCGGCGCAGCAGCCGGGACACCAGGAAGCCGAAGAGCGCCGACAGCACGAGCAGCATCCCCACGTCGAGCAGCCATGTGCCCGCCGAGTGCTCGAAGAGAGGGTCCTTCGTAAGATCGTCGGGCACGATCCTGGCCAGCCCGACCGTGCCGGCCATCGCGGCCAGCGCCCAGCGCGCGGGCACCAGCCAGCCCAGTTGCTCGAGCCCGGGCACACCGTCCAGCTTCAGCAGGGCACCGCAGAAGACGACCTGGACGATGGCGATGAGCACGAGCAGCGGCATCGTCACCTCCTCCTTGCGCACCAGCGCGGAGATGAACAGGCCGAGCATCATCGCCGTGAACGCCAGCAGGGCGACGGCGACCGTGATCTCCACCAGGGGCGACATCAGCACGCCTTCGCCGCCCGGTGCGTTGAGGTCCACGCCGAGCAGCGCGACCAGAGTGAGCACCACCGCCTGGAGCACGGTGATGACGCCCAGGACGACGACCTTGGACATCAGGTACGCCGATCTGGACAGGCCCACCGCCCGCTCACGCTGGTAGATCACCCGCTCCTTGACGAGTTCCCGCACGGCGTTGGCGGCCCCGGTCAGCACCGCGCCGACACACAGGATGAGCAGGGCGTTCATCGCGGTGTCCTGCGTCAGTTTGCCGCCCGCCAGGGCCCGCGCCATGATGCCCATCACGAACGGCAGGGCGATCATGATGATCAGGAAGGTGCGGTCGGCGCTGAGCGCGGCCGCGTATCGCCGCACCAGCGTGCCGAGCTGCGCGGCCCGGCTGCGCGGCCGGGGCGGCGGAGCGATGACCACGGGCCCGGACCGGGGCTGCTGGGGCTGGGCGGTGGCGTCGGCGACGTACCGGCCGTGGAAGGGCGAGGCGCTGTAGTCCCCGGCCCAGTCCCGGTCCGCGTCCCGGTCGAAGGCCTCGAAGGCCTCCGGCCACTGTTCGAAACCGAAGTACGCCAGGGCGTCCTCGGGCGGCCCGTAGTAGGCGATCTTCCCGCCGGGCGCGAGCACGAGGAGCCGGTCGCACACGTCGAGGCTCAGCACGCTGTGGGTGACCACGATGACGGTCCGGCCGTCGTCGGCGAGGCCGCGCAGCATGTGCATCACCGAGCGGTCCATGCCGGGGTCGAGTCCGGAGGTCGGCTCGTCGAGGAAGAGCAGCGACGGCTTCGTCAGCAGCTCCAGGGCCACGCTGACGCGCTTGCGCTGACCGCCGGACAGGCTGTGCACGTGCTGGTCGGCGCGCTGTTCCAGACCCAGTTCGCGGATCACCTCGTCGACCCGGGCGCGCCGCTCGGCCTTGGCGGTGTCCTGCGGGAAGCGCAGTTCGGCCGCGTAGGAGAGGGCTTTGCGGACGGTCAGCTGCGCGTGCAGGATGTCGTCCTGCGGGACGAGGCCGATGCGCTGGCGCAGCTCGGCGTAGTCGCGGTAGAGGTCGCGGCCGTCGTAGAGGACGGTGCCGTGGTCGGCGGGCCGCTGGCCGGTGAGGGCGTTGAGGAGCGTGGACTTCCCGGCGCCGCTCGGGCCGACGACGGCGAGCAGGCACTTCTCCCCCACCGGGAACGACACGTGGTCGAGCAGCGTCTTGCGGCCCCGGTCGACGGTGACCGCGAGGTCCTGCACGTCGAGGGAGACCTCACCGGTGTCGACGTACTCCTGGAGCTGGTCGCCGACGAGGCAGAACGCCGAGTGGCCGATGCCGACGATGTCGCCCTGGCCGACCGGGGCGCTGGTGACACGGCTGCCGTTGAGGTACGTGCCGTTGTGGCTGCCGAGGTCGGTGATCTCGTAGGTCCCGTCGGGCAGGGCGCGCAGTTCGGCGTGCCGGCGGGAGACCACCAGGTCGTCGATGACCAGGTCGTTGTCGGTGGCGCGGCCGATGCGGACCGTGCGGGCGGGCAGCGGCCGTACGGTCGTGGGCTGCCGGTAGGTGCCCGTCATGGCCGGCATGGAGACGGCGGAGGGGCGTTCCGGGGCCGGTGCGGGGCGGCCCGTCAGGACCACGCGCGGCCCGTCGGCCGGGTTGCCGAACCGGATGACGCTGCCGGGGCCCACGTCCCACTCGTGGATGCGGCGGCCCTCGGCGTAGGTGCCGTTGGTGCTGTTCTCGTCCTGGATGGTCCAGTGCCCGTCGTCGGGTCTCAGGACCGCGTGGTGCCAGGAGACCCGGTCGTCGTCGATGACGATGTCGCTCATCGGGTCGCGTCCGACGTGGTAATCGCGGCCCGGGATCATCACGGTGGAGCCCGTCTCGGTCTCCAGGACGAGTTCTGGTGTTACCGACGACTGCGCCATGACCAAGATTCTACCGATTTGCCTGATATATGACTCGGCGAGCCGCTCAGGCCACGGGGACGCCCAGGGTGGCAGCCGTCCGCTGCATCCGCAGGGCGTCCACGGACTCGGCGAGCAGTTCGTACTCGGTGGTGTCGTCGCTGGTGGCGATGCGCACCAGCCGTCCGGCCGCCAGTTCCTCGGCGACCCGCTCCTGTTGGCCGGGATCGGCGCACCAGGCGCGCAGCAGGGTGGGCACGTCCGGCACGGTCTCGGCGACCGGCACGAGCGCGCCCGGCGGTAAGTGCTCGGCGTCGGGCCTGGGGTCGAGGCGCTGGGCGATCCAGGAGGCGCGGTCACGCAGCCACCACAGGGCGAGGGCGAGGGTCGGCGCCCGGTAGGTGCCCAGCGGGACCCCGATGCGGCGGCCGTCGCAGACTCCGTACGCCGTGACATGGCACAGAAACTCGTCGTGCACGTGACCCTCCCCCGTTGCCCTGCCCGCCTGCCCGGGCTTGCCCGTCCTACGGCTCGCGTGCTGTGCGTGAGGGCGCCGTCGCTCGATGTGAAGCGCTCTCGCTGGTCAGTATGTTCACTACTGAAACACTGTCACCATGTCTTTCCGGCCAGTCTCCTGGCATATTCACACCCCGAGTTGGCCGAAACGCTGCGGGCGGTCGCCAGGGGTGATGACTCCGGAGGTAATCGACGGTCCCGCCGGACGCGGGCAGGGTGGTCCGTGCCGGCCCGCCGCGAGCGGTGATCCGGGGACTGACCAGCACACACGACCTTCGGAGGCTGATCGCCCATGTCCGCACCCGCACCCCGCTACGAGGACGCCGTCGCCCGCTACTTCGAGGCCTGGAACGCCGAGGACCCGGCGGCCCGGGCGAAGGCGGTCGCCGCCGCCTGGACCGAGGACGGCGGGTACACCGACCCCCTGGCCGATGTCGCCGGCCACGAGCAGATCGCGGCACTGATCGCGGCGGCGCGCGAGCAGTTCCCGGGGCTGGTGTTCCGGCTCGCCGGCGCCGTTGACGGGCACCACCACATCGCGCGCTTCTCGTGGGAGCTGGTGAGCGAGGCCGACGGCTCGGCGCCGGTGGCCGGGTCGGATGTGATCACGCTCGACGAGCAGGGCCGGATCAGGGCCGTGCTCGGGTTCCTCGACCGGGTGCCCGCCGGAGCGTGAGACCGGCTGCGCCGATGAGTTCTCCGGTGTCCGGCGGTCTGTGTGAGGGAGAGGCCGCCCGAGCACCGGAGGACACCATGGCCACGACCGGAAAACTGGACGCGGAATTCACCGCGGTCCTGCGCAAGAGCCCCGCCCAGGGCGGCTGGACCTACCTGGTCTGGCCCCCGTCGGCCGAGTACTTCGGCACCCGCGGCCTGGTCAAGGTCCGCGGGACGATCGACGGGCACCCGTTCCGCAGCTCGTTCATGGCCTTGGGCGACGGCACGCACAAGCTGCCGGTGAAGGCCGACGTCCGCAAGGCCATCGGCAAGGAGGCGGGCGACACGGTGACGGTGCGCCTGGAGGAGCGGATCGGCTCCGAGAACTCGTAACACCCTGTCTCGTGGAACCTGTCCCCGGGGGCGGCCGTCCGGGGACAGGCGGGGGCGGCTACTGCCTGGCGACCGCGTCGATGCGGGCCAGCTCGTCCGCGTCGAAGTCCAGGTTGGCGATGGCTCCGACGCTGTCCTCCAGCTGCTGCGGGCTGCTCGCGCCGACCAGCGCGGAGGTCACCCGGCCGCCGCGCAGCACCCAGGCCAGCGCCATCTGGGCGAGGGTCTGGCCGCGCGACTTGGCGATGTCGTTCAGGTCGCGCAGCCGGCCCACCAGCTCCTCGGTGACCACGTCGGAGTTCAGGAACGGGCTGTCGCTCGCGGCCCGGGAGCCCTCCGGGATGCCGTCGAGGTAGCGGGCGGACAGCAGGCCCTGCTCCAGCGGGGAGAAGACGATGGAGCCGACCTGCAGCTCGTCGAGGGCGTCCAGCAGTCCCTCGTCCTCGGGGCGGCGGTCCAGCATCGAGTAGCGCGGCTGGTGGATGAGGAGCGGGGTGCCCAGCTCGCCCAGGATGCGGGCGGCCTCGCGGGTCTGCTCCGCCGAGTAGTTGGAGATACCGACGTACAGCGCCTTGCCCTGCTGCACCGCCGAGTGCAGCGCGCCCATCGTCTCCTCCAGCGGAGTCTGCGGGTCGGGGCGGTGCGAGTAGAAGATGTCGACGTAGTCGAGGCCCATCCGCTTCAGGCTCTGGTCCAGCGAGGACAGCACGTACTTGCGCGAACCCCACTCGCCGTACGGGCCCGGCCACATCAGATATCCGGCCTTCGTGGAGATGACCAGCTCGTCGCGGTAGGCCGCGAAGTCCGACTTCAGGAAGCCGCCCAGCGCGGACTCGGCGGCGCCGGGCGGCGGGCCGTAGTTGTTGGCGAGGTCGAAGTGGGTGACGCCGAGGTCGAAGGCGCGGCGCAGGATGGCTCGCTGGGTCTCGACCGGCCGGTCCGGGCCGAAGTTGTGCCACAGGCCGATCGAGAGCGCGGGGAGCTGCAGGCCGCTGCGTCCGGTGCGCCGGTAGGGCATGTCCGCGTAGCGGTCGGGGTGTGCGGTGTACAACGCGACTCCAGAGGGGTTGGCTCGGTCGGGAGGAAACCGGTGTCCACTCTGTCGTGACCTGCGCCCATGCGTCCAACAGAAGAATGCGATGGAATTCAGCGGCTACGCTTCTCAGTCATGGAACTGCGTCACTTGCAGCACTTCGTCGCGGTCGCCGAGGACCAGCACTTCACCCGGGCGGCGGAGCGGCTCCTGGTGTCCCAGTCCGGCCTGTCGGCCTCGATCCGGGCGCTGGAGCGGGAGCTCCAGACGCCGCTGTTCGTGCGCACGACCCGCCGGGTGACGCTCACCCCGGCCGGGCGGGCGCTGCTCGGCGAGGCCGAGCGGATCCTGGCGCAGGTGCGCGCCGCCCACGAGGCGGTGGCGGCGGTGCAGGGCGTCCTGCGCGGGATGCTCGCACTCGGCAGTGAGCAGTGCATCGCCGGGGTGCATGTCGCGGGGCTGCTCGCCGCCTTCCGGCATCGGCATCCGGATGTGGAGATCTGTCTGCGGCAGGCCGGGTCGGGTGCCCTCGCGGAGGACGTCGCGGCCGGGCGGCTCGACCTGGCGTTCGCCGTGCGCACGCGGGCGGACAGCGACCAGCTGCGGTCGGTGCCGCTGACCAGCGAGCCGATGACACTGTTGTGCCACTCCAGCCACCGGCTCGCCGCGGCCGGTGCGGCCGTCACGCCGGAGGAGCTGGGCGGGGAGGTGTTCGTCGACTTCCACCCGGACTGGGGGCCGCGCCGCACCACCGACACGGTGTTCGCCGCCGCGGGCGTACGGCGGACCGTGGCCCTGGAGGTGAACGACGTGCACACCCTGCTCGACCTGGTCGACGAGAACCTCGGCGTCGCCGTCGTGCCGCGGCACTTCGCGCACAAACGCGCCTCCTTGACCGCGCTGCCCGTGAAGGGCACCGGCGAGGCGGTCTACGAGACGGTGGCCCTGCTGCCGCCCCGGCAGGCCACCAGCCCGGCGGCCCGGGCGCTGATGGCGCTGCTGGAAGCCACGGGCGCGTCGACGGGGACCACGGGGACGTCGCTGGGGGCCGCGGGGGGCCCGCCGGAGGCCACAAGCACGGCACTGGGGAGCGCGAGCGCCTCGCCGGGGGCCACGGGCATGACACCAGAGGGCATGGGCACGTAAGGCGCAGACCACAGGCCGCCACATCGGAGACCGCGAGCGCGCACCACACACCACAGGCGCGACACCGGAGACGGCGGGCACGCCCGGGGGGGGACACGGCGAGCGCACCGCAGGACAGGCCGAGCACGCCCCGGGACACGGAGAGCGCGCCACTGGGACCCGCCGAGCACGCCACGCGACCGCCGAGCGCACCACGGAAGACGTCGAGCGCACCACGAGACCCGCCGAGCACGCCACCGAAGACGGTGACAGGCCACCGAAGAACAGGCGCGCACGCGGAGACCACCGGGGTGCGAACCGGGGCGCACAGGGCGCGGTGATGCGCCATGGTGGAGGCATGCATGCGAAGGACATCCTCATCGACGGCTACAACCGCATCCGGGAAGAAGTCCACGCCACCGTCGAGGGCCTCGGACCCGACGAACTGAGCGCCCGCCCCTCCCCCGACACCAACTCCATCGCCTGGCTGGTCTGGCATCTCACCCGTGTCCAGGACGACCACGTCGCCGACGCCTTCGGCCTCGACCAGGTGTGGCTGTCCCAGGACTGGGAGAAACGCTTCGGCCTCGGTCTGCCCCGGCATGACACGGGCTACGGCCACAGCCCCGCCAAGGTCGCCAAGGTCCGGGTCGACTCCGGCGAGATGCTGACCGGCTACTACGACGCCGTGCACGACCAGACCCTGGCGGCCCTGCGCGGCCTGGCGGCCAAGGATCTGGAGCGCGTCGTCGACGAGCGCTGGGACCCGCCGGTCACCCTGGGCGTCCGGCTGGTCAGCGTCCTGTCCGACGATCTCCAGCACATCGGACAGGCCGCCTACCTGCGAGGAATCCTTCGGAGCGCGGCCTCGTAGCCGGGCAGGACCACGTCCCGGATCAGCGCGTTCCGCTCGTCGAAGGGGAGGAACGCGCTCTTCAGGGCGTTCACCGTGACCGTGCGCAGGTCCTCGACGGTCCAGCCCGCCTGCTCGACCAGCAGGGACATCTCGCGGGTCATCGTGGTACCCGACACGAGCCGGTTGTCGGTGTTCAGGGTGACGCGGAAGCCGAGGTCCTTCAGCGCGGTGATCGGGTGCTCGGCGATGGAGGTCGCCGCGCCGGTCTGGAGGTTGGAGGTGGGGCACATCTCCAGGGCGACACGCCGGTCGCGCACCCAGCCCGCGAGACGGCCGAGCTTGCCGGAGGTGAGGTCGGGGATGTCGTCGGTGATGCGCACGCCGTGCCCGATGCGCTGGGCGCCGCAGACCTGAAGGGCCTGGTGGATGCTGGGCAGGCCGTGGGCCTCCCCGGCGTGGATGGTGAACGGCACGTTCTCGCGGCGCAGGTGCTCGAAGGCGGCGAGGTGGTCGGCGGGCGGGAAGCCGTCCTCGGCTCCGGCGATGTCGAAGCCGAGGACACCGGCGTCCCGGAACGCCACGACCAGGTCGGCGATCTCCCGGCTGCGGTCGAACATCCGCATTCCGCACAGCAGCGTCCCGACCCGCACGGGCGTCCCCGCGGCCGCCGCCTTGGCCATCCCCGCCGCGAGCCCCTCCTGCACGGTCTCGACGACCTCGGGCAGCGCCAGCCCGCCCTTCACCATCAGTTCCGGGGCGTAGCGCACCTCGCCGTAGACGACACCGTCCGCGGCGAGGTCGAGCACGTACTCCTCGGCGGTGCGCAGCAGGCCCTCGCGGGTCTGCATGACGGCGAGAGTGTGCTCGAAGGTGGCTATGTAGCGCACCAGGTCACCGGAGTTGGCGGCCTCGTAGTACCAGGCGGCGAGTTCGGCGGGGTCGGTGGTGGGCAGGGTGTGGCCGACCGCGTCCGCGAGCTCCACCACGGTGGCGGGGCGCAGGCCGCCGTCGAGGTGGTCGTGCAGCACGGCCTTGGGCAGCCGGCGGAGGGTGTCGGTGTCGATGCGGGGCGCGGTCATGTGCGTGTTCCTCGGCAGTGCGTACGGGTGGGAGTCGGAGTTCTAGTCGGTGGCGGGCTGGAGCAGGTCCCAGCGGTTGCCGTACAGGTCCTGGAAGACGGCGACGGTTCCGTACGGTTCGTGCCGCGGCTCCTCCAGGAACGTGACGCCGGCGGCGGTCATCCGGGCGTGATCCCGGGCGAAGTCGTCGGTGTGCAGGAAGAAGCCGACCCGCCCGCCGGTCTGGTCCCCGACCCGGCCGGCCTGCGCCTCCCCCTCGGCACGGGCGAGCAGCAGGCCGGTGCCCGTGCCCGGATTCCCGGGTTCGACGACGACCCAGCGCGACCCGCCGGGCCGGGGAGCGTCCTCGGCGAGCCGGAACCCGATGGCCTCGGTGTAGAAGCGGATCGCCTCGTCGTAGTCGTCGACGACGAGGGTGACCAGGGCGATACGTCGCATCAGGACCTCTCGGAGCGGGTGGTTGACCGGAGAGGTTATACGTAACACCCTTGGGAGGCAAAACGACCTCGTGATGCCGAGGAACGTGTTCGTCGTCCTGACGGAGAACGGACCGGCCGACTGGTCGCACGGACAGGGGCGGGCGCAGTACCTCGGCCCTGCGGAGCCCTAGGTCTGCGGCCTACGCCCACAGCCCGAGGCGGTCCGCCCGGCCACCCGCTAGCGTCCCGGTTATGAAGATCACCGAGCCACCCCGCACCCCGGAGCAGCGCAAGGCCGACCTCCTGAGCCGTATGGACCGGGAGATCGACATCTGGGTCGCCACGGCGGACACCGAGGGTGTGCCGTGCCTGGTGCCGCTCTGGTTCGTGTGGCACGACGAGGCCGTGTGGCTGTGCACACGGCTTTCCAATCCCACCGGCCGAAATCTGCGGGACGGCCGGCGGGCCCGGCTGGCCTTCGGTGACACCCGGGACGTCGTGCTCGTCGACGGTGAGGTGGAGACGTTCACGCTCCCCGAGGTGCCGTCGGCGGCGGCCGAGGCGTTTCGCGCGAAGACCGGCTGGGACCCGCGCGAGGACCACGCGTCGTACGCGTTCTTCCGGGTGCGGCCGAGCGCGGTGCAAGCCTGGTGCGAGGTGCACGAGTTGCCGCGCCGGCATCTCATGCGGGACGGGGCCTGGGTGGTCTGACCGGTCAACCGGCCGCTGGGCGCGGCGCGTTCAGCCGTGCCAGCTCCCCGTCCGTGAGGCGGATCGCGCCCGCCGCCACGTTCTCCGTGAGGTGGTCGGGGTTGCCGGTACCGGGGATGGCGAGCACATGCGGGCCCTGGTGCAGGGTCCAGGCGATGCGGATCTGCGCCGGGCTCGCCCCGTGGGCGCGGGCGACGGCGCGTATCTCCTCGTCGTGGGCGGTGACGGCTCCGCGCTCGCCGCCCTCCCCGGCGACGGCGTAGAACGGCACGAACGCGATGCCCTGTTCGGCGCAGATCCGCAGCAGTTCGTCGGTGCGGGGGTCGGAGCGGTCGAGGGCGTACCGGTTCTGTACGCAGACCACCGGCGCGATGGCCTGCGCCTCCACGAGATGGCGGGGCTCGACGTTGGAGATGCCGAGTTGGCGTATCAGCCCGGCCTCGCGCAGTTCCGCGAGGGCGCCGAAGTGCTCGGCTATCGAGTCGCACTTCGGCATCCGGCGCAGGTTGACCACGTCGAGGTGATCGCGGCCGAGCTGGCGCAGGTTCTCCTCGACGTGCCCGCGCAGGTCTTCGGGGCGGGCCGAGGTGCCCCACTGCCCGTCGCAGGTCCGGTGGGGGCCCACCTTGGTGACGATGACCAGGTCGTCGGGGTACGGCGCGAGCGCGCTGTTGATGAGTTCGTTGGCGGAGCGCAGCGACGAGAAGTAGAAGGCGGCCGTGTCGATGTGGTTCACGCCGAGGTCGATCGCCTTGCGCAGGACGGCGATCGACCGGTCGCGGTCGCTGGGAGTGCCGAGATGGAAGGCGGCGCTGCCCGTCAGCCGCATCGCGCCGAAGCCGACGCGGTGGACGGGCAGGTCGCCGAGTTTCCAGGTGCCCGCGGCGTCCGCGGTGATCGTCTGTGAGCTCATCGACGGAGTCTCACACACGGCTCGCCCTCAGCAGTAGAGGTTGCCTCCGGGGGACGTCCCGAGGATCTGCGTGAACCGCTGGTAGTTGGTCACGCGGCTCTGCACCTGCGCGGGGTTCTTGCCGTCGCACTCCAGGGAGCCGTTGATGCTGCGGATCGTCTGACCGAATCCGGCGCCGTTCACCATGGCGTTGTGCGGGGTCATGCTGCCGGGGCCGGTCTGGGTGTTCCAGTACCACAGGGCCGTCTTCCAGGCGACGGCCGCGTCGTTCTGGACCAGCCAGGGGTTATTCAGCAGGTCGATGCCGAGCGCGTCGCCGGCGGCCTTGTAGTTGAAGTTCCAGCTCAGCTGGATCGGTCCGCGCCCGTAGTAGGCGGCCTGGCCGGCCGGACAGCCGTAGGGCCGGCTCCAGTCGCAGTAGTGCGGGTAGTTGGCGGTGTTCTGCTCCACCACGTGCACCAGACCGCCGGTCTCGTGGCTGACGTTGGCGAGGAAGGCGGCGGCCTCCTGCTTCTTCACCGTGTCGCTGCCGGTGTTGGCGAAGCCGGGGTAGGCGCTCAGGGCCGCCGTCAGCCCGCTGTAGGTGTAGAAGGGATTCCGGTTCGGGAACATCTGGTTGAACTGCGCCTCGCTCACGACGAAGCGCGCGTCGGGGGTGCCCGGACCGCTGTCACAGGCGTACGGCTCCCAGTACCAGGTGCTGATGGTCGGGTCGTAGCCCGGGTTGGCGTGCTCGGCTCTGTAGGCCTTGCCGTCGGTGTAGCGGACGATGTCGCCGGCGGCGTAGGACCTGCCCGCCACCCAGTTGGGATAGCTGGAGCACGCGGCGGCGGAGGCGCTGGTGGCCGGCAGGAGCACCGGCGCGGTGCCGGCGAGGGCGAGGGCGGCCAGGACGGCGGAGACACGGTGTCTCGACACGGGATCAACTCCTTTGCGGAACACGGCCGCACCCGGCAAGGCAGGGTGAAGCACAGCCGTGGCGCGGCCGTGGTGGGGGGTTGTCGGAGGCACACTCAACCGCGTTGGTCTGTACCAGTCAAGGGTGTAGACCAGTCATGTGCACCGGTTCCGCTCAGGAGTTCACACGTGTGCCGACTCCGTCAGCGTCGCGGCCAGCCGGCCCAGCAGGGACCGCAGCAGTTCGTCCTCACCCTCGCCGAGCGGGGGCCAGCCGGCGCGCACCGCGCGGTCGAGCCGCTGCCGGTACTCCTGGCCGCGAGGAGTGAGGTGGGCGAGGACGCGACGGCGGTCGAACGGGTCGACCCGGCGGTGGACGAGGTTCTGCTCGACGAGCTGGTCGACCAGCTTGGTCAGCGTCGGAGGCGGCAGAAAGGCGGCCTCCGCGATCGCCGTCATGTGGTGCCCCTCGCCGTCGGACAACAGCGCCAGCACCCGCCAGGCGTCGAGCGAGCAGCCCTCCTCCTCCAGCACGGCCTGCAACCGCCGCGCCGCCAGCCGCTCGGCCCGCGTCAGCAGGTGCACCAGGTCGTCGGGCCGGCGCGGGGGCGGGGTGGGCATCCTGCTCCTAGGGGCTGTTGCGACAGGAAGTGCGTCCATCCTAGGAGACGCACTGGAGTTCGTACGGCGGAGCCGGAATCATGACGCCATGGTCCGGCACGACCTCCCCACGGCCGAGTGGTTCACGGCCGACGACTCCGTCCTCGGCGTGGCGCTCGTGTTCCCCTTGCAGGGGCCGGCCGGGATCTTCGGGCCCACCTGTGAGCTGTGCGCGCGGCTGGCCGCCGAGGCGGTCAACCGGGACGGCGGCGTGCTCGGCAGGGAACTGCGGCTGGTGCCGGTCGACGGCTCGGGCGTGCCCCGTGAGGTCGCCGGCCATGTCGAGGCGCTGGTGGACCTGGGTGTCGTGCAGGGCGTCACGGGCTGGCACATCTCCTCGGTACGCCAGGCGCTGGCACCGCGGATCGCGCACCGCGTCCCGTACGTGTACACCGCGCTGTACGAGGGCGGTGAGGACACGGCGGGCGTGTTCCTGACGAGCGAGACGCCGCGGGACCAACTGCGGCCCGCGATGGACCTGCTGGCGCACGAGCGCGGGGTGCGGCGGTGGTTCGTCGTCGGCAACGACTACGTGTGGCCGAGACGAACGGCACGGGCGGCCCGCCGGTACGCGCGCGCGTCCGGCGGATCCGTCGCCGGCGAGGTCTATCTCCCGCTCGGCACCCACGACTTCGAGCCGGTGCTGCGCGGCATCGAGCGCTCGGACGCCGACGGGGTGCTGATGCTGCTCGTCGGCAGCGACGCGGTGCGCTTCAACCGGGCGTTCGCGGCGCACGGCCTGCACGCGCGCTGTCTGCGGCTGAGCACGCTGATGGACGAGAACATGCTGCTGGCGAGCGGCCCGGGGGCCACCGAGGACCTCTACAGCACGGCCGGGTTCTTCGCCTCCCTGGCCAACCGGGACACGCTCGATTTCCAGGGGCGGTACGCGGCCCGCTACGGCGTCGAGGCACCCACCCTGGGCAGCCTCGGAGAGTCCTGCTACGAGGGCGTGCTGTTGCTGGCGGCGCTGCTGCAGCGGGCCGGGACGCTGGACGTGTCGGCGATCGGTGCGGCGGCCGGCGCGGTGTCGTACGAGGGCCCGCGCGGGCTGCTGCACCTGCGGGACAGCCATGTCCGCCAGCGCATCTACCTGGCCCGCGCCGACGGGCTCGACTTCGACGTACTGACGGAACTGGATCTGCGCGGCGCGCATCCCTGACGGGCCCGGGCGAACGACATGCCCCAGGGGGCGGAACCCCGCGCCGCGCGACCCGCGAGAATCTGTCCCATGAGCTCCACGCCCCTCACCTCGCCGCTCCACCCGCTCGTCACCCGCGCACAGCGACTCGCGCGCGATCTCCTCGTCCCGCACGCCGAGCGCGTCGACCAGGAGGGGGTGCCTACGAGCCACATCGAGGCGGTGAGGCGGTCGGGCCTGCTCGGACTGGGCGCGCCGACGGAGTACGGCGGGGCGGACGCGCCCGTCGCCGTGGCCCGGGAGGTCGCGGAGATCCTGGCCGGGGCGTGCTGCTCCACATGGTTCGTGCAGACACAGCACCACACACCGGTGAAGCTGCTCGCCACCTACGACTCGCCGGTCCGGGAGAGACTGCTGCGCCCGCTGGCGACGGGCGAGTCGATGGCCGGCATCGCCTTCGCGCACGTCCGTGCCTTCCCCCGGATGCCCGTGCGGGCGGTGCCCGAGCGGGGTGGCTGGCGCTTCGAGGGCACGGTGCCCTGGTACACGGGCTGGGGTCTGAACGACGTGATGCTGCTGGCCGGTGTGACGGACACGGCCGAGGTGGTGTTCGTCGTCACCGAGGCACGCGAACAGCCGGGGATGCGTCCGTCGGCGCCGATGCGGCTCGCGGCCCTCACCGCCGCCCGTACGGTCTCCCTGGAGCTGGACGGCCTGTGGGTGCCGCGGGACGCCGTCGTGCTGCGCACCCCGCAGGAGCAGTTCGCCCTGATCGACCTGCCCAGGGCCGCCAACACCAGTCCGGCCGTGTTCGGGGTGGCGAGCGCGGCGCTGGACCTGGTGGCGGACACCCCGGACGGCCGGGAGCCGGCCCGGGCGCTGCGGGCCCGGCTCGACGAGGTGCGGCGGGAGGCCTACGCCCTGGCCGACCACCCCGTCCCGCACGAGTGCGTCCCGGAACGGCTTGCGCTGAGGACACGGGCGTACGACGTGCTGCGGGCGGCCACGACCGCGGCGATCGTGGCCGGGGGCGGCCGGTCCATGGCCCTGGACAGCCGGGCGCAGCGGCTGGCACGCGAGGGCATGTTCCTGCTGGTGCAGGCCCAGACGGCCGAGGCGCGCCGGACACATCTCGGCGCGCTGGCCTCCGGTTAGCCGAGCCGGGGCAGCGCCGACGGTTCGCCCGTGCGGGACGGGACGCTGCCGCAGAACTCCGCCTCGATCACGTTCGTGTAGAGCGACGGGTCCGGCAGCCAGTCACCGTTGATGTTGAACGTCAGCTGGTGCTTCCCGTCCTGGGTGCCGACCATCGCGGACAGGGAGCCGTTCGTACGGCCGCTCTTGCCCACGACCTTCACACCGCAGGAGAGCTGCGCGAACTCGACTCCGAGGCCGTATCCGAGCCCGCCCCCCGCGGGCACCTCGTCGAGCATCTCCTCCATCTGCTTCCGGGGCAGCAACTCGCCCTTGAGCAGGGCGATGTGGAAGCGGTTGAGGTCGCCGCTGGTGGAGATGACGTCGCCCGCCGCGCCCAGCCAGGTCATGTTCTGTTCGGTGGCGTCATGGATCGGGGCGTCCGGGGCGTCCTGGTGCAGCCGGGAGTAGCCGACGGGGTGGGGTTTCGGCATGTGGGGTGACGCGCCGGGGAACGATGTGCCGCGCAGCTTCAGGGGCCGGACGATACGGCGGGTGATCTCCTGCGCGTACGAGCGGCCCGTCGCCTTCTCGACGACCATCCCGGCGATGACGAAGTTGGTGTTCGAGTACACCGGCGCCGTCTCCGGGTCGGGCAGTGGCGGATACTGCAGCGCGATCGCCACGAGTTCCTCGGGCGTGTGAGTGTCGTACCGGTGCTCCGGGAAGCCGGGGCCGGCGGCGTCGTGGACGAAGGCGGGGTCGTCCGTGTAGTTGGCGATGCCGCTGGTGTGATTGAGGAGCTGACGCAGAGTGATCTCGTCGCCGTCGTAGCCGTTGCCCCGCACCAGGCCCGGCAGCCATCGCTCGACGGTGTCGTCGAGGCTCAGTCTGCCTTCCGCCTCCAGCTGGAGCAGGACGGTCGCGACGAACGTCTTGGTGATGCTGGCCCCGCGGAAGTGGTCGCCGGGGGAACGCTCACGGCCCGTGGCGGTGTCGGCGTGGCCGGCCTCCGCGAACCAACTCGCCTTCCCCTGCTGGACCTTGGCGGCCACGCCGGGCAGTCCGCCCTTCTCGACGAGATCACGCAGCGCGGTCCGGGTCGCCTCGTGGCCGCGCGGCGACTGTGCCGCGTGCGCGGACGGGGCGAGCGCCGCCGCCCCGGCGCATAACGCCACGGCAAGGCCCAATGAGACGGTGCGTGGTGCCCGCTGCTTCATGGTGTGTGCCTCCCGTTCACCGAGGGGCAGGGCTGCCCCTCGGTACGGAATGACGCCCGCCGCGGGCCCGGGGGTTGATCGTCGGGGCGGGATGCCGGCGAGCCCTAGCTCGCGAAGGGCGCGAGCACGGCGGGTTCGGCGGGTTCGGTGGGTGCGGTGTCCTCGGCCGCGGGATGCCGCCACAGTCCCTGCGCGGCGAGGCGCGGCAGCACGCCCTCGCCGAACCAGTACGCCTCCTCCAGGTGGGGGTAGCCGGAGAGGATGAACTCGTCGATGCCGAGGGCGTGGTACTCCTTGATCCGCTCCGAGACCTCGTCGTGGCTGCCGACCAGGGCGGTGCCCGCGCCGCCGCGCACCAGGCCGATGCCGGCCCACACATTGGGGTGGATCTCCAGACGGTCGCGCCGGCCGCCGTGCAGGGCGAGCATGCGCCGCTGGCCCTCCGACTCGCTGCGCGCGAGCCCGGCCTGCACCGACGCCACGGTCTCCGGGTCGAAGCCGTCCAGCAGCCGGTCCGCCTCGGCCCAGGCCTGCTCCGCGGTGTCGCGGGTGATGACGTGCAGCCGGATCCCGAAACGGAGGGTGCGCCGCTCGGCGGCGGCCAGCGAGCGGATCCGGTCGAGCTTCTCGGCGACCTGGGCGGGCGGCTCGCCCCAGGTGAGATAGACATCGGCGTGCCGCGCGGCGATCTCTCCGGCGACGGGCGAGGAGCCGCCGAAGTACACCTGGGGAACGGGGTCGGGCACGCGGGCGAGCTTCGCGTCCTGCACCCGGAGGTGCTCACCGTGCAGGCCGGCGGTTTCGCCCTGCCACAACTCCCGGACGATGTGCAGGAATTCCCCGGTACGGCGGTACCGGCTGTCCTTGTCGAGGAAGTCACCGAAGGCGCGCTGTTCCCGGTTCTCGCCGCCGGTGACGACGTTGAGCAGCAGCCGTCCGCCGGTCTGCCGCTGGAACGTGGAAGCCATCTGCGCGGCGAGGGTGGGCGAGATCAGGCCGGGCCGGAAGGCGACGAGGAACTTCAGGCGTTCGGTGTGCTGGCTGACCATGGCGGTGGTGAGCCACGCGTCCTCGCACCAGGCGCCGGTGGGCGTGAGGGCACCGGCGAAGCCCACCTCCTCGGCGGCGCGGGCGATCTGGCTGAGGTAGGCGACCGTCGGGGGCCGGTCCCGGCCGGAGGCGGTGGCCGGGGAGCCGTGGCCGCCGCCGACGACATGACGGCTGTCGCCGTTGGTGGGCAGGAACCAGTGGAAGGTGAGGGACACGGGGAGTCTCCGATCGAGGGGGAACGTGCGGCGGCGTGGCGGTGAGCGGGTGTCAGCCCGCCACGGCGAGCAGCGGGATGTGGCCGAGCGCCGTGGAGAACTGGTCGACGACCCGCGTGAGCGCCTCGTCGGCGGCCGATGTGACGGTCAGGGATCCGTCGTCGTGCACGGTGATGTCCTTGTCGAGGGTGAACCAGCCCTGCACGGTGTGCGCCGCACCCATGGAGGTCAGCACCGGGCGCAGGGCGTAGTCGATGGCCAGGACATGGGCGACGCTGCCGCCGGTGGCGAGCGGCAGCACGGTCTTGCCGGTGAGCGCGTACTGCGGGAGCAGGTCCAGCAGGGCCTTGAGGACACCGGAGTAGGACGCCTTGTAGACAGGGGTGCCGACGACGACGCCGTCGGCTCGTGCGAACAGGTCGGTGGCCTCGACGATCGCGGGGTGCCGGAAGTCCGCGCCGAGCAGGGCCTCGGCGGGGATGGTGCGAACGTCGAGCGGGATCACGTCATGGCCCTGTGCGGTCAGCCGCTCGTCCAGGTGGCGAAGCAGTCGGCTGGTGCGGGAGGCGGCGGAGGGGCTGCCGGAGACGGACAGGACGGTGGCCATGGGGTCTCTTTCCGGGAGGGGGCGCGAGCGCGCGTGGCGCCACCGAATTCGGGACACCATGCTCGACGGGCGTGACAACGAGCGGGAGTACGCGCGCGGCTAGCGGGCGATTACGGGCGTGGCTGAGCGCCGGATTCAGGCGTGAGGGACGCCGGATTCAGGCGTGAGGGAAACGCACCGCGCAGGATGTGCCGTCGGCGCGACGGTGTGCCGCCGACGGCCAACACGGCGGTGGGAGAAGCGGCGAGCCGGGAGACTCAGGCTGCGGCGCGACAGGAGGCGCTGGAGACGCGTGCGAGGTCGACGTGGCGTCGCCGCGTGAGGTCCAGTCGCATGGTCATGCCATGGATCGTGGCAGCGGGCGACGACGGCCGTCAAGGAAATCCTGGCTCATCTCGCATCCCGGACCATGGATTTCGGGTCCGGTTCCGTTCAGTCCTCGTCCGACGGAACCACCACGAGGAAGGCGTCCGACTCCAGGTCCATCACGACGGTGGCCGGTTCGCCCTCGGCCCGGCGGCGTGCCGCGTACTCCTCCGCCGGCCATGATCCGCGCGGAGCTCCCGCCGGGAACCGCTCCAACACCTTCGCGCCGATGGCCGCAGACACGTCCGCTGCCCTCCCCTGTCCCGCGCCGCCTGCCGGCGACGTCGATAGGTCACTGTCGTACACATCCGCTTTCCCCCGATCCCCCCGGACATGTACCGCCCGGTAGAGGTTCACCTCTCTTCCAACCTCTACACATAAAGGAAAAATAAGAGCAGAATGTGTTTACGCGGCGCTTACCGCACACCCCACCAGACGCGGTCGCCCTGCAAGACGAAGGAGACGAGTCATGGCCAACGTCTCGCCCACCAGGGGTGACATCACCAGCCACCCCGATGCCTCCGAGATGCGGGATCGGTACGCCCGCGTGCTCGGTGGTCGTGATGTGGCGCTCGTGGACGGACCGGTGTTCCTGCTCGGTCTGTACTGCGCGGCCTCCCCGTGGATAGTCCACTACACGGCCAGCCAGCCGCCGCTCGTGACCCACAATCTGATCATGGGCATCGCGATCGGCCTGCTGGCGCTCGGGTTCACTCGCGCCCCGGAGCGCATGTACGGCCTGAGCTGGGCCATGTGCGCACTCGGGGTATGGATGATCATCTCGCCGTGGGTCGTCGGCGACAGTCCGGACGCCGGCGTCGTGTGGAACAACATCATCATCGGTGCGCTGGCTGTGATTCTGGGTCTGGCGTGCACCGCCACGGCGGCGAAGGCCTCCGCGAGGCCGTAGACCCACCGGAAGGGAACCGAAGGCCGGTCCGCGCCCCGGGCCGGCCTCTCCGTGTCCGCGCCGGAGTGTCCCGGCCCTCCGGGGGCACAAGCACTACAGCGGGGACCTGAAGGAGGGGCGGAGATGGAGATCGACGGCATCATCAGTGCCATCGTGATCGGCATCGTCATCGGCGTCCTGGGCCGGCTCGTGGTCCCGGGTCGTCAGCGGATCGGCGTCCTGTGGACGATCCTCGTCGGCATCCTCGCCGCGCTGGTCGGTTCCGCGATCGCCGGCGCGTTCGACGTCGCCGACACCGAGGGGGTCGACTGGGTCGAGTGGCTCATCCAGATCGGGCTCGCCGCGCTCGGCGTCGCCGCCCTGGACCGCTCGAAGGCACGCCGCTGACGGGCCGCGCCCCCGGGCATCAGCGGCCCGCCGACCGCATCGCGGCGAGCCCCTCACGGCTGGACGGGTACCGCGGCGTCCACCCCAGCTCGCGTTCCGCCTTGGCGCAGGAGACCACCAGCCGCGTCGACAGCACCGTGTGCATGTACGACATGGGCTTCACCAGCCACAGCGGTACGGTCATCGGCCTCGGCAGTCCGAACACCCCGGCCACGCACTCGGCATGGGCGCGCAGGCCGAGCGGGGTGCGGTCGGCGATGTTGTACGCCTGCCCGGGCCGACCGCGTTCCACGGCGGCGAGCACCGCGCGGGCCGCGTCGGTGAGCTCCACCCACGGCAGCACCCGGCCCCGGTCGGCGGGCAACGGCATCTGCCGCCTGCGCAGCAGCGGCAGGAGGGCATCGGTGCCGCCGGGGCCGTAGAACAGGCCGAAGCGGAGGGCGATGCCCTCCAGCCCCTCGGTCTCGAAAGCGAGCCGTTCCTTGGTCCGCATCCCCTCGATGTGCCGCTCCAGACGCGGGGTCCTGCCACGCGGGCCGAAGGGGTCGTCCTCCGTGATCGGGCGGTCGCCGTGGTCCCCGTAGCCGTAGCCGAAGACCATCGACTCCACGGCGAAGCGTCGGGCCCCGGTGAGGCGGGCGGCTTCGACGAGGTGGGCCGTGCCCTTGGTGCGCAGCGCGTCGGTGGCGAACATGTCGTGGTCGCGCATGGGGGGCTTGCGCAGGGCGGTCGCGGCGTGGATCACGGTGTCGAAGTGGTGTCCGTCGACGGCGCGCAGCAGCGCGTCACGGTCCATGAGGTCGGCGCGGATGCCGTTGCCGGGGCTCCTGCCGAGTCCGGTGACCTTGTGACCCGCCTCCGTCAGGGCGCGGGTGACATGCCGGCCGAGGACGCCGCTCGCGCCGGCGAGGAGGATGCTCTGGTTCTTCTGGATCGTCATCATGACCATGCGACGGATCGGGCGGGCACGGATGTGACATCCGGGCCGGGACGGGCGGCCGGCTACGGCGTGTACACGTACGGCGTCGTCGTGGTCAGCGGTGTGAAGCCCAGTCGTTCCAGGATGGGGCGGCTCTGCCGGGAGGCGTCGACCTGGAGGTAGCGGTAGCCGCGCGCAGCGGCGGCGTGGGCGCGGTGGGCCACGAGGGCGCGGTAGATGCCGCGACCACGCCAGCCCTCGACGGTGCCACCGCCCCACAGGCCGGCGAACCGCGTGCCGGGCACGAGTTCCATGCGGGCCGCGCTCACCGGCTCGTCGCCAGCCATCGCCACGACGGCGACGACGGTGTCCGGGTCGGCCGAGAGCCGGTCGAGGAGCTGGTCGCGGAGCCAGGCGCTGTCCGCGCCGAACGCCTTCTCGTGGACGTCGGCCACGAGATCCACGCTTCGCGGACCGGTGACCGGCACGACGCGCACGCCCTCGGGAGGTGCGGCGTCGAGGGAGAGGGTCGCGATCTCGCCGATCATCAGCGTCTCCTCGGCTTCGGGCCTGAACCCGGCCGCGCGCAGCCGCTGCCCGAGATCCGCCGGCCCATCGTGCCCGTACAGCTTCCACTCGAATTCGACGCCGAGCCCGGTGTAGTGGGCGATCTGCCCGGCGATGGCCGTGTCCGCCGCCGCCTCGTCGAGGGCGGACCACAACACGCCGTTCCAGCCCTGTGCGCCGGTGACCTGGCGCACCACGTCGCCGGTCCGCTCGACGCGGGCCCCGGGACCGTCCGGCCGCGCTTCCTCGCGCAGCTCACGGTCGAACAGGGCGAGCAGCGCGGTGTGATCCGTCCGAGTCATGGGCACACACCAGCACGCGCCGGGCGGCCCGGCAACGCATTTACCGGTGCGGCCGCGGGCCCCGGCGGCCGTACAGTCCTGTTGATCACACCGTCACCAGAAGGGCCCGGCACCATGGTCGTGAAGGACACGGAACTGCCGTACCTGCGCCGCTGCGTGGAGCTCGCGGCCGAGGCGCTCGAAGCCGGGGACGAACCGTTCGGTTCGGTCCTGGTCGGCGGGGACGGCACGGTCCTCGGCGAGGATCACAACCGGGTGGCCTCGGGCGATCGCACACGGCATCCCGAGTTCGAACTGGCCCGCTGGTCGGCGGCTCGGCTCACTCCCGAGGAGCGGGCGGCGGCCACGGTCTACACCTCCGGCGAACACTGCCCGATGTGTGCGGCCGCGCACGCCTGGGTCGGCCTGGGCCGCATCGTCTACGTCGCCTCGTCCGCACAGCTCGCCTCCTGGCTGGGTGACTTGGGGGTCCCCGCGCCGCCGGTGCGGACGCTCCCCGTCCAGGAGGTCGCACCGGGTGTGGTCGTGGACGGCCCGGTGCCCGAGCTGACGGACCGGGTGAGGGAGTTGCACGTGCGGTTCCACCGGGGACGCGGCTGAGGACCCGGGCGGCCCCGGCCCGCCGGCAGTTCCCCTCCGCCGGGGCTTTACGGAGCCGGCCGCCCGAGATGCAGGGCCGCGCGGGCGAACTTACGATCGAATTCAACAGACCGGGTCTACGCCTCGGTCTCCCCGACGGGGGGAGGCGCATGTCCTTGCTGTCAGCACGTCGGCTGATGGCCGCCCAGATCGCCCTCGTCACGGTTGCCACAATCCTTTACATGACCCTCCCGGCGGCGGGTCCCGCCCTGTGGGCCGTCATCGGGCTCGCCGGCGTCGCCGCCGTGGTGACCGGCATCCGTGTCCACCGGCCCACCCATCAGTGGCCCTGGTGGTTCCTGGCCGGCGGACTGCTCACCTTCATCGCGGGCGACATCTACTCCAAAGTGATGGAGGAGTACTTCGACGCCTCCAGCCCGTTCCCCTCCCCCGCCGACGCCTGCCACCTCGCCACCTACCCGCTCTTCGCCATCGGACTGTCGGGGCTCATCCGGTACCGGCGGGCCGACCGCGACCTGCCGAGCCTGCTCGACGCGCTGATCGTCACCGCCGGCCTCGCGTTGCCGGTGTGGGTGTACCTGGTGCAGCCGCTGACGGTGCTGCAAGGGCTGACCTGGGAGCAGCGGACCATCAGCATCGCCTATCCGCTCGGCGACGTCCTCGTGCTGGCCCTGCTGGCCCGGCTGCTGACCCCGAGCCCGCTCGACGGGCGCAATCGTGCCGTGGGGCTGCTGGTCGTCGGCACGGTGACCCTGCTCGGCTTCGACATCGCGTACGGGATCCTGCAGCTGAACGACCTGTGGCAGACCGGCACCCTGCTGGACCTCGGCTGGATCGGCTTCTACACCGCCTGGGGCCTGGCCGCCCTCCACCCCTCGATGGTCACGCTGACCGCGTCCGTGCCGCAGCGCGAGTCCCTGCTGCCGCCGCCGCGCCGACTGGTGATACTCACCGTGGCCACGCTCATCGCGCCGGGGATCCTGCTGGACGAGGGGCTGAGCAAGCAGACGCGGGACGCCGCCGCGATCGCGGTCTTCTCGGGCGTGCTGTTCCTGCTGGTGATCCTGCGACTGGCGGGGATGGTCGTGGCTCATCGCCATGCGGTGACGCGGGAGCTCGCGCTGCGCAGGGCCGCCGCCTCGCTGGTCTCGGCCTTCCGGCAGGAGGAGGTCGACCAGTCCTGCCGTACGGCGGTCGACCGGCTGATGGGGCCGGACGTACCGCACAGGACCCTGCTGCTGCCGACGGAGCGCGCGGCCGGCCTCGGCGCGCACGGCAGCCACCTGGTGAGCCGGGCCCTCCTCGAACCCGGCGTCGCCGCCGAGCTGGACGGCCTGCCCTGCGTCCTGGTCTGCCCCATGACCCAGCCCGACCGCCCGGCCGGGGCCGTCCCGGGTGTCCTGCTGGTCGCCGCACCCGAGCGGCAGCTCACCGAGACCTGGGGCTCGCTGGAGATCCTGGCGTCGCACGCGGGCCTGGCCATGGAACGGGTCACACTGCGCAACGAGGTCTTCCGGCGGGAGAGCGAGGCGTACTTCCGCACCCTCGTCCGCAACGCCTCCGACGTCATCCTGATCCTGGAGGAGGACGACACGATCCGGTACGCCAGCCCGTCCGCGCGGTCCGTGTTCGGCACCGACGACCTCGTCGGCGTCCCGCTGCCGGACCTGGTGGATCCCGGGGACCGGGAGCGGGCCGCCCGGGAGCTGGCCGCCGTACGGGAGAGGGGCGCGCGGGCCGGACACGACCACTGGTGGGTGCGGCGCCGGGAGGGGCGTGTCGAGGTGGAGGTGCGGTGCAGTGACTTCCGGGACGAGCGGACCGTGTCCGGCCTGGTGGTGACGCTGCGGGACGTGACCGAGCAGCGGCGACTGGAGCAGGAGCTGACGCAGCGCGCCTTCCACGACTCGCTGACCGGCCTGCCCAACCGGACGCTGCTGCTGGAGCGGATCGAGCGCGCCCTGCTGCGCGGCCGCCGCGAGTCGTCCCTGACCTGTCTGCTCTACATCGACCTGGACGACTTCAAACTGGTCAACGACACGATGGGGCACCGGGCCGGCGACCATCTGCTGATCGCCGTCGGCGACCGGCTGTCCCGGGCGCTGCGGCGCACCGACACCGCGGCCCGGCTCGGCGGCGACGAGTTCGCCGTGCTGATGGAGGACGCCAAGCAGCCGCTCGACGCCGAGCTGCTGGCGGCCCAGGTGATCCAGACGCTGGGCCGGCCGTTCGATCTCGCCGACGAGTCGGTGACGGTGTCCGCCAGCGTGGGCGTGGCCACCGCGCGCGACAGCACGGACCCGGAGGAGCTGCTGGGTCACGCCGACCTCGCGTTGTACGCCGCGAAGGCGGCGGGAAAGCGGCAGTGGCGCCGCTTCAGGCCGCTGCTGCGCAGCCGCATGGTGGAGCGGCACGACCTCCAGTCCCAGCTGACCCAGGCGGTCGCCGACAAGTCGTTCGCGCTGCGTTACCAGCCCGTCGTGGACATCACCGGCGGCGAGGTCGTCGGGTTCGAGGCCCTGGTCCGCTGGCCGGACGAGCACCGGCCGTCCGTCACGCCGGACGAGTTCATCAGTCTGGCCGAGGAGACCGGGCAGATCGGCCCGCTGGGCTCGTGGGTGCTGGAGAACGCGGTCAATGACATCGCGGGCCTGCAACGGCAGCCGGGTCCCGCCCGTCCGCCGTACGTCAGCGTGAACGTCTCCGCGCGCCAGTTCCGCGACGCCGGCTTCGTCGAGCAGGTCGGCCAGGCGCTGAGCACGCCCGGGCTGCAGCCGGGGTCCTTGCAGCTGGAACTGACGGAGACGGTGCTGCTGCACCGCGACGACCGCCTCCAGACGGTGCTGCACGCGCTGAAGGAACTCGGGGTGCACATCGCGGTCGACGACTTCGGCACCGGCTTCTCCTCGCTGCACTATCTGCGGGAATTCCCCATCGACGTGCTGAAGATCGACAAGTCGTTCATCGACGACATCGCGCACGACGCCCAGCAGGTCGCCCTGGTCGAGGGCATCATGAGGATCGCCGACACCCTGGGCCTCCAGGTCATCGCGGAGGGCATCGAGGACACCGCGCAGCGGGACCTGCTGGCCGGGATGGGCTGCCGGTTCGGGCAGGGAGACCTCTTCGCCCGGCCCATGACGGTGGAGCAGAGCGCGCAGACGCTGCGGGAGCCGAGCGCCCGCCCCTTCGCGCCGCCCCGCGCACGGCGGCCGCGTCTCGACGCCGCCCGGGGACGCCGGGAGGCGCGCTGGGCGGACCTGGAGCATCTGCGCCGCACCAGCCCGATGAGCGACGCGGTCCTCGACGAGGTCCGCGGCCGGCACATCCGCAGCGGCGACCACTGGCTGATCGACTTCGCGTCCTGCAACTACCTGGGTTTCGACTGGGACCCGGAGATCATGGAGGCCGTCGATCCCGCGGTACGCGCGTGGGGCACGCACCCCAGCTGGTCGTGGCTACTGGGCAGTCCGCGGCTGTACCCGGACATCGAGGAGCGGCTCGCCGCACTGCTGGGCGCGCCGGACACGCTGCTGCTGCCGACGCTGACGCTGGTGCACGCCTCGGTGATCCCGGCGCTGGCCGAGGACGGGCACGTCTTCGTGGAGGCGACCGCGCACCGCACCGTCCACGACGGCTGCGTGGTGGCCCGCGCGCAGGGCGCGACCCTGCACCGCTTCCACGCCGAGCGGCTCGACGAACTGCGCGCCCTACTGGCCCGGGTGCCGCCGGGCACGCCCCGGCTGGTGTGCCTGGACGGCGTCAACGGCATGAGCGGCAACATCCCCGACCTGCCCGCGCTGGCCGCCGTGTGCCGGGCCGAAGGAGCGACGCTGTACGTCGACGACGCGTACGGCTTCGGCGTGATCGGGGAACGCGGGCCGGGCGAGCCCTGCCCGTACGGCATGCGCGGCAACTGCGTGGTGCGGCACACCGGGGAGTCGTACGACGGGATCGTGCTCGTGGCCGGTTTCTCCAAGGCGTACTCGTCACTGCTCGCGTTCCTGGCGCTGCCGCCGGAGCTCAAGAACCGCCTCACGACGGCCGCGGCCCCCTCTTTCTACTCGGGGCCGTCCCCGACGGCGTCGCTGGCCACCGCCCTGGCCGGGCTGGACGTCAACGAGCGGCGGGGCGACGTCATCCGGGGCGACCTGTACCGCAAGACGGTCCGGGTGCTCGATCACCTGGAGGGCCTCGGGGTGAACACCCTCAACACGGACCGGCTGCCCATCGTGGAGGTTCCGCTGGCCAATCCCGCGGACCTGGACGCGGTCGCCGCGTACCTGTGGGAGGAGGGCATCTACGTGACGCTCGCCGCCTATCCGCTCGTGCCCCGCGACCGGGTGGGCTTCCGCATCCAGATCACGGCGCTCAATTCGGACGACGACATCGACCGCCTGAACGGGACCCTGACCCGGCTGTCCGAGCGCTTCCCCCTGCGGCTGAAGGGCTAGAGGGCCATGACGACGCACAACGACGACGTGGACTGGGACCGCTGGCCGGTCGCCGACTACCTCCGCGAGAACTACCGCGAGGTGCATCCCGCGGACGCGGCGGTCATCGCGCACCACAGCGCCTTCTACCGCCGCTTCCGGCCCGGCGCCGTCGCCCGCTCGGTGGAGTTCGGGGCGGGGCCAAACCTCTACCCGCTGATCCTCGCATCCGCCGTGAGTCGCAGGATCGACGCTGTGGAGGCGGGCGCGAGCAACGTCGCCTATCTCCAGGACCAGATCTGCCACCGCCTCGACGCGAGCTGGCTGCCCTTCCACGCGTTGTGCCGGCGACTCAACCCGGACGTGCCGGCGACCCTGGCCGGGGCGCTGGCGCATGTGAACGTCGTCCATGCCGACGTCCGGACCCTGCCCCCCGGCTCGTACGAACTCGCCTCCATGCACTTCGTCGCCGAGGGCGCGACGGAGGACTTCGCCGAGTTCGCCGACTTCTGCCGGACCTTCGTCCGCGCCGTCGAGCCGGGGGGCCATCTGGTCGCCGCGTTCATGGAGAACATGCCGACGTACCGCATCGGCCCGGCGTCCCGCTGGCCCGGCTGCCCGGTCGGTCCGGCCGCCGTGACCGAGGTCTTCACCCCGCTGACCCGGGACCTGGACGTCACCCACATCGACCCGGACCCGACCCTGCCGGACTACGGCGATTCCGGAATGGTGCTGTTGACGGGGGTGGCGGAGGCGGTGTGACGGCACCGCCTCCGTGACGGCTCCGGGAGGGCGCGCGGGGCGAGCCGTCCCTTCAGCCGTCGGTCCGCGGGCGGAGCCGCCGGCGCAGGACGACTCCCCCCAGGACCAGTGCCGCGCTCGCGGCGACGGCCTGGAGCGCGTGGTCCGTGCCCGTGTGGGCCAGGGCGCCGCTGGTGGTAGGAGGGGCGGTGGCACGGAGGGCGGTGCGCGGGGCCGGTTCGGGGGCGGGGTGCGGCCGGGCCGGGGCGGGCGGCTGGGCTTCCGGCTCGGCGGGGTGGTGGGGGCGGACCGGTCGGTCGCCGGGGGTGTTCGAGGACTCGTTGCCGGTCGACGGGCTGCCGACGCCGACCACGTCCACGGTGTTGCCCGTGACGTTGACCGGCACCTCGACGGGCAGCTGCACGCCATTGCCGGAGACCACGCCCGGTGAATCCTTTCCGCTGCCTTCGGCGAGCGCGCCGCCGGGCCTGCCGGCCCGCCCGTCGCCCTTGTTCGCGCAGCTGTTGCCCACGGCGGGATTGAGGAGCCCCACCACGTTCACCGTGTTCCCGCACACGTTCACCGGGACGTGCACCGGCAGCTGGACGGTGCTGCCGGAGACCACACCGGGCGAACCGGCCGCCGGGCCCTCCGTCCCGGAACCGGCGTACGCGGGGACGGTCAGAGCCATCGCTCCCGAGGCGGCCGCGACGGCGATCACACCGTTTCGGGTAACCCGTTTCATAGGTTCCCTGCCTTCCAGACATCGTCGCGGGCACTCACCCGCACGAGACAAAACGCGGACGGCCCATCCGAGTTATGGCTTATCGGCCTTTCACTCCATCGAGCGGCCCGGTTGTCGAACTAGCGGTAAAGCCCTTCGTATGCGCGACGCGACCGCGCAGGATAAGGCACTCCTCCCCCGCCCGCTCGTCCGGAGGCGAGGCTTCCGGTGCGCGCTTATGGTGAGCGAGGGCGCCGGTCCCCGGCCCGCTGTGGGGCGCCCCTGGAGGCATCGATGCTGGCCAAGCTGTCCACGCGCTCCTCGGTGAGGCGTTGCGCGGTTCCGTGTGCGGCCGGGCTGGCCCTGCTGGGGGCGGGGCTGCCGGCCGCGGACGGTCCCGGGCCCGGCCTGGGCCGCTTCTACGACCAGAAGGTCACGTGGTCGGCGTGCGAGGGCGAGGACATGCCCAAGGACCTCCAGTGCGGCAAGGTCACCGTCCCCCTCGACTACGCCCGGCCCGGGAAAGGCACCCTCGATCTCGCCCTGGCCCGCTACCGGGCCACGGGAAAGTCCCGGGGCTCGCTGCTGCTGAACTTCGGCGGCCCCGGCGGTCAGGGCGTGGGCCAACTCGCCATGGCCGGCAAGGACTTCATGGGCCTGACGAACGGCTACGACGTGGTCGGCTTCGACCCCCGGGGCGTCGGCCGCTCCTCGCCGGTCAGCTGCGGCAACGCCCCGGACGACCCGCTGGACGCGACGGACGGCGACGCGGCCGTGGCCGACCCGCAGGCCGTACTCGACAAGCTGCGCGACGCGGCGGCCGAGTGCACCGAACACTCCGGCCCCGTCCTGCGCCATATCGGCACGGTGAACGCCGCCCGCGACCTGGACGTCATACGCGACGCGCTCGGCGACGGCAAGCTCAACTACCTGGGCTTCTCCTACGGCAGCCGGCTCGGCGCGGTGTACGCGGCCCAGTTCCCCGGCAGGGTCGGCAGGATGGTGCTGGACGGCGTCGACACCCTCACGGAGCCGCTGGCCGAGCAGGGTGTGGTGAGCGCGCAGGGGCAGCAGACCGCACTGGAGAACTTCCTCGCCTGGTGCACCGGGGACATCGCCTGCCCGTTCGGGCAGAACCCGCGGGAGGCCAGGGAGCACGTCCTCGAGGTGGTCGAGTCGCTCGACCGGGACCCGGTGCCGACCGACTTCGGTGAGGCGTTCTCCGGCCAGGACTTCGCGGGCGCCCTCGCGCAGGGGCTCTTCAGCAGGGAGCTGTGGCCCTCGCTCCAGCGGGCCGTCGCGCAGTTGCTCGAGGACGGAGACACCAGCCGCCTGGAGGCTTTCGCGTCCGGGGGCGTCGCCCACCCGCCGTGGCGGGCGGCGCACCGCGGGCTCACGGACCCGCAGGACGTGCCCCTGGACAACCTGCCGGCGGCGCTCATGGCGGTAAACTGCGCGGACGATCCCGACCGCCCCGCCGCCGAGCAGGTCGGCAGGGACCTCGGCCGGCTGCGCGCCCGGTACGAGCGGGCGTCGCCGGTCTTCGGCCGGTACCGGCTCACCCAGGTGCTGATGTGCTACGGCCGCCCCAAGGGCACCGACTTCATCCGTGACGAGGTCAAGGACCTCGACACCCCGCGGATGCTGCTCGTCGGCACCCGGGGCGACCCGGCCACGCCGTACCGCTGGACCGTGGAGACGGCCGAACGGCTCGGGTCGTCGGCCGTGGTGCTCGACAACCGGGGCGAGGGCCACACCGGCTACGGCTCCTCCAAGTGCGTGCACCGCAAGGTCGACGCGTTCCTGCTGTACGGCACGCTCCCGCCGGACGGCAGCTCCTGCGGTTCCGACCACGACACCGAGTGAGCCGGTGCGGCCACGGATCTCCCGGTCAGCCGAGTGACACCTCGGGTGCGTACAGGTCCAGCCACATCGCCAGGTCGAGGGCCCGCTCCAGGCCCGGCGTGCGGCCTGGCCGCTCACGGGTGTGTCGCGGTGCGCGGCCTGCCGGAGCCGCTCGGGGTCGACGAGGTCGAAGACCGGGTGGTCCGGCCGCGCCAGGAGGTCCTTCGCCTGGTTCCGCAGGGCCACCGCGTACTTCGGGTCCTGCGTGGACGGGTAGGGGCTCTTGACCCGGTCGTACACGGACCGGGGGATCAGGTCCGCGGTCGCCTCCCTGAGCAGGCTCTTCTCCCGGCCGTCGAAGGACTTCAGCGCCCAGGGCGCGTTGTAGACGTACTCGACGAGCCGGTGGTCGCAGAACGGCACCCGGACCTCCAGGCCGACGGCCATGCTGGCGCGGTCCTTGCGGTCGAGCAGGATCCGGACGAACCGGGTCAGGTGCAGGTTGCTGATCCGCCGCATCCGGAACTCGAAGTCGCTCTCGCCGTCGAGGCGCTGGACCCCGGCGACGGCGGAGCGGTAGCTGTCGGTGACGTACGACTCCAGGTCCAGGGCCTTGACCAGCTCCGGCCGCAGGACGTCGGCGTCGTCGCCGAAGTGCCGGCCGAGGCTCACCAGCCAGGGGAAGGTGTCGGCCCGGCGGGCCTCCTCGTCGAAGAACTGCTGGTAGCCGCCGAAGACCTCGTCGGCGGACTCGCCGGACAGGGCCACCGTGGACCGTTCGCGGATGGCCCGGAAGAGCAGGTAGAGGGAGGCGTCCATGTCGCCGAGACCGGCCGGCAGGTCGCGGGCCCTGATCACCTTCTCCCGTACGCCGGGGTCGGCGAGGGCCTCCGCGTCCAGGATGATGTCCTGGTGGTCGGTGCCGGCGTCCCGGGCCACGTCGTGCACGAAGGGGGTGTCGGGGGTGGCGCGCAGGTCGTCGGCGACGAAGTTGTCGGCCTGGCCCGCGAAGTCGACGGCGAAGCTGCGGACCCGCTCGCCGTGCGGGGCGAGCTGCCGGCCCGCGAGCGCCGTCATGGCGGAGGAGTCGAGGCCGCCGGAGAGCAGAGTGCGGCGGGGCACGTCGGCGACGAGCCGGCGGCGCACGATGTCGTCGAGGAGCGAGCGGACGGTGGTGATCGTGGTGTCGCGGTCGTCCTCGTGGGGCCGGCTCCGCAGCTCCCAGTAGACGCGGCGGCGCACGCCCGTGCGGTCCACGGTGACGACGGTGCCGGGCTCATACCCTCCCAGACGGCGTGTCCCGGGGTCTTGACCATGGTGAACAGCTCGCGCAGGCCGTCCAGGCAGACGCGTCGGCGGGCCAGCGGGTTGGCGAGGATCGCCTTGGGCTCGGAGCCGAAGAGGACGCCGTCCGGCGTGGGGTGGTAGTAGAGGGGCTTGATGCCCATGCGGTCGCGGATCAGCAGGAGCCGGTCGGTGCGGCCGTCCCAGACGGCGAAGGCGTACGTGCCGTTCAGGCGCTCGGCGACGGCATCGCCCCATTCGAAGTAGCCGCGCGACACGACCTCGGTGTCGGAGTCGGTGGTGAAGTGGTGGCCGCGGGCGGTGAGCTCGCCGCGCAGTTCGCCGAAGTTGTAGGCCTCGCCCGAGTAGACCAGGGCGACGGTGCCGTGCGGGGTGGCGGCGGTCATGGGCTGGCGGCCGCCGGGCAGGTCGATGATCGCGAGCCTGCGGTGTCCGAGGCCGGCAGGCCCCTCGGCCCAGACACCGCGGTCATCCGGGCCGCGGCAGGCCATCGTCTCGGTCATCGCGTCCAGGGCCGCCCCCTCGGCGCTCAGGTCGCGGTCGAAGGAGACCCAGCCGGTGATGCCGCACATACGCGTATCCCGCAAATCAGTTGTATATGCCATCTAGATTTCGAGCGTGTGACAGCGATCCGCGCGCGGTCAACTCGCCCGTACACATGCGAGCCGCAGGTGGCTCCCCACTTTCAGCCGGACTTTGCACGCGCAATATCCGGTGATCCGCTCCCCGTCGGGGAGACCTCCGTCGAAAATCGGCCAGCGGCAAAAACTTCCCCAACTTCCGGGCACAGCGCCTCGGCAGGTGGGTGCCGATTGCCCCGAATGCCCCCATGGCCAATCCGCACTATCGTTCTGTCATGGAGCACGTTCTGAGTCCCGCGATCCTTGCCGAACTGCGGCGCCCGCGCCCCTATCCCGCGGTCTCCGTGCTGACGCCGACCCACCGGCGCGATCCCTACAAGACCCAGGACCAGGTCCGGCTGCGCAACGCGGTGGCTGAGGCCAAGCGGCAGTTGGAGGCCGATCCGGCGGTCAGCCGCGAACGGCGGGCCGAGGTCGCCCGCCACCTCGACCAGGCCCTGTCCGAGGTCGACCTGACGCACGCCGAGGACGGTCTGGCGATCTTCGCCGCCTCCGGCGAGCACCAGGTGTGGTCGCTCGCTCGGTCCGTGCCCGAACGCGTGGTGCTCTCGGACACCTTCCTCACCCGCAACCTCGTCTCCGCCCAGACGGCGGAGCGGCCGTTCTGGGTGCTGTCGCTCTCCGCGGACCGCGCGACCCTGTGGAACGGCGGCGCCGACCGCGTCGTCGAGCAACGCGCCGACGGCTTCCCGCTGACCCGCCGCGTGGAGAACTTCGACCCGGAACGGCAGGAGCGGATCGGCGACCTGCCGAGCGCCTTCCGGGAGGAGCGCACCCGTCAGTTCCTACGCGAGATCGACACCGCGATGAGCACCGTCCTGCGCGAGCACCCGCGGCCGCTGTACGTCACCGGCCCGCCGGCCGCCCTCGCCCTGCTGGACGAGGTCGGCAGCGCCACCAAGGGGGCGGTGCGCGTCCCGCACGGCGGTCTCGCGCACGGGACGCCCGAGTCCGTGTGGCAGGCCATCCGGCCGGTGATCGAGGCGGAGGCCCGAAGGGACACGGACGCCGTGACCCGTGCCCTCGAAACGGCCCGCGGACGACGGGAGTTCGCCGCCGGTGTGGACGAGCTCTGGCAGAGCGCCCGGGACGGGCGCGTCCGGCTGCTGGCCGTCGAGGAGAACTACCGCGTGACGGTCAGCGAGGCCGGGGACCATCTGATCCTCGCCGAGAGCGCCGGGCCCGAGTCCCGCGAGTCCCGCGAGGACATCGTGGACGAGATCGTCGAGCAGTGTCTGGAGACCGGAGCCGACGTCCGCTTCGTCCCGGACGGCGCACTCGGCGAGGCGGAGGGCATCGCCGGAGTCCTGCGGTACTGAAGCCCTCGAACACAGAGCCGTCGAACACGCGCAGCAACCGGGCTGCGTCATGTCGACGGGCCGTCAAACTCCGTGTGTAATCTACGACTTGACCCTCCGGAGGGCCCGCTCCGCACCTACCTCGGAGTAACTCCGTGAGACCGTGGCATATGCCAGAAGCACCACCGTATCGTGTGTTGCCAAATCCCTTACAGGGCGTCGCGGGCTGTGCAACAGTCGTAACGCTCCCTCCGTCCGCCTTGGCCGTACCGTCCCCGCATCGGAGTGCGTCATGCCGTCCCACCTCTCCGCGGACCGTCCAGCCGCCCAGCCGCCCGGACGCGGCTCGGTCGACGCGCTGATCTCGCAGACGCGACGGCTCAAGGGCGAGGTGGACGCCGTGCGGCGCGACGCCGAGGGAGCAGCATCGGACCACCCCCGGGGACGCTGGCAGCGCGCCCTGTACGACCTGGCCCTGCACCAGCTCGACGACCTCGACGAGCACCTGGCCCAGCTGCGGGACGGGCCCCTGCCCACAGCGGCCCCGGAACCCGCCGCGCCCGGCTCACTGGTCAGCCGGGTCGGCAGCGCCGAGTGGAACCTGCTGACGGACGAGGCCAGTTGGTCCGGGGAGCTCTACCAGATCCTGGGCCGCGACCCCGCCGCTCCCCCTCTCACCCTCGACGAGCTGCCGTCCCTGGTGCTCGACGAGGACCGGCCGAAGCTGACGGCGATGGTCACGAACTGCCTCGTCGACGCCCGGCCCATCGACGGCGAGTTCCGCATCGCACTCCAGGGCGGCGACGTCCGGACGGTGCACATGATGGGCGAACCGGTGCTCGACACCGACGGCAGCACCGCCTCGATGTGGGCCGTGCTGCGGGACGTCAGTGAACTGCGCCGCAGCCAGCGGGTGGTGAGCGAGACCCGTGACTCGCTCACCGGCCGGCGGCAGGACGCGCGCACCGAGCACCGGCTCGCGGTCGAGTTGCAGGAGGCCGTGCTGCCGCCGTGGCTCGGCTCCCTGCGGCTCCCGCACCAGGGTCCCAGGACCCTCGACCTCGCGGCCCGGCGCCTGTCGGCGTCCACGCACACGCTGATCGGCGGTGACTGGTACGACGCGCTCGAACTGACCGACGGCGAGATGCTGCTCAGCGTCGGCGACCTCACCGGACACGGCGTCGGCGTCACGTCGAACATGACGATGCTGCTCGGCGCCGTACGCGGCATGGCGATGGCCGGCGCCCCGCCCGGCCGGCTGATGGCCTGGCTGAACCAGTTACTCGACGCCACCGTGCAACCCGCCCTCGGCAGCGCCGTCTGCTGCCGCTACCGCCCCGCGACCCGCACCCTGGTGTGGGCGCAGGCCGGACACCCCGCCCCGCTGCTGTTCCGCGACGGGACGGGGCGTGTGCTGAACGCACCGGACGGCGTCCTGCTCGGCGCCACCTCGGGCGCTGTCTACGGGCAGGCCGAAGAGACCCTCGAGGTGGGCGATCTGCTGCTCCTGCACACCGACGGGCTGGTACCCGGGCACACCGGGACGGCGGCCGCGAACCTCCTCCTCGATCTGGCGCCGCGTCTGACCGGGACCGCCACCGCGCAGGACTGCCTGCGGACGGTGGTCGAGGAGTTCGGCGAGGGCGAGCGCGCGGACAACGCCTGCGTGTTCGTCGCCAAGGTCACGGCATAGGAAACTCAGGCCTGTGCGTGATTGCCACCCCTGTCCTTCGTCTTCGGCAGGGCGAGCTTGATCTCCTCCCTCAGTTCCTGGATCTTCGGGTAACCGGAGTACTGGGCGGTGAGCCGGTACATCTGGCGCAGCCGGTCCCAGGTGCGGTGGGAGGAGTTGGAGCCCATCGACACCAGGGCCAGTCGCGCGTACCGGTCGGCCTGTTCGGGGTCGTCCGCGATGAAGCACGCCGAGGCCATCGACAGATAGTCGAAGATCTTCGACCGCTGCCGGCCGTCGACCCGCAGGGCGAGCGCCTTCTCCGCGTAGTGCTGGGCATGCGCGGCCGCACCCGGCTCGAACTCGGCGAGCGTGCGGTAGGCCAGGGCCTGCATGCCGTAGAGGTCTTCCTCCTTGAAGGTCTGCATCCAGTCCGGCGGCGGCACGTCGGCCTTGTCGGAGACGAACAGGTCCTCGGCCTGCCCGAGCGTGCGGCGCATGGCCTGGCCCTTGCCCATGGAGGCCTGTGCCCAGGCCTCGATGGTGCAGAGCATCGCCCGGGTGCGGGGCAGCACCTCGTCGCCGGAGCCGGACGTGGCGAGCTTCATCAGGTCCAGGGCCTCGTCCGGCTTGCCCAGGTGGACCATCTGGCGGGCCGCGCGGGAGAGTGCCTCGCCCGCGCGGGGCCGGTCCCCGCCCTCTCTGGCCGCGTGCGCGGCGATGACGAAGTACTTCTGGGCCGTGGGCTCCAGGCCGACGTCGTGCGACATCCAGCCCGCGAGGACGGCCAGGTTGGCGGCGACGCCCCACAGGCGCCGCTGGAGATGGGGTGGGTGACGGTAGGCGAGCATGCCGCCCACCTCGTTGAGCTGGCCCACCACGGCCTTGCGCTGGAGCCCGCCGCCGCGGGCCGCGTCCCAGGCGCGGAACACCTCGACCGAGCGCTCCAGTTCCTCGATCTCCTGCGACCCGATGGGGGCGGCCTCGTAGCGGTCGAACCCAGCGGGGTCGGCGTGCAGGGGATGGTCGAGGTCGGGAGCGTCGGCAGCCAGGGCCGGGTCGGTGTGCAGCCAGTCGTACATGGCGCTGCTGAGTGCGGATCCCGCGGCGAGCGCGGCGCCCGCGCCCACCAAGCCGCGTCGGTTGAGCATGAGGTCCATTCCCGTGAATTCGGTGAGGACCGCGGCGGTCCGCTCGGGCGCCCACGGCACTCCGTCGGGAGACTCCGCACTCCCGCCGCCCTGCCGCTTCCCCGCACGCCCGTGCCGGACCAGACCGAGGTCCTCGATGGTCACGACACGGCCGAGACGCTCGGTGAACAGAACCGCCAGCACCCGCGGCACCGGATCGCGCGGGATCTCTCCCATGTCGATCCACCGCCGCACCCGGGAGGTGTCGGTCGCCAGCTGGGGGTGGCCCATGGCCGCCGCCTTCCGGTTGACCAGCCTCGCGAGTTCGCCCTTGGACCAGCCGGCCAGGCCGAACAGGTCCGCGAGCCGGGTGTTGGGTTGTCCGCTCACGTCAAGCCCCCAGGTTCTCGGCTGAGTTGACAGTAGCCCGGGGAGACTTGCCGGGCGACTATTCGCCAGGGTTCGCCAGGGTGCGCCAGATGGTGTGCCACTGGTCATCGGGTGTCAGGTAGGAACGCGCCATCCCGACCCGGTCGCCGCAGGGACATTCCCCAGGGTGCTCCCGGGAGCCCGGGCCGGGTGGTGCGCTGTCGTCGCAGGCACACGAAGGGATCTGTTTCGCCCATGTACGCAGCATCGTCCTCCGTGTCCGCACCGCCCCGGTCGCTGCACCCCCGCCCCACGGACAGCGGCCCCTACCTCGCCCCCGCGCGGCCGGCGGCCCCCGTGCTCGGTGCGGGCAGGGCACGGCGCGGCGCGGTCCTCGGTTCCCAACCGCTCAGCGGGAGACTCGACTTGTCCGGCTCCCAGGGCGCGCAGCTGCGCACGGCGATCGCGTCCGTGCACCGCATCTGCCCGGAGTTCGCCCCAGTGCAGGTCCTGCGCCGCAACGGGCGGTCCGTGCTCTTGGTCGGCACGACCGGTCGCAGCTCGGCCGTCGCCAAGTGTTTACTGGACCACTCCCCCGCCTGGTCCGAGCGGATCCGCCACGAGATAGCGGCGTACCGCTCGTTCGTCCGGCACCGCCCTCCGGTGCGGGTGCCGAGACTGATCGCGGCGGACCCGGACAACTGCACACTGGTGATCGAGCGGATGCCGGGGCGGGTGGCCGCGCTCCAGCGGCACCCGGCCGAGGCGCCGCCGCGGGCGGACATCAGGGCGGCACTCGGCGCGATCTGCCGGCTGAACGCCTGGCGGCCGCCGGCGGGCACGTTCGACGCCCCGCTGGACTACGCGGCCCGGATCTCGCGGTACCACGAGCTGGGTCTGCTCACCGACCGGGACCTGGGTGATCTCCAGAAGCTGCTGCACGGCATCGCGCAGACCGCCGGACGGCAGGGCATGGGCCAGTTCTGCCACGGCGACGCACTGTTGTCGAACATCCTCCTGTCACCGGCCGGTCCAGTGCTGGTGGACTGGGAGCACGCGGGCTGGTATTTGCCGGGGTACGACCTGGCGACGCTGTGGTCGGTGCTCGGGGACGCACCGGTCGCGCGTCGGCAGATCAGCCAGATCGCCCAGTCGGCGGGCCCGGCGTCCAGGGACGCCTTCCTGGTCAATCTGATGCTGGTGCTGACCCGGGAGATCCGTACGTACGAGACGGCCGTGCAGCGTTCCATGCACGACACGACCCCGGCGGCACCGGGTACGGCCCACCCTGGTGCTGCGCCGTCCGGCGAGGAGCAGCGGCTGCTGCTGCGGCGGCTGCACGACGACTGCCAGATGGCCCGGCGGGCCGTGCGCGCGGCGGTCGGCACTCGCTGACGGGGACGAATGGGCCGCTGTGTGCCTGGCCAGGCACACAGCGGCCCTTTCGGGTGCGGGCTGCCGCCGGGTTCAGCCCTGCTGGAAGAGCTCCGCGGGCAGCGGTTTGAGGAGGGCGTACAGGTCGTCCGTGATGGGGCGGTCCCAGGCGGCGATGGTCACCAGGACGTTGTCGCTGCGGTCGAACTGCACGCAGGAGATGCGGCCCTCGGAGAGCTTGACGCGGCGCACGATCAGGAGGTTGTCACCCTGCATCACCGGCACGTCCTCGGTGCCGACGACGGTGACCTCCTCGTCGTTCTCCAGCGCCAGCAGCAGCTGCGCGACCTCGAAGGGGACCTGTCCCTCGGGGACCTCGCGGGCCGGGGATCCCTCCGGCAGGTTGCCGATGATCATGGCGGGGCCGCGGCCGCCGAACAGGTCGTAACGCAGGAAGACGCCCTGGCAGGTGCCGTCGGGGGCGGGCAGCAGTCCCGCACCGAGATTGCCGGGCCAGTCGCCCGGGTCCATGGCCAGTACGTCGAAGTCGGGCCCGGCGGGCGTGGCGCTGCGGCGGCGGAGGAACGACATGCAGCCATGGTACGTGGACCGGCCTGCGAAGTGCCGCCCGGGCGACGCCCCGATCGGGCGCAGATGGTGTCAGGCCGTCGTCCGATGGCGTTGGTGGTGGCGGGCCACGCGGGCGCGGTTGCCGCAGGAGGGTTTGCACCACTCCTGGCGCGGGTGGTCCTTGAGGAAGTACCGGACGCAGCGGGGTGCGTGGCAGGCCCGCAGCCGGTCGCGGTCGGGGCTCGCGAGGAACGCGATCACGGCGTGCGCGAGGGCGGCCGTCAGGTCGTCGCCGCCGTGTACGGGCTGGTGACGGACGTCGGGGCCGGTTCCCTCGGGCCAGTCCAGGACGGGCACGGTGGGGGTGCGGGCGGCGGCTTCGTTGAGGCGCCGTACGGCTTCGGGTACGGCCAGGAGGCGGCCCGCGTCGGCGGGGCTCGGTTCGCCGGGGCGCACGGCGCGGGCGAAGAGGGCGCGGACGGCGGCCCGCAGGTCCCGGACGGCGGTGAGCCGAACGTCGTCGGCGGTGAATCGGCCGGTGTCCGGCAGGACCTCGGGGCGTTCCCGGACCCAGGCGGTCAGGCCTGCCGGGTCGGTCAGGTCGTCGGCGACACCGCCGTTGCCGTCGTGCCGGACGGTGAGGGCCAGGTCCAGGGCGAGCCGGGCGTCCCTGCTGATCGGTTCCCGCATGGGTCTAATGATAGGCCTGCCGGTATCCATTACCTCGGGGTCAGTTCTCCGGCGGGGCCGGCGGGACCACCGCGACGGGGCTCGCGGCATGCAGCAGCACGGCGTGAGTGACCGAGCCCATCATGCGGGCGGGCGCCAGCAGATGCCGCCGGTGGCGGCCGACGACGACGAGGTCGGCGCCCGGGGACGCCGCCACGAGGTGTCCGGCGGCGTCGCCCGCCGCCGGAACCGTCTCGGCCCGGACGTCGGGGTGCCGTTCGCGGTACGGGGCGAGGAAGCCCTCGGCGAGGACCCGGGTCTCGTCCTCGATGACGTCCTGGTCGACGATCGGCGGGGGCAGTTCGCCGGGCGTGAGCCAGGGCTGTGCGGGCCACGGGTAGGCGGCGACCGCCTGGAGCCGGGCACCGCGCCGGGCGGCCTCGGCGAAGGCGAACTCGAGTGTGGCCTCGTCGGGGCCGTCCACCTTCAGGCCCACGACCACGCGCGGGCCGGGGCCGGACGGCGCCTCGCCGGGGACGTCGCGTCCGGGCCGGGGCACCACCACGACGGGGCACTCGGCGTCGCGGGCGGCGGCCATGCCGTTGGAGCCGAGCAGCAGGCTGGCGAAGCCGCCGCGGCCCCGGGAGCCGAGGACCAGCAGCTGGGCGGAAGAGCCGAGTTCGGGAAGGACGGCGGCGGGCGCGCCCTCCAGACCGAGGTACTCCGTGTCCGGCCGGGCGGAGAGGCTCTCCACATGTGCGCGGACCTGGTCGAGCACCGGGTCGGCCTGCGGGTCCGGTGGTCCGGCGGCGAGCACTTCGGGCTGCGCCCAGTGGGCGTACTGGCGTACATGCACCACACGCAGGGGTGCCGACCGGCGGCGGGCGGCGTCGAGGGCCCACTCCAGGGCGAGCAGGCTGCCGTCCGAACCGTCGACCGCCGCGATGACCGGCAGGGTGCTCATGGGTTCCTCGCCTTCCGGGAAACGACCGTGCCTCGCGGGGTCAGCCTGGCTCAGGCGCGGGCCCCGGGAGGATGTCTCAGGTCGCGTGTCCGGAAATGCGGGCGGAACACCCCCGGATCGGCCGTGGGGTCACGGCCGGTCCGGGACGGTTCACGGGGTGCCGCGGTCGAGGTCGCGCGGCGTCGCGTCAGGTGAGGTCGAACTCCCCTTCCCGCGCTCCCGACACGAACGCGCCCCACTCGGCGGGCGTGAAGATCAGGGAGGGGCTCTCCGGGCGGGCGCTGTTCCGCATGGCGATGAAGCCCTCGACGAAGGCGATCTGGACATCCCCCCGCCCCCGGCTGCTGGACTGCCACTGTGCGTTGGTGAGGTCCAGCTCCGGCTTGTCCCAGCCCGTGAGCGGGCGCTGCTGGGTGGTGGTCTCGGCCACGTCCGTGCTCCTCCCGGTTCGTCGTCCGCGGCCAGCCTAGCGATCGTGTCCCATGGCCAACAGAGCACGTGAGCGGGACCTTTCAGGAGTCCGGGGGCTCAGCTCCCACCAGCCACATGGAGAAGAACTGCGAACCGCCGCCGTAGGCGTGCCCGAGGACCCTGCGGGCGCCGTCCACCTGGTGTTCTCCGGCCTGTCCGCGCACCTGGAGCGCGGCCTCCGCGAAGCGGATCATGCCGGAGGCGCCGATGGGGTTGGTGGACAGCACACCTCCCGACATGTTCACGGGCAGGTCCCCGTCGAGTTCGGTCACGCCCGCCTCGGTGAGTTTCCACCCTTCGCCCTCGCCGGCGAAGCCGAGGTTCTCCAGCCACATCGGCTCGTACCAGGAGAACGGGACGTATATCTCGGCGCCGTCGATCTCGCGGCGGGGGTCGGTGATCCCGGCCTGCCGGTAGACGTCGGCCGCGCAGTCCTGGCCGGCCTGCGGGGAGACGAAGTCCTTGCCGGCGAAGAGGGTCGGTTCGCTGCGCATCGCGCCGCCGAGCATCCAGGCGGGCGGGCGCGGTGCCCGGGCGGCTCCGGCGCGGTCGGTGAGGATCATGGCGCAGGCGCCGTCGGAGGAGGGGCAGGTCTCCGAGTAGCGGATCGGGTCCCACAGCATGGGCGAGGCCATGACCTTGTCGAGGGTGATGTCGTGCTCGTGCAGGTGGGCGTAGGGATTCTTCAGCGCGTTGCGCCGGTCCTTGTAGGCGACCAGGGCGCCGATCGTCTCGGGGGCCCCGCTGCGCCGCATGTAGGCGCGGATGTGCGGGGCGAAGAACCCGCCGGCTCCGGCCAGCAGGGGCTGCTGGAAGGGGATGGGCAGGGACAGGCCCCACATGGCGTTCGACTCGGACTGTTTTTCGAAGGCGAGGGTGAGGACGGTGCCGTGGACCCGGGCCGCGACGAGGTTGGCGGCGACGAGGGCGGTGGATCCGCCGACCGAGCCCGCGGTGTGCACCCGGAGCATGGGTTTGCCGACGGCGCCGAGGGCGTCGGCGAGGTAGAGCTCGGGCATCATGACGCCCTCGAAGAAGTCGGGCGCCTTGCCGATCACGACGGCGTCGATGTCGGCCCAGGCCAGCTCGGCGTCGTCCAGGGCCCGGCGGGCCGCCTCCCGGACGAGTCCCGCGATGGACACGTCCCGGCGGGCCGCGACGTGCTTGGTCTGGCCGACGCCGACGACGGCCACGGGTTCCTTGCTCATCGGGGCTCCCCTTCGAGGACGGCGACCAGGTTCTGCTGGAGGCAGGGGCCGGAGGTGGCGTGGGCGAGGGCGCGGTCGGACGCGCCGCGGTGGATGCGGGCGGCGGCTTCTCCGATGCGGATGAGACCGGCGGCCATGACCGGGTTGGCGGCCAGGGCACCGCCGGAGGGGTTGACGACGACGCCGTCGCCGAGGTGGAGGGCCTTGCGCAGGACGATCTCCTGCGCGGTGAAGGGCGCGTGCAGCTCGGCGGTGTCGACGGGCCGTTCGAAGGCACCGGCCCGCTCGGCGGCCAGGCGGGTGGAGGGCGAGTCGGTCAGGTCGCGCACGCCGAGGCCGTGGGCCTCGATGCGGTGGTCGATGCCGCGGATCCAGGCGGGGCGTGCGCACAGGTCGCGGGCCCGGTCGCCCGCCGCGAGGATCACGGCGGCGGCCCCGTCGCCGATGGGCGGGCAGTCGCCGGTGCGCAGGGGCCGCACGAGGTAGTCGCCCTGCGGCACGCTGTGGCGCAGCTGGGCGTGGGGGTTGGCCGCCGCGTTCTCCCGGTTGCGGGCGGCGACGGCCGCGAGCGCCGGTTCGTCGGTGTCGCCGGCGTCGATGAGGGCCTGCGCCTGGAGGGCGGCGAGCGCGACGGAGTCGGGCCACAGGGGTGCGACGTAGTACGGGTCGAGCTGGCGGGTGAGGACGTCGCGGACCGAGCCGGGCGAAGACTTGCCGTACGCGTAGACCAGGGCGGTGTCGGCGTCACCGGTGAGGAGTTTGGTCCACGCCTCGTACAGGGCCCACGCCCCGTCCATCTCGACGTGCGACTCGGAGATGGGCGGCCAGGCGCCGACCCCGTCGAGGGCGAGGGTGAAGGAGAAGGCGCGGCCGGCGAGGTAGTCGCTGGAGCCGGAGCAGGTGAAGTCGATGTCGGCGGTCTTCATGCCGGTCCGGCCGAGGACCTGGTGCAGCACCGGCATGAGCATCTCCACCTCGGAGAACTCCTCGCTGGTACGCCGGTGACCGGTCTGGGCGAAGGCGACGACGGCGATCTCGCGATCCCCCGGTGCGCCCGTCACAGCAGCTCCTTGTAGGTGTCGTAGTCCGCGTCCGGTTCGCCCGTCGGCCGGTAGTGGTCGGGATAGCGCCCGCCCTCGGTCCATACGGGCTCGACGCGCAGCCCCATGCGGACCTCGTCGTACGGGATGCCGCCGATCCGGCCGTGCAGTGCGAGGTCGGCGCCGTCGAGGGCGATGTGGGCGTAGACGTAGGGCACCTCGATGTCGAGGTTCTTCGCCTTGATGTTCACGATGCAGAACGTGGTCACTGTGCCGCGCGGACCCACCTCGACCTGTTCGGATGTGGCCACCCCACATGTGGGGCACGCACCCCTCGGCGGGACGTAGACCTTCCGGCAGGACGGGCAGCGCTCGCCGACGGTCCGCCGGCCGCCGAGGGCGTTGATGTAGGCGGTCTGGGCGCGCCCGGGCGAGTAGGTGTAGTCGAGGCGGGCGGCGGCGACGATCCCGGACACCGGTTCGTCGAACCTCCCGGTGTTACCTTCCAGTTGGGGCGGGTCGCCGTCGTACGGCTCGAAGCAGGCGATGTCCGTGATGGCTCCGGAGCGTTCCGCCGCCCAGCGGATGCGGACGCGCATGCCGGTGCGCACGGCGTCGGGGCCCGGGGCGTCGAGGGCGTGCAGCAGGGCGGTGTCGGCGCCGTCGAAGCGGACCAGGGCCCAGGCGAAAGGAGTGGCGAGGGGCTGGCCGCGGCGGGGGACGTGATTCCAGGCCCAGGTGGTGACCGTGCCGGTGGGGGCGACCTCGACGAGGTCGCGGATCTCCTCGGCGGTGACGGGGTCGTACTCGGCGGGCGGGACGAGGACACGGCCGTCGCTCGTCCGCACGCCCAGGACGACTCGCTCGCGCAGACCGGTCAGGAAGGCGCTCTGGACGGGACCGAGGGAGCGGGTGAAGGGGAACTCGACGACGAGGGGGGCTTTGAGGACTTCGGGCATCGAGGGCTTGCCTCCTTGGGAGGTCGGGGTGCCGGGCGCCCCCGTGAGGGGCGCGGGACGGTGACAGGTGCGGCTCCGCCGCGTGGGCGCGACCAGCCGCATGAAGCCCGCAGCCTCCAACCGGCCCAGGCCAGCGCAGCGCCTACGCGCGCTTGTAGACGGGCGGTCGCTTCTCCGCGAAGGCGCGGGCGCCCTCCTTGGCGTCGGCGGTGTCGAAGACCGGCCAGCCCCGGGTGAGTTCGGCCACGAGACCGTCGGACTCGGTCATCTCGGCGGTCTCGTAGACGGAGGCCTTGACGGCCTCGACGGCCAGCGGGCCGCAGGAGTTGATCCGTTCGGCGATCTCCAGCGCCTTCGCGAGCGCGGTGCCGTCCGGGACGACGTGTCCGATCAGTCCGATGGCGGCGGCCTCGCGGGCGCTGTAGGGGCGGCCGGTGAGGAGCATCTCCAGGGCGTGGGTGCGCGGGATCTGGCGTGGGAGCCGGACCGTGGAGCCGCCGATGGGGAACAGGCCGCGCTTCACCTCGAACAGGCCGAAGGTCGCGGACTCTCCGGCGACGCGGATGTCGGTGCCCTGGAGCATCTCGGTGCCGCCCGCGACGCAGTAGCCCTCGACGGCGGCGATCACCGGTTTGCGCGGGCGGTGGTGGCGCAGCATCGCCTTCCAGTGCAGGTCGGGGTCGGCCTTGAGCCGGTCGCGGTACTCCTCGCCGGCCATGCCGTGGCCGGCGAGGGCCTTGAGGTCCATGCCCGAGCAGAACGAGCCGCCCGCGCCGGTGAACACGATCGAGCGGACCGAGTCGTCCGCGTCGGCCTCCAGCCAGCCGTCGTAGAGGCCGACGAGCATCGGCAGCGAGAGCGCGTTCTTGGCATCGGGCCTGTTGAGCGTGAGCACCAGTGTGGCGCCTTCGCGCTGCACGGTGAGGTGTTCCGTCCCACCCATGGCCAACTCCCCTCTCGTGGAACGAGAACAGGTTGCAGTAGTGCGGGAGGCACTTCAAGGGTTTTCTGACAGATAGTCAGATTTCTTCGCGCGAGCCCTTCACAGTTGGACCGCCCTTTGCTCTGATGACCGGCGAACCGTCCGATGCCAGGCACGTCCCGGGGTCAGGAGGAGCGGTGGAGTACAACCTTGCCGACCTGTTCGAGTCGGTCGTCGACGTGGTTCCCGACCGTGAGGCGCTGGTGTACGTCGACCATCCGGGCACGGGCACGGAACGCCGTCTGACGTACGCGGAGCTGGACGCGGCGGCCAATCGCGTCGGCCACCATCTGCTCGACAGCGGGATACGGCCCGGCGAGCACCTCGGGCTGCACCTCTACAACGGCGTGGAGTACCTCCAGACGGTGCTGGGCTGCCTGAAGGCGCGGATCGTCCCGGTCAACGTCAACTACCGGTATGTGGAAGAGGAGTTGGGCTACCTCTACCGGGACGCGGATCTGGTGGCGCTGGTCTTCGACGCGGAGTTCACGGACCGGGTGGCGGCCGCGCGGCCCCGGGCGGACAGGCTGCGGCATCTGGTCCGGGTGGGTGCGCCGGCGCCGGGGGCCGTCGGGGTGCCCTGTGTGGACTTCTCCCATGTGGAGGCCGCGGGGTCACCCGAGCGCGGTTTCCCTGCCCGCTCGGGTGACGACCAGTTCATCATCTACACCGGCGGTACGACCGGGATGCCCAAGGGTGTGATGTGGCGGCAGGAGGATCTGTTCTTCGCGGGGCTCGGCGGGGGCGCGCCGACCGGTGAACCGGTGAAGAAGCCCGAGGAGCTCGCCGAGCGGGTCGCGGCCGGCGGCTCGGGGGTCACCTTCTTCCCCACGGCGCCGCTGATGCACGGCACCTCCACCCTCACGGCGTTCATCGGCTTCAACTTCGGGCAGCGGGTGGTGATCCACCGCAAGTTCGTGCCCGAGGAGGTGCTGCGGACCGTGGAGAAGGAGAAGGTCAGCAGCATCTCGCTGGTCGGGGACGCGATGCTGCGGCCGCTCATCGACGCCCTGAGCGGTCCACTGCGGGACATCGACCGCTCCTCGCTGTTCAGCGTGTCGTCGTCCGGCGCGATCATGTCGGACACGGTGCGCCGGCAGTTCCGGGAACTGGTGCCGAACGCCATGCTGCTGAACAACTTCGGCTCCTCGGAGTCCGGTTTCAACGGGACGGCGACCGAGGACTCGGGGCCCGAGCGGGGCTTCCGGGTCCGGGTCCACGCGCGCACGCAGGTGGTGGACCCGGCCACGTACGAACCCGTGTCGCCCGGCGAGGTGGGCAGGGTCGCCCAGTGCGGACATGTACCGCTCGGCTACTACAACGACCCGGCCAAGACCGCCGCCACCTTCTTCGAGAAGGGCGGCGAGCGGTGGGTCCTGCTCGGCGACATGGCCACCGTCGACGAGGAGGGCGTGGTCACCGTCCTGGGCCGCGGCTCGCAGTGCATCAACACCGGCGGCGAGAAGGTGTATCCGGAGGAGGTCGAGCAGGCCCTCAAGTCCCACCCGGACGTCTACGACGCGCTGGTGGCCGGGGTGCCGGACCCACGGTGGGGCCACCATGTGGCGGCGGTGGTGCAGTTGCGGGAAGGCGCGCAGCGCCCGTCGCTCCAGGACATCCAGAGCCACTGCCGGGACCGGCTGGCCGGATACAAGATTCCCCGGCAACTGGTGATAGCGCCGGCCATCCAGCGGTCGCCGAGCGGCAAGGCGGACTACCGGTGGGCGCGGGAGGTGGCGGTGACCGCGGACCGCTGACGCCATGGCAGCCGAAGACCCCGGTGCGAAAGCGCCGTCGCCGGCCGAAGGGCGGCCGTGCGGTGCTCGGTGCGTGCCCTCGGCGTGCCGGCCGATCCGAACCGTGTTGCCCGCCAAGACCGGGCAGCCCCGCGTGTGGGACGTCGACGAGTCCACGTCCAGCGACCGCGACGACGTGCCGGCCGGCCTGCCCGGCTCGCACTTCCTCATGGAGGGCGTCACGGCCGGAGACACGCGGCAGGGCGGGGTGGTCGCCGCCTGGCAGGAGGAGACCGGAGCTGCCGGTTCATCCTGGAGGGAGCGGACAGCGCGCAGTCCGTCTGGCGGCAGGCACTGCACCTGTTCGAGGAGTGCGGAGCCACGGCCGACGCGGAGGAACTGCGCCGCATCGCCGGAACGTTCTGACTGGTCTGGATCCCGGCGTACTCTTTGCGCGCGGTTGACCTTCGTCGTTGAACAGGCGGTGACGGTCGGCCGTAGGGAGCATGACGGGCCCGGCCCGACGAAGCCGGTCCGCCGCGCCAGCAGCAAGGCCATGTACGAAAGGAACCTCCGCGTGTCGCACCACACGCCGTCTCGCCACCTGCCCGACACCGACGGGGAAGCCCACACCGCCGCGGCCGACCCGGCAGACGACGGCACCGAGACCGCGGCCGTCGCGGAAGAAGCCGCGTCAGCCGAGACGGAGCCCCGGGACGGCGGCGACACGGCTACGGATGTGGCCGCACCGGCCACCGCCCGGAGACACGGCCGCTGGCGCGTATGGCGCGGATGGCGGGCAAGGAATCCACGCGCCTCACGCGCCCTGAGTGTCGGCACGACCGTCCTGGCCGGCGCGCTCGTGGTCGTCGCGCTGCTCCTGCCCAACCGGATCGAGCGGATCGAGTTCGCCTCGTTCGTCCGTATCCCCGCCGAGGGCGTGCTGCTCGCGGGTCTGCTGCTCGCGCTGCCTCCGAAGCCCCGGCGGATCATGGCGGTGGTCTCGGGCGTGTTCCTCGGGCTGGTCACGGTGCTGAAGTTCGTCGACATGGGCTTCTACCAGGTACTGGCCCGGCCCTTCGATCTGGTCCTGGACTGGATTCTGATCGAGAACGCCACGGACTTCCTCAGGGAGACCTTCGGCCGTACCGGCCAGGTGCTGGCGGTGATCGGGGTGATCGTGCTGTTCGTGGCGGTGCTGGTCCTCACGACCCTCGCCGTGGTGCGGCTGACGAACCTGATGGTCCGGCACCGTCCCGTCGCCGCCCGGACGACGCTGATCCTCGGCACGGCGTGGATCACCTGTATGACGCTGGGCGTGCAGGTCGGCACCGTGCCGATCGCCACCAAGGGCAACGCCGAGTTCCTCGGCAACCGCGTGGACCAGGTCCGCGCGGGTCTGAAGGACGCGCGGGTCTTCCGGAAGCAGGCCGCCGTGGACGCGTTCGCGAAGACGCCGCCGGACCAGTTGCTCACCGGCCTGCGCGGCAAGGACGTCCTGTTCACCTTCATCGAGAGCTACGGCCGCGTCGCGATCGACGACCCGGCGATGGCGAAGCAGACCGACGCCGTGCTGAAGGAGGGCACCGGCCGGTTGAAGGCAGCCGGGTTCGAGTCGCGCAGCGGCTGGTTGCAGTCGCCGGTGACGGGCGCGGGCAGCTGGCTCGCCCACTCGACCTTCCTGTCCGGCCTGTGGATCAAGAACCAGCAGCGGTACCGCAGCCTGACCACCAGCGACCGCATGACGCTGACCAAGTACTTCGGGAAGACGGGCGCCTGGCGGACCGTCGGCGTCGTGCCGGGCGTGCGCCGTGCCTGGCCGGAGGGGAAGTACTTCGGCCTGGACCACATCTACGACTCGGAGCACCTCGGCTACCACGGCCCGTACTTCAGCTGGACGCCCGTGCCCGACCAGTTCAGCATGGAGGCCTTCCAGCGTCTGGAGCACGGCAAGGAGGACCGTGAGCCGATCATGGCGGAGATCATCCTGGCCTCCAGCCACAACCCCTGGTCCCCCATCGCCCACATGATCGACTGGGAGGACCTCGGCGACGGTTCGGTGTTCCACCGGATCAAGAAGGAGGGCACCAACCCCACGGAGGTCTGGAAGGACCCGGAGAAGGTGCGCGCCGAGTACCGCAAGGCCATCGAGTACTCGATCCGGAGTCTGACCGAGTGGGTCGAGCGCTACGGCGACGAGGACACGGTCCTCGTCTTCCTCGGCGACCACCAGCCGGTGCCGACGGTCACCGCCGGGGACACCGGCAAGGACGTGCCGGTCACGATCGTCGCCCACGACAAGAAGGTCCTGGACCGGGTCGCCGACTGGGGCTGGACCGACGGCATCAAGCCGGCCCCGGACGCGCCCCGGTGGGGCATGGACAAGTTCCGCGACCGTTTCATGACGGCGTACGGTCCACGGGGCTGAGGAATTCCGCCACGGCCGCGAGGAACTCCTCGGGCCGTGCCTCGTGCACGAGATGCCCGGCGTCGAGGGTGACGTGCCGGGCACCGGGAAGCAGCTCGGCGAGGGCGGCGATCTGCTCCTGCGGGATCGGACTCGTCGGCCCGCCGCCGATCAGCAGCGTGGGCATGGTGATCCGCCCCATGTGGTTCCACCACACGGGATCCGGCGCGTTGCGCTGTGCGTCGGTGGCGAGGATCATCGCCCAGTCGTACGGCAGGTCCCCGCCCGGGCGTTCGGCGGGCGGGCGGGGCGGGTCCAGCGGGAGGGGCGCGGGGACGTCCTCCAGGACGAGCCGCCGTACGAGCCGCGGGCTGTGCTGGGCGAGCAGGCAGGCGACGAGACCGCCGAGCGAGTGGCCCACGACGTCGGCCCGGGCGATGCCGAGCGCGCCGAGGAAGGCGAGCATGTCGTCGCGCATGGCCTCGTAGGCGTATCCGCCGGGCCAGTCGCTGCGGCCGTGCCCGCGCAGGTCGGGGGCGTACACCCGGCGGGGCCCGGCGGCCAGCGCGGGGGCGATCTCCGCCCAGTCGGCCCCGTCGGCTCCGCGGGCGTGCAGGAGGACGACGGGCGGCGCTTCCTGCGGCCCCCAGACGCGGTAGGCCTGGGTGATGCCGTTGGCCCGTACGGTGCGCGGTTCGGTGTCCACGCCGGGCACGGTATCGGCGTGAGGACCGCGGGCCGGGCCCGCTCTGCCTACGGCAGAGGATCCCAGTCGCGTTCGAAGTCCCCCTCGGCTTCCCGTCCTTGGAAGAAGCGTGCGACGCGTCGCACGAACCACTCCGGGTCGTCCAGCCACGGATAGTGTCCCGCCCCCGGCTGCACCGCGAACTCGGCCGCCGGGAACACCTCGGCGGCACGCCGGGCCAGGCCGGGACGCGGACCCCCGTCTGCCTCACCGGCGAGGACGAGCACCGGGCCGGTGACACGGGCGAGCGCGGCCCGCGTCGCGTCCGGGTCGTAGGCGCCGTCCGCACCGTAGCGGTCCGCCGCGTCGTCGTTGGTCTCGTCCTCCTCGCGGTCGGCGTGGGCGCGGGCCGTGTCGTCCCAACGGCCGTAGAAGAACGGCAGGAACACGGGATCGAAGTCACCGGTACCGGACAGCCAGGCCTCGAACGCCGGGAACGCGTCGGCGAACCAGGATTCCGGCGCGCGCAACCGGGCCGCCGCCAGCCGGTCCCCGGCCGTCGCCGGGAGGCCCAGCGCCCACGGGGTGGCGGTGATGAGCGCCAGCCGTCCCAGCCGGTCCGGGTACCGGGCCGCGTACAGCATGGCGAGACTGCCGCCCGCCGAGTGGGCGAGCACGTCCATCCGCTCCAGGCCCAGGTGGCGGCGCAGCGCCTCGACGTCGTCCACGAGCCGGTCGCAGCGGTACGTCGCCGGGTCCTCGGGCACCGCGGACTGTCCGGTGCCGCGCAGGTCGAGGAAGACCAGCCGCCGGTGGGCGTCGAGGCCGCCCAGGTTCCCGAGGTACGCGGACGCGCGCATGGGCCCGCCGGGCAGCACGACCAGCGGCTCACCCGTACCGCGTGGGTGACAGGCGAGCCGGGTCCCGTCCGGGGCTGTGATGATCGGCATGGCGTCGATCCTCACGCCCGCGCGGTCTTCGGCACAACGGGTTTCGCAGACGGGCCGCGCGGTGTCACCGGTCCGAGGCCACGAGTCCCGCCTCTCCCCCGAGGCTCTTCCTGAGCTCCCGCTTGAGGATCTTCCCGCTGGCGTTGCGCGGGAGGCCCTCCACGAACACCACCCGCTTCGGGGCCTTGAAGGGGGTGAGCTTCTCACGGGTGTGGGCGATGAGTTCGGCCTCCGTGACCTCGCCGCGGGGGACGACGACGGCCGTGACGGCCTCGATCCAGCGTTCGTCGGGCAGGCCCACGACCGCGGCCTCGGCAACCTGGGGATGGGTGTAGAGAGCGTCCTCGACCTGGCGTGAAGCGACCAGTACGCCACCGGAGTTGATGACGTCCTTCACGCGGTCGACGATCGTGTAGTAGCCGTGCGCGTCCCGTACGGCGAGGTCGCCGGAGCGGAACCAGCCGTCGCGGAAGGCCTCGGCGGTCTCCTCGGGCTTGTCCCAGTAGCCCTCGCACAGTTGCGGAGAGCGGTAGACGATCTCACCGGGGGTGCCGTCCGGTACGTCCTTGCCGTCCTCGTCGACCACGCGCGCGTCGACGAACAGCACCGGACGGCCGCAGGAGTCCATGCGCCCCTTGTGTTCCTCGGGCGCGAGGACGGTGGCCAGGGGGCCGATCTCGCTCTGCCCGAAGCAGTTGTAGAACGCCAGCTCCGGCAGGCGTTCCTTCAGCCGCTCCAGGACGGGGACCGGCATGATCGACGCCCCGTAGTACGCCTTGCGCAGGCCGCTCAGGTCGCGGGTGGCGAAGTCGGGGCGGTTGGACAGCGCGATCCAGACGGTAGGCGGGGCGAACAGGCTGTCCACGCGGCCCGCTTCGACCAGGTCGAAGAGCCGGTCGCCGTCGGGGGCGTCGAGGATGATGTTCGTCGCGCCGACCGCGAGGTAGGGCAGCAGGAAGACGTGTATCTGCGCCGAGTGGTAGAGCGGCAGCGAGTGGGCGGGACGGTCGCCCGCACTGAGGTCGAGGGCGGTGATCGCGCTCAGGTACTCGTGCACCAGGGCCCGGTGCGTCATCATCGCGCCCTTGGGCAGGGCGGTCGTCCCGGACGTGTACAGCAGCTGCACGAGGTCCTCGGTGCGCGGCTCGGGGCCGTCGTACGGGGTCGCCTCGGCCAGCCGGGCGAGGAGGCAGTCGCCGGCGTCCCGCAGGAGCAACGACCGTACGTCGTCGGGGAGCTGTCCGGCGAGGTCCGGGTCGGTGAGGACCAGGGAGCTGCCCGACTGGCCGATGATGTAGGCGAGGTCGTCGCCGGTCAGGTTCTGGTTGACGGGTACGTGCACCAGGCCGGCGCGGGCGCACGCCAGGAAGGCGATCAGGTAGGCGTCGGAGTTGTGGCCGTACGCGCCCACCCGGTCGCCCGGGGACAGCCCCTGGCCGAGGAGGACGCTCGCCGCGCGGGAGACGGCGCTGTCCAGTTCGTCGTACGTCCAGGTGCGGTCGCCGTACTCCACCGCGACGCGCGCCGGGGTGCGCCGGGCGCTGCGTCGCAGGACTCCGTCGACCGTGCTGCCGTGTCCGGGCGTCGTCATGACACCTGATCCTCGGTTCACCGCCGGGCCAGGTCAAGGACCGACCGGCTCAACCCTGCCGCCGCCGGAGGCGTCCCGAGTGATGGTACCGACGTGTGCACGCGGCACATCCGTACCCTCAAGTCTCCTTTCCCTCAATGACGTTGGAGGGCACGATGCGCAGCCGCCTGAGACGACTCGTTCTCGGGGCCACGGCCCTGTTCACGGCCGCGTCCGCATTACCCGCGGCCGCCGCCCCCGGCCCGGGACGGGCGGAACAGCACCCGTCCCGCGACGGCCTGTCCGCCGTCATCCGCTACACGGAGTACGGCATCCCGCACATCCGGGCGAAGAACTACGCGGGCCTGGGCTTCGGCACGGGCTGGGCGCAGGCGTCCGACGAGGTGTGCACGCTCGCCGACGGGTTCGTGACCCTGCGGGGCGAGCGCTCCCGGTACTTCGGCGCCGCCGCGGCCGCCGGCGGCGCCCTCTCCGGGGCCAGGACGAATCTCGCCAGTGACCTGTACTTCCGCGGAGTCCGTGAGACCCGCACGGTGGAGAAGCTGCTCGCCGCGCCCGCGCCCGTGGGCCCGAGCCGTGAGGTCCGGGACATGATGCGCGGCTGGGCGGCCGGTTACAACGCCTGGTTGAAGCAGAAGAAGATCACGGATCCCGCCTGCGCGGGTGCCTCCTGGGTCCGTCCGGTCACCGAGCTGGACGTGGCAGCCCGTGGCCTCGCCTTCGCCTCGATCTCCGGCGAGGGGCGCTTCGTGGACACGATCACGGCCGCGCAGCCGCCGACCGGAACCGCCTCCGACAGCCCGTCCTCCCGGCCCGCCGCACGCACCCCGGACGCGAAGGCCGTGGCGAAGGCGGCCGGCGAGCTGTGGAGCGACCCCGGCATGGGCTCCAACGCGGTGGCCTTCCGGGGCGACACCACGGCGAACGGCAGGGGTCTGCTGTTGGGCAACCCGCACTATCCATGGCAGGGAGGGCGCCGGTTCTGGCAGTCGCAGCAGACGATTCCCGGCGAGCTGAACGTCTCCGGTGGCTCGCTGCTCGGCACCCCGGCGATCTCCATCGGCTTCAACGCACATGTGGCGTGGAGCCACACCGTCTCGACCGGTGTACCGGCCAACCTCCACCAGCTGACACTGGATCCGGCCGATGCCACGACGTACCTCGTGGACGGCGAGCCGGAGCGCATGAAGAAGCGGACCGTGACGGTCGCGGTGAAGGACGGCGCGCCGGTGACCCGCACCCAGTGGTGGACCCGCTACGGCCCTGTCGTCACCGCCCTGAACTCACAGGTCCCGCTGCCGTGGACCGGTACGACGGCCTACGCCCTGCACGACCCGAACGCCGCGAACCTCCGCTTCGCCGACAGCTCGCTCGGCTTCGGCAAGGCGCGCAGCACGGACGACGTCCTCACCTCCCTCGCCCGGCACCAGGGCATCCCCTGGTTGAACACCATCGCCGCCGACCGCGCGGGGCATTCGCTCTACACCCAGTCCCAGGTACTTCCGCGTATCACCGACGAGTTGGCGGAGCGCTGCTCGACGGCGCTGGGCAGGACCACGTATCCGGCGTCCGGTATCGCGATCCTCGACGGCTCGCGCGGTGACTGCGCCCTGGGCAGCGATCCCGACGCGGTGGCGCCGGGCATCTTCGGGCCGGCTCGGATGCCGACGCTCAAGGACGCGCCGTACGTGGAGAACTCCAACGGCACCGCGTGGATGACCAACGCCGACCGGCCGATCACCGGGTACGAGCGGGTCTTCGGCACGGTGGGCACGCAGCTCGGCCTGCGCACGCGCGGTGCGATCGAGGACGTGGCGGCGATGGCGGACCGGGGCCGGCTGACCGTACGCGACCTGCAACGGCAGCAGTTCGCCAACCGGGTGCCCGCGGGTGATCTCACCGCGACGGATGTGGCTCGGGCGTGCGCCGCGCTGCCCGGCGGCACGGCGACGGGCAGTGACGGCAAGGCCGTCGACGTGTCGGAGGCCTGTGGGGTGCTGACGGCGTGGGACCGCACCATGGACAGCGGCAGCCGGGGCGCGCTGCTGTTCGACCGGTTCTGGCGGAAGCTGGAACAGGCGGTGCCGGCCGCCGAGGCGTGGAAGGTGCCGTTCTCGGCGGCGGACCCGGTGCGTACGCCGAACACGCTGAACACGGACGCGCCCGGCTTCGCCGTCGCCCTCGCCGACGCGGTGGCGGAACTGCGCGCGGCGGGCATCGCGCTCGACGCGCCGCTCGGCGCGCACCAGTTCGTCGTCCGCGGCGGTGAGCGCCTTCCGATGCCCGGCGGCGCGGGGAGGCTCGGCGTGTGGAACGTGCTCGAACCGCAGTGGAACGCGGCCGGGGGCGGCTACACGGAGGTGCCGTTCGGCAGCAGTCACCTCCAGGCGGTGGGCTGGGACGGCAGCCGCTGCCCGGTGGCCCGCACCCTGCTGACGTACTCCCAGTCGTCGAACCCCGAGTCGCCGCACCACGCGGACCAGACGCGGCTGTTCTCCGGCGAGAAGTGGGTGACGTCGCGCTTCTGCGAGAAGGAGATCCTGTCCTCGCCGAAGCTGAGGGTCGTCCGGGTGCACGAGCGCCGCTGACCGTGGCTGAGGGGTGCCGCTACCGGTGGGGCGGCACCCTCGTTCGTCTCGTCACCCCCGGCCGGCCCGGGGCCCGTACATCAGCCGGCGCAGGACCGCTTCGGCGGGGCCCCGGCGGCCGGCCCGTTCCAGGGCGTACGCCCCGGCCACGGTGACCAGCCAGACGGCGCATGCGAAGAGTGCCATGGTGGTGCTGCCCAGGTGTGCGCCGAGGCCGAGTCCCCAGGCGGCCAGCACCGGGGCGAAGAGCAGCGAGTGGGCCAGGTAGCAGGACAGGGACCGCTTGCCGACGGAGGCCACCGCCGTCACCGCGGTCGTGCCGCGGCGGGGCCCGCGGGTGGTCCACCAGTGTGCGAAGAGGGCGACGGCCGCGACATAGCCGAGGCCCGCGGCGTTGCCGGTGATGTCGCGCAGGGCCGTGAGCGCCCCGGATTCGCTCTGCATGTCGTCCGGCACGTCCAGGACGCCGATGTGGGCGAGGGCGGCGGGCAGTGCGCCGAGCCATCCGGCCGCGATGCCGACGACGGCCGTCACGCGCAGCAGCCTGCGGTGGCGGCCCGGTTCCTCCAGGATGCGGCGGCGCGCGGCCCAGAAGCCGAGCAGGAAGATGATGTACCCGCCGCCGACGAGGGTCAGCGGGGCGGCGGCCAAGGTGATGAACAGGCCGGTCTGGAGCCGGGTGCCCGCCGCGTTGAGCCAGTTCTCCTCGTCCGATGCGTACGCCTTGAAGCCGGCCTCGGCGTCGGCGTCACCCAGCGTGCCCAGCTCGCCCTGGAGCAGCGCGGCGATGACGGGCCCGGCCGTGACGAGGACCATCAGGGCGACTCCGATCCAGCTCCACCACGTCAGGGCGCGATCGCCGCGCCGCAGGAAGGCCAGGCCCAGGACGAGGCTCAGGACACCGTAGAAGCCCAGGATGTCCCCCGCCATCAGCAGGGTGGCGTGGGCGAGGCCGATGACGATCAGCCAGAGGCTGCGCCGGCGCAGGGCCTTCGCGGCGTCGCGCCCGTCGGTGCCGGCGGCGGTCTGCCGAAGGTAGAGCTGCATCATGCCGTAGCCGAAGAGGAAGGCGAAGAGCGGGTAGATCCGCAGGTCGAGCATCATGATCATGGTGAACTGCACGGCGTGGTCCAGCCATGAGCCGTCCACGGGCTGCCATCCGGAGGGCCCGCGCCGGGCCGCCCACAGGTGGAAGGCGGTGTTGGACAGCACGATGCACAGCAGCATGGTCCCGCGGGCGAGATCGGGGGCGAGGGCCCGTTCGCCCGGCCGTACGCCCCCGCGCCGCAAGGGTCCCTCTTCGGTCGCGATCGTCATGGCTTCACGCATCGTCATGGCTTCACGCTAGGAAGGCGGGGCCCGGCCGGGCATCGGCCCAAGGGCGAGCGGGCGCCGACCAAAGGATGACGCCCGGGCCCGCCCGCGCGACCAAAGCCGCACCGCCGTGTCACACCGGGCGGGTCCGGCCCTCCCAGTACGGCTCCCGCAGGCGTCGCTTGTACAGCTTGCCGTTGGGGTCGCGGGGCATCTCGGTGATGAAGTCGACGCTCCTGGGCCGCTTGTAGCCGGCGAGCCGGTGCGCGCAGTGGTCGAGGAGGTCGGCCGCGAGGGCGGGCCCGGGCCGGTGCCCGGGGGCCGGTTCGACGACGGCCTTGACCTCCTCGCCCCAGTCGTCGTGCGGGATGCCGAAGACGGCGGCGTCCGCGACGGCGGGGTGGGCGAGCAGGGCCGACTCGATCTCGGCCGGGTAGATGTTGACGCCGCCGGAGATGATCAGGTCGATCTTGCGGTCGCGCAGGAAGAGGTAGCCGTCCTCGTCGAGGTGGCCGAGGTCGCCGACGGTGAAGAAGTCGCCGATGCGGTTCTTGCGGGTCTTGGCCTCGTCCTTGTGGTAGGAGAAGCCGCCGGTGTTCATCTTCATGTAGACGGTGCCGAGTTCGCCGGGCGGCAGCCGGTTGCCGTCGTCGTCGAAGATCGCCAGTTCGCTGATGGGCCAGGCCTTGCCGACGGTGCCGGGTTTCTTCAGCCAGTCCTCGGCGGTGGCGAAGGCTCCGCCGCCCTCGCTGGCCGCGTAGTACTCCTCCACGCAGGGGCCCCACCAGTCGAGCATGGCCCGTTTCACGTGGTCGGGGCAGGGGGCGGCGCCGTGGATGGCGTGCCGCATGCAGGAGACGTCGTAGCGGTCCTTCACCTCGTCGGGCAGGGCCAGCAGGCGGTGGAACTGGGTGGGGACCATATGGGTGTGGGTGCAGCGGTGACGGTCGATGAGGCGGAGCATCTCCTCGGGTGTCCACTTGTCCATCAGGACCAGCCGGTGGCCGATGTGCAGGGACGCGCCCGCGAACTGGAGGACGGCCGTGTGGTAGAGCGGCGAGCACACCAGGTGCGCGTTGTCGTCGAACGGCCGGATGCCGAAGATGCCGAGGAAGCCGCCGAGGTAGGCCTCCTCCGGCGGTTTGCCGGGCAGCGGGCGGCGGATGCCGCGGGGGCGGCCGGTGGTGCCGGAGGTGTAGTTCATGACCCAGCCGAGGGTGCGGCCGTCGGGTGCCGACTCGGGTTGTCCGTCGAGGAGTTCGGCGTAGGGGCGGAAGCCCTCGACCGGGCCGACGGCGTACCGGTGGGTGGCCGGGAGACCCGCCTCGTCGGCGGCGTGGCGTGCCGCGCCGGCGTAGCGTTCGTGGGCGAGGAGGACCTTGGCGCCGGAGTCGGAGACGATCCAGGTGATCTCCGGTCCGACCAGGTGGTGGTTGACGGGGACGAGGTAGAACCCGGCCTGGCTGGCGGCGAGGTACGCGGTGAGGAACTCGACGCCGTTGGGCAGGACGACCGCGAAGGTGTCGCCGCGTTCCAGCCCGGCCGCGCGCAGGCCGTGGACGAGCCGGTTGGCGGCGGCGTGCAGGCGGCCGGCGGTCCACTCCTCGCCGTCGGGGGCGACCAGGACCGGGCGGTCGGGGTCGGCGGTGGCCTGGGCCCAGAAGCCCGCGGGAACGCTGCTGCTCACTGGCCGCTCCTTCCGGCGACGCGGTTGACGCGGTCCACGGCCTGTTCGAAGCCGCGGGTGAGGTCGTCGAAGACGGCCTGGACACTGCGTTCGCGGTTCATCCGGCCGACGATCTGCCCGACCGGGGTGCCGAGCAGCGGGTCGACCTCGTACTTCTGGATGCGCGAGACGGCCTCGGCGACCAGCAGGCCCTGCAACGGCATGGGCAGCGGGCCGGGCCCGGCCGGGTCGTCCCAGGCGTCGGTCCACTCGGTGCGCAGCTGGCGTGCGGGCTTGCCGGTCAGCGCGCGGGAGCGGACGGTGTCGCCGGAGCCGGCCGCGAGCAGCTTGCGGGTGAGGGCGGGCGAGTGGAGGTCCGCTTCTGTGGTGGTCAGCCATATGGAGCCCAGCCACACTCCTTGAGCGCCGAGAGTGAGTGCGGCAGCCACCTGCTGGCCGCTGCCGATGCCGCCGGCGGCCAGCACGGGCAGCGGGGCGACGGCGTCGACGACCTCGGGGGTGAGCACCATGGAGGCGATCTCGCCGGTGTGTCCGCCGGCCTCGTAGCCCTGCGCGACGACGATGTCGATCCCGGCCTCTTGGTGCTTGCGGGCGTGCCGGGCGCTGCCCGCGAGGGCGGCGACGAGGACGTCCTGGTCGTGGGCGCGGGCGATGACGTCGGCGGGTGGGGAGCCGAGGGCGTTGGCCAGGAGCCGGATCGGGTAGTCGAAGGCGACGTCGAGCTGGGAGCGGGCGACCTGCTCCATCCAGCCGGTGATGCGCCAGCCGGACGCCTCGCCCTCGGCGAGCTCGGGCACGCCGTGTTTGGCGAGGGTGTCCTGGACGAACCGCCGGTGCCCCGCGGGGATCATCGCCTCGACGTCCGCCTCGGTGACGCCCTCGACCTTCTTGGCCGGCATGACGACGTCCAGGCCGTACGGACGGCCGTCGATGTGTGCCTCGATCCAGTCCAGATCGCGTTTGAGCTCGTCGGGGGCGGTGTAGCGGACCGCGCCGAGCACGCCGAAGCCGCCGGCCCGGCTGATGGCCGCGGCGACGGCGGGGAACGGCGTGAAGCCGAAGACGGCGTGCTCGATTCCCAGTTTCTGGCTCAGCTCCGTCTGCATGGGCGCAGGATGCCGGAGTCCCGCGGAGGACGGAAGAGCTTTTCTGATGCTCCGTCAGATTTCTGGCCATCGATTCGGTCTCGACGACTCGATCTCGCCGATTCGATCGATTCATGGCGACGCGTGGCGGACATACTTCCGGGGACGACCGAGGCGGCCGGGACGAAGGGGCGTGCTGTGACCGAGGGAGCTGCGGACAGAGCGGCGAGCGGCAGACCGACCCGGCGGCAGCTGGGCCGGGGAGCCCTGGCACTGGGCGGTGCGCTCGCCCTGGCGTCCTTACCGGCCGGCCCCGCCCAGGCGGCCCCGGCGACCGGTCACCGCCCCACCCTGCGGCACGGCCCGGCCGCACGCGCCGGGCTCCTCGCCACCCATCTGCGCCAACTCGTCACCGACGCCGAGGCGTTCCTCGGCCCCTCCCCCAAGCATCCCTGGTACGCGGGCGCCGTCCTGCTCGCCGGACGGGGCGGCACCGTCGCCCTGCACCGGCCCATCGGCATGGCGGTGCGCTACCGGGCCTACGACGAGAAGACCGACACCGGCGTCGAGTTCCCGGCCCGCGAGCAGATCCCCATGGCCGAGGACACCGTCTTCGACCTGGCGTCGGTGTCGAAGCTGTTCACGTCGATCCTGGCCGTGCAGCAGATGGAACGCGGCGGGCTGGAACTGGAGGCGAAGGTCGCCTCGTACCTGCCGGACTTCGGGCGCGCCGGCAAGCAGGACATCACGATTCGTCAGCTCCTGACCCACACCTCGGGCTTGCGCGCCTGGATCCCGCTGTACAGCGCGCCGTCGTACGAGGAGAAGCTCCGGCTCATCTGGGACGAGGCGCCGGTCAGCGCGCCGGGCACGGCGTATCTGTACTCGGACCTGAACCTCATCTCGCTCCAGCTCGTGCTGGAGCGGATCACGGGCCGCTCCCTGGACGTCCTCCTGCGCGAGGAGATCACCGCACCACTGGGCCTGCGCCGCACCCGTTACAACCCGCCCGCCTCCTGGCGGCCGAACATCGCGGCCACGGAGGACGCGCGGGCTCCGTGGTCCGGGTTGGACCGTGGCCTGGTGTGGGGCGAGGTGCACGACGAGAACGCCTTCAGCCTCGGCGGGGTCGCGGGCCACGCGGGCGTGTTCTCCGACGCCTGGGACCTCGCGGTCCTCGGCCGTACGCTGCTCAACGGCGGCGTGTACGGGCGGGCCCGGGTCCTGACGCCCGACTCGGTGGAGCTGATGTTCACCGACTTCAACACCGCGTTCCCCGGTGACGAGCACGGCCTGGGCTTCGAGCTCTACCAGCACTGGTACATGGGTGCGATGGCCACACCGCGCAGTGCCGGGCACACCGGGTTCACGGGCACCTCGCTGGTGCTCGACCCGACGACCGACTCCTTCCTCGTCGTCCTGGGCAACTCGGTGCATCCCGTGCGGAGTTGGCGATCCGGGTCGGCTCCGCGGGTGACCGCCGCGAACCACCTGGCACGGGCCGTGCCGGTCCGGCCGGCGCGGGGACGCAGGGCCTGGTTCTCCGGCATGGCGGTATCCGCCACCGCGACCCTCACCCTGCCCACGCTCGACACGTCGTCCGGCCGGGGGCGGCTGCGCTGCGCGCTGTGGTGGGACACCGAGCCCCAGTCCGACGTGCTGGTCCTGGAGGCCACGACCGACGGCGGTACGACCTGGCAGCCGGTGCCCTTCACGACGTCCCGCCGGGGCGAGGCCCCCCGGCCGCACCCGTCCGGCTCGGTGACCGGCTGGTGCGGGCGCGTCTGGCACGGCCTCACCGCCGACCTCCCCGCCGCACGCCGGCTCGCCCTGCGGTGGCGGTACGCGACGGACCGGCTGTACGTCGGCCGCGGGGCCTATGTGGACGGGCTGCGCGTGGAGGCGGCCGACGGCGTCCTCTTCGACGAGGCGCGCCCGGCGGACGCGTCGCGCGTCGAAGCGGTGGGGTGGGCGCCGTCGGCCGACTGAGCGGGTCGGGTCACTGGTTGAAGACGGCCTTCTGCACCTCGTTGGGGCCGTCGAAGCGGTCCTCCTTCAGGCCGTCGAGGGTCCTGACGACCTTCTCGTCCGCGTGGTTGTCGCGGGCACGCTCCACCAGGTGCTGCTTGTCCGTGGGGTAGTCCATGCCCTTGAGGGCCTTCTGAAGGTCGGTCGGGCTGAGCTCGGCCATGAGATCCTCCCGTAGCTGGTACGACCGTCCGCGCGGGGCGATCGGTGGTACGGATGCCTTCGTCTGTCGGAGTGCCCCGCAGGACGGCAGTGATTCAGTCGCTCCAGCTTTCGAGCACCGCCATGGCCGCGTTGTGCCCCGGCACCCCGCTCACGCCGCCGCCGCGCACCGCGCCGGCCCCGCACAGCAGCACGTTCGGGTGCCGGGTCTCCACACCCCAGCGGCCGGTGCCGTCCTGGGCGTGGGGCCAGCTCAGCTCGCGGTGGAAGATGTTGCCGCCGGGCAGCCCGAGGTCCCGCTCCAGGTCGAGCGGGGTGCGGGCCTCGATGCAGGGCCGTCCGTCCGCGTCGGTGGCAAGGCAGTCGGCGAGAGGTTCGGCCAGGTGGGCGTCGAGCTGGGCGAGTGTGGATTTCAGCAGCTCCTCGCGCACGGCGTCGTTGTCCCGCTCGAACAGGCGGGCCGGGGTGTGCAGGCCGAACAGGGTGAGTGTCTGGAAGCCCTGGTCGGCCAGGTCCGGGCCGAGGATGGTCGGGTCGGTGAGCGAGTGGCAGTAGATCTCGGAGGGCGGCGCGGCCGGGAGGTCACCGGCGGCGGCCTGGGCGTGGGCGGTGGCCAGCTGCTCGTAGCCCTCGGCGATGTGGAAGGTGCCGGCGAACGCCTCGCCTGGGTCGACCGCGCTGTCGCGCAGCCGCGGCAGCCGCTGGAGCAGCATGTTCACCTTGAGCTGGGCGCCCTCGGCGGGAGCCGGGGATGTGTCGCCGGTGAGCTCCGCCAGGGCCTGCGGGGAGGCGTTGACCAAGACGTGCCGGGCGGCGACGGTGCCCTCGCCGTCGGCGGTGCGGTAGGTGACCTCGGCCTCTTGACCGTCCGTGGCGATGCGCAGCGCCTCGTGGCCGGTGGCCAGCACGGCGCCCGCGGCGCGGGCAGCGTCGGCCAGTGCGTCGGTGAGGGCGCCCATGCCGCCCACCGGCACGTCCCAGTCGCCGGTGCCGCCGCCGATCACGTGGTAGAGGAAGCAGCGATTCTGCTTCAGCGACGAATCGTGGGCGTCGGCGAACGTGCCGATGAGCGCGTCGGTGAGGACCACGCCGCGCACCAGGTCGTCCGTGAAGCGCTCCTCGACGGCGACGCCGATCGGCTCCTCGAACAGGATCCGCCAGGCCTCCTCGTCGTCGAGGCGGCGGCGCAGTTCCTCGCGGGTGGGCAGTGGCTCGGTGAGGGTCGGGAAGACCCGCTGGGCGACGCGGCCGGTCATGCCGTAGAACTCCTGCCAGGCCCGGTACTCGCGGTCGGAGCCGGTGAGCCGGGCGAACGCCTCCCTGGTCCGCCGCCGGCCGCCACCGACGAGGAGGCCGGTGGGGCGGCCGTCGCGTTCGGCGGGCGTGTACGAGGAGATGGTCCGGGTGCGTACCCGGAAGTCCAGGTCCAGGTCCCGCACGATCTTCTTCGGCAGCAGGCTGACCAGGTACGAGTAGCGCGACAGCCGGGCGTCGACCCCGGCGAAGGGCCGGGTGGACACCGCCGCGCCGCCGGTGTGGTCCAGCCGCTCCAGCACCAGCACGGAGCGGCCGGCCCGGGCCAGGTAGGCGGCGGCGACCAGGCCGTTGTGGCCACCGCCGACGATGACGGCGTCGTACGTCCGGTGTGCGCGGGGTCCCAGGGGCGCGGTCATGGTTCTTCGTAACACGGGGTGATCCGCGTCGGCCAGACGGACGGCGCACGTGCGCACGCGTCCGTCGACGGTGGCCGGGCGTGGCCTGGGCGGCGGCGGTCCCGCACCGCCTGGCCCACAGGGCGCTCCCCCACACACGCCACCGCCCGCGGTCACCACCCAGCCGACGCGCCCTCCCCCTGCACGACCACCGCCACCACCCCACCCCCGCGCCTTGTCACCGCCCGACCGCCGCCCCCTGCCCGCGCAGGGCCGCCACCCTGCGGTACAGGGCCACGGCCTCCTCGCCGCGGCCCAGTTGCTGGAGGCAGTGCGCTTCGTCGTTGCGGCTGGCGAGGGTGTCGGGGTGGTCCGCGCCGAGGACGCGCTCGCGGGCCGCGGCCACCCGGCGGTACTCGGTGAGCGCGTCGGACCAGCGGCCCAGCCAGCCCAGGCCGACGGCGACCTCGCGGCGGCTGACCAGGGTGTCCGGGTGGTCGGGGCCGAGGACCCGCTCGCGGGCGGCGCTCACTGCACGGGACTCGGCGAGTGCCTCCTCCCAGCGGCCGAGCCGGCCGAGGTTGACGCAGCGGCCGTGGCGGGCGCGCAGGGTCTCGGGGTGGGTGGGGCCCAGGACCCGCGTGCGGTCGTCGGTCAGGGCGCTGTAGTGGTCCAGGGCCTCGGCGCTGCGGCCGAGGCGGCCCAGGCTGATGCCGATCTCGTGCCGGGCGGCGAGCGTGTCGGGGTGGTCGGGGCCGAGCGCACGGCCGCGGGCCTCGGCGACCTCGCGGTACGTCTCCAGGGCCTCGGTCCAGCGGCCCAGCTGGCCGAGTGCGTAGGCGACCTCGTAGCGGGTGACCAGGGTGTCGGGGTGGTCGGGGCCGAGCACCCGGGCGCGGGCGGCGGCCACCTCGCGGGCCAGGCGGTAGGAGTCCTCCAGGCGGCCCAGGCGGCTGAGATTGAAGGCGAGGTTGTGCTGGCAGCGCAGGGTGTCCGGGTGGTCGGGGCCCATCGTGCGCTCCCGGGCGGCGAGCACGGCCGTGTACACCCGGTGCGCGTCGAAGGGGCGGCCGAGCTGGCCGAGCACGTAGCCCATCTCCTGACGGGCCGCGAGGGTGTCGGGGTGGTCGGCGCCGAGCGTGCGGATCCTGGCTTCGGTGACGTGCTTGTACTCGCGCAGGGCGTCCGGGGCGCGGCCGGTGCGGCTGAGGGTGAAGGCGACCTCGTAGCGGCTTGCGAGGGTGTCCGGGTGGTCGGGGCCGAGCAGGTGCTCGCGTTCGGCGGCGACCGCCCGGTGCACCTCCCCCGCCTCCGCCCAGCGGCCGAGCCGGCCGAGGCTGAGGCCCGCGTTGTGCCGGCCGGCCAGGGCGCTCAGGACCTCCGGTGGCGGGGCGGGCCGCTCCTCGGGGACGGGTTCCTCGACGGGGCCGGTGGCGGGCCGCGCGATCCACTCGCCGGACAGTCCGGCCGCCGGGTCGGGTGGCGTGCTGCGCAGCCCGGTGCCGGCCGCCTTGTGGCCCGTGGTCATGCCGCGGGTCCAGGACGGCAGCCGGCCCGCGCGCGACGGTTCGTCCGGGGCGGACCGGGCCGCCACGAAGGCCGGCACGTAGGCGGGCGCGGCCCGGTGCGCGCTGATCCGGCGGGCCAGTTCGCGGGCGTCGCCGGGGCGTTCACCGGGTTCCTTGGCGAGCAGGTCCAGGATGACCCGCTCGAGGTACCCGGGCAGTTCGGGGCGGTGCTCGCGCGGCGGGCGGGGCGGGGTGTCGCGGTGGCCGAGGAGGATCGCCCAGGCGTCGTCGAGGTCGAACGGCGGTACCCCGGTGGCGATCTCGTACAGCACGCAGCCGAACGAGTACAGGTCGCTGCGCTGGTCGACCTCGGTGCCGCCGATCTGCTCCGGGGACATGTAGTGCGGGGTGCCCATGGCGATGCCGGTGCCGGTCAGCCGGGAGGTGAAGCCGATGTCGTGGCCGAGCCGGGCGATGCCGAAGTCGCAGATCTTCACCGTGCCGTCGCCGATCCGCACAATGTTGGCGGGCTTCAGATCGCGGTGCACGATGCCCTGTTCGTGGCAGTAGGCGAGGGCGGCGGCGACCTGCTCGGCGATCTCCACGACGTCCGCGACCGGGAGCGGGTGCTGCTTGTTGTCCTCCAGGAGCTGGCTGAGGTTGCGGCCGTCCAGCAGCTCCATGACGAGGTAGAGGACGCCGTCGGACTCGCCGAAGTCGTGCACGACGGTGATGCCGCGGTGCTGGAGCGCGGCGGCCACCCGGGCCTCACGGCGGAACCGCTCCCGCAGCACGCGGGTGAACGCGTGGTCGTGGTTCGGGCCCAGCGGTTTGAGGCACTTGACGGCGACGTGCCGGCCCAGGGACTCGTCCCGTGCCCGCCACACCTCGCCCATGCCTCCACGCCCGATCCGGTCGAGCAGCCGGTAGCGGCCGTGGATGAGCCTGGTCTCCCCCATTTCGCGCGACGCTCCCCCCGGTAGCTGTTCGCCCGCCCTCCCCTGGTCCACCCAGTATGGCGGTCTATCGTCCGAGTTTGTACGGTGCCGGGCGCGCGTCCGGGCCGAGCCTCGCCATGGCGCGCAGGATGTGTTTGGGCGGGAGTTGCCACCGCACACGTGCGGGAACGCGGCGCAGCAGGAGGCCGGTGAGACGCAGTTGCCGGGTGGCGGTGGTGGGTGCGGGGGCAGGTCTGCCGTACAACTCGTGGGCGTACGGAGGCAGGGAGGCGTACGCCAGTTGTGCCACGCGCCGCCACAGCACCTCGCGCAACGGTACGAGAAGGGGATGCGCCGGCGGGCGGAGCAGGAAGTCGTCCACGTCGCGCGCCTCGGGCCCGGCGGCCAGGTCGGGGCGCACCTTCTCGAAGTACGCCGCCAGTTCGGCCCGGTCGGCCGGCACGGTCTCGGGGTCGAGGCCCACCAGGCGTGCGCTCTGGCGGTGTTCGGCGACGTAGCGGTCGGCCTCGGCGTCGGTGAGCCGGAATCCGGACCTGCGCAGGACGTCCAGGTAGGAGTCGATCTCGGCGCAGTGCACCCAGCGGAGCAGACCGGGTTCGTCGACGCCGTAGCGCTCGCCGGTGTCCGGGTCGGTCACCGTCAGCATGCTGTGGATCTTCCGGACGCGGGCGCCCGCCCGCTCGGCGGCCTCGGTGGTGCCGTAGGTCGTCGTGCCGACGAAGTTCGCGGTGCGCATCAGGCGACCCCAGGCGTCGCGCCGGAAGTCCGAGTTCTGCATGACGCCGCGTACCGCGCGGGGGTGCAGGGCCTGGAGGTAGAGCGCCCGGACACCGGCGATCCACATCATGGGGTCGCCGTGCATCTGCCAGGTCACCGAACCGGGACCGAACAGCCCGGGGTCCGCGCCGGTCATACGACTCACCTCCGTCCGGCGCCCACGATGACACAGCCCGAACAGCCGGTCGATACCGCCGTCTCCACCCCCGAACCGTCCGGTTGTTGAGATTTCACCCACCCGGCACGAGGTTTGGTAAGGCTCTCCTTATATGCTGTCGCCGCCGATCAAGCCCCCTCCGGGCCGCTGCGGCATGCCCGGCCCCCGCACGACAGGACTGACATGCGCACCACCTCCCGCGGCCTCATAGCGGCACTCACTCTCACCCCTCTGCTGGCCGGCTGCTTCGCACCGGGCGACAGCGACGACGGCGCCGGGGCGGGATCGGGCGGCCGGCTGCGGATCGCCATGGCCGTTCCCCCCGTGCAAGCCCTGTCCCCCTACAGCAACGACGCCACCGTGCTGAGCAAGCTGTCCGTCGCCGAGGGCCTCACCGCCCTCGACAAGAACGGCACGGCCAAGCCCGCGCTGGCGACGTCCTGGAAGCAGGACGACGACACCACCTGGACCTTCCAGCTGCGCAAGGCCGAGTTCCAGGACGGCACCGAACTCACTGCCCAGTCCGTCGTCAACGCGCTCGACCACGCGGGCGCGGCCAAGCCGAAGCCCCGTGTGCTCAGCGACGTGACGCTCACCGCCAAGGCCGACGACGCGGACACCGTCACCCTCACCACGAAGTCACCCGACCCCGTGCTGCCGCTGCGGCTGGCCAGCCCGGCACTGGCGATCCTGTCGGCGAAGGCGTACGGCAAGGACGGCGCCGTCAGCCCGGTCGGCACCGGCACCGGACCGTTCGAGATCACCCGGCTCAGCGGCAAGACCAAGGCGACGCTCGACCGCTTCGACGGCTACTGGGGCGGCAAGGCGAAGGCCCCCGGCATCGACGTGAGCTGGATCGCGGACGGCACCGCCCGCGCCAACGCGCTGCGCGGCGGCGAGGCCGACATCGCCGAGTGGATCCCCACCGCCCAGGCGAAGCTGCTCGACAAGGACACGCGGCACGAGGTGCCCTCCGTGCGCACCGACAGCCTGATCCTCAACACCGGCAGCGGCCTCTTCACCGACGCCGGCCTGCGCGCGGCCGCCCGCGAGGCCGTCGACGGCTCCGCCCTCGTCGGCTCCGTCTTCGGCGGCTACGCCGATCCGGCGCAGGGCCTGTTCGGGCCCGCCGTGCCGTGGGCCGCCGGCAAGCGCGTGGAGGTGACCGGCCGTGCCAAGGCGGCGACCACCGCGCAGGTGAAGGCCGAGACCAAGGGCAGGACGCTGCGGCTGGCCACCTACACCAACCGGGCCGAGCTCCCCGAGGCCGCGACCGTGCTCCAGCAGCAGCTGGAGAACGCCGGCTTCACCGTGAAGCAGGACGTGCGCGAGTACACGCAGATGGAGGCCGACCTGCTCGCCGGGAAGTACGACGCCCTCGTCTTCTCCCGGGTGACGCTCCTCGACACCGGTGACGCGGTCGACTACCTCGCGAGCGACTTCACCAGCGAGGGCGTCTACAACATCGCCGGGCTGAAGGACGCCGCGGTGGACAAGGCCATCCGGGCCGCGGCCGCGGAGCGCGACACGGAGCGCCGCCAGGAGAAGATCATGCGGGCGGAGGCGGCGATCCTGCGCACCGACGCCGTCGTGCCGCTGGTCCACGAGCAGGCGGTGCAGGGCATCGCCCCCGGTGTCGAGGGCGTGATCCTCGATCCGCGCGAGCGCTCTCTCGTCGACGTCGACACGCACCTCGGATAGCGCATGAGCGTCGCCCACGCCCCCGCCGCCCGCCCCTCCCTCTGGCCGGCGGCGGCCGGCCGTGTGCTCGCCGGAGCCGTGCTGCTCGGTGTGGTGGCTCTGCTGCCGTGGCTGACCGGCGCCGACCCGGCCCGCACGGTGCTGCGCGCCCGCTCCGCCGACCAGAACCCGACAGCCGCGGAACTTGCCACCGTACGCGAGCAGTTGGGGCTGGACGAGGGGCCGTTCGCGCATCTCGGGCACTGGCTGGGCGGCCTGCCCCGCGGAGACGCGGGCGTCTCGTGGGTCTCCGGCGAACCGGTCATGCCGCAGGTGGGGACCGCCCTGTCGGTCTCCCTGACACTGGTGCTGGGCGCGCTCATGGTGACCGCCCTGGTCGCCGCGCTGGTGTGTGCCCGCACCGTGTTCCTCGGCTCCCGGCGCCGGCTGCGACAGGATCGGACGGGCACCACGGCCGCCGTGCTGGCCGCGCTGCCGAAGTTCCTGCTCGCCTCGGTGCTGGCCACGGTGTGCGGGGTCTGGTGGGGGTGGTTCCCGTCCAGCGGCTGGGAGGGGCCGCAGTCGATGGTGCTGCCCTCGCTCGCCCTCGGTATCCCGTCGGGCGCGATGCTCGGCGGGCTGCTCGACCAGGCGCTGCCCGCCGCCTTCCACGAACCCTGGGCGCGCACGGCGTACGCCGTCGGGCTCCCGCCCGGCAACATCGCCCGCAACGCGCTGCGCCGCACCCTGCCCGGCATGCTGCCGCAGCTGCTGCCGACCGTCGTGGCCCTGGTCGGCGGTGCGGTCGCGGTGGAGAAGATCTTCAACATCCCCGGGCTCGGCCGGCTCGCCCTGGAGGCCGCCGTCGCGCAGGACCTCCCGGTGCTCCAGACCGCGACCCTGGCGCTGGTCCTGCTCGGCGTGAGCGCCGGCATCCTGATCCGGGCCCTGCGCCACGCCCTCCTCGGCCGCCCCCTGCGCGACGGTGCCCTGCCGGCCCTGCACCGGCCCCGGCTCGTCCCGTCGCGCTCCCTGCGCTGGATCACCGCGGCATGTGCGGTAGCCCTGCTCGCCCTCGTCACGGCGGGCCTCCTGCGCGACCCCTTGCAGGTCGACACGGCGGCGCGGCTGGTGTCCCCGTCCCTCGAACACCCGCTGGGCACGGACTCCCTGGGCCGGGATCTGCTGGCCCGGCTGGGCCACGGGGCGCTGCGCACGGCCGGTGTCGCCCTCGCCGTCACGGCGGTCAGCGCGGTCACCGGACTCCTGCTGGGCATGGCACCGCGGGCGAGCGCCGGTCCGACGGAGGTCGCGTCGACCCTGCCCGCGGTCCTCACCGGACTGCTGATCGCGGGCGTGACCGGGCCCTCGGTGTGGGGCGCGGCGATCGCGGTCTGCGTGGTCGGCTGGAGCCCGTACGCCGCCCAGACCGCAGCCCTGCTCGAACAGGAACGCGCGAGCGGTCACATCGCCGCCTCCGTCGCGCTCGGCGCGGGACGGCTGCACCTGCTGCGCCGCCACCTGCTCCCCGCGGTCCTGCCGGCCCTCCTGCGCAACGCCCTGCTGCGGCTGCCGACCGCCGTCCTGGTCCTGGCCTCGCTCGGCTTCCTCGGCCTGGGCGAACAGCCGCCCACCCCCGAGTGGGGCAGGCTCCTGTCGGAGAACCAGCCGTACGCCGAACTGGCCCCCTGGACGGTGCTCGGGCCGGCCGCCGCGCTGGTGGTGCTCTCCGTGCTGGCGGTGACGGGCAGCACGGTGGGACGCGGGAAGGGCGAGTAGCAGGCGCCCCGGCCGGTGGAGTCCACGGGCCGGGGCGCCTGCTGCTCGCCCTTCAGACGGGGCGCGTCTCGTCGACCACGTAACCCCGCCGCTTGTCCACGACGTTGCGCAGCGGGCGGCCTTCGACGTGCCGGGTGAGGTTGTCGAGGAACACCTCGACGAGCGCCTCCCGCTCGCTGGTGGTCTCGCCCGCCGTGTGCGGGGAGATCATCACGCCGGGCATGTCCCACAGGGGTGATGCGGCCGGCAGCGGCTCCTGGCCGAAGACGTCGAGGGCGGCGCCGGCGAGCCGGCCGGCGGCGAGGTGGTCGATGAGCGCCTCCTCGTCGACGAGTCCGCCCCGGCCGACGTTGATCAGCCGTGCCCCCGGCTTCATGGCCGCCAGCACGGAGGCGTCGACCATGCCCCGGGTGTCCTTGGTGAGGGGCGCGGCAAGGACGACGTAGTCCGCCTCCCTCAGGGCCGAAGTCAAGGTCGTCGAGCCGTGGACCGTGCCGAAGTCGGGATCGTCCGTGCGGGCCGTGCGGCCGGCGCCGCAGACCCGCATCCCGACGGCGCCCAGCAGCCGGGCGATGGCCCGGCCGATCGGCCCCGTCCCCCAGACCAGCACCGTGCGTCCGGTGATGCCGTCACTGAGGCGCGGACGCCACTCCCGACGCCGCTGGTGCTCCCAGGTGCCGGGGAAGTCCTTGGCGAGGGCGAGGATCAGACCGAGGACGTACTCGGCGGTCGGCTCGTCGTACACCCCGCGGGCATTGGTGAGGACGACGCCCGGATCGTCCACCAGGGCGGGGAAGAGGAAGGAGTCCACGCCCGCGGAGGACGCGTGGACCCAGCGGGGTGCCTTCTCGGGGTTGTCGGGCCAGGCCTCGCGGATGGCCGGGGTGATGGTGACCCAGGCCAGGAGGGCGTCGGCGCCGGGGAGGAGGTAGGGCAGTTCCTCCTCGGTGGCGTAGACGGTGTCCGCGAGGCGTTCGATGAGCCCGGTGGCGGGTGGCCGGTTGCCCCGGTAGAGGACGACGAGTCGGTCAGGCATGTCATGCTCCGACGGGAACGGCGATGTACTTGTACTCCAGGAACTCGCTGATGCCGACGCGTCCGCCTTCGCGGCCGAGGCCGGACTGCTTGACGCCGCCGAAGGGGGCGGCGGGGTTGGAGACGAGGCCGGTGTTGAGGCCGATCATGCCGCTTTCGAGGCGTTCGGCGACGCGCAGGGCGCGGTCGAGGTTCTGGGTGAACAGGTAGGCGGCCAGGCCGAATTCGGTGTTGTTGGCGGCGGTGATGGCCTCGTCCTCGTCGTCGAAGGTGAGGAGGGCGGCGACGGGGCCGAAGACCTCGGTGTCGTTGATGGCGGCGTCGGTGGAGATGCCGGTGAGGACGGTGGGCGGGTAGAAGCAGCCGGGGCCTTCGGGGAGTTCGCCGCCGGTGAGGACGGTGGCGCCGCGCTTGACGGCGTCGCGCACCACGTCGTGGGCCTTGCTGCGGCCGGCCTGGTCGATGAGGGGTCCGACGTCGGTGCCGGGTTCGGTGCCGTCGCCGACGGTCAGGGCGGCCATGCGGGCGGCGAGGCGGGTGGCGAACTCCTCGGCGATGGAGGTGTGGACGTAGATGCGGTTGGCGGCGCAGCAGGACTCGCCCATGTTGCGCATCTTGGCGACCATGGTGCCTTCGACGGCGACGTCGAGGTCGGCGTCGTCGAAGACGATGAGGGGGGCGTTGCCGCCCAGTTCCATGCTGGTGCGGATGACGGTGTCGGCGCACTGGGCCAGCAGGATGCGGCCGACCTGGGTGGAGCCGGTGAAGGAGAGCTTGCGGATCTGCCCGCCGCGCAGGAGCGGCTCGACGACACCGGCCGCGTCCGAGGTGACGACGACGTTCAGCACGCCCTCGGGCAGGCCGGCCTCGGTGAGGATCTCCGCCAGGGCGAGGCTGGTCAGGGGGGTCTGGGGGGCGGGTTTGAGGACGATGGTGCAGCCCGCGGCGATGGCGGGGCCGATCTTGCGGGTGCCCATGGCCAGCGGGAAGTTCCACGGCGTGATCAGCAGGCAGGGGCCGACCGGCTGGCGGGTGACCAGGAGGCGGTTCTTGCCGTCCGGGGCGGTCGTCATGCCCCCGTCGATACGGACGGCTTCCTCGGAGAACCAGCGGAAGAACTCGGCGCCGTAGGCGACTTCGGCCCGCGCCTCCGCCAGGGGCTTGCCCATCTCCAGCGTCATGAGGAGGGCGAGTTCCTCGGTGCGGGAGATGATGATGTCGTAGGCGCGGCGCAGGATCTCGCTGCGCACCCGGGGTGGTGTGGCAGCCCAGGAGGCCTGCGCGGCGACCGCCGCCTCGACGGCACGCCGGCCGTCGGCCGGTGAGGCGTCGGCGACCCGGCACAGCTCCTCACCGGTGGCCGGGTTGTCGACCGGCAGCGTCCGTCCGGACTCCGCGTCCTGCCAACCACCGCCGATGAACAGCTGCTTGGGAACATCACGGACAACAGTCATCTCGAGGTCTCCTTGTATGCGTAGAGGTGCGCTGCCGCACGGTCAGCGGATGCGGTCCAGCGTCTTGTAGTAGGCGCCCGCGAAGGGCAGGAACCAGGCGGTGCCGTTGTAGAGGGGGATGCGGGGCGGGGCCAGGTCGCGCACCGGGCTGACCTCGGGGTGGCCGTCCATCACCTCGGCCATGACCTGCCCCATGTACGTGGCCATCTGCACGCCGTGGCCCGCGTATCCCATGGAGTAGTACACGCCGTCGTCGGTCTGCCCGGCGTGCACGATGCGGTCCATGGCGAAGCCGACGGAGCCGCCCCACACGTACTCGACCTTCGTCCGGGCGAGCTGGGGGAAGATCTCGCACATCTCACGGAACAGCACGGCTCCGCTCTTCTTGTCCGAGGTGGGGTCCGACGGTGCGAAGCGGGCACGGCCGCCGAACAGCAGCCGGTTGTCCGGGGTCAGCCGGAAGTAGTGGCAGACCTTGTTGGAGTCGACGATGAGGCGGGCCTTGGGGATGATGTCCCGGGCGAGCTGCTCTCCGAGCGGCTCGGTCACGATGATGAAGCTGCCCAGGCAGACCTGCTGGCGGCGCAGCCACGGGAAGTTCTTGTCGGTGTAGGCGTCGGTGGCCATCATGACCTGCCCGGCGCGGATCACACCGCGCTCGGTGCTGACCTCGAAACGGCCGGCGGCGGTACGCCGCACGCCGATGGCCGCGTTGCGCTCGTGGATCTCGACACCGGTGCGCTCGCACGCCTCGGCCATGCCGCGCACGAAGCGGCCGACGTGCAGTGCGGCGCTGAACGGGTCGAGCAGGCCGCCGTGGTAGGCGTCGGATCCGATCTCGGAACGCAGCTCGGACTTGCTGACCAGTGTGGTCTCGTGGCCGAAGTACTTGGCCAGGTCGCGCTGCTGGGCCTTCTTGTTCTCGAAGTGCGCGGGGCGGGAGGCCACGCCCAGGCGTCCGACGCGCTTGAACTGGCAGTCGATGGACTCCTCGTTCACGAGCCGCTCGACGGTGTCCACGGCCTCGCCGTAGGAGTTGTAGATCTCGCGGGCCCGCTCGAGTCCGTACCGGCGGATGGCCTGGTTCACGCCGATCGTGAAGCCCAGGTTCGCCATGCCGCCGTTGCGCGCCGAGGCCCCGGAACCGATCTGGCCCTTCTCGACGAGGGTGACACGGGCACCCTTGCGGGCGGAGTGCAGAGCGGTGGACAGACCCGTCAGGCCGGCGCCGACGACCACCAGGTCGGTGTCCTCGGTCAGGGGCTTGCCGGACCGGTCGGGGAACGCCCCTGCGGTTTCTATCCAGTACGGGATCGTCTTCATTGCGGCTCTCCTCGGGGGAAGTTTTCGGGGGGTCCCGGCCGGGCACCCACTCGGGGCCCGGCCGACAGGCCTGTCAGCGGTAGCGCGGCCCGTGCCGGCGCAAGGCTCAGGTGAGGGGCAGCAGCAAGTGCACCTGAGCGGTGGCGACGGTCATACGGTCTCGCCTCCGGGGGTGGCGATGCCGGTCGTGGTTTCGACGGACAGCAGGGAGTTCTGTCGGCCGGAGCCGAGCCAGCGGACCAGGGCGACCAGGGCGAGGGCGAGGATGGCGAAGGCGGTGAGGATGGCGCTGACGGCGGTGACGCTGGGGTCGATGTCGAAGGTGA
>NZ_JBWKKY010000019.1:0-21721 GCF_056430805.1 Streptomyces sp. NPDC045955
CCCCCCCCCCACCCCCCCCCCCCCCCCCCCCCCCCCCCCCCCCCCCCCCCCCCCCCCCCCCCCCCCCCCCCCCCCCCCCCCCCCCCCCCCCCCCCGCCCGTCAGCCCGTCAGAACCGGCAGCGACCGATGGCCGTGGGAGATGAACGAGTCCACCGGCCGCAGCTCGTCCGCAGGTACGGCGAGGGTGAGGCCGGGGAACCGCTCGAACAGGGCCGGCAGGGCCACATGCGCCTCCAGCCGGCCGAGCGGGGCGCCCAGGCAGTGGTGTACGCCGTATCCGAAGGCCAGATGATCCTTCACGGCGCGGGTGACGTCGAACGTGCCGGCGTCCGGGCCGTGCTGCTCCGGATCGCGTCCGGCGGCGGAGTACGCGGCGAGGATCGCCTCGCCCTTGCGGATCACACTGCCCTCGGGGCCGCCCAGCTCGCCGAGGGGCAGGTCCTCCACGGCGTACCGCAGCGGCAGGCTGGCCACCGGCGCCTCGGCCCGCAGGGTCTCCTCGATCACGTCGTCCCAGGAGGCGCGACCGCCGAGAACGTGCGCGAGCTGGTCGGGGTGGGTGAGCAGCGCGTGGACGGCGTTGTCGAGCAGATTGACCGTCGTCTCGTGACCGGCGCTGATCATCAGCATCAGCGTGTCGAGCAGCTCCTGCTCGCTGAGCCGGGTGCCGCTCTCCTCCTCGTGGGCCGCGATCAGCGCGCTGGTCAGGTCGTCGCCGGGCGCCGCCCGTTTCACGGCGACGAGCTCACGCAGGACGGCGTAGAACCGGGCGTAGGTGTCGGCGACTTCGGCCGCGTCGGCCGAGGTGTGGAAGACGCTGTCCACCACGGCACGCAGCTCGGGCCCCAGCTCCTCGGGTAATCCGAGCAGTTCGCCGATGACCTGGATGGGCAGCGGATAACAGAACTCCTCCCGCAGATCGACCGCGTGGCCGTCCGCCCCGCCGCCCGCCCCGGCCTTGGCGACCCGGTCGAGCAGCGCCGCGGTGATCTCCTCGATCCGGGGCCGCAGCTCGGCGGTGCGGCGGGCGGTGAACGCCTTGGAGACGATGGTGCGCAGCCGTTTGTGGTCGGCACCGTAGGCCGTGAACATGTTCTGTACCGCGACCCAGGTGTACAGCGGCCAGTCCGGTGAGACCTCGCCGTCGAGCCAGCGGTGCCAGTGCCGGCGCGCGTCCTTCGACACCCGCGGGTCGGTGAGCAGCCGCTTCAGCAGCGGGGCGCTGCTGACCGCCCAGGCCGGGACACCGTGGGGGAGTTCGACGGGGGTGACGGGCCCGCGCTCGCGGATCCGGGCGGCCTCGCCGTGGATGTCGCGGCCGGTCGGATCGATCACTATCGGGTGTGTGAACTCCATCGGACTCTCTCCCTGGGCTGGCGGCGGTTCGCACGGCACGCGGACGCCTGGTCGGCGGGTACGTGCCACGTCCAGCCAAGTGGCCGCGGCCGGGCGGCGCCAGAGGGCGGAGAGTCAGTGGCCTGTTTCAAGCGGTCTGGCCGGCCTCCCGCTCCATGGGCTGAGCCACCGCCTTCGCGGCCCGGGCCGCCTTCCTGCGCCGGCGCCGGCTGACGCGCGGCTCCTGGTCCGGCAGCCAGCCGAAGGTGAGGCAGCTGCCGACCACGCCCAGGAGCAGGCCCACGAAGAAGCCGCCCAGGTTCGAGGTCAGCCAGGTCCCCAGGGAGACCAGCACCCCGATGACCGAGTAGAACAGGCGCTGGGAGGGGTTGAAGAGGATCAGCACACCGCACAGCAGCATCACGCCCGGGAGCAGATAGCCGGCCAGGCCCTGCATGCCGACGTGCAGGATGACGTCCAGCGACGCCTTCAGGGTGAGCAGGACCTCCGCCCCGCCCAGGGCGAGCAGCAGCCCGCCCCAGAAGGGCCGGCCAGCCCGCCACTGGCGGAAGGCGGACCGGAACGTCCCGTGTGGACGGCCGGGCATCAGCAACCCGACCCGCTGAAGCCCAGTTTCAGCCCGGGCAGCTTGAACACACCGGCCGTCGTGGCGTAGTTGGTCTGCCGCAGCTTGGCGATGTGCACGGTGTCGGACTGCTGGCTGAACACGCCCTTCGGCCCACGGCCCTGTGGCCCGGCCTTGTTCAGCGTGCTGGCGTCGTTGCCGATCTCGATGTTCTTGAAGGCCGCGTCGCCCGTGAGCTCCGTGGAGTCGGTGGTCAGGTCGCTGGCCCTGACCTTCGCCGCACCCTCACCCGCCCTGATGACCAGGTTCGTGCCGCCCAGGTCGACGCTCTGGCACAGCTTGGTCAGCGTCGCCTCCTTGATCACGGAGGTGACGACCAGCACCTGACCGCCGGTGTCACCCGCGTTGGGGCTGCCCTCGGCCATCTCGTCCAGACCGCCGAACTGTGCGAAGCCGGTGCCGTTCAGCTCGGTGGCGGTGACCGTGAACGGCATACCGGAGATGGCGAACTGCACGCCCAGCGCCCCCTCGGCGGTGAGGATCGCGAGGCCGGCGGCGACCGCGGCGGCCGGCACCGCCATCACGGCGGCCCGGCGTGCCCGGACCCGGCCGCGGCGCGCGGGAACGTCACCGGCGTCCGCGGCGGCGGTGCCTTCCGGTCTGTCGGAGGTGTGCTCGGCGGAGGAGGTCATGTCTGCTCCAGGTGCATGTCGGTGCGGATCGGACTTCGTGGCACGTTGCGACGTCGGTGTCGCATGGCGACTTCGGTTGCACGGTGCGACTTCGATGGCACGTTGCCCTGGCGCGGACACCGACCGCGTACGCACGACTCCCCGCAATCCCCGGCGGTTGCAAGGGCTTTCTCGTACGGCGCAGTAGCCGACTCGGAAGTTACCGGGGGTTACATGAAGGGTCAAGGGAAGTGTGAACAAAGAGTGTCGAAGGTGCGCCGCATGTGAGTCGATGCCCTTCGAAAGGCTCAGCGAACGCACAACTCCCTTGCGAAGCCTTGACGTTGATTGACCGCCGGGTCTACAACTCTCCTCGTCTCACCGGATCCGTGGCGCCGGATCCGCCGCGCGGCACCGTCCGCGTGTCCCGGAACCGCTCGTCCCGTACGGGCATCTCGCCGCCCGGTGCGTCCGCACGGGCTTTCCACGGCCCGAGTCCGACCCTCCACGGCACCGGCACGGGCCCTTCCCCCGCGCGCCGTGCCACCAGCCACCCCCAGTCCGGCCCGGCCGGCGGCCCGTCCCCGTGCGTGCCTCCGGCAGGTCACCGGTCTGCCGTTGCCGGTCCGTCACGTACGGAGAAGGCGTGACGGGCCGGCAACGGCGGACGCCGAACCGCGTCCCCCGGCACCCCCACCCCGCAACGAGAAGAGGTACACCCCCATGCGTACGCGCACCCTCCTCACCCTCACCGCCGCCGTCGCCGCCCTGGGGCTCGCCGCCCCCGCCTCGGCGGCCGACACCCCCGTCCTGACCACCACCGACGGCGCGGCCGTCGCGGTCGGCGACGTCCTCAACGCCTCCCTGGCGAGTGGCACCGCCGCCACCTTCTACTCCAGCGCGACCGGCACCAGCGGCATCTCGTGCACCTCGTCGGCGTTCGCCGCCACCGTCACCGACAACCCGGCCGCCCCCGGCACCGCCACCGAGTCCCTGACCTCGCACACCTTCGACACCAGCGGCTGCACCGCCAACGTCGTCGGAGTGCTCGGCGTCAGCGGCATCACCGTCGACAACCTGCCCTACACCACCAGCGTGTCCTCGGACGGCACCGTCTCCGTGACCCCGGGCGAGGGTTCCGTCATCCAGTCCACCGTCAAGCTGCGCACCCTGCTCGGCACCATCAACTGCGTCTACCGGGCCCCCAGCCTGACGGGCAAGGCGGACAACGCCGACAACAGCATCTCCTTCACCAACCAGCAGTTCACGAAGGCGTCCGGCTCCTCGCTGTGCTTCGCCAACGCCTTCTTCACCGCCAAGTACGCCCCGGTGACCAAGGGAGGCGTCGCCGTCAACGTCAACTGACGTGTGACGGGCGTCGGTTCAGCGCCGACGCAGCCGAGCCGCCAGGGCGGCGCCGCCGGTGAGCACCAGCACCGCCGCGGCGCCGCCCGCCAGCATGGGCGTGGACGGGCCGGAGGGGGGTTCGGAGGCGGATACGGAGGTGGATGCGGAGGAGGGCTCGGTGGGGGGCCCGGAGGGGGATGTCAGCGGGGCGCTCTCGTTCTTCCCTTCCGGTCTCCCCTGCTTGTCCGGCTTGTTCACCGGTTGCTTCTCCGGTTGCTTCTCCTGCCTCTTCTCCGGAACCGCCGCGTCCTTCTTCTCCGGGAACACGACATCCGAGCACGAGTAGTACGTGTCCGGCGTACTGCTGTTCTGCCAGACCGTGTACAGCACGTGCCGCCCGGTCCGGTCGGACGGCAGGGTCGCCTCAAGGCGGTACGCACCGTCCGTCAGGGCCGGGTCCTTCACCTCGGCGAACGGCTTCTCGGGCAGGTCGGACCAGGACAGCGGCCCGGTCGGGTCGTAGCCGGGCTTCGTCAGATACATCCGGAACGTGCCGGTGTGCGGGATCGTCGAGACGTACCGCATGGTGAGCGTCCCACCGGGCGACATCCGGGTCGCCGGCCAGTCGGTGCGGGGGAGGTCGAGCCCTCGGTAGCCGGGCAGGCCCCCGCTGCACAGCTTCCCGTCGGGGACGACCTGCCGGTCCCGGCCTGCCACGTTCGCCACCCGCAGGTTGTCCCACGCGGTGAAGGGCGCGCCGTTCGTGGCGACGGCCGCGCGGCAGGCCGCCGAGCCCGCCCGGTCACCGCCCTCGGGGGAGCAGGCCACCACCCGGCTCACGGGATCCGTCGGCGCACCGTGCGCCCGCGCCGGATGCGCCGCCCACAGCGGCAGCAGCAACGGGGTCACGAGGGCGGCCGCAAGCGCGGCGCGGTGTGCGGTCGTACGGGACATCCGTCTGCGTCTCCTCGGCCGGGCCGGAGCGGTCGGTAGTGCAATACGGGCAACAGGCCCGGCGCGTTCAGCACGCCACGACCTGTTCGAAAAGCGGGCCATTCACGCCCAACTGCCCGCCACAGAGGGTGGGTTTCCGGTCGGATCGAGGGTTTCCCCCGTATCCCGATGACCTGCTCTTTGCCTATCGTTCGACCACAGCTGACCCACAGGTAACCCCGAACGGGTCGCTCCCCACACGCCTGGCCGGCCACCGCGTCGCTCTTTCGAACCACCCCCCTCCGCTTCAGCGACGAAGCGCATCCACCGCCGCTCCGCCCAGCCCGGAGTCCGGCCACGAAAGGCAACGACCGTGCGTATCTCCCCTGAGTTCAGACGGAAGCTGATATCCGTCGCCGCCGTCTCCGCCGCCCTGCTGACCGCCGCCCCCGCCTCGGTCGCCGTCGCCCAGGAGACCGCCCCCGGGCCCGCCGCCGTCCCGGCCGCTCAGACCGAGGCCGCCCCCGGCGCCCCGGCCGAGCGGCTCATCGTCGGCTACAAGTCCGGCGCGACCGAGGCGAAGTCCGACAAGGCCGCCGCCGACGACGCCGCGGCCAAGGCCGAGAAGACCGGCGAGGACGTCGACTTCCAGCGCCGCCTCGGCACCGGCGCCGCCCTCGTCGACCTGGGCACGAACCCCGCCCGGGCGGACGTCGCCGACGTCGTCGCCCAGTACGAGGCCGATCCGCAGGTCGCCTACGTCGTGCCGGACCGCCTGAACAAGCCGACGGCCGTCACGCCGAACGACACCGACTACGGCAAGCAGTGGGACCTGTTCGAGGCGACCGCCGGCATGAACGTCCCGGCCGCCTGGGACACGACCACCGGCACCGGGGTCACCGTCGCCGTCATCGACACCGGCTACGTCACCCACTCCGACCTGGCCGCGAACATCGTCGGCGGCTACGACTTCATCTCCGACACCGCCGTCTCCGTCGACGGCAACGGCCGTGACAGCAACCCGGCCGACCCGGGCGACTGGTACAACGCGGGCGAGTGCGGCGCGGGCATCCCCGCGTCCAACTCCTCCTGGCACGGCACGCACGTGGCCGGCACCATCGCCGCCGCCACCAACAACGGCAAGGGCGTCGCCGGCATCGCCCACGGCGCGAAGATCTCCCCGGTCCGCGTCCTCGGCAAGTGCGGCGGTTACGACTCCGACATCATCGACGCCATCACCTGGGCGTCCGGCGGCACCGTCTCAGGCGTCCCCGCCAACACCAACGTCGCCAAGGTCATCAACATGAGCCTCGGCGGGGGCGGCGCCTGCTCCAGCGCCACCCAGAGCGCCATCAACGGCGCCGTGAACCGCGGCACCGCGGTCGTCGTCGCGGCCGGCAACGAGAACCAGAACGTCTCCAACGCGTCCCCGGCGAACTGCAACAACGTCATCGCGGTCGCCGCGACCAACCGCGCGGGCAGCCGGGCCTCGTACTCCAACTACGGCTCGCTCGTGGACATCTCCGCCCCCGGCGGCGAGACCCGGACCTCCACCGCCAACGGCATCCTGTCCACGCTGAACTCCGGCACGAAGACGCCGTCGAGCGAGAGCTACGCCTACTACCAGGGCACCAGCATGGCCACCCCGCACGTCGCGGGCCTCGCCGCCCTGATGAAGTCGGCCAACTCCGCCCTCACTCCGGCCCAGATCGAGTCGGCCATCAAGGCCAACGCCCGTCCGCTGCCCGGCACCTGCTCCGGCGGCTGCGGCGCCGGCCTCGCGGACGCCGCGAAGACGGTCCAGGCCGTCAAGGGCGGTTCGTCCACCGGCACGACCTTCTCCAGCACCACCGCCGTCGCCATCCCCGACAACGGTGCGGCGATCGAGTCGCCGATCAGCGTCACCGGCCGCAGCGGCAACGCCCCCTCCGCCCTCCAGGTCGGCGTCGACATCACCCACACCTACCGCGGTGACCTCGTCATCGACCTGGTCGCGCCGGACGGTTCGGCGTACCGTCTGAAGTCCGCCGCTTCGGACTCCGCCGACGACGTGAAGACCACCTACACGGTGAACGCCTCCGCGGAGAGCGCCAACGGCACCTGGAAGCTGCGCGTCCAGGACACGGCGGCGCAGGACACCGGCACGCTCAACGGCTGGAAGCTGACCTTCTGATCCTTCTGAATCTCCCGGTCCTCCTTCGGTGAGGACGCTGAACGGGCAGCTCACGAGCGGGCGGGCCGGCCGGTGCGGATGGGGCACCGGCCGGCCCGTCTTTACGTGCGGCCGCACAACCCTCACAGTCAGATACCGAACGCGCTGTTTTCTTTCATCAGTTGCGATTGTTTTGCCGGATGTGCACCCGCACTCCGGCACACTGGTGTGGTGGACGCCGTCTGAGGGTGAGTTATCGTGTACGGGGGGTAAAAACAAACGGCATGACCCGTTCATTTCCGTCCCGGGAGAGTTCAGTCGATGGCGAGGCAGTTGCGAGCCGAGCAGACCCGCTCGACGATCATCACGGCCGCCGCTGACCTGTTCGACCGTCGCGGCTACGAATCGACCAGTCTCAGCGACATCGTGGAGCACGCTCAGGTCACCAAGGGCGCCCTGTATTTCCACTTCGCGGCGAAGGAGGATCTCGCGCACGCGATCCTCGAACTCCAGTCGCACACCGCCCGGCGGCTGGCGGCGGAGACCGGCCATCGCGGCCACACGTCCCTGGAGGCGCTGATGCGCCTCACGTTCGGCATCACCCGCATGTCCGTCGAGGACCCGGTCCTCCGGGCCGGACTGCGGCTCGCCACCGGCGGGATCCGGCCCCGTCCGCCGCTGAGCCATCCGTTCACGGAGTGGCTGGACATCGTCACGGCCCGGCTCGTCGGCGCGGTCAAGGAGTCCGACGTCCAGCCGGACATCGATATCGATGTCGTGGCCCACTCCCTGGTCTGTTTCTTCGTCGGCACCCGGGTCGTGGGCCGCTCCCGCGAGCCCGTCGCGCGCCAGCCCCGCCGGACGGCCGAGATGTGGAACATACTCATCCGCGGCCTGGTCCCGGTCACCCGCCGCGCCCGCTACCTGAGCCTGGCGGCCCGCCTGGAACGCGAACTGGCACCGGTCTGACGGTTTCGGACGGGACGTTGCGAACGGGCTCGGCCGGGGCGCCGGTCTCGTCGGTCAGCGAGGGGCGCCCGCGCGTTACGGTGAGCCGTATGCCCGACATCCCATCCGCACCCGTGCTCCTCGGCGACCAGCCGGGCTCCTTCCCCCACAGTGTGCTGGCCGAGCGGCACCCGGCCATCATCCGGCAGGTGCGCGAGGCCTTCCCGTACGAGCCCTGGCAGCACCGCGCGCTCGACGAGCTGCTGGCCAACTGCACCAAGGGCGAGATCGAACCGCTCCCCGCCGACGCGCCCGACCGCGGCCTGTGGGAGAGCTGGGGGCTGCGCAAGTACACCGGCCGGTCCTGGTTCGACGTGCCGTGGCTCTGGTCCGAGAGCTGGTTCTACCGCCGGCTGCTCCAGGCCGTCGGCTACTTCGGCCCCGGCCCCTGGCAGGGCATCGATCCCTTCCGTCCCTCGAAACTGGCCGAACTCGACTCCCCCGAGACCGACGAGGAACTGGCCGCGCTCGACGACCTCGCCGGCCGGCCCGCCGGAGAACAGGCACAGGCCCTGCTGCACGGCTCCCTCTGGGGCAACCGCGCCGACCTCGGCTTCCGTCTCTCCGCCGAGGGCGCACGGGCCGCCGACGCCGCCCCCGGACTCGTGGCCGACGACAGCGACCGCCTGTGGGCCCTGCTCGGCGGCACCGGCACGGGCACCCTGTGCCTCGTCGCCGACAACGCGGGCCGCGAACTCGTCCCCGACCTGCTCCTCATCGCCCACCTCCTGGCTCACGGGCGCATCGGCCGGGCCGTCCTGCACGTCAAGCCGTACCCGTACTACGTCTCCGACGCCACCACCGCCGACGTCGTCGACGCCCTGCGCCGCCTGACCCGGGCCGGGGGAGCGGCCGCCGAGTACGGGCAGCGCCTGTGGTCCGCCCTGGCCGACGGCCGCCTGACCCTCCGCGCCCACCCCTTCTCCTGCGCCCCGCTGCCGTACGAGCAGATGCCCGGCGACCTGAGCGCCGACTTCGCCTCGGCCGCGCTCACCGTCGTCAAGGGCGACCTCAACTACCGCCGCCTGGTGGGCGACCGCCTCTGGGACCCGACCACGCCGTTCGCGGACGTCACCGCTTACTTCCCCGGCCCCGTCGCCGCCCTGCGCACCCTCAAGTCCGACGTGATCACCGGCCTCGACGCCCGCACCGAGGCGGAACTCGTCGCGGCGGAGGACCAGCGCTGGCGCACCAGCGGCACCCACGCGCTGATCCAGCTGCGCGCCCCCTAGGGCGCACAACGTCACACGACCTCCCGCCAGAACAGCCGCGTTCAGCCCCGATTCACGCGATGGTGTGATCATGTCCGGCCCGGCGGATGCCGCCGAGAGACGCCGGGTAGGGCCCGGCCATGACGCAGCCGTTCGAACTCCCGCACTTCTACCTGCCGCATCCCGCGCGGCTGAACCCCCATCTCGACGAGGCCCGCGCCCATTCGGCCGAGTGGGCGCGCGAGATGGGCATGCTGGAGGGCTCCGGCGTCTGGGACCAGGCCGACCTCGACGCGCACGACTACGGCCTGCTCTGCGCCTACACCCACCCCGACTGCGACGGTCCCGCACTCTCCCTCATCACCGACTGGTATGTGTGGGTCTTCTTCTTCGACGACCACTTCCTGGAGAAGTACAAGCGCAGCCAGGACCGCCTTGCGGGCAAGGCCCACCTGGACCGGCTGCCCCTGTTCATGCCGCTGGACCTCTCGACTCCCGTACCGGAGCCGGAGAACCCGGTCGAGGCGGGCCTCGCCGACCTGTGGGCCCGTACCGTGCCGACGATGTCGCAGGACTGGCGCCGCCGCTTCGCCGTGGCGACCGAGCACCTGCTGAACGAGTCCCTGTGGGAGCTGTCCAACATCAACGAGGGGCGGATCGCCAACCCCGTCGAGTACATCGAGATGCGCCGCAAGGTGGGCGGCGCCCCCTGGTCGGCGGGTCTCGTGGAGTACGCGACGGCCGAAGTGCCCGCATCCGTGGTGGAGTCCAGGCCGCTCAGGGTGCTGATGGAGACGTTCTCCGACGCCGTGCACCTGCGCAACGACCTGTTCTCCTACCAGCGGGAGGTCGAGGACGAGGGCGAGCTCAGCAACGGCGTGCTCGTCCTGGAGACCTTCTTCGGCTGCACCACCCAGGAGGCCGCGGACACCGTCAACGACGTCCTCACGTCCCGCCTCCACCAGTTCGAGCACACGGCGTTCACCGAAGTGCCCGCGGTGGCCCTGGAGAACGGCCTCACTCCCGGCGAGGTCGCGGCCGTGGCGGCGTACACCAAGGGGCTTCAGGACTGGCAGTCAGGCGGCCACGAGTGGCATCTGCGCTCCAGCCGCTACATGAACGAGAACGCGGTGCGCGGCGGCAGCCCATGGCCGGGATGCACCGGCATCGGCACCTCGGCCGCCGACGTCCGCGCCCTGCTCGCGACGGCCGGAGCCGAGAGGCTGCGCTCCTACACGTACGTGCCGTACCAGAAGGTCGGACCGTCGCGGATCCCCGACATCCGCATGCCGTTCCCCCTGGAGCTCAGCCCGCACCTGGACAACGCCCGCCGGAGTCTGCGCGACTGGGCGGAGCGCATGGGCATCCTCGCCGAGGGCGTCTGGGACGAGGACAAGCTCCGGGCCTACGACCTCGCGCTCTGCTCGGCCGGCCTCGACCCGGACGCCACCCCCGAGGCCCTCGACCTCAGCGCTCAGTGGCTCGCCTGGGGCACCTACGGCGACGACTACTACCCCCTGGTCTACGGCCACCGCCGCGACCTGGCCGCCGCCCGGCTGACCACGGCCCGCCTGTCCGGCTGCATGCCCGTCGACGGCGATGAGCCGCTGCTCCCGGTCAACGCCATGGAGCGCGGCCTGCTCGACCTGTGGGTGCGCACCACCGCGGAGATGACGCCCGGCGCGCGGCGCACGCTCAAGGACGCGATCAACGTCATGACCGAGAGCTGGGTGTGGGAGCTGTCCAACCAGCTCCAGAACCGCGTGCCCGACCCGGTCGACTACCTGGAGATGCGCCGCGCGACCTTCGGCTCCGACCTCACCCTGAGCCTGTGCCGGATGGGACACGGCCCGGCCGTCCCGCCCGAGGTCTACCGCAGCGGCCCGGTCCGCTCCCTGGAGAACGCCGCGATGGACTTCGCGTGCCTCCTCAACGACGTCTTCTCGTACCAGAAGGAGATCGAGTTCGAGGGGGAGATCCACAACGCGATCCTCGTCGTGCAGACCTTCTTCGGCTGCGACTACCCGACCGGGCTCGGCATCGTGCACGACCTGATGAGCCAGCGCATGCGCCAGTTCGAGCACGTCGTCGAGCACGAGCTGCCCATCCTGTACGACGATTTCCAGCTCACGGCGGAAGCGCGCACGGCCATGGGGACGTATGTGACGGACCTGCGGAACTGGATGGCGGGCATCCTCAACTGGCATCGCGAGGTGGACCGCTACAAGGACGAGTGGCTGTCCCGGCGTGCCCACGGCTTCCTCCCGGACCGTCCGCCGGCCGTGCCCGTACCCGCCTTCCGCTGACGCGGCGCTCTCCGGCCGGATTTGAGGGCCGCACGGGCTGACCGGCCCGGCCGGCCCGCGCAACCGCGGCTCGCACCGCATCCGGCACGCCGGGTGCGGTGCGAGCCGTGCCGTCGTTCCGGCACGCTCCCCTGCCCCGGCGGCACGCCCGGTCCACACCGGCGGCCCCGTCAGTCTCACTCGTTCGTGGCTCATCACGCGCCGGAGCACCGGGTAGAGCACCAGCCGTGATCGTTCCGCATCCGACGGAGGCGGTCCGCACCATCCGGAGGCGAGCCATGGAACAGACCGCGCTGCGACCCAAGCCGATGCCGGGCCGGAAACCCGACGGGGTGGCGACGGTGACGGGAACCGGCCCGTCACGGCCCCGTCGGCACGCCGCCCGGCGCCGCGTGCGGCGGCTGCTCAACGTGCTGTTCGCCGGGTTCGCCGGCGTCGTCCTGGTCCTGTCCGGGATCGGTCTCGGGGCGATGGGCGCCACGGCGATCGGCGCGGGCGGGGGCCTCGATCCGCGAGGGCGGCACACGCCGCCACCGACCAGCCCCTCGCCGTCCCCCGCCGCCTCCGCGCCCGCCGCCGTGACCCTCGGAGTCGAGGTCATGGACGCCGGGAAGCCGGGAGTCCTGGTCGTCGGGCTCCACGTCCCCGGGCCGGCTCAGGAGGCGGGCCGGGTGCGCGGCGACCTGCTCCTCGTCTTCGGCAGGACCCGCATCGACACGGCCGCCGACCTGGCCCGGGCCGTCGCCCGCGCCCGCCCCGGCGCCGAGGTGAAACTGACGGTGCGGCACCGCAGCGGTGGATACCAGCAGCTGACGGTCGTACCGGCTGTCGTCACGTGAACCCGATGCCTTCACGTGAACCGCGTCGTCACGTGAACCGCGTCGTCACGTGACCACCCGGAAGTGGCTCGTGAGCCGCCCCGTGTCGTCCAGGACGTGGAAGGCGATCCCGGGCGGCGCGTCCCGGTCGGCGATCTGCTCGCCCTCCCAGGGCAGCCGCAGCGTCCACGTCACACCGGGGCCGACGACGAGGGGGCGTCCCGCGAACGAGGTCGCGGCGGGCGTGTGCGCGTGGCCGGTGATCAGACCGGCGATCTCGGGCCGGCGGGCCAGCAGCCCGGCCAGCCGGCCGGATTCCCGCAACCGGTAGGAGTCGGGCAGCGGGTGGTGCAGGGCCACCGGCGGGTGGTGGAAGGCGAGCAGGGCCGGAAGGCCGCCGTCGAGTTCGTCGAGGGTCGCCTCGATCCAGTCGTACGTCTCCTCGTCCAGCTCTCCGTCGTCGCTGCCGGGCACGCTGGAGTCGCACATCAGCACGGCACCGTCGTCGAAGGCCTGCACGCTGTTGACGGGCCCCTGCGCCCCGGGCAGGCCCAGCAGCGCCTTGCGGTAGGGCGCGCGGCTGTCGTGGTTGCCCGGGCACGTCAGCACGGGGAAGGGGGCGTCGCCGTCGCGCAGCCCCAGGATCCGGGCTGCCTCCTCGTACTCCGGCTCCGTGCCGTGGTCCGCGATGTCCCCGGTCACCAGCAGGGCGTCCACCTGCCCCGGCAGCTCCCACAGCTGCTCGCACACCCGCTCGGCGCGCTCCGTCGCCCGCGCGCTCCCGTCCAGATGCAGATCGCTGATGTGCGCGAGTACGAGCACGGTCGTACGCCCCTTCGGTCGAACGGCTAATGGATGCGGAGCATCTAAGCATTACATCTCATGTGAGAGCAATGCTCTGCCATGAGGGGCGATGCCCGGGTGAAGTGCGCAGACCGCTCGCGCCGCCTCCTCCGGCCGGGCAGGATGCTGCCCGTAGCCCCTTCGCCCGTCCCTGGGAGGCCCGGATGACCGGAAGCACGGCCGCGTCCTTCACCGCCGACGACTACCGGGCCCGTATGGAGCGCGCCGCGCGGACCGCCGCCGAGGCCGGTCTCGCGGGCCTGCTGGTGGCGCCGGGACCGGACCTGGTGTGGCTCACCGGCTACACGCCACCGGCGGTCACCGAACGGCTCACCCTGCTCGTCCTCGCCGACGGGCAGGACCCCGTCCTCGTCGTCCCCGCACTGGAGGCCCCGGACGCGCAGCAGGCGGCCGGCGCGCCCGCCCTGACCCTGCGCGACTGGACCGACGGCAAGGACCCCTACGCCGCCACCGCCGCCCTGCTCGGCACCTCGGGCCGGTACGGGATCAGTGACAACGCCTGGGCCCTGCACCTGCTGGCGTTGCAGCAGGCCGTACCCGGCAGTTCCTACACGTCGCTCACCGAGGCCCTGCCGATGCTGCGCGCCGTCAAGGACGCGGCGGAACTGGAGCTCATGACGGCCGCGGGAGCCGCCGCCGACGCGACGTTCGAGGAGATCAGGAACGTCCCCTTCGCAGGCCGCCGGGAATCGGAGGTGGCCGCGGATCTGGACCGGTCGCTGCGCCGGCACGGACACGAGCAGGTCGACTTCACCATCGTCGCCTCCGGGCCGAACGGCGCCAACCCGCACCACGAGGCGGGTGACCGCGTCATCGAACGCGGCGACATGGTCGTCCTCGACTTCGGTGGCCTGAAGGACGGCTACGGCTCCGACACCTCCCGCACGGTCCACGTCGGCGAACCCACCGACGAGGAACGCCGCGTGCACGACATCGTGCGCGCGGCGCAGGAGGCGGGGTTCCAGGCCGTGCGGCCGGGCGCCGCCTGCCAGGACGTGGACCGGGCCGCCCGCGCGGTCATCGCCGGCGCCGGCTACGGCGAGTACTTCATCCACCGCACCGGACACGGCATCGGCGTCACCACCCACGAGCCGCCCTACATGATCGAGGGCGAGGAGCGGCCCCTCGTGCCCGGCATGTGCTTCTCCGTGGAACCCGGGATCTATCTGCCCGGCCGGTTCGGCGTGCGCATCGAGGACATCGTGACGGTCACCGAGGACGGTGGGCGGCGTCTGAACACCACCTCCCGCGAGCTGGTCATAGTGGAGTGACGGCACCGATGTCCCCCACACGCCTCCCGAACGGCAACGGCGCGACCATGACCCAGGCACCGACACCCACCGCGGACACCGTCCGCCGGCTGGTCCGTTCCCTGCTCAAGGACGGCCGGGACGGCCAGGACGGCCAGGACGGCAAGGAGGGCAGGGGCGGCAAGAAGCCCGAGCAGGGCAGGAGCCCCGCCGCCGGCCCCGACGTCCGGCCCGCCACCGAGGGTGCCGACCCGGCCACCTGGTGGGTCGGCAGCCGCCACGTGCTGCGCCTCGCCCCCGACCGCGAGGCCACCGTGCGCCAGCGCCGCGAACTGCGCCTGCGCGACCTCGTCCGCCCGCACGTCCCGGTGACGGTGCCGGTCAGCGTGGCCCACGGCGAGTGGGCGACCGGGCTGACCTACACGCTGGACACCAAGGTGCCGGGCGGCTCGGGCGAGGAGCACGACGTGTCCGCCGTCGGCGAGGCCGACCTCGCCGGACTGCTCTCGGGGCTGCGGGAGGTACCGGTCCGGCAGGCCGAGGCCCTCGGCGTGCCGCGTGCCGCGCCGCGCTCCCTGGAGGCACTGCGCCGGGCCGCCGTCCGCGCCGCCGAACGCCTCGCCGACGCCGACGAGTTCGACGCCGCCCGCCTGAACCAGCTCACGGCGCCCGCCGCGGCCCAGCTCGCCGCGCAGTCCGGCTCGGCGGTCCTCACCCACCACGCGCTCACGGGCGGCCATCTCGTGGTCAGCGCCGACGGACGCGTGCGCGGGGTCCTCGGCTGGGCCGGCGCGGTCGTCGGCGACCCGGCCGAGGACATCGCGGGCCTCGCGCTCGCCGTCGGCTCACCCGCCGCCGTACGCGCCGCCACCCTCGCCGGCTACGGCGCCCGCCCCTGCCTGCGCGGCCTGTGGCTGGCCCGCTGCGACACGGTCGTCCACCTCGCCGATGCCCTCCCGGGCCGGGACACGGCCCGGCTCACCCTGCTGCGCACGCAGCTGCGCCGGGCCTGGGAGCCGATCCTGCTGGAACGCGTGACGGACCTGCGGGACACGGACGACGCCCTCTGACGGACCGGGCGGCAGCGGGGCGTCGTAGGCGTCATGGGGACCTCACTCCTGCAGCAGCACCACGCCCGACTCCCCCGGCACGTGCACCACCCCGTCCGCACCGGGTGTCTCCACCGGCTCCCACGCGGCCAGCACGCGCGCGTGCGGGACGCCGAGCGACAGCGCGGCCGGCTCCGGCGACAGATTCACCGCCACGAGGACGTCCCCACGCCGGAAGGCGATCCAGCGGCGCTCCTCGTCGTAGGCGACCTTGGTGTCGGCGAGGTCGGGATCGGTCAGGTCGGGCTGCTCGTGGCGCAGGGCGAGGAGCTGCCGGTACCAGGCCAGCACGCGCGCGTGCGGCTCGCGTTCCGGCTCGGACCAGTCGAGGCAGGAGCGGTCCCGGGTCGCGGGGTCCTGCGGGTCGGGCACGTCCTCCTCCTTCCAGCCGTGCGCGGCGAACTCCCGCCGCCTGCCCCGCCGTACCGCGTCCGCGAGTTCGGGGTCGGTGTGGTCGGTGAAGAACTGCCAGGGCGTGCCCGCCGCCCACTCCTCGCCCATGAAGAGCATCGGCGTGAAGGGGGCCGTCAGGGTCAGCGTGGCCGCACAGGCCAGCAGCCCGGGGGAGAGCAGGGCCGAAAGGCGGTCCCCCTGGGCGCGGTTGCCCACCTGGTCGTGGGTCTGGCTGTAGCCGAGCAGCCGGTGCCCGGCCACCCGCGTACGGTCCAGTGGGCGCCCGTGGTGCCGCTCCCGGAAGCTGGAGTACGTCCCGTCGTGGAAGTAGCCGCCTGTGAGGGTCTTGGCGAGCCCGGCGAGGGGAGCGCGCGCGAAGTCGGCGTAGTAACCCTGCGACTCGCCGGTCAGCGTGGTGTGCAGGGCGTGGTGGAAGTCGTCGTTCCACTGCGCGTGCAGCCCGAGACCGCCCTCGTCCCGGGAGGTGATGAGGCGCGGGTCGTTCAGGTCCGTCTCGGCGACCAGGAACAGCGGCCGGCCCACCTCGGCGGCCAGGGCGTCCACGGCCGTCGACAGCTCCTCGAGGAAGTGCAGCGCGCGCGTGTCCACCAGCGCGTGCACCGCGTCCAGGCGCAGCCCGTCGATCCGGTAGTCGCGCAGCCACGCCAGCGCGCTGCCGACGAGGAACGCGCGCACCTCGTCCGAGCCGGGCGCGTCCAGATTGACCGCGGCGCCCCAGGGCGTGTGATGCCGGTCCGTGAGGTACGGGCCGAAGAGCGGCAGATAGTTGCCGGACGGGCCGAAGTGGTTGTGCACCACGTCGAGCACCACGCCCAGGCCGAGTTCGTGGGCCCGGTCGACGAAGCGTTTCAGCGCCTCGGGCCCGCCGTACGGCTCGTGCACGGCCCACAGCGAGACGCCCTCGTACCCCCAGCCGTGCGTGCCGGGGAAGGGGCACAGCGGCATCAGCTGCACGTGCGTGACGCCCAGTTCGGCGAGATGGCCGAGCCGCTCGGCGGCCGCGTCCAGGGTGCCCTCGCGGGTGTAGGTCCCGACGTGCAGCTCGTACAGCACCGCGCCGGGCAGCGGCCGTCCCCGCCACTGGGCGCGCCACGCGTACCGCTCGTGATCGACGACGGCGCTCAGCCCGTCCGGGCCGTCCGGCTGCCGGCGCGAGCACGGATCGGGCCGTACCGGGCCGTCGTCCAGCGCGAAGCCGTACCGGGACCCGTCGCGTGCGTCCGCCTCGCCCCGCCACCATCCCGCCCGTTCCGGATCGCGCTCCAACGCGCGCCTGACGCCGTCGCACTGGAGCGTCACACGGCCTGCCTGCGGTGCCCACACCTCGAACTGCACGGACGGTTCCCCTTCGTCTGCTCACCGTGATGTAGCCCGTCCATGGTGCGTCAAACGCGATCAATCCGCTGGTGCATCCACCCATTTGCGGCGGGTCTCGGCGGATGCGGGCGCGTGGCGGCCGTTTTCCCGTTTTCTGGACAGCCCGGCCGTGCTGCCCGACAATCACGAGCGTGACGTCGTCCTTCGAGTTCAACACGTACCCCGCGCGGCTGTCCGACGTGGAGCGCGACAGGGCGCTGAAGGTGCTCCGGGACGGCGTCGCCATGGGCCGCCTGTCCCATGACACGTTCATCCGCCGCATGGAACTCGCACTCGCCGCCCGCCGCGCGGACGAACTCGCCGTGCTCACCGCCGACCTGCCCACGGAGAGCCGGTTCTCCCGCCTGGTGTTCGGCACCGTCGAGGCGGTCTCCGGCTTCACCGTACGGCTGCGCAGGGCCTGGCAGGCCGAGAAACTGCCCAAGCTGCTGCTGCCCCACCCGGCGCACGGCCACCCGTTGCGCATAGGCCGCGATCCCGCCAGCGGGCTGCGCCTGAACCACGAGACCGTCTCCCGCGTCCATGCCGAACTCCGCCACCAGGGCGGCATGTGGGTCCTGCGGGATCTCGGCTCCACCAACGGCACGACGGTGAACGGGCGGCGCGTGGTCGGTGCGGCCGTCGTCCGCGAGGGCGATCAGGTCGGCTTCGGGCGGATGGCGTTCCGGCTGTCGGCCGACTGACCGGAAACCGAGCCATGCCTTAGCTCTGGCCTTGGATTTACCGGCTGTCGCTCCGTGCGGAGTGGCTCAAAACCCATTGCGTTCCGCGGTGTTGACGTACCCCTGAAAGTCGTGACTGACTGTGCGTACGCCATGTACAGCTGGTGAAGCGACGGCACCGCATCGGGGAGGTGTGCCCTGCCGCCCCTCCTGCGCTATCCGACCGTCGACGAACTGGACACCCGGGCCGCCGCCCTCGTCGCCCGCCACCCGCGAGACGCCCGGCTGCGCAGGATCGGCACATCCCGCGCGGGCACGCCCCTGTGGCTGCTCTCCGTCGGCCACGGCAGCCGTCAGGCCCTCGTCGTCGCCGGACCCCACGCCAACGAACCCGTGGGCGGCGCCACCGTGCTGCGCCTGGCCGAGCGGGCGCTGGCCGACCCGCGGCTCACCGAGGGCGCCGACGCCACCTGGAACCTGCTGCTGTGCCTCGACCCGGACGGGCTGCGCCGCAACGAGGGCTGGCTGACGGGGCCCTACGCACTCGGCCAGTACTTCCGGAACTTCTTCCGGCCGGGCTTCCTGGAGCAGCCCGAGTGGCTGCCCGACGGCGCGGCCGGCGCCGCCCTGCCGGAGACGCGCGCCCTGCTCGACGTCCAGGACGAACTGCGGCCGTTCCTCCAGTGCTCCCTGCACGGCGTCGACGTCGGCGGCGGCTTCGTCGAGCTCACCGACGACCTGCCGGGCCTCGGCCGGCGCCTCGCCCACATCGCCGCCCGGCTCGGCATCCCCCGCGAACTCGGCGCCTACGACGCCCTGTACTGGCCCGGCCTCGGGCCCGCCGTCTACCGGATCCCGCCGCCGCGCCCGGCCGGCCTGGCCGCGGCCATCACGGAGGCCGCCGTCGAGTCGACGTGGTTCCACCCGCACCGGCACGGCACCCTCACCGCGGTCGTCGAAGCGCCCATGTGGGGCGTGGCGGCCGTGACGGACGGCTCTCCGCCCGCCGACCGGGACGGGGTGCTGCGGGACGTGAGCCACACCCTGCGCCACGACACAGGGCTCCTGCGGCACCTCCTGGCCCGCGTCCGGCCGCACGTCGCCGCCGTGCCCGACGCGGCGCGCCTGCTGGCCCCGGTCGACGACTATTTACTGGTCTGCCCCGGTCTCGCCGACGCCTGGGACCCCGACACCGGCGACGGCGCGGCCCACCCCCTTCCGCCGCTGAGCACCGCCCACCTCGCCGCCCTGCGCATCTCCGGGCGACGGCTGGCCCTGCGCACCGCCGGTCTCCTGCACCAGCTCGTGCGGGCCGCCGGACACGACCCGGCCGGGGCGTTGCCGGAGCTGGACCAGCTGATCGACGAGTGGTGCGCCGACTACCGCGAGAGCTGCGGGGCGCGCTGGATCCCGGTGGCGCGCCAGGCGGAGTACCAGGCGCGCGTGGTGCTGGCCGCCTTCACACTGGCCGCGCGGGACACGCGCGCGTGCTCCCGCGCGGGCGAGCCGGGGCGCGAGTCGGGGGCGGCGGTGCCGATGCAGCGGGAGTGACACCGCGATGACGCCGCGGGCGGGGCCGGTGTCTACGACGTCCCCTCGCGCGCGTGCAGCGCCGCGGCGACCACCGTGCGGGTCTGGTGCTCGACCTGGTGCTCCAACGGCACCCAGCGGGCCCGGAAGCGTTCCGCGAAGGCGTCGCTCCAGGTCGCCACGAGTTCCTCCAGCTGCCCGGCCGCCCGGTCGTCGGTCCCGTGCAGCACGCGCCGCAGCATCGCCGCCGCCCGCAGCGGCACACGGCGGGCGAACGCGTCCACGCTGCCGACGTACGCCCGGGTGCGGTCGGCGGGCGGCATGCGCACCAGGTCGTCGGCCAGCCCCGGCACCAGTTCCAGCCCCCACCGCGCGGCCCGCAGCAACGGCCCGTCCAGGCCCGCGAGCCGGTGCAGCGCGCCGTCGAGGACGCGCGTCACCTCCAGCGCGTCCTGTCGCAGCCGGTCCGCGAGCCGCCCGATCGCCGCCGCCGGGGCCGGATGCGGAGCCGGGTCGTCCACCAGGTCGCTCGCCCACATCGGCACCTCGACCACGGCGGTGAGGCCGCCGTAGCGGTGGGCGTGGAACCAGGTGCTGTGCCGCGCGTCGTCCGGCAGGCTCGGGTACGCAGGCCCGATGCCCGGCGCGGGCATCACGTGCACGCCCGGCCCGGACGCGGGCCAGCCGGCGGCGTCCGAGGCGCCGGTCTCCACCGGGATGTGCAGCTCGGCCGCGGACTTGGCGAACGGCTCGGCCAGCCCGGGCACGTCCTTCGTCAACTGCACCCAGCTGCCGCCCAGGTCCGTGCCGTGCAGGGTCACCTGGAGGTAGGGGCGCAGCTCGTCGATGACGCCGGTCAGAGCCCGGGTCTCGGGCGGCAGCCGGTCGGGCGGCAGTAGGGACGGCGCCCACTCCGGCTGTTCCGGGCCCGCGGGGCGGAAGAAGCCGAGGTGGTAGTCGAACAGGCTGCGCGGCGCCGGGGTCACGTGCAGGCTCGCGCCGTCGGGGTCCGCGCACAGCAGGAAGTGCCAGGAGATGCCGTCGCGCAACTCCCGCTGTTCCAGCACCCGCCGGGCGAGCGCGAGCAGGGTGCAGGAGCCGGTCGGCTCGTTGGCGTGGGCGCCGGCGACCACCAGCACGGCGCGGCGGGCGAGGCCCACCGACAGCAGGTGCAGAGGTCTGCCCGCACGCGAGGCACCCACCTGTCGCAGGGTGCACAACCCGGGCCGACGAGAGGTCAACGCCCGGGCGGTCAAGACCTGTTCGGTCACCGTGGGGTAGCGCAGCTCCGGCAGGACACTCACCCCCGTCACATCCGCCCGAGTTCGCCATCGCAGTACCCCACGGCCATGGGGCGCTGTCAAGGGCGCGACGGGGGAGGCTCCAGGGGGCGCCCGGAAGCATGGACGGCCCGTGTGCGGCGGGGGCCGGGGCGGTGTGCGTCACCGCCGTCGGCCTGACGTCACCGGCGCGGTGTCACTGCTGGTGCAGCCCGCGTCCGGCCAGGGTCAGGAACGCCTCGCCGACCGCCTCCGACAGGGTCGGGTGCGGGTGGACGTGCCGGGCCACGTCGGACGGCTCCGCGTCCCAGCCGACGATCAGCTGGCTCTCGGCGATCATCTCCGACACGTGCGGGCCCACCAGGTGCACGCCCAGCACGCGTCCGCCGCCGGCCTCGGTGACGACCTTCACCATGCCGCCCTGCCCGTGCACCATGCCCTTCGCGACGGCGGTCAGCGGCATGCTGTTGGCCTCCACCTCGTGCCCACGCGCGCGTGCCTCGGCCTCGCTCAGACCGACGGCCGCGGTCTGCGGCGACGAGTACGTGACCCGCGGTACGGCCGCGTAGTCCACGGGCGCGGACGGCACGCCCGCCAGGGTCTCGGCCACCAACAGCCCTTCCGTGTCTTGGCGGGGTCCGGGCGGTGGCCCGCGCCGCCGTGTCCGGCGTGGCTCGTGTGGCGCGGGGGCGGATGTCGTGCCCGGCGGGCGGCGGGGGTGCCAGGCCCGCACACCTGCGTGCGTGCCGCGTTGCCGCGCCTCGCACGCTGGTGCCCGCACACCTGCGTGCGTGCCGCGTTGCCGCGCCTCGCACGCTCGCCTACCTGGCGTGCAGTGCTGCCCCGCCCACTCGCCTGCCGTGCAGT